>DAIDGU010000015.1 GCA_027459785.1 Ktedonobacteria bacterium | reverse complement strand
CAACCGCCCGCTCGTCTGTCACGCTGACAACCGCCCGCTCGTCTGTCACACTGACAACCGCCCGCTCGTCTGTCACGCTGACAACCGCCCGCTCGTCTGTCACACTGACAACCGCCCGCTCGTCTGTCACGCTGACAACCGCCCGCGTCACCTTACCAGTACATCACCGCCGCGCTCAGCGGGGGCAGCGTGCCGGCCAGCGTGGGCGCGTGCGCCTCGCTGCCTTCCGGCGTCAGCAGCCACAGGGCGGTGGGCGGGCCGGCGACGGGCAATTCAGCCGACGTGACGGCGAAAGCGGCAGGAGTTTCGGCGTTGTTGAAGACCACCAGGGTAACTTCGTCCGTCTGCCAGCGCAACAGCGCGCCCACCTGCGCTGGATCTCCCGCCGCCACGGCGACCGGCACGCGCGCCATCAGGCCGCGCCGCAGCGAGGGCCGCGCCTGGCGTTGTGTCAGCAGCCAGCGCGTGTGTTCGCGCAGGTCCGCCTGTTGCGCCTCGCCCCAGGGCATCGGCTCGCGCGCATAGGCGTCTTGCCCGCCCGGTCCCGCGCGCTGCGACAAGCCGACTTCCGTGCCGTAGTAGATGACCGGCACGCCGGCCAGCGTCAGCAGAAAGGTCAGCGCCAGCTTCAAACGGCGCGTATCGCCTTCCGCCAGCCACAGGAAGCGGTGCATGTCGTGGTTATCCAGCAGCCGCGCCAGGCCCAGCGCGGGCGGCAGCGCCGCATCATACAGATCCAGTGCGATCAGCAGATCGTCCAGCGTGGCCCGCCGCTGTGCGAAGGTACGGCGGATGACTTTCGTCAGCGGGAAGTCCATGCAGGCGTCCAGCCGCCCACCATACGTCACCAGATCGTCGATGCCGCCGGTCACTTCGCCCAGGGTGAGGGCGTCCGGCAGTTCAGCTTTGATGCCCTCCTGGAAGATCGTCCAGAAGGCGTGGGCCGGCCCGGAGACGTTATCCAGCCGCAAGCCGTCCGCGCCGAAATCTTTCAGCCAATGCAGCGCCATTTGCGTGAGATACGTGCGTACCGGCGTGGCATCCGTGGATAACACCGGCATGCTGGGGACGTTATAATACGACAGATAGCCGTGCTTATAGGTTGGATCGAGAGTATACCAGCCGGCGTAGGGACTGGCGGGGTTCTGGCGTGCTTCCAGAAAAGCGGGGTTTTCCGTGGATGTATGGTTGGCGACGAAGTCCAGCAACACGCGCAGCCCACGCGCATGCGCTGCCGCGATCAGCTCGCGCAGGTCGTCGTTCGTCCCCAACCGCCGCGCCACATTTTCATAGCTCGTCGGATCGTAGCCATGATATGTCGGACTTTCCATGATCGGCGAAAGCCATAGGCACGTGACGCCCAGGTCCGCCAGGTAGTCCAGCTTTTCCAGCACACCGCGCAGCGTGCCACCATAGAAGCCGGTGATGTCGCCTGGATCGTGTAGCGGCGGCTGGTCATGCGCGGCGGCGAAGCGATCGACGAAGATGTGGTAGATCACGGCATCGCGCACCCAATCCGGCATCTGCCGCCGATCGACATGGTAGGCGAACTCACGGCCCTGGGGCGCGGGCGGCGCGTAATAATCATCGGCGTCCGCATACCAGAAGTGGCGCTCCGGCTCGTCCCCCTGCCATGCGTCAATGCGATAGCGCACCAGCGTCCCGTCCGGCTGCCCCGGCAGCACGGCCTGCCATTGGCGCACCTGCAATCCGGCGGCGCGATCATCGATCTCCGCGCCGGCCACTGCCGCCACGACCTCGCCGCGCACCGCGCGGCCCCGCGCACCGCCTGGCTCCGTGCCGTCGGTGGTGTAATAGACGGCTACGTGGTCGGCAGGCAGCGCGGCATTCGTCGTGATGGTGAGCGTCACCAGCTGATCGGGTAAGGGATCGCGTGGGAAAATCTCGCTGGCGTGCTGCACGCCGTTCTGCGCCACATAGCGCCGCCGGCGCTCCTGGGGCGGGATGTAGGGACTGAAGAAGTAATCAACAACCTGGGTCATGCACATACTGGCCGCACACGCCGCGACCGACCTTGGTCACGAGGGTGCGTCCCCTCCTTTCCGATAGTATTGCGCAAAACTGTTGAATTGTCAACTATTTACGCGGCCCTTCACCGTTTTTTAACGTGGTACCGGACGGGGGTGGGAATCGAAAGTTGACACGCTATGCGGGCGAGGTAATCAGGATGGGTCCCGGAGGACCGCCATTCTCCCTCACCCCAGAGGACCGCCATTCTCCCTCACCCCGGAGGACAGACATTCCTGTCTGTCCGGTCCCGCTGACCACTATCTTTCCCCGCAATGGGTATTATAGAAACGGCAGCGCGGGGACGTGAGGAATCGCGCCCATACAATGATGCAATGAAGGCAGACAGGGATGTCTGTCCTCCAGATGATCGAAGAGCGAGGATGTCTGCTCCCCATCTCCCTGCAAGCAGGGAGATGGTTCCTATTCGACGAAATCTTGTTTCTATTCGACGAAATTTGGTTCCTATTCGACGACGAAATCCCAGATCGCGCCTGTGCGGGTGAAGGTTTTGGCGCAGGCGGCGCAGGTGGTGTGATCGTCCGCCCAGCGCAGTTCACCGTGGCACGCCGGACACCAGAGGCTGGGGGCTAGTGCGTCCCACGGGGCCGGCGGCGTGCCGGCGAAGGCAGGATCGGGCGCGGTGAAGGTTTGCTGCTGATGTTTGGTCAGCCAGAGGAATTGCGCTGGCCCCCACCAGCCGCGTCCCAAGGGCTGCGCCAGCCGTTCCGCGCCATAGACCACGGGGCGCGCGGGTGCGCGCAACGGCCCTGGCACCGCGCGCTCCCAGCGCCGGAAGTTCGCCACGCTGGCGACGAGGGTATCATCCCAGCCGTCCTGGCGCACCGCCTCGCGGATCGCGCCCAGGTGATAGTTCCAGAACGGTTCGTCCTTCGACCCCAATTCATTTGCCGTGCGCGTGCGTAAGGTTTTGCCACCGCCCTTGACGGCGGCTTTCACACGCGCCAGCAGATGATGCTTGATCGGCACGTCCAAGAGCCAATGTTCGCCGATGACGCGGCTCATCTCGGCCAGCGCGTCATTTGTCGCCGCCAGGTGGTGCAGCACACGGATCGTCGCGCCCATTTGGAACGCGGCATCCCGAAACGGCAGGTGGTAGATGTTGCCCCGGATCAAGAAGACGCGCCCGGCGTTCTTGCCGTCCGCCAGCAACGTGTTTTCGGCATTGGTGAGATTGGTCCAAGAGTAATCGACCAGCACGACGTGCTGGGAGCGCTGCAATTCGTGCGGCACGTTGCGCCCAAAGCCGCCCCCCAGGTCTACCATCCACTGCACCGGCGCGGTACGGCGCAAGATGCGGCGGATCACGTGTGTTTCGGCCCACTGCTCATAGTCGCGGCCCTGCCAGAACGAGCGATAATCATACCCGCCGGCATCATAATTGATGACGTGCGTCGGCGTGTTGGATGGCGAAGACATGGCTGTGGTTGCTCTCCCTTGGTACTGATGCGCATATCGCCTCTGATTATCACCTTATCACATGGCGCTGTCCAGCCAAAGGGGACTTTCGGGCAGGGCAATGGCACCGGATTGACCGCCCCACATCCCTCGCGCAATACGGTCTGCTGAGGCAGGGTTGCCCCTACAGGTGGTCGCCCTGGTCCCCGGAGGACAGACATGCCTGTCTGTCCGGTTCCAATGACCATCGACTTTTCCCGCAATGGGTCTGCTCCCCCTTGACAAAGTTCTAATCATTAGGTATACTTTGCTCTATCAAGAAAATTTTAACGGTAGAAATAAATGGAAGAGCAAGACGAGGTCTTTTACCTCACCACCATCGAGCAGGCACGTACCATCGCGGACGTGTTGCGGTTGCGCCTGCTGGAATACCTGACGCGCGAGGCGCTGACGGTGACGCAACTGGGCGAGCGCGTCGGCGAATCGCCGGCCAAGGTGCATTACCACGTGCGCGAGTTAGAGCGCATCGGCGTTGTGCGCCTGGTAGAAACGCGCGAGCGCGGGGGCATCCTCGAAAAGTATTACCGCGCCGTCGCCAAAAGCATTCAGATCGGGCCGGATGTGCTGCGCACGACGCCCATCAGTGAGGCGGAGGCGATGTTGCGCGAGTGGTTTCAGATGATCATGCAGGAAGGGATGCGCGCGGCCATGCGTAGCCTGGCCCAACGCGAAGCACCTGAGCCATTGACATTCTCAAACGAGTTTTTTTGGGCGACCACAGAGGAGTTCAAGGATGTCCTCAAACAACTCAATGCCGCGCTCAAACCCTTCCAAACGCCGCGCACGGATGCAGGTGTGCAGGAATGGTCGTTGAGCATCATTGCCCACCGCGTCAACACCACGATAGAGGAGGCACCAGCCATGCAACCACCGCCAGATGCATTCGCGTCGGCGACCCGTCCCACGCCGCCAACACCGCCCATGCCGCCGACAATACCACCCCCGCCACTCTCGGCATCCCCGCCGCTGACGCCGCCGCCCATGCCGTCGCCGCCCTCAGCACCGGCACCACCGGTAGCGCGCTCCGCACGCGCGTATATGTGGGTCGCCGGCGCGGTGGATATCGACCGCAAGATGCTGGAACGTGCCGTCGCGGACGGCAAACCGATCGACATCACTGTGCTGGGCGTCTGCCACTTTGCCGACGACATCACGCCGGATCTGATCGATCGCGGCGTGGCGCGCTTCCGTCATACCGGCAAGCTCATTGCCCCGCCCGCCGTGCGCGAGGCGCTCAAGCGCAAATCCAACCAAAGCTAGCGCGCACAAAAAATGGTGTGCTGTCGTCTGGTACACGGCAGCGCACCCGCGACCCCTGGCTATTCGACATGTGATCAACAGTACGAACATGGAGGAGTCATCATGCATTCTAGCACAACCACGGCCACTTCGGCCCCGAAGCCCGGCTTGCTCATCAATCGTGACTTCGCGTTGCTGTGGACCGGTGGGGCGCTCTCGGTCTTCGGCGATTTCATCTTCGATTTCACGCTGACGGTATGGGTGACGGTGAGCCTGGCGGCGCACCAGGCGTGGGCGCCGCTGGCGGTGAGCGGCGTGTTACTGGCCGTCGCCGTCCCCACCTTCGTCTTTGGCCCCATCGCCGGCGTCTTCGTTGATCGCTGGGATAAGCGCCGCACGATGTTGGTGATGGACGCGCTCCGCGCGCTGCTCATCGGCCTGCTGGTGTTGGCGACGAACGTCGTCCCGCTCACCTTCCTGCCGTTTCTGCCGGATGGGCGCATCCCCCTGGCGGGCCAACTGGGCATCCTCTATGCCGTCGTCTTCCTGAGCGCCATTTGCTCGCAATTCTTCGGCCCCGCCCGCATGGCCCTCATCCGCGATGTCGTCGCTGAACCATATCGCGCCCAGGCGACGGGCATCAGCCAGGCGGTGCAGATGCTGGCGCTGGTCATTGCGCCGCCGCTCGCGCCGCTGCTCTACCTGGCGACGGGCGCGCAGTGGGCCATCAGCATCAATGCGCTCTCGTTCGCCGCGTCGTTCTTGCTGGTGCTGTGGGTGCGCGCGCCCCAGGCGGCGACCAGCCAAGTCGCCGGCCAGTCACCGAACTTTCTGCGCGAATTCTTCGCTGGACTGGGCTTCGCCTTCCGCAACCGCACGATCAGTGCGCTGATCATCTCCGTCGCCATCGTGATGTTCGGCGCGAGCGCCTTCAATGCGCTGGATATTTTCTTCGTACTGCACAACCTGCACACATCCGTGGCGCTCTATGGCTTCTTGTCGGCGGGCATGGGCCTCGGCTCGATCGTCGGCGCGCTGCTGGCGGCGGCGCTGGCCGAGCGCATCGGCCTGGCGCGCACGTTGAGCCTGAGCATGTTCATCCTCAGTTGCCTGATGCTGGTCTATACGCGCATGACCAACTTCGTGCCGGCAGCGGTGCTAATGGCGGTTGTGGGTATCTTCCAGGCCGCGCTCAACGTCGCCGTTGGGCCGCTGATCATGCGCGTGACGCCGCGCGCCTTCATGGGCCGCGTGATGGCGACGATCAATCCGACCGTCGGGCTGGTGTCGCTGCTCGGCACCGTCGTCGCTGGTTATCTGGCCGGCACAGTGCTGGCCGGTTTCCAGCAAACGGTGTTCGGCATCACCTTCACCACGTTCGATACGGTCCTGGGCGGCGGTGGGATCCTGATCGTCCTGGGGTCGCTCTATACCGTCGTGCGCCTCGGCTGGCGCGATCCCGCGCCGGTGGACGAACCGACACCAACGGACACCGTGGCAGCGCCGGCAGATGCCCCCGCTCCCCTGCCCGCCAACCTAGTCCCAATGGAGTAGCGGCTGCTCGCCTACTTCTAGTCCACGTCGGTGGACTTCGTGGCGGAACGCCCCTAGGCGCGGTTTCAACCGCCCGCCGTCTCCGCCCGCCGTCTCCGCCCGCCGTCTCCGCCCGCCGTCTCCGCCCGCCGTCGCCCAACCGCCCGCCGTCGCCCAACCGCCCGCCGTCCCACGACGCGGTTTCAATCACCTGCCGCCTGTTCCTCAACCAGCGGCAGGTCGATGGTGAAGGTGCTGCCCACGTTCAGTTCGGATGTCGCCCTCAGCCGCCCGCCGTGCGCGTCGATGATGGCATGCGCGATGAACAGGCCCAGGCCCAGGCCGTCTTGTTGCTGGGGCGCAACCTGATAGCTGACGGAGGCGCGATAGAAGCGCTCGAAGAGGCGCGGCAGATGCTCAGCGGGAATGCCGCAGCCGCGATCCGTCACGGCCACGCGCGCCCAGGCACGGCCATCCTCCCGGTGCGTCGTCATCGCCACCACCACGGGCGCGGGCGCGATGGAATATTTGATCGCGTTCTGGATGATATTGGTCAGCGCCTGCCATAGCCGCTCGCTTTCCCCCAGGATCGGGATGGGCTGCTCGCTGCCACTGACGCAGATGTCGCGCTGGCTGATCGTGTGTTGCTCGTCGGCGACATTGCGCACGATCTTCGCCAGGTCGCACGGGACCGCCTGCACGGCGAAGCGCCCGGCATGAATGCGCGTCATATCCAGCATGTCCAGCACCAGCCGGCTCATGCGCTTCGCTTGCAGCACGATCTCCTCGGCCAGGTCGTGCAACTCCGCCTTGCGCTCCGGGCGGTCGATCCAGCGTTGCACGAAGCGGCTGGCCAGCAGCAAGGGTTGCAGGGGGGCGCGCAACTCGTGGCTGGCAATGCTCATGAATTCATCTTTGATGGCGTCGTTTTGCCGCCAAACGGTGACATCGCGCAGCACGTGGACGGCCCCGATCACCTCGTCGGTCAGGGGATCGCGGATCGGCGCGGGGTGGATGCTGAGCAGCACAGCGGAGCCATCGGGGCGATGCAGTCGCCACTCCTGAGTGGCCAGTTGCTGGACGTGCGCGACTTCCACCGCCGTGCTGCTTTCCTCCATCGGCACGCCTTGCATGCTTTCGAGGCGATAGATGGCCCGCCGCTCTTGATAGGTGAGCGTGCGCGGATCGATCCCCGCTTGCGTCCAGCCCAAAAGCTGCAAGGCGGCGGGATTATAATAGAGTGGTTCGCCGTCGAGATCGTAAATGACGATGCCATCTGCCACGGCTTCCAGGATGGTATTCATCTCTGAAGAATACACGTGGGGATGCGCCAGTGGCATATCCGCCGGTTGCGGTTCGATGGTCAGCAGCACGTGGGGGGGGGAAGCACTGTCGGAGGGCAGCGGCGTGCAGGTGCAGCGTGCGAGGGGCGCGGTGCCGGCGTGCAGCGGCAGGGCCAGGGTGATGGTCTTGCCGGTGCGGGCGGCGCGTTCTGCCATCAACAGCAGGCGCGGCGCGGCGGCGGGGAAGACGGCGGCCAGCGGCTGGCCGGGTGCCGCGCTTTCTGAGACACCGACGGCGGCGCGCACGGCAGTGATCGTGCCATCCGCCACGTGCAGCAGACAAACCAGGCAAACACCTTCGCTGGGCGCGCTGGCGACCAGGGGCGGTGCGATAGTCCGTTTCCGCTTGGTACTCATGACGATCCCCCAACGATACCAGGCTGAGCGTCTTTTGCAACTGGGAAGCAAGTTGAACCTGCACTGTTTGGCGAAGTTGCTCCGGTTGTTGCCGATCGCAGCCGAACAAAAAGGGGTACAAAACCTATTCCATCGTTGTACCACACCTTGCTGAACTTGGTCACATCTTTTGCTGGTGTTCCTAGCCCATGTGGAGGATGACCAGACGAATGTATGGTTGGCACTGCTTGTGTTGCGCTGCTAAGCTGAGTTTAGGTGGGATGAACCAGCCGGTGTGTACGTTCGCATTGTTGCTGATGATGCCGGTGTGCAGGTGACATGACAGGCCGTGTTGGAATATGCGCCTTGGCGGGGCCATTTGGCGGCTGCCGTATGCTGAAAGGGTAAGATACACAGGAATGCGATATAGCAAGCGAGGGACGGTCGGCATGCAGATCGCGATTGATTATACGCCGGCGGTGGTCCAAGCGGCGGGGATTGGCCGGTACGCGCGGGAACTCATCGCGGCGCTGGCGCGGGCGGATCACGCGAATCGCTACACGTTGTTTTCCGCGCAGGAGATCGAGCCGGGCAATCCGGTGGTGGCGGCGTTGCCGCTGGTGCGCAACGTGGACCTGCGCGTGGTGCCGGTGGGCGAACGCTGCCTGACGCGCGTGTGGCAACGGCTGCGGCTGCCCCTGCCGGCGGAATTGCTGACGGGGCCGGCCCAGATCTTCCACGCGCTGGACTTCACCTTGCCGCCGACGCGCATGCGGCGTGTGGTGACGATCCACGATCTGGCCTTTCTGACGCACCCGCAGTGCGCCACGCCGACGCTGGCGGCGTACCTGCGGCGCACGGTGCCACGGACGGCACGGGCGGCGGATATGATTATCACCGTCTCGGAGCATACACGCGGCGTGCTGCTGCGCTGGCTGCCGGACCTTATGCCGACGCGGGTGGTGGCGATTCCGCTGGGAGTGAGCGCGGCCTTCGCGCCCTGTACCGATCTGGCGCGCAAACGCGATCTGGTGGCCCGGCTGGGACTGACCGCGCCCTTCGTGCTGGCCGTGGGGACGCGGGAGCCGCGCAAGAACTATCCCAACCTCATCCGCGCCTTCGCGCTGGCGCGACGCATGCCCGGCGGGCCGCGCCAGTTGGTCATCGCCGGGCGGCACGGCTGGCGCGATGCGCCCATCGCCGCCACCATTGCCGAACTGGCACTGGGCGACGCGGTCCGCATCGTCGATTCGCCCAACGACGCAGACCTGGCGGCGCTCTATACCCTGGCGAACGTCGTGGCCCAAGTTTCCTATACGGAAGGTTTTGGGCTGCCGGTGCTGGAAGCGATGCGCTGCGGTGCGCCGGTGGTGGTGAGCGACGGTGGGGCGCTGCCCGAAGTGGCGGGCGATGCGGCACTCTGCGTGCCAGCGGGCGATCCGCCGGCCATCGCGCAGGCGCTGCACGCCGTCATCACCGACAGCGCGTTGCGCCATCGCCTGGTGGCGGCGGGGCGCGTGCGCGCGGCGCGCTTCACCTGGGAAGCGACAGCGGCGCGCACGCTGGGCGTCTATGCTCAGGTCGCTTAGCCGAAGCGGTCCATTGGGCGTGTCCGCGTGGTATGCTATCAGCAGCACGCATGCGCCAGATGGCGCGTATAGGTAAAGCTGGATGAGCATCAGCAAAGCGGAATATGAACGCCTGGCACGCTTTCGGCGCGCGTTGCGCCACTTCTTGCGCTTCAGCGAGGTGGCGGCGCGGGGCGAGGGGTTGACTCCCCAGCAACACCAGATGTTGCTGGCGATCAAGGGCATGCCGGGGCGCGATTGGGCGACGATCACGCAATTGGCTGAGGCGCTGCAATTGCATCATAACGCCATCGTGCAATTGGTGGACCGCGCGGAGAGCCTGGGCCTGGTGGTGCGTGCGCCGGACCCCGACGACCGGCGCGTGGTGCAGGTGCGGCTGACGCCTGAGGGCGCGCACAAGCTGAGCAAGCTCACCACACAACATCGTGACGAATTACGCCGGCTCCGCGAGGATCTGACGGTGATCCTGGCGGAAGACGCGGCGCATGTGGGAGGCGATCATGGCGACACGACGCAGACAGATCCGGCTTAGCCCCGTGGAAGGTACGATCTTGGGCGTGATCGCACTGATGTTGGCGCTCAACTTCTGGCGCGAACGGGTCAGTTAGACGCGCGTGCTATTGATAGATATGCTTGTAATCAATACCGACCTTATCGCGGCGCACCCAGCCGACGACATGACGCTGGGCGCTTTCCACACGGTCATTGCCCACCTGGAAGGCCAGCAGCGTGCCGGTGATCAGGCCCATCAGGCCGCCGAAAAGGATGCCTTGCAGGAATAAGCGGTTGCGGAACATCGTTGTCATCGCGCGCTACCTCGATTTTTTGTTGTTGTGTGCGTGGTTCTTCGCGTGCTGGCTGCCGGTTGGGCGCGGTCATTCCACATAGAGTAACCGTGGCGCGGCGGCCCACAGGCGTTCGAGTTGGTAATAGTCGCGTTCCATCGGACCAAAGATGTGACAGATGATATCGCCGAAGTCGAGCAGCACCCAGCCAGAATCCGGGTTGCCCTCGCGGTGCAGCAGATGGAGGCCGTCTTTGCCAAGCACCTCATCCATCGCATCACCGACCGCGTTGATCTGGCGCGGATTGTTGCCCGTGCAGATGATGAAATAATCGGCGATGGTCGAGATCTCGCGTATGTCGAGCAAGACGATATGCGACGCTTTCTTATCGACGGCAGCGTCTACAGCCCGGCGCGCGCTCTCCAGGATTTCCAGTGGCTAGCCTCCTATACCTTTACGCTGTTGCCTTCTGGGCGGATGTGATCCTCTGCTGATTCAGTATAGCACAGGTACGGCGGCCTATGCGAGAGTTCCTCTCTACGTTGTACGATATTTGGGACGCTTATCACACAGCGGTGGGCCATTCGGGCCGTGACCTTTGCCGCGCGTGGAAGCTGTTGCCCCCCAACCACCATCATCCATCTGAAATGAGGCAATAAACAATGGCGACGATAACGCCCACCAAGGCAACCAAAGCCACACCGGCGATCGCGTTCAATCTCAAGACGGCGACGTTGCGCACGCTGTTCGAGATGACGCGCACGATTGCCGATCTCGATGCCATTCGCGCGCTGCTGGATTGGGACCAGCAGACGCAGATGCCGCTGGGCGCGAACGGCGTGCGCGGCGAGCAGATCGCCACGCTGGAAACCGTGCTCCATGCCCACAAAGCCGCGCCCGCGCTGGGCAAGGCGATAGCCAAGGCCGAAGCAGCACTGGCGGCGCACCCCGAACGCTTCAGCGACGCCGACCGCGCGCTGGTGCGCGAGGCGCGGCGCAGCCACGCTGAGGCGACGAAGCTGCCCGAACACTTCGTGCGTGACTATGCCGTGGCGACCTCCGTGGGCTGGGAACACTGGCAGGCAGCACGCACAGCGCAGGATTTCAGTCTCTTTGCGTCCGATCTGGAGCGCATCGTCGATCTGCAACGGCAGAAGGCGCAGTATCTCGATCCGGCGGCCAAAGTGCCGTATGCCGTCCTGTTCGATACGTTCGAGCCAGGGATGGACCTGGCGACATGCGAGCAGGCGCTCGATCAGCTACGCCAGGCGACGGTGCCGCTGCTCAAGCGCGTGCAAGCGGCGCAGCAGGTGGATAACGGCTTCTTGCAGGGGACGTTTCCGCATGACCAGCAGATGGCGCTCTCGCGGCGAATCTTGGCGATCATTGGCTATGACTTCGATCACGGGCGGCTGGACCTGGCGGCGCATCCCTTCATGACCGGCCTCGGCTCGCCGGATGACGACCGCCTGACGACGCGCGTGGATGAACATGATGTGGTGAGTTGCCAGATGTCCGTTATGCATGAGTGTGGCCATGCCCACTATGAACTGGGCATCGATCCCGCGCTCAAGCGCACGATCCTGGGTGGCGGCACCAGCAGCGGCATCCATGAGTCGCAGTCGCGCACCTGGGAAAATATCATCGGGCGGTCGGCAGCGTTCTGGCAGGGGCAGTATCACGTCCTGCAAGACGCCTTCCCCACGCCTTTCAAACAGGTGCCGCTGGCGGACTTCGTGCGGGCGCTGAACCGTGTCGAGGGCAGCTTGATCCGCGTGGAGGCCGACGAGCTGACTTATAACTTGCACATCATCATCCGCTTCGAGATCGAAAAAGACCTGATCGCGGGGAAGATCGCGGTGCGCGACCTACCGGGAATCTGGAACCAGAAGTACTACGATTACCTGGGCGTGACGCCACCGAACGACAGCGTGGGCCTGATGCAGGACGTGCATTGGTCTGCCGGCCTCTTCGGCTACTTCCCGACCTATTCGCTGGGCAACTGCTATGCCGCGCAGTTCGCCGCCACCCTGCGCCAGGCCCACCCCGACATGGACGCGCGGCTGGCGCAAGGCGAAACGGGTTTCATCCGCGAATGGCAGCGCGATACGATTCACCGCTGGGGCAGCATCTATCAGGGCGACGACCTCTGCCGCCGCGTGACGGGCGAGGGGCTGAATCCTGCGCATCTGATCGCGTATCTGACGGAGAAGTTCACGCGCGTGTATGGGCTGTAGGCCCCCCTGCTGAGACCCTTTGCGGGTGAATAGTATGGATACCGGAGGACAGACATTCCTGTCTGTCCTCACCCTCCCCCGGAGGACAGACAGGAATGTCTGTCATCACCCTCCCCCGGAGGACAGACATTCCTGTCTGTCATCACCCTCCCTCGGAGGACAGACATTCCTGTCTGTCCGGTCCCAATATCCACCGTCTTTCCCCGAAAAAGGTATGAGACAGCGCCCCACTCCGAGCTGTCGGAGTGGGGCGCTTGTAACAAGGCGGCTATCTGCTATCTCCCCTATTCGGGTACATACTGTGATCAGCAGGGCCGGACAGACAGGAATGTCTGTCCTCCGGCATCCATACTTTACCCGCAGAGGGTATTAGCGGTCGGCGCGAATCTCTTCGACGACTGAAAGGTTCAAGAAAAGATCGCAGCTTTGGCGCAGGATTGCGGCGGTGGATTCATCGAACGCCGCCACTTCCACGCGCACACCGTGGTCCGAGCAGTAATCCAGTAGCGGCAGGAAGTCGCTGTCGCCGCTGACCAGGACGACGGTATCGACCGCTTGCGCGTCCACGATGCGCACGATGTCCATGCACAGGTCCAGATCCAAGTCAGCCTTTTTCGCGCCGCTGGAAAACGTCTTGTAATCCTTGGTGGTGATGCGATAGCCCAAGCCCTTCACCGCTTGCAAGAATTGCTGATCAGCGTAAGGTTCGGGGCTAGTGGGACAATAAGCGTGCGCGCGCACCAGGCGACGGTCGGCACGCAGGAAGGAGAGCAGGCGGCCAAAGTCGATGGGCAACCGCATGCTGCGCGAAGAATAGAGCAAGTTGGCGACATCCACGAAGACGCCGACGCGCTCGGTGGAAGGCATGGCGATGGTGAACGACGAGGCTTGCCCGTGACGGCGCTGTTCCGACAGCAAACGATCCGTCTGCTGTTGTATGCCCTCCATAATGATGTTGGCCAGGTGGTTCGCGGAGATCGGCGGGCCACCTTCGCTGCTGGCACGCGCGAAGCGCCCGTGCGAGAACGACGACTGGCCCCGATACTCCGAAGCGACGCCACGCGGGGTGGAACCGAAGCCACGGGCGCTCGCCGGTTCCGGTGAGCCATACGGCGAGGCGGGGACTTCCGGCGCGACCTGGGAGACGGTGGCTGGCGGTGTGGCAACCGGGGGCTGCTGGTAGCGTGGCGGCGCCAGTGTCGGGGCCGCTGAAGCGGCGACCGGAGCCGGGCGCTCATCGCTTTCCTGGGCCAGGCCGTTGCCATTGCGTCCGCCGCGCCGCCGTCGGCGACCGCGCCGATCAGAGGTGGCATCAGCGACGTTCGCCAGGTCGTCACTGTTGGCCAGCGGGGTCACGGTGAAGGTGTCCTCGCCTTCATCGATCTGAATTTCCTCCGGCTCCGCCTCCGGTTGGATAGTGTGAATCGGTCGGGCCGCGCGGGTTGGCGGCACAACGCGGGGCAGCACGATCTCTTCCGGTTCCGGTGCAGCGGTCGTGGGCGGTGGTGTCGCCGGTGCGGCGGTGGCCGGCGGCGGCGCGACGGGGGCCGGGCGGACGGGCGGCGCGAAGCTCACCGGCGGCGGGGCCACAGGGGGCGGCGCGGTGACTGGGGCGGGTGCGGCCTCTTCCTCTTCCACCGGCGGCGGCGCGACGGGGCGCGCCCACTGGCTGGAAAGTGGACCGGGGCGGCGCAACGGACCGGGCGCGGGGGCGGGCGTCGTCGGCGCATTTGGAAACGTGGTGGAAACCGTGCGGCGGTCGAAGCGATAACGGTGTTTCGGCGCTTCCTCCGCTGTTGCCTCCGTGGTGGCGGGTGCGGGTGCCGGCGTCGCTGGTGCCGCTTGTGTGGGTGCCGGTGGCGCGGTGGCGGCAGGCGCGGTGGCCGGGGGCAGTGCGATGGGCGTCGGCACGGGAGCCAACAGCGTTGGCGTCGTAATCGTGTTCGGCGTCTCGTGTGCCGGGCCGGTCTCTGCCGTGGGGAGATCGGTCGTGAGGTGCGCACCGGCGGTTTCGGGTGCGGCCTCCTCGGTCTCCTCAAGGGGCGCGGCCTTGCGGGTGCGGCCACGGCGGCGTGCGGGGCGGTTTGTTTCCGTGGGCGTGCTGGCGTTTTCGGCGCTCACACTGGGTTCAGCGACCACGTTGGCCGTGTTTTCTTCCGATGTTTTGGCATCCGTCGCCACTTCGGCGGGCATGCCGTTTTCGCCAGCGCGGCCTGTGCGCGTGGGGCGGCGATGCCGCCGTGGGCGTGGCGTCCCCGGCGCGTCAGTGCCGACGGGGGGGGTGATGGCAGCGGCGCTGCCGTGTGGCCCAGTGGTGGTGGGCAGATCCTTGTCGTTCATGTTCTCCTAACTTTCCCAGGCGGGGCTGGAAAGCGCGTGAGGCGGGGCGGAGCAGCAACCCCGGCGTGAAAGGCAACCTGTGTCTGCAATTCCTTACAGGCACTTGCCCGATCACTGCGCGGTGGCTCAACACCCACGGCGTTCACACGCCCATCAGACTCGCGCGGCCCTTCTGTCATTGGTCCGTTGGCACGGAGCAATGCAGGTAATAAGCTGGGTGGCGTCAACTTGCGCACACCATGTATGCGGCCCGACCCCTAGGGGGTGGCCGCCCGGTCGAGATATCTCTCTGTGAGATATCGGCAGATTCGCGTTCAAAGCGAACGGTACACGCCGGAGCCGATGCACGCGAACGTGGCACCCGCCCGGCAGAGCAGGTATGTGAACGGTTATGGTGCCTGGCGTGAGGCGTTGCGCGGGGCGGGCGCGGCGGGAGTCGTTCCCGGCGTTATGGCGCTGGTGCGCCACACATGGAAGATGCGTTGCAGTCCGGTAAATGCCGTCAAAACCACAAACGCCACCAACATCCACAACAAGCCGACTTCACTGCCCAGCAACAGCCCAATTCCTAACAACAGCACGCGCTCAGGGCGTTCCATAATACCAACCTTGCAATCCATCCCCAACCCTTCGGCGCGCGCGCGGATGTAACTGATAATCAGTGACAGGATCGCCGCGCTGTAGGCCAGCGCGAGCACCGCCGTTTGGGTGCCGCCGGCTGGCTCGGCGCGCGTCGCGTGGATGATGATTCCCAGAAAAATCATCCCTTCCGCATAGCGGTCGAGCGTTGAGTCAAGGAAAGCGCCGAAGGTCGAACTAGAGTGCTGCACTCGCGCGACTGCGCCGTCGAACATGTCGAAGACGCCCGAAAACAACACTAAAGCTCCCCCCCACCGTAACGGGCCAAGCGCGATAACGAGCGCGGCCACCCCAGTGAGGGCCAGGCCGGCGAGCGAGACAAGATTCGGCGAAATGTGCAACGCCGCGACCGGGCGCACAACCTGTTCCGCAATCGATCGTGCGCGTCGCTGCAACTGCGTTCCGAACATAGCGACCCCTCGCCAGATTTATTTCTATTCTACAACATTTTCATCGAAAGGGGAAATAGCCCAGACAGAAGTCGCGCTATGCGCACTTTGAAGGGCGGACGGATCGAGCGACGACAGCAACGGCGCTGTGGTGCGCAGCGACCAAAGGTGGCGGCGTTGTGGTCGATGCAATGCCCGCAGCCGCCCTTCCAGATATGCCTGCTCGATCATCCCCGTGATGCGTTCCCAACTGTAATCCGTAGCCCGCGCCTGGCCCGCGCGCCCCACGCGCGCCCGCAGCGTGTCGTCGCGCAGCAGATGGCAGATGGACCAGGCCAGCCGCTCCGCGTTGCGTGGCGGCGTCAAAAAGCCGACCTCCGGCCCCGTGATCACGGACCGATAGCCGGGAATATCCGACGCTACCACCGGCACGCCGCTGGCCATGCCTTCCAGCAGGACGATGCCCTGGCTCTCGTTGCCGGTGCTGGGCGCGCAATAGATATCCGCGCTGGCGAAATAGGAGGGCTTCTCAGCATCGCTCACATAGCCAGTGAAGATGACATCATCCCAGCCGTGTTTGGCGACGATTTTCTGGTAATACGCACGTTCCGGCCCTTCGCCGGCCAAGATGAAGCGCACCGGCGGCATCCCCGGCCCGCCACACTGGTCGCGCACCAGCGGGATCGCCTTGAGCAGATAGCGCAGCCCTTTGCGCGGCTCCATGCGTCCCAAAAACAAGACGTTGCGTTTACCGTCGTCGAACTGTGGCAGGCGTGGTAGCTGGGTGACATAATGCGCCAGATCGATGCCGTTGGGGATGATGGCAAAATCGGTGTCGAAAAAACGCGCCACGTGCGTGCGGGCGGTCTCAGAGACGGCGATACACATATCTAGGCGCGCGAAATGCGAACGTAAGAAGGGGCTGGCCATCGCATAGGCCATCACCGTCGGCGAGGTACGCCGGTTGGATGAGGCGTGGAAGGTGGCGATGCACGGCGTCTGCATCTCATGCGCCAGGCGCAGGATGGCCAGCGTGAGGGTGGAGACGAACGGCTCATGTAGATGCACGATGTCGAACGCCTCACGTTCCAGCAGCCGGCGCAGATCATGCTTCATCGTCGGCGACACGGCCACGCGCGCCACCGAGCCGTTGATGCGCACCGGCGCGGCCCAGCCCAGCTTATAGACGCCATACTCCACGTCATGGCTCGCCGCGCCAGAGGCCGGCGTCAGAATGCGCACCTGATGTCCGCGCGCGCGCAACTCCGCTGCCAGGTGCTCGATATGGCTGCGCACCCCACCGGGGTAGCTCCAGTCATACGGTGAAACGAGGGCGATCTTCAAACGCCAGCTCCTTTCCGGCGCTGTGCCGGGCAGCGGATTGATCATTGTGCCTATTGTAGCACGATACCAGCCGTTTCGCTCTATCGTATTCAGTGTATCCGCAGGATGTTAAAACGGCATGAATCTTATTCAGCCGGCAGAAACACGGGAATTGCCGTTACCCTGCCCGTTCGCCTGCGATGGCGTGGCAGGTGCCTCCGTCACCCAGATGTCATCCGCGAAAGCCGCCAGCCAGTGGTCCGGGTGCGCCAGGATCGTGCGTTCCAATGCCGTCACCATCGGTTGTAACGCACGGCGCACCGCATCGTCACCGCGTGTATCCGGTCCCACGAGATTTGGTGGGAAGGGGTTGAGCGCGCCAACCAAACGACCATGTTCTTCGCGCCACAGGCTGAGTTGCACCAGTCGTGCGCCGGTCAGCCGCGCTAGCGCGATGGGGCCGGTGGGGATGCGCGCCGGCGCGCCAAAGAACGGCATGATCACCCCCGTTTGGAGTACGTCGCGGTCCAGCGCCACCAACACGTTGTCGCCCCGGCGTAGCGCCGCGATCATCTCGCGCAGGGTCGTGCTCTCACTGATCGGCAAAAAGTGGATGCCCGACTTGCGGCGTTCCTGCAAAACCAGCTCGAAGAGTGCGGGCGGTTGCAGCGTTTCCACCGGCGCGACGATGGGCCGGGCGCTGAACTCTTGCAGGGCATACTGGCCCCACTCGAAGCTTCCGCTGTGCATCCCCACGAAGATGATGCCCCGCCCTTCCGCTTCCACTGCTTGATAGGCTGCCTTATTCTTGATGACGATGTGGCGCGCAATGCCTGGCGTCGGCGGGATGAATAGATCGACATAGTTCAACAGTAATGCGCGGAAGGCGCGGCGTGTCACGCGATCCAACGCGCCGGGGTTCGCCGCCAAGGTGGGCAGGTGCGCCAGATTCGCCCGCACGCGGCGGCGTGTGCCGCCAGCGACCGCCCAGAGGACCATCGCCGCCCCGCTGGCGATGGTCCGCACTAGCGGGCGTGGCAGCCGTGGCAGCCAGCGAAAAGCCAGGCGAAAGAGGCGCGTTTTATTCATGGGCGGTTGCTTCTGTCGCCACGGGGGTTGGGGCGGGCGTGGCATCTTGTGCGTGCGGCCAGAAGGGCCGGAACATATACCACTGCGTCGGATCCTGGCGAATCATGCGTTCCAGCGCGTCGAACATCACCTGCGTCGCGCAGATGGCATCGGCATCGGGATCGCCGCTGGGAGTGATCACCACCGGCGGATTGACGAAGACGCGATAGCCGCCGTCGCGGTCGCCCCAGACGAAACCGGCGACGATGGCTGCCCCCAGGCGTGCGGCCAGCGCGCCCAGGCCGCGCGGCACATAGGCCGTTTTGCCGAAGAACGTGACGGGGATGCCTTCATTCGGTGGCACGGGGCGATCGACCGGCGTGGCGATCATGTCGCCGGCGCGTAGCAGGCGCATCATCGGGCGCAGGGCATCTTCGATCATCAGCACGCTCATGCCCATGCCCTGGCGTTGCTCTTGCAACAGCCGATTCAGGCGCTCATCCGGCAGCGCCTCGGCGATGACGTAGAGCGGTGCGCGCGAGGCCACGAGCATCCCGGCCACGTCCCAGTGACCATAATGGCCGGTGGTGATCACCACGCCCTTGCCCAGCGCCCGCGCCTCATCCACCAACTGCAACGCGCGCATCGTGCCGTCGGGCAGCGGCGGACCCGTCAGATCGGTGATCGCGTTGATGTAAAAGGCGGGGGGATGGTTCGGCAGATCGAAGAGATCGCCGCTGAAACGACCATAGTTGCGCCACGAAAGCCGCGCCGTGCGCTGCACGCGCGGATGCCGCACGGGCAAGCCCAGCACGACACTCATGTTCTGTAATGTCGCCTGCCGCTTGGCCGGCCACAGCCAATACACCGCCTGCGCGATGAAGCCACCGATACGCCAGCGCATCCGCCGGGGAATCATCCCCGCCAACCGCTGCATGGACACGTAAAGCCGATAGAGCATGCCTGTTGTCCCCTGATCATTGCCTGATTGAAAGGAGGATCGCGCGCCAGGATCATTGTATCTCTACTGTGCAAACGCGACAACCATCACCCTGGTTACGCGGCATGCAACACAAGAAGCGTGCGCCTCTGTGACTTTCTACCTAGCTATTGGCACTATGCATGATTCTCGTATACCATATGAACAAGTATGATTTACATGCTTGAACTAAAAAAGCTCTCCAAATTACGCTGACCGTCACGTTTAGGTTGAAGTATGGGTTATGAGAGGTGGAGGAAACGGTGAACGGAAATCTTTCCCCGGTGCGGCACGAGTTGGGCGCGCGGGTGCGCCTGGCGGTGCTGGTTGTTAGTGCATGTGCCACGCTGTTTATATCGGCGGCAGGCACGTTCGTCCCCCCAGTGCAGGCTGCGGTCACACCGAAATTCGTGACGCTGCCCCAGGTGTTGGCACCGGCGCAACTGCGCGCGGCGCACCTCGTGCGGCCCCACGCTGCCGGCGCGGCGCTAGACATCGAGTTGGTCATCGCGCCGAATAATCAGGCGCAACTCAACAATCTGTTGGCAGAGGAATATAACCCGCGAAGCGTGCTGTATCAGCACTGGCTGGGAACGGGTGCCTTCGAACGCATGTTTGGGCCGACCGCTGCGCAGCGCGCCGCCATCGACCACTATATGCGGGCGCAGGGGCTGCAACTGACTGCCTCGTCCAGCGTCTTCCTGATGGATTATGTTGGCACGACAGCGGCGGTGAACCACGCGTTCCGGACACAGATCAATGATTATGTGCTGCATGACGGTTCCGCCGTTTATGCTAACGCGACCGCACCGCAAGTCCCCTATGTGCTCAGCGGCACGATCTCCGGCATCATCGGCCTGGACAGCGTCAACCACATTCATCCGCACATCGTCCAGCCCCAGGCCCACGGCGGACGCCAGCCGCATTATGGTGGTGCGCCGAGCAGCACGGGCCTGACGCCCCAGCAGATTCGCAGCCTCTATAACGCGAACGGGGTATATCACCGCACGAACGGTGACGGTGTCGCTGTGGGTGTCTTCGAGTTGTCGAACTGGAAGCTGAGCGACGTGCAAGCCTATGAGAAGCAGTTCGGTCTCTACAACACGCATATCCAAAGCCTGTATGTCGATCGTGGACCGACGGATCGCAAGGGTGCGCTCGAAGTCGTGCTGGATATCGACATGTTCCTGGCGGTGGCCCCCGGCGTGCCGACGATGTATGTCTATAACGCGCCGAACACCACGCAGGGCTATGTGGATGAACTGGCGACCATCGCGCGGCAAAACAAGCTTGAGGTACTCAGCCTGAGTTGGGGTGGCTGCGAATCCGACACGCCGCAGGCCCAGCGCACCGGCGAGGAGATCTACCTCAAAGAGATGGCGATGGAAGGCATCAGTGTTTTCACCGCCGCCGGTGATAACGGTGCTTTCGACTGCGAGTATCTCTACACGACGAGTCCCAAAAACACCCCCGCCTATGCCAACGCTGTTGAAGTGGACGATCCATCAAACAATCCCTACGTCACAGCGGTGGGCGGCACGTCGTTCTATGGCACGTTTGATCCTCAGACGACGGCGAATCCGAGCTATCCCGTCGGCAAAGAGTACGTCTGGAACACGCTGAACAACTGCACCAGCGGGACGTTCACGTACCAGGGAACGAACTATGGGCATTGCCCCTTCGGCGCAGGCGGCGGCGGCAACAGCACGGATTACGCCGCGCTGTTCTACCAGTACGGCCCCGGCGTCGCCAGCAGCTATAGCGAGTATGGTTCGTACTGCCACCAGAACAGTGGCGTGAAGTGTCGCGCGCTGCCGGACGTGTCGATCAATACCGACCCGAATAGCGGCTACGGCGTCTACTGCTCCGACAGCAAGACGGCCAGCGATTGCACGACCACCGGCTGGCAGGGCGTCGGTGGGACGAGCGCGGGCGCGCCGCTGTGGGCCGCGATTGCCACTTTGGGCGCGGGCTACCACCATCATCGTCTGGGCTGCCTGGATGCGCAACTGTATAGCATGTTCCGTATGTCTACCGGCTACACGCTGTACTACCACGACATCAACCATGCGGCCACCGTCACGGCTGGCACCACGTCATATACCACGTCCACCAATGGCAAGTTCCCGGTGACGAACGGCTATGACATGGCGACGGGCATCGGTTCGCCCAACATCTATAACGACGTGGTCGGCTTCTAGCAGCACTTCGCTGCACGCCCAGCCACGATCACCGGCACCGCCGTTGCTTCCCTGTGAGGCACGGCGGTGCTTGCGTGTTATACGCTTTGCGGCGGAGGACAGACATTCCTGTCTGTCGCGCTTCCCCCGGAGGACAGACATTCCTGTCTGTCCGGTCCCAACCGGTCCCAATGACCACCGTCTGTACCCGCAAGGGGTATGATACCCGCATTCTGGCATGTGCTAGCGATGCGGGTGGTAGCCATCTCGGTGCAGGTGCAACGGCGGCGGGCGGTTGAAACCGCGCCTAAGAGCCTGGCGGCTACAAAGTCCGCCTGCGCGGACTGGAGTTCGGCGAGATCGATCCATCTTCCTGCACGTTGCTCTGTATGATTGGCTTGTTGTCACTCCGACGGTTCGGTGGTTGCGGAAGAGGTGGGCTGGGTACGGAGGATGGCGGCGGCGTCGTGCGCGGCCTTCGTATAAAGCGACTCCAAACCGGCGGCGATGGTGCGCGTGCCGGCCCAGAAGGGGAACGGGGCGCCGGGCAGCGCCGGCTCCGGATCTGGCATCTCGGTGGTGCGCAACTCCGGCGGCAGGGGCGCACCCTGCCAGAAGGCGACGGGATCGGCGGGCAACGGCGCGGGCGGGGCGGGCAGGGGGATGATGGAGGTGACAGGCGCGCTCACTGTGTTCGGCAGTTCACCGTCGCTGAGGCCCGTGATGAGGTCGTCGTGAGCCATGCCGCGCAACGCCAGGAACGCCAGTGGGTCGCGGTCGAACTCCTCGCCAACGAGGTACATTACCGCGCTGGTGTGCTTGCAGGGATCGTTCCAATCATAGCAGCCGCACTGCGCCTCGAACATCGCCAGGCCGGTCGGCAGCAGGGGAACGTGCGCCGCCACGGCCAGCGCGTTCAGGTCCGCCGTCACCTGGCCGCTGAACAACTGCGCCACCACAGTCGGGTTGCTGCGGATGACGCTGAGCAACCGATTCCACTGCTCGACGCGCAGCACAGGCAATTCGATCAAGGTCTGATAGAGCGCATAGTCCGCGACGAAGCCGGAGATGATGCCCGGCTGCATCGTGATCGACTGCACCGCCTGGCCGCGCGCCAGGCTGCGCCCGCGCTGCGCCGACGAGTGCTGGCCCAGCCGGTCGATCAGGTCGCACCAGGATCGCGCCAGCCAACTCTGGCCGAAGTCGCCGCGCTTCGATGTCGCTTTGATCCCATGTTGACCATAGGCATTGTAATAGGATGGCATGGTGGCTACACCTCCACGGCGTCGGCGCGCAGTGCGAAGATGTCGCGCAGTTGCGCGGTGGAAAGCTCCGTCAGCCAGCCCTCGCCGGAGCCGATGACATGCGCCGCAATCTCCTGCTTGCTGGCGATGAGGTCGGCGATGCGCTCTTCCAGCGTGCCAGCGCAAATGAACTTGTGGACCTGCACGGCGCGTTGCTGGCCGATGCGAAAGGCACGGTCGGTCGCCTGGTTCTCCACCGCCGGATTCCACCAGCGGTCGAAGTGAAAGACGTGGTTGGCGCGCGTCAGGTTCAGCCCCAGGCCGCCGGCTTTCAGCGAAAGGATGAAGATCGGTGGGCCGTCGTCGCGCTGGAAGCGCTCGATCATGCGGTCGCGCTGCGGCTTGGGCGTCTGCCCGCTCAGGAACAGCACCTCGCGGCCCAGCGTCTGCGCCAAGTAGGGCTGCAACAGCGCGCCCATCTCGGCGAACTGCGTGAAGACCAGGGCATGGTCGCCCTCGGCCAGCGCCTCCGCCAGCATCTCTTCCAGTCGCGCCAGCTTGCCGGAGCGCCCAGCCAGCGGCGTGCCCAGCCAGCGGCGTGCCGTCGCCCAGGAAGTGCGCCGGGTGGTTGCAGACCTGTTTCAGCTTGGTCAGCGTGGCGAAGATCAACCCGCGCCGCGCGATGCCTTCGACCTCGTCGATGCGCTTCTCCATGTCGCGCACCACCGCTTCATAGAGCGACGCCTGCTCTTTGGTCAGCGTGCAAAAGACATCCATCTCCAGCTTTTCAGGTAGGTCGGAGATGATCGCCGGATCGCTCTTGACGCGCCGCAGCAGGAAGGGGCCGGTCAGCCGCTTGAGCCGCGCCGTGGCGTCAGGGTCGCGCCGCGATTGGATCGGGATGAAAAAGGCATCTTTGAAATCTTTCGCCGACCCCAACAGGCCCGGATTCAGGAAGTCCATCAGCGACCAGAGATCGGCGACGGAGTTCTCGACGGGCGTGCCGGTCAGCGCGATGCGATAGCCGCCAGCGAGGCTCGCCGCCGCTTGCGCCTGCTTCGTCTCGGCGTTCTTGATGTTCTGCGCCTCGTCCAGCACGATGCCGCGCCACGGCACCTTGGCGAAAATGTCGCGGTCGCGGTGCAAGAGGGCATAGCTGGAAATGACGATGGCGTGCTGCTGTGCCTCCGCCACGAACGAGTCGTCCTTGCGCCGTGTGCCACCGTGATGCACCAGCACCGGCAGATCCGGCGTGAAGCGCGCGGCCTCACGCTTCCAGTTGCCCACGACCGACGTGGGGCAGATGACGAGTACGGGCGCATGTCCCTCGGCGTCCCAATCGCGCTGGATGAGCGCCAGCGTAACAACCGTCTTGCCCAGCCCCATGTCGTCTGCCAGGCACGCGCCCAGCCCCCACTGCGCCAGGAAGCGCAGCCAGGCATAGCCGCGCTGCTGGTAGGGGCGCAGCGTCGCGCGCAAGCCCGCTGGCGGCGGGATGACCTCTAGTGTCGCCTGGCCAGAGCGCAGCCGGTCGAAGGATTCCGCCAGCCAGCCATCGATCTCCACGCGCTCCACTTCCAGGTTGCCCACGCGCATCGTTTCGTCCAGCGCCAGCCGCGCGGCGTCGCCCAGCGTCGCCTGGCGTTTGCCCTGCTTTTTCCAGAAGTCCAGTGCAGTCTGAATCTCGTCGGCGTTGACCTGCACCCAGCGCCCGCGCACCTGCACCAGCGGCGCTTTCAGCCGCGCCAGCGCCTGCAATTCCTCCTGCGTCATCTCCACGTTGCCCACGGCCACCTTCCAGTCGAAGGTGATCAGCGGGCGCGAACGCAGTCCGCCTTCCATCAACTTGGGGCTGCGGATGCTGGCGCGCAGCTTCACCTTGCGCCGCGAGCGCGTCCACCATTTCGGCAGCAGCACCACAGAGCCGGCATGTTCCAGCCGCGCCGCCGTCTCCGTCAGGAAGCGAAACGCGCCGGGCAGATCGAGGTCTAGTCCCGTCGGCTGGGCTTCGCGTAACGCCGCCGCCAGCGCAGCATCGTAGCCAGCAAATTTGCCCAGCCCCGCCAGCAGCGTGCGGCGTAGATCCAGCTTCGTCATCCCCGGCGGCAGCTCGCCCGGATCTTCCGCGCGCCAGATCGCCTCGGCGTCGATGAGCAGGCTGGGATCGTCCTGCGCTTGCAGCAAAAAGCGCAGCCGCCAGGGATGGGTGGCGGCGTCGGGGATGGTCGGATCAACCTCGGCGTCGATAGGTTCTTCGAGCCGCACGCAGAAACGGTATGGCACCAGCGCGGCGGTGAGGGTGCGGCGTCGCCATTCCTGCACCGGCGCGGCGAAGGCCGGCAGTTCCGCCTGCACGCCACCGATGCGCGCTTCCGGTGCGCCCAGCGCCGTGAGCCAGCGATCATGCAGGTGCAGCGCGGGCGGCAGATACCAGCCGTAGCGGCGCATATACGGATCGCTATGCTCATCTACCAGCGTCACCGGACCGTTGGCGCGCACCAGCGCATCCACCGTCAAATCCATAAAGGCGGCAAGGGCGACGTTGGCCGGTTCGCTGGGCGGCGTGAGGGGATCGTGGCAGAGCGCGCGGCCCACAGCCGGCAGCGCATCGGCCAGGGCCGCTAGAAGCTGGCTATCGCGCCCGGCACACACCGCCGTCCAGCGCGCATGGTAGCTGTTGCCGTGCGGCTGCACATCCGGCAGGAAGCGCCGGCGGGCCACCAGCGTCAGCGCCAGGCGAAACGCCGCCGTCCACACCGCCAGATCCGCGCCGGCCTGGTAGTCGCGCGCGATGGCCTCGCCGGTGATCAGGTGACGCAGCAACAACAGCAGCACGGCTGGGTCCAGCGCGACCGCGCCCACCAGCCAGGGTTGCAGCGCGACCTCCTGCCCGGCGTTGTCTTCGGTTGCCGCCGCCGAAAGCAGGGGCAGCCCGCCAGTGGTCGGGAGCCACGCGACGAGGCGTTTGCCATATGTGCCGGCGGTGAAACCCGGCAGGCGTGCGCACAGTTCCGTCAGCAGCGTGGCGCGCGGTGGCGCGAAGGGATGCGCGGGGGGCGGTGCGCCAGGGACATAGGCACGGGGCTTGCGCCGCTGCTTGCCCGCCGGCTCCGCCTCGCCCCACACCCACAACTGCCCGCCGAGCATGCCCCCATGCAAGATCGTCATCGTCGCGCCCGCCATCATCTTACTGAAATAATGTTCGATATCCGCTTCATTCTACGCGCTGGGGCGGCGAGCGTCAAGGGGCAGCAAGCGCAGTACCAGCGGATGAGCAGGTCGGCGTATGGTATATTATCCTCATGAAGAACAAAGATTCGCTGCCCACCCTCGCTTTCGCCTCCCAACAGGAGTGGGAACGCTGGATCGCCGCGCATCATCAGGAAGCGACGGGCCTTTGGCTCAAAATCGCCAAAAAGGGTGCTGGCATCCCCTCTGTCTCGTATGCTGAAGCCTTAGAGTGCGCCCTCTGCTACGGCTGGATCGACGGGCAAAAAGCGGCGCTGGATGACCAGTTCTGGCTGCAAAAATTCACTCCGCGCCGCCCCAAGAGCGGCTGGTCACAGGTGAATTGCGACAAAGTGACCGCGCTGATCGCCGCGGGCCGCATGCAACCCGCCGGTCTGCGACAAGTGGAACTGGCCAAGCAAGATGGGCGCTGGGATGCCGCCTACTCCCCGCAAAGCCAAATCACCGTGCCGGACGACTTCCAGCGCGTACTGGCACAACACCCCCAGGCCGAAGCATTCTTCCAAACCCTGAATCGCGTCAACCGCTACGCGATCCTGCGTCGCATTCAAATCACCCGAACGCCAGAAGCGCGCGCCGCACGCATCCAACAATACATCGCCATGCTGGCGAAGGGGGAGAAAATCCACAATTAAGCAATGGCAAATGCCTTTACCGTTGAGCGGCATAGCGCAACGCAGCAAGCACATCATCCGGCGTGACCGCATACTCCTGTGCGACTTCTGCAATGCTCATCCCGCCGCCGACCTTGCCCACCAGCAAATCCACCGGCACGCGCGTGCCTTTGATGACGGGTTTGCCGAAGCGTGTATGGGCATCAACTGTGATCCCTGGATAAATCTCTTGCATCGCATCCGCTCCTTATGCAGGTCCATTTCCTGCTCTCGTTCCAATCGCAAAACGATTGGTAAAGCCAACATCAACCGAGATATATAATCGCATTCGGCATATGCTCATCAAGCAAGTAGCAGATGCGCATCAGCGTTCGCCCATCTGTTGAAGTTTCATTTTTTGCCGCACCCGCGCGATGCTGGGATGAACAGGAGTCATTAGGCGTTCCTCAGCAGCATATGCTTGCATCTCATCCAGATAGCAATCCATCTCTGCCTGCTGCTGCTGATAAAATGTAATAGCTGCCTTGATATGCTGGGCATCAAGTGAACTGAACCATGTGGCGATCTGCCCCAGAGTCTGCCCCTGGCGATACATATCCAACACTGCCGCGAGTTCGACATTGCGATCTTTAAAGCGAATGAAGGGCAGGTCGGGGCGTGGACCAGCTTCAACAATAAACCATTGCGACGGCACGACAAGCATAAGCTATCTCCCTTCTTGCATAGAATTATCGCACACCCTCCCCAGGTGCTACAATATCCCTCAGTAGACATCCCTTATTCTGAGCCTATCAGGCAAACCGTTGGAGGAGAAATCCGTGGTTCAAACCGTGCCACAACGCAGCGAGATCCCCGTCGAGATGACGTGGAACCTCGAATCGATATTCGCTACGGACAAGGTGTGGGAAGAGAATTTCACCTTTGTCAGCCAACAGATCCCCACGCTGCGCAGCTTGCAGGGATCGCTGATGCAGTCGGCGCAGGGGCTGAACCAGGCGCTGCGGCTGCGCGACCAGGCCGGCGAGGTGCTGGGCCGCTTGCTGGTCTATGCCACCATGCGCTTCCACGAAGACACGCGCCGCATGGAGTACCAGGCGCTCTCGGACCGCGTGATGTCGCTGGCGGCGGAGTTCGGCCAGGCGACGGCCTTTTTCGTGCCGGAGATCCTGGCGATTCCCCCGGACCGGCTGGATCGCTACTTCGATGAAGAACTGGGGCTGGCGCTCTATCGCCACCAGATCGATGAGATCACGCGCATGCGCCCCCACGTGCGTTCGACCGAGGTCGAGCAGACCCTCGCCGGCTTCAGTGAACTGGCGCAGGGGCCAGACCGCACCTTCGAGATCTTCGAGAACGCCGACCTGCCGCCCTTCTTGCCGGTGATGCAGGACGAGGAGGGCCACGAGGTGCAGCTTTCCACCGGCAACTATGGCCTCTTCACGCGCAGCACCAATCGCAGCGTGCGCCAGGCGGCCTTCGACGGCTTGCACGGCACCTTCCAGAAGTTCCAGAACATGCTGGCGACGAACTTTGGCAATCAGGTCAAGAAGAACCTGATCTATGCCCGCGAACGGCGCTATGATTCGGCGCTGGCCGCCGCGCTGGACGACAATAACATCCCCACCAGCGTCTATACCAACCTCATCAGCACGGTGAATGCGAACCTGCCCGCGCTGCACCGTTACCTGGCGGTGCGGCAAAAGATCCTCAAGCTCGACGGCGGGCAGCATATCTACGATCTGTACGCGCCGTTGGTCGGCGAGGCCAAGGTCGCGGTGCCGTTCGACGAAGCGCGTGCGAAGGTCGCGCAAGCATTGGGGCCGCTGGGCCAGGAATACACCACGGCGCTGAGCCGGGGCATGCAGTCGCGCTGGATCGATGTCTTCGAGAATCAGGGCAAGCGCAGCGGCGCGTATAGCTGGGGATCATATGGCACGCAGCCCTTCGTGCTGCTGAACTACCAGGGCCAGCTCGACGACATGTTCACCCTGGCGCACGAGATGGGCCACTCGATGCACAGCTACTTCACGCGCGCCACCCAGCCGTATCCCTATGCCGATTACACCATCTTCCTGGCGGAGATCGCCTCCACGCTCAACGAGGCGCTGCTGACGCATTACCTCTTGCAGACAACGGAAGATAAGACGGTGCGCGCCTACGTCATCAATCACTACCTGGACGGCTTCCGCGCCACGCTCTTCCGCCAAACGATGTTCGCGGACTTCGAGTTGCAGGCCCACCAGCAGGCTGAGGCCGGCGCATCGCTGACGCCAGAGATGCTCTGCGGCATCTATAAGACGCTGAACGACCACTACTACGGCGATGGCGGTGTGGTGGTGGACGACCTGGTGGCGTGGGAGTGGTCGCGCATCCCCCACTTCTATTCCAGCTTCTACGTCTTCCAATATGCGACGGGCATCGCCGCTTCCGCCGCACTGGCGCGGCAGATCATCAGCGAGGGCCAGCCGGCGGTGGATCGTTACCTGCGCCTGCTGCACTCCGGCTCGTCGGACTACTCCATCGACCTGCTGCGCGCCGCTGGCGTGGACATGACAACGCCCGCGCCAGTGGAAGCCGCCATCGCCGAGTTCGACCGCTACGTCGGCGAACTGGATGCGCTGCTGGCGGAGTGATGGCCCCACTCCCAAGGCGACCGAACACGAAAGCTCTCTTCGGTCAAAAGTAGTCCCCTCTCGCCCTTGGTCATTGTATGGGCGCGATTCATCGCGCCCTCGCGTCCCCGCCCGCGCCCCCATGTTGCAAAACCCTATATTGCAACACATGCATAAACCATCCAATAAGGCATGCGAGGCGCTCTTTGCCTCTTTATGAGCGCCCTTGTGGCGCGCGGAATAGACGTACAGCAGAGACAGTGTATATGGTGCCGGCAACCGATCCCTCCTTTGCATCTGATGCGGCGCGTCGTTTAGCGACGCAGAAGATACCGCGATTGGGAGTGACGGGGCCATCAGCGTGATCAACCGGATGCAAACGATGTTCAGCAATCTGCAACATATCAGTACCTTGGATCAGGATCTGGTCGCCGTGCAGGTGCAACCCTGCGATGTGCTGGCGCTGGTGCGCGCCCTGGTCGCCGACCTGACGACCCTGGAAGTGCCGATCCAACTGGATAGCGAACAGAGCGATGTAACGCTCATGACAGATGCCGCCCGCCTGCGCCAGATCTTGGAAAACCTTTTGCTCTACGCGATCCACCATTCGCCGCGCCAGGTGCCGGTGCAAGTGTCGGTTGCGTGCGAGCAAGACGAGACGGCAGCACAGGAATGGGCGGTGGTGGTGATCCGTGATTGGGGGCCGCACTTGCCGGCGACTTTGGCCGCGCCCGCTGAGGAGCCAGCGTCTGAGGCAAGCGGGATCACCGTGCTGGGCATCGGCGTGTATTTGGCCAGTCGGCTTGTCATGGCGCTCGATGGCACCTTGCGCTTTGAGTCGCGCGACGGGCGTGGCACGCTCTGCACCCTGCGCCTGCCATTGACGCCAGCTTCCACGCCGCCAGGGATGGGGTGGGGGACGCCGCCGCTGGCAATGGTCGCACGGGATAGCCGCAGCACGGACATCACCGACGCGCAATGGGACGCGGTACAACGGGTGTTGCCGCCGCCGAAGACGCGCGGGCGCAAGCCAAGCGACACGCGACGGGTGCTCAACGGCATCGTATACGTCTTGCAGGTTGGCTGCCCCTGGCGCAAGCTGCCGCGCCGCTATGGCAATTATGTGACGTGCTGGCGCCATTACATTCGCTGGCAGGGCGACGGCACGTGGCGGCGCATCCAGCACGCGCTGCTCGCGTCGCCAGCGGAGTTGCCAGTATACGAGACATAATGGCCGCCAGCTTAGAGAGATGATATGAAACGCTCACCATTTCATAAAAATCGGCGGGTAAAGATTGCCATTACCACGGGGGCGCGCTCTATACTCTCTAGGAGAAGCGGTGATGGCATAAGTAGGCAGGTAGAGGAGAGGGTGCCGTGCTTGCATCTATGGGGGACGAATTGGCGCGTGGCGGGGTGAACACGGTCGCCTGGCTGGTCATGGGCATGGTACTCGGCATGATCGCCTGCCATATACTGGCGGCGCGCGTTATCGGTTTCACGGGCTATATCGTGCTGGGGGTGCTGGGCGCTTTCGTGGGCGGCACGCTGGGTGATCTGTTTTTCCCCGCCAGTGCGCGTTTGGGGGGATCGCTCGCCACCGCGTTGCTTGGCACGCTCACCGTCGTAGGGCTGGGCATCTCGCTCACCGTCCGCTATACCGCCTGGCTCACGGCGGAAACCACCCGGTTCGCTGCGGCTGACGAGGAACGTGAGTTAGCCCCCAGTCAGCCACTGGTCGGCTATCGCAATGGTGCGCAGCATGATGCCGCCTGATGGCTTGCTAGCGCACCTGCTGCGTGCTGGCCTCACGGTTTGCTGAGCTTGTCATATGCCGTATGACTGCCAATCCAATACCAGTATATCTCCCCATTGCGCATGGTGCCAAGAACACGGTAAGCTGCACTCCTGTTAATATTGGTAGCTTGCTGCGTTGCGGCTGATAGGATCATATAATGAAGTTTGAGATCTCTGCTGCTTTTTGAAAATGGGGGCTATCCATGACAACACATACGGTACAAGTGGCCTTTCCTGATTCGGTGTTGACGAGTTTGAGTGAAGAACAGGTGCGTTCCATCGCTCAAGAGGCACTCGTCGTTCGGCTCTATGACCAGGGTCTTATTTCCTCCGGCCAAGGCGCTTTTATGTTGACGCTATCACGCTCCGATTTTCTTGATCTCCTCGGCAAGTATGGTGTCTCGTACTTTGATGACCAGATCGATTTCGCTGAGGAATTGCGAAATGCCCAACCTTAACCCAGTCGTCTCGAACACCACGCCGTTGATTAGTGTGGGTGAAGTAGGGCTATTTGCTATCTTTCACCAGCTCTATGGGGATGTGTGGATTCCGTCAGCGGTTTTCGATGAGTATCAAATAGGAATATCACACCATCCTTTGCGCCCCGATTTATTGAATCTGTCGTGGATCTCCGTGCATTCAGCGCCTAGCGATCCTGCCGTTCCAACACACCTTGATGCTGGTGAGCGTGAAGCTATTGCACTGGCGCGAGCGGTGCAAGCGCGCGTTTTATTGATGGATGAACGGCAAGGGCGGGCTGCTGCCAAGCGACTCAATGTACCGCTGGCAGGAACGATGGCGGTATTGATCACAGCCAAGCAGCACGGCATGATTACGTTTGTTCAGCCATACATCGACCAAATGATAGGGCAAGGTCGGCGCATCAGTCCTCAACTGCGCGCCCAGGTGCTTACACAAGCAGGTGAATAGTACACGCTTTGTATATTTGCCGAGAGGGTATGGCTATAACCAAGGATACTTCACAAATCAGCTTGCCATGCCTACGAGTTTGCAGGCCAGCTTAACATAAGCATGCAAAATGGTGGCTATATCCCTACCATCGCACCTGAGAATAGGATATACTTTAAGGTAATACAACCATCATATGGGCCGCGCGCCGCCATGCGCGGCGGTTTCGGTCGGCGCGGCGCATGCACGCAGCGAGAGGTGGTAGCATGCTTATTATTGCAGCGAGCAATCTCCTTGTCGGTGGTCCCAATGTCGTTGCCTGGATCGTCCTGGGTGGCCTGGCCGGCACCATTGCGGGTCGGCTGCTCTATGGCCGCGCCTTCGGGTTCATCGGCAACATCATCCTCGGCTTGATCGGCGCGTTTATCGGCGGCGAGGTGTCTCGCTTGGTGTTCCCCAACGGCTTCCGCTTCTGGGGATCATTAGTCGTTGCGACTCTCGGCGCGCTCGTGGTGGTGTGGCTCTGGGGAACCATCACCAACAAGCAATCCACACGCCGCTGGCGCGCATGAGCGCGGGCTAGCATCAAGCCCTTGTTGAGCTTCACCCGTAGCTTTTTTTCCCATGCCGGGATCTTTCTGAGCGCGTCCATGCCGTTGTGGCACGGCCCAGCGGCACAGAAGGTGGAAGGGGCAGCGAGATGGTGAAACGTACACAACCTGTCAACCGGGCGCAGCAATCTCAGCCGGGCGCAGTCGCCGGGCAATCACACTTCGCCGATATGCTCATCGCGGAAGCCGTAGGCACCTTTCTGTTGGTGCTGATCGGTAGCGGTGCCACCGTCGGCCTGATCTATGGCGGCGTCCTCCCGACCGGATCGTTTTTGCTCGTCGCCGCCCTGGCGCACGGCCTGGCCTTGTGCGTCATCGTCAACACGATCGGGCGCATTTCCGGCGCGCACGTGAACCCCGCCGTGACCTTGGGCCTGGCGAGCATCGGGCGCTTCCCCTGGCGGCAAGTCCCCGAATATATCGCCGCGCAGTTCGTCGGCGCGTTCATCGCCGCCGGGACCATCCTGGCGATCTTCGGCAACAAAGTGATCCTGGCGAGCGTGCCGGTGCTGAACCGAGGCATCAACGGCTGGCAAGGGCTGCTGGCGGAGGCGCTGGGGACGTTTGTGTGGGTCTTCGCGCTGGTGGCGACGGCAGCCGACACGCGCTATAAGCTGCCGCAAGGCTGAGCGGGCCTCATCATTGGCTTGGGGCTGACCTGTGGCATCTTCCTGGCTGGCATGGCCACCGGCGCGGCCCTTGATCCCGCCCTCGCCCTCAGCCCCTACGGCGTCGCCGCGCTCGTCAACGTCCACGTCCCCGGCTCCGAGATCCCCGTGTACCTCTTTGGTCCGCTCATCGGCGGCGTCGTCGCGGCCTACATCTATTACCACATGGCGGAGTTGCGCAACGGCCCGCTGACCGCCACAGGCCAAAGCCCCGACATATAGGGCAAGGGGACTGCCTGCCGCTGGTTGTAAAGTCAGGTTAATTTTTTTTAACCTGACTGAGCCGAGAGTACCCTTTTTTGGAACTTTATGGTATAGTTTCACATACTACCACATCCTTTCATCCCCACGGCGTGGTAGGCACGGTTTGTCGGCGCGCTTCAGCGCCCGCCGGGTGTGATGGCGATGTGGAGGAGGTGATGCGCGTGTGATGGCGCGCAGTGCCGCGCGGCCAGTCACGAATCTTTGCACTCATTTCGGCGCAGACCCGCGTGCGTTGCTCTGTTTTGTTTTGTCCCTGCGCGCGTTTTCGCAGACGAGAACGCCACACCATCAATGATCTCAGGAGACAGCAACAACATGACACAAGTCGAAACACCCACCCCCACCGCGAGACCCGTCGCCAATCCCGGCCCCCTCGGCCTCATGGGCTTCGGCGTCACCACCCTCGTTCTCAGCCTGGCTAACGCCAACGTGTTCGGCAGCCAACTCACCCTTTTCACGGCCCTCCCGCTGGCGCTGGCCTTCGGTGGCACGGCGCAGTTGCTGGCCGGCATGTGGGAGTTTCATGCAGGCAACACCTTTGGCGCGACGGCCTTCACCTCGTATGGTGCCTTCTGGCTCTCATTCTACTTCCTTGTCACGCAGGGCTACCTCGATCCGAAAAGCGCCAACTTCGTCGGCACCGTCGGTCTCGCTACCTATCTGCTGGGCTGGACGATCTTCACCGGCGTCGTGACGCTGGGTGCCTTGCGGGTCAACGGCGCGACGGCCTCGCTTTTCGTGCTGTTGTTCCTCACGTTCCTCGGCCTGACGGTTGGTGCTTACATGGGTACGAGCGGGACGAGCATCTCGAACATCGCCGGCTTCATCGGCATCCTGACGGCCATCAATGCGTTCTATAACGCGGCTGCTGGCATCCTGAAGGATCTGGCTGGCAAAGACGTGCTGCCCGTCTTCCCGATCGGCAAGAAGTAGTCGTCGGTTCGCGCGCACAAATCCCTTGCGATGTGGGGCGAGACCGCTGTGTCTTGGCCCCACATGTTTTATCCTGTTGCCCGCTCGTGTGGCCGAGGCGACCGCACGCCATGTTGAGGAGTTTGCAGATTTATGACCACCCCCGATTCGTTCACGACGATTGATGTCGTTATGACGGAGACGCGGCGCTTCGAGCCACCCCCTGGCTTCACCGCCGCCGCCAACGTCCGCGATCCGAATATCTACGAGCGCGCGGCGAGCGACGTGCAGGCGTTCTGGGAAGGCGCTGCCGAGCGGCTGTCGTGGTTTCGCCACTGGGATCAGGTGCTGGACTGGGATCCCGTCGGCGTGCATGCGCGCTGGTTCGTCGGCGGCAAGCTGAATGCCTCGTATAACTGCGTGGATCGCCATCTGAGTACGTGGCGCAAGAACAAAGCCGCGATCATCTGGGAAGGCGAGCCGACGGACGAGAGCCGTGTGCTGACCTATGCTGATCTCTATCGGGAGGTCAACCAGGTCGCGGCGATGCTGCGAAGCCAGGGTTTGCAAAAAGGCGACCGCGTGGCGATCTACATGCCGATGGTGCCGGAACTGGCCATCGCGCTGCTGGCCTGCGCCCGCATCGGTGCGCCGCACAGTGTCGTTTTCGCCGGCTTCAGCGCCGAATCACTGCGCGACCGCATCATCGACTGCGGCGCGAAGATGTTGCTGACCGCCGATGGTGGCTGGCGCGCGGGCAAGATCATCGACCTCAAGAGCATCGCCAACGCCGCCGTGGCACAGACGCCCTCGATTGAGCGCGTGGTCACGCTGCAACGCCTCGGCCCAGACAATCATAAGGTGGAAATGACCGAGGGGCGCGATGTGTGGTGGCACGACGCCCTCGCCGCGACGACGGCCAAAACGGTCGATCCCGAAGTGATGGACAGCGAAGATCCCTTGTATATCCTCTATACCTCCGGCACAACGGGCAAGCCCAAGGGCCAGGTGCATACCACCGGCGGCTACCTGACGGGCGTCTCGCTCACCCACGACTGGATCTTCGACCTGAAAGACGGCGATGTCTATTGGTGTACCGCCGATATCGGCTGGGTGACGGGCCACAGCTACATCGTTTATGGGCCGCTTGCCAACGGCGCGACGGTGGTGATGTATGAGGGCGGCCCGGCCTTCCCCGACAAAGACCGCTTCTGGGCCATCGTCGAAAAGTACAAAGTCAGCATCCTCTATACCGCGCCGACCTCGATCCGCACGTTTATGAAGTGGGGGACGGAGTATCCCAACGCGCACGATATGTCGTCGCTGCGCTTGCTGGGAACAGTCGGCGAGCCGATCAACCCGGAGGCGTGGATCTGGTATAACGAGGTCATCGGCAAGGGCAACAGCCCCATCGTCGATACGTGGTGGCAGACGGAGACTGGCAACATCATGATCTCCCCGCTGCCCGGCCTGGTCGCCACCAAGCCCGGTTCGGCCACCAAGCCCTTCCCCGGCATCATGGCCGACGTGGTGGATGGCGCGGGCAACAGCGTGCCAGCGAATACCGGCGGCTATCTGGTGATCAAACATCCCTGGCCGGCGATGTCGCGCACGATCTGGGGCGACCACCAGCGGTATGTCAATACCTATTGGGCGAAGTTCCCCGGCACCTATCTGACGGGCGATGGCGCGCGCCGCGACGAGGATGGCTATTTCTGGTTGCTGGGCCGCGTGGACGACGTGCTGAACGTCTCCGGCCACCGCATCGGCACGATGGAGGTTGAATCTGCCCTGGTGAGCAATCCTTCCGTGGCGGAAGCCGCCGTCATCGGCGTTCCCGATGAGGTGACGGGCCAGGCCATCGTCGCTTTCGTCACCCTGCGCGGCGGCGAAACGCCCAGCGAGCAAAAGGCGCAGGAACTGCGCGAACACGTCGCCAAGGCCATCGGCGGCCTCGCCCGCCCGAAGAAAATCTACTTCACGGCGGAACTGCCCAAGACCCGCAGCGCCAAGATCATGCGCCGCCTGCTGCGCGACGTGGCCGAAGGGCGCGTCATCGGCGACACCACCACGCTCGCCGACCCGACCGTCCTCGACTCGATCAAGCAGCAATACGACGACGACAACTAGCAGCCCCACCCCCCAGGGCGAGCACAAGGCATCGCCCCTACATCCCATCGGCGGATGGAGCGGGGGAGATGGCCCCACCCCCCAGCCCCCTCCCCATCTGCCGATGG
>DAIDGU010000014.1 GCA_027459785.1 Ktedonobacteria bacterium | reverse complement strand
GGTGGGGGCAGCGGGCGGTTGAAACCGCGCCTAAGAGCCTCGCTACGAAGTCCACCTGCGTGGACTGGGATCTCAACCCACGTAGGTGGGTTTCGTGGCGGCACGCCCTTAGGCGCGGTTTCAACCGCCCGCCGCCCCCCGTACCGTCGCAATGAATTGCGCGCCTCTCGCTTTTCGCCTCTCGCCTCACTGCTACTCGCGTGTATAATGGATGCACAGTTCTTGAGCAGCGGCAGCAAGCCGAAGGAGCAACACGAGATGCAAGCAGTCCTTTGCACGAACTATGGCCGCCCCGAAGACCTCAGCGTGGCTGAGGTGCCGTCACCCACTCCCGGCGTGGACCAAGTGATCATCGGCGTGCGTGCCTGTGGCGTCAATTTCCCCGACACGCTCATCATCCAGGGCAAATATCAGTTTCAGCCACCGCTGCCGTTCGCGCCGGGCAGCGACGTGGCGGGCGTTGTCACGGCGGTCGGCGCGGAGGTGCGCGGGATCGCCGTGGGGGATCGTGTGCTGGCCTTCGTCGGCTACGGCGGCTTCGCCCAGGAAGTGGCATGCGCGGCAAACGCCGTCTTGCCGCTGCCGGCAGGCGTCGATTTCACTGCCGCCGCCGCCATGCTGATGCCCTATGCCACCTCGTACCACGCTCTGAAAGATCGCGCGCAGCTTCAGGCCGGTGAAACGGTGTTGGTGCTGGGCGCGGCGGGCGGCGTGGGCCTGGCCGCGGTGGAACTGGCGCACCAGATGGGCGCGCACGTCATCGCCGCCGCTTCATCCCCCGCTAAGCTGGAAGTCTGTCGCCAGCATGGCGCGGACGCCACCATCGACTACAGCGCGGAAGATCTGCGCGGGCGCATCAAAGACCTGACCGGCGGCAAAGGCGTGGATGTCATCTACGACCCCGTCGGCGACCGTTTCGCCGAACCGGCGCTGCGCAGCATCGCGTGGAACGGGCGCTATCTCGTCGTCGGCTTCGCGGCGGGCGACATCCCGCGCATCCCGCTGAATTTGCCGTTGCTCAAAGGCTGCGCTATCGTCGGCGTCTTCCTGGGCGGGCTGATGACCAATGATCCCAAGCTGGGCCAGGCAAATTTACGCGAGTTAGTCGCCATGCTCGCCGCAGGCAAGATCGCCCCTCACATCGCCGCCACCTATCCCCTCGCCGAGGTCGCCGCCGCGCTCAACGCCGTCCTCGCCCACCAGATCGCCGGCAAGGTCGTACTGCTGCCCGGCGCGTGACGGGCGGTTAATGCTGATTGCCACCTATAACCTGATAGGTTAGATCATGTCCCGTTGTTCTCTCTAGGACAAAAGTCCTATGGACAATGCCGTACACAAGGACATCCGGCCTATATTTGTCGGCAAGATGCCGAACGCGATCTATGCTGGCAGAAAGATAGGGCAACGTGGAAATGATCACGCTGCACAATCAGCTAGAGGAGGCAAACGATGGCGATTCGTGATGTCCAGGTTGTGTCCGTACCAGTGCGCGATCAAACGCGCGCCAAGCAGTTTTATGTGGACGTGCTGGGCTTCGAGGTGGCGGCGGATAGGCCGATGGGGCCAGCACAGCGCTGGGTGCAAGTAGCCCCGCCAGACGCGGCGACCTCGCTGACGCTGGTGACATGGTTCCCTACCATGCCGCCCGGTTCGCTCAAGGGCTTGGTCCTCCTGACTGACAATGTGCAAGGCGAATATGACCGGCTCACCGCGCATGGCGTCGTCATCGAAAAGGGCATCGAACGCGCACCGTGGGGCGCATACTTCGTCCTCGACGATCCCGACGGCAATAGCCTTATCATCCAGCAGAAGCCCGAAAGCGAGCTATGATGAGCAAAACAGACGACTGGCTGCCCCAGGCAGAGGAAGCGAACCGCACAACTGTCATAGGCCACTATGCACCCGTCAACGGCCTGGACCTCTACTACGAGATCCACGGCGCGCGCCATGGCGAGCGTGCGCCACTGGTGTTATTGCATGGCGGATTAGGGACTATCAGCGAGCAGTGGGGCGATCTATTGCCGCGTCTGGCGCAGCACCGCCAGATCATCGCCGTTGAACTTCAGGGCCACGGCCACACCGCCCTTGGGGATCGTCCGCTGAGTTTTGCAATGATGGCGGATGACATCGGCGCGTTGCTCACACACCTCGGCGTCGCGTCAGCGGACATCTTTGGCTACTCCCTAGGCGGTGGCGTGGCGATGCAGACCGCGATCCGCCATCCTGCTGCCGTGGGCAAGCTGATCGTCGTCTCAGCGGCATGTCGGCGCGATGGCTGGCATCCTGAAGTGCTGGCGGCCATTGGCGCGTTGAATGCTGATGTGGCGCAGACGATCAAGGTAGCACCGATCTATCAAGCCTATTTGCATGTCGCGCCCCAACCGGACGATTGGCCGCGATTGGTCACTCAGTTAGGCCAGATGCTCGTGCAAGACTACGATTGGTCAACGGCGCTGGCTGCGCTCACCATTCCGGTCTTGATCGTGGTCGGCGACGCGGATAGCGTGCGGCCCGCGCACGCGCTGGAAATGTTCGGTTTGCTCGGTGGCGGCCAGAGGGATGGCGCATCGAGCGGCATGCCGCGTTCTCAGCTTGCCGTTTTACCGGCGACCACCCACTTCACGGTGCTGAATAACACCGATCTGATCCTGTCCATGCTCACGCCATTCCTGGACACGCCTATCCCAGAGACCGATGAGGCGGCGCAGACAAAGACGCAGTGAAATAGCCCTTGACGGAAGCGAGGTAACGCCGGTGTGCAGAAACATCAAGCCCCTCTTCAACTACGATCCGCCGGTGACTGAGGAAGAGATTCGCGCGGCGGCTGTGCAATTCGTGCGTAAGGTGAGCGGCTGCCAGACGCCCTCCCAAACGAATGCCGAAGCATTCCTCGCCGCCGTGGAGGCGATAACAGTCGCTTCCCGCACGCTGCTCACCTCGCTGGCGACGAGCGCACCACCCCGGAACCGTGCCGCAGAGGCTGCCAAAGCGCGCATCCGCAACGAACAGCGCTTCGCGCCACCGCGCCGCTCATAGCGTGCAGGTGGTGTCTGTTCTCTGCCGAGGAGACACGTGGGACGCGAGGGACGTGGGGACGTGGGGCGCTATAAATCGCGCCCATACAATAATGGGGGGCGGACAGGCAGGTTCGCCACCAACACAGATGGAGAGCAAGCATGTGTAAAGTCGTAGCATTCGACATGGTGACGCTGGATGGCTTCTTCGCGGGGCCGCACGGCGAGATCGATTGGCATAACGTTGATGAAGAATTCAACGAATTTGCTATTGACCAGCTCGCTTCGTTGGATGCAGTGATGTTTGGCCGTGTGACCTATCAACTGATGGCGAGTTACTGGCCAACACCTGCCGCGACGACCGATGATCCCATTGTCGCCGCCAAGATGAACGCCATACCCAAAGTTGTTTTTTCCACAACACTCGATCAGGTGGCGTGGGAGAATAGCCGCCTGGTAAAAGCCGACACTGCCGGAGCAATCGCCGCGATCAAGCAACAGTCGGGGAAAGATGTGGCGATCTTCGGCAGCGGCAACCTCGTAACAGCGCTGGCGCAAGCCGGTCTTATCGACGAATACCGGCTCATGGTGAATCCTGTCGTCCTGGGCAACGGCATACCGCTACTCAACGGCATCCAGGCTGCAATCCCCCTGAAACTCCTGAAAACGCGGCAGTTTCGTTCTGGCAACGTCCTGCTGTATTACGCGCCTGCCTCCAACGCCTAAATTTAAAAGTGACACATCGGCGGCGACTCCAACGAAGACGCCGGCACGTGCGGCCACTGAATAGCCCCATCCCGTCACGGGGTGGGGCTGAACGCCGGCAGCACGACATGGATGCCCAGCCAGCCGGTGAAGGCGAGCGCGCCCCAATAGTTCAGGTGGTTGGTGTCGGCGAAATCGTGGATGTCGTCGTCATAGCCTAACCCCTCGTCATAGAACGGCACCTGATGTTGGGCGGCGAATTGCTGGATCGCCGTGAGATACGTGACATAATCGGTCAGCTGAGGGAAGAAAGCCAGGTGTTGCGGCAGGATCGGCGTGTTGAGCAAGACGACGCCGGAGCCGTGCGCGCGTGCCAGCGCCACCAGCCGGCCCAGATAGGCCAGCGCGTCGGGCGCGACGTGGTAGTGTGCCAGCCAGGCGGTATATTGCCAGCGCGAATTTTCCAGCGATAGCGCCGTCGCTTCAGGCAACGGATACCACCCCTCGGCGGCGTCGATGGGATAGGCGCGTAGCGGCGTGGGTGGCGAGGCCACGGTCGTCGGATCGTCCGGCAGGATGCCGGGGCAGGGACCGAACCGGGGGGTGAGCCGGCAGAGCGCGATCTCGAAGCCGCGCCGGTCGGCATAAAAGCGCACCAAACGCGCCGCCGCGAAATCCAGATACCACGAGCTGCTGGCCAACAGCGATCCCGTGCCGTCGGCGATGTGCGTGCGCGCCAGATCCGGCAGGTCGCTGAGCCGCGCCAGATATTCCACGTTGTCGCGCACCGGCACGTTGGTTTCCGTGACGGCGGTGTTGAAGGCGAAGTCCGCCGTGGCATAGATGATCAGGCGCGGGCGCACCCCATCATCCAGCAAGCGGCGCAGCATGTAATAGTCTTCCAGCGGCACACTGGTGGTGACGGCCAGATCGCAGGTGATGAACTCACGCCCCAGCCGCGCGCTCAGCTCGCCGTCCAGCACGGGCGGTGCGATGCCCGCCTGCGCCCGCGAACTGCCCATGATGACGACATCCGGCCTCTTGGTGCGCCGCTCGCACGCGCTGATCTGGCGCAGTGCGCCCCAGGCGTCGCCGTCGATGCTGATCTGCCCGCCGAAGTGATCCAGCGCGAGATTGCTGAGCGCCAGCAAAAGCAGGAACGCGAGGGTGATGCGCCATGCCATGCCATGCCCCTAGAATTGGAAGTAGATGAAGCGTTGCGCCGCGCCTTGCGGCCAGATGGCTATGAGCAGAAGCAGGGCCAGGTAAAGGGCGGGACGCAGGCGCGGTTCCCAGCGCGCTTGCCACGTTGCCCACCGCGCCGCGAGATTGGCCCAGCCCACGCTGCCCGCCGCCAGCCACGTCCCCAGCCAGCCACGCAGCACCACCAGCGCCGCGCCCGCCATGATCACCACCGGCAGCGCCAGTGCGTTCGGGGCCAACGTCAAAAAACCCGCCGTGAAATTGTGGCGCATTGGGTGCAGCGCCGACGTGATGAGCGTCCACGCCAGCGGCCCCGTCTCCGCCCGAAACAGCACCCATCCTAAACACACCAGATGCAACGTCACAACCTGGCCCAACAAAACCCGATGGTGGTTATCACCGCTGCCCATCTCTAGCCCGGAGGGGTTCCTTTTCCGAGCCGGGAGCTCCCGGCGGGCGACCGGCGGGCGGTTGAAACCGCGCCTAAGGGCGGGCAAGCCGCCACGAAGTCCGCCGACGCGGACTAGGAACCAGCCCCACGCTCGTTGCCCGATCAGCAAGGCACCCTGGTAGACGCCCCAGAGCATGAAGTGCCAGGATGCGCCGTGCCAGAGGCCGCCGAGCGCCATCGTGAGCAGCAGATTCAGGCAGACGCGCGGCCAGCGCCGCCGCGATCCGCCGAGAGGGATATAGAGGTAGTCGCGCAGCCAGCGCGAGAGCGAGATGTGCCAGCGTTCCCAGAATTCGCCGGGGTCGCGCGCCTGGTAGGGACTGGCGAAGTTTTCCGGCACGGCGTAGCCGAGCAGCATGGCACAGCCGCGCCCGATGTCGGTATAGCCGGAAAAGTCGGCGTAGATCTGCGCGGCGAAGGCGTAGATGACGAACCACGTCGCCAGAAAGCCCAGCCGGTCGGGCCGGCTGAAGCCGTCCGCCACCACCGGCGCGAGCATATCGGCGATGATAATCTTTTTCGCCACGCCGCGTAGGATCAGCCCCAGCGCGCGATCCGCCGCCACGTCGCGCAGCCGCACCGGCGCACGCAGTTGCTTCACCCAGTCAGGGAAACGCTTGATGGGGCCGGCGATCTGCGTGGGGAAAAACGCGGCGAAAAGCGCGAAGTCGATGGGGTTGAGGATGGGCGGCTGCCCGCGATAGACCTCGACGACATAATGGATGAACTCGAAGGTGAAAAACGAGATCCCCAGCGGCAGGATGATCGCCAGCGCCGGCTCCGTCGCGCCAGCATGCACGCCGCGCACCGCCGGCCAGAGGGCATCCAACAGGAAGGCGGCATATTTGAAGAACGCCAGCGTCGCTAGATTCGTGACGATGGCGAGGATCAGAATAAAACGAGGGAGGATCGAACACGAAGGCCACGAAATTCCACGAAAAACACGAAAGGATTTGAAAGATTTTCGTGTCTTTCGTGCTTCTTCGTGTCTTTCGTGTTCGATCGTTCTTCGCCTCAATGTCAGCCCGAAAGCATAGTTTACCAGGGTCAGGGCGGCGATGAGCAGGCCGTATTGCGGAATAGCTTGCATATAAAAGACATAGCTGGCGACCAGCAAGAACGGGCGGCGCAAAGGGCGCGGCAGCAGCCAATGTCCCGCGAAGACCGCCAGGAAGAACGCCGCGAACGGCAAAGTCGTGAAGAGCATGCCCCCTCCCTACCTCCAGTCCGCGACGGCGGACTTCGTAGCCGCCAGGCTCTTAGGCGCGGTTTCAACCGCCCGCGCTCCTGACGCACCGGCAACCGCCCGCGCCCCCCCATTCGCCGGCGGCACCAGGTAGATGTCCGTGCCATCGAGCGAGCGCACCAGGATGAGCTGATGGTTCAAGAACGCCTCGAAGCCGGGGACGAGCGGCGTCAGCAGATTATCCGGGTCGCGCTGCAAGGACCACTGGCTTACGTCGCGGTCATAGAGCAAGTAGGTATAGCCGTGGGCGCGCAGCCAGGCGAGCTTGGCGTCCTCCGACGGCGCGACCTGCGCCAGATAGAAGGTGATGTCGCGGTTCATGTCCGGCGTCAGATAGGGATCGGTGAAGAAGTAGCCGGCAGCGACGTTCACACCCAGGATGCGCGCATCGTGTGGCACCTCCTGATTGACGAAATCGACCGTGCGCCAATAGCTGGGCCACAACTGCGTCGCCTGGATGTACGCCTGGTACGACTCCTGGCCGGTATAAACGGGCGTGGGATCGCTGGCCGCGCGGGTGGTGACGGCGAAGAGCACGCCGGGCAGCAGGGCCACGACGGCGACGACCGCACCGGCAATATCGCGCCCGCGCACCGTCAGGCGCTGGCCGGCCCAGCGCACGCCGCGTTCCACCACGGCAGCGGCCAGCAGGGCCAGCAACCCAAAGGTCGGCAGCACATAGCGTGGCACCAGTTGGTTGACCATTCCCCACAGCAACAAGCTCACCACGCTCAGCCACAGCAGCAACAGCGCGCTCTGGCGCAGCTTGCGGGCGCGGGCGGTGCGCGCGGGCAAGCCCAGGAGCAGCGGCGCGAGCGCGGCCAGGCTGTAGGCGGGCAGCGGCGGCAGCGCCGTGTAATCATAGCGATCCCAGTGCCAGAACCAGTCGAAGACGGCGGCGAAACGGCCCAGAATCGAGTGGTGCAGCGAGCCGAAATTGTCGAACTGTGATTTGTAGAAGGCCAGCCGTTGCGGTGTCCATTCCGCGCCGCCCCAGACGAGCGGAAAGATGGGATTGCCGACCTGCGACCACTCGCGCAGCGCCCACAAAGCGAAGGCATCCAGCGCGCAGCAGCCGAGAATGATCGCGTTCTGCATGATCGCGCGCAGCCAGGGATGGACACGGGTGGGCGGCGCGGCATGGATCTCGGCCAGCGCGGGGCGCGACCACCAGGCCAGCGGCACCAGCAGCGGCGCGACAAGGTACACCATCTGATACTTCACGCCCAGCCCCAGGCCGATGAGGATGCCCGCCAGCATGATCCAGGCATGCCGTCGTTCAGCGCGATACTGCAAGGCGACGATAATCACCAGCAGCGCCATGAAGGCGAATTGCTGGTCGATGAGGCCGCTGGAAGCGTAGTACAGCACGAGCGGCGTCACCAGATAGAACGCCATGCCCAGCCAGGCGGTGCGGCGCGAAAACAGGCGCATCCCTAGCGCGAAAAGCGCCAGGCACGCCGCGCCCACGAAAAGGCTCTGCAACATCCCCGCGCCGATGGCGGCATTGAAGTTCAGCGCGAGCAGGTTCAGCATCTCGTTGTTATACGGCAGGTTGGCCTGGGGGATGCCGGGCGAGCCGAATAACTCGTGCAGCGCCAAAAAACGCTGGGGCAGCGCGAAGTGATACATGAAGACATCGAAGCCCCAGAACGGCACCAGCGTATGTTCCGCGACGAGCGCCACCACGCCGACCACCACCGCGAAGATCGCGCTCTCGCTCACCGAGCGCGGCTGCAACTCGGCCAGGGCGAACTCCGCCCGCCACGGCACCAGCGCCCGCAGGATGCGCACGAGATCGCCACGCCAGATGACCAGCGGCGCGAGGATCGCCGCCAGCAGCACGGGAAAATAATAGCCATGCAACAGACCGATGATCGCCGTCGCCAGCGCCAGCCCGCCCGTCCCCAGACCATACGCGATCAGCCCGCGTTCCAGGCGCGTGAGGTTGCCACGCGGGAAGCAGCGCAGCGCCCGCGCCCCCACCGTCGCCGCGCTCAGCGCGATCACCAGCGCCACCGCCGCCTCGAAGACGCTATCCAGCAAAAAGAATTTCGTTGGTTTGCTCTGCTGCGGGATGAAATAGAGATAATGGAAGCCAGTGGCCGCCGCCAGCACCAGCGCGCCCGCGCCCCCCACTACCCAGCACCACCGCCGCGCCAGCCAGCCCAACAGCGATATCCGCGCGCCCTTCCATTTGGGATCGGGCGTGTCGTCCGGCAGCTCCTGTGGCACGCGATTTTTCGGCGGCAGCACGATCTTCGGGCGCTGGGCCGTCTCCTCCGGCGGCGTGGGCAGGGCGACTTTACTCATGATGCTCTGCTTCCTTGCTTTCGTGTTCGCTCTCGTCTCTTTCCCCTCACACCTGCTCTTTGCGCATCCGCAATAAACTAAGGAAGAACGCGCCAAACATCGTTTGCACGCCGAGCGCGATGAGCGTGGTGGCGTAGAGCGCCGGACGCACCTCGTTCAGTGGCCCCATATTAACGGCCAGCCAGCGGGCGAAAACGAAGCCGTCGAGGATCAGGCCGGCAAGCGTGATGATGCCGCCGACCGCCAGGCCGCGTTCCAGCGTGCCGGCGCGGTCCAGCCAGCGCAGCAGACGGTCGCGCTCGCCGTCCAGATGCTCCGTCAGCGAGAAGAAACGAGCGCAGAGGCCCAGCGCCACGATCTGGTAGCCGAGCAGCGTCACCAGGCAGGCCAGCACCATCGCATGCAGATCCCACCCATGCCCAAAAAGCGGGAATGGTCCGGGGAGTAGCAGAGTCAGGGCCAACAAACCGGCCAACGTAAGGAACGCGCCGGGAATCAGGAAAAGATGCGTGGGGCTGTAGAGCAGCATGAAGCGCAGGTGCCGCCAACCGTCGCGCAGCGTATGCAGCTTGCTCGACCCGACGCGCGGATGGTACGCGATGGGGCGCTCGGCGATCTTCAAGTTGGCCTTGGCGGCGTTGATGACCATCTCGCTGGCGAACTCCATCCCGCCGGTGCGCAGGTGCATGCGCGTATATGCCGTTCGGGTGAAGGCGCGCATGCCGCAGTGCGCGTCGCGCACGCCGGTGTGAAAGAACAGATTTAGCATGCCGGAAAGGATCGGATTGCCGATGTAGCGATGCGACCACGTCATCGCGCCGGGGGCCATGCGCCCCGCGAAGCGGTTGCCCATCACCAGATCATACCCCTGGCGCAAGGGCGCGATGAAGTCGGTGATCTCGTTGAAATCATAGGTGTTATCGGCGTCGGCCATCACGATGTACGTGCCGCGCGCCTCCGCGAAGCCTTTCAGGTACGCATGGCCATAGCCGCGCTGGGGCTGCGCCACCACCCGCGCGCCGTGCGCCCGCGCGATCTCCGCCGAGCGGTCGGTGGAGGCATTGTCCACCACCAGGATCTCTGCATTCAACTGCTGCGCGGCGATGATGGTCTGGATGGCGTCGATGCAGCCGCCGATAGCCGCTTCTTCATTCAGGCACGGCAGAACGATGGAGATCTCGACGCTCCCCGCCGCTGTGATGCTGGGGGGCGCGGCGACATCGGGCCGGGGCGGCGCGGCAACGGGGCGCGGCGCACGCGCGGCGCGCTGATTGAGCATTTCACGAGTGGTGGACATATGCCTGGTTCCCTCCCGCAGCATACAAATAGACTTCGATAT
>DAIDGU010000013.1 GCA_027459785.1 Ktedonobacteria bacterium | reverse complement strand
CGCAAGGCATCAGTGGCGGACGGGTGAGGAACACGTGGATGATCGACCCAACACTGGGGAATACCCGTGGGAAACCACGGCTAAGACCGCATACGCTCCGCAAGGAGGAAAGGCGCAAGCCGGTGCTGGACGAGTCTGCGGCCGATTAGCTGGTTGGTGGGGTAATGGCCTACCAAGGCGACGATCGGTAGCTGGTCTGAGAGGATGATCAGCCACATTGGGATTGAGAACGGCCCAAATCCCTACGGGGAGCAGCAGTGAGGAATCTTCGGCAATGGGCGCAAGCCTGACCGAGCGACGCCGCGTGCGGGACGACGCCTTTCGGGGTGTAAACCGCTTTTCTGGGGGACAAGACCGGATGGTACCCCAGGAATCAGCCCCGGCTAACTACGTGCCAGCAGCCGCGGTAATACGTAGGGGGCGAGTGTTGTCCGGAGTTACTGGGCGTAAAGCGTGTGTAGGCGGTGGGCTGCGTCTGGTGTGAAATCGCCCGGCTTACCTGGGCGGGGGCATCGGAAACGAGCCGACTTGAGGGCATGAGAGGCCAGTAGAACTCCCGGTGGACCAGTGAAATGGGTAGAGATCGGGAAGAATACCAGTGGTGCAGACGGCTGGCTGGCGTGTACCTGACGCTGAGACACGAAAGCATGGGGAGCAAACAGGATTAGATACCCTGGTAGTCCATGCGGTAAACGATGTCCACTAGGTGTGCGGGGTATCGACCCCCTGCGTGCCGGAGCTAACGCACGAAGTGGACCGCCTGGGGAGTACGGCCGCAAGGTTAAAACTCAAAGGAATTGACGGGGACCCGCACAAGCAGCGGAGCGTGTGGTTTAATTCGAGGCAACGCGCAGAACCTTACCTGGATTCAATCCTGGTTGCACCAGGGGTAATGCCCTGTCCCCGCAAGGGGCGGCCAGGACGGTGCTGCATGGCTGTCGTCAGCTCGTGCCGTGAGGTGTTGGGTTAAGTCCCCTAACGAGCGCAACCCCTACTGCCGGTTACACATCCGGCGGGACTGCCGCGCACAACGCGGAGGAAGGCGGGGATGACGTCAAGTCAGCACGGCCCTTACGTCCAGGGCGACACACACGCTACAATGGTCGGGACAATGAGACGCCAGGCGGCGACGCCGAGCGAATCTCCTAAACCCGGCCTCAGTTCGGATCGGAGGCTGCAACCCGCCTCCGTGAAGTCGGAGTTGCTAGTAACCGCCGGTCAGCACACGGCGGTGAATACGTTCCCGGGTCTTGTACACACCGCCCGTCACACCACGAAAGTGGGTAACACCTGAAGTCGGGTCGCCAACCCGTAAGGGACGCGCCTGCCGAGGGTGGGGCCCGTGATTGGGGTGAAGTCGTAACAAGGTAGCCGTAGCGGAAGCTGTGGCTGGATCACCTCCTTTCTAGGGATATATGGTTGCCCTTTGTACCGGCAACCATCCTAGGTCGATCGCGCTGATCGCTCAAATCTTTCCTATCCCTCGCCTCTTTCTCACTCTTCAGTCGTTAAGTTGCCCGCCCCCCCCTCCTGCACGGGAGGCGCTCGAAATGTGCAACTGACGCGGGGTAGAGCAGTGGTTAGCTCGTCAGGCCCATAACCTGGAGGTCGTCGGTTCGAATCCGGCCCCCGCAACCATTCATCTAATCAATATGGTACCGGAGGACAGACATTCCTGTCTGTCGCTACATTCCCCGGAGGACCGCCATTCTCCCTCACCCCGGAGGACAGACATTCCTGTCTGTCCGGCCCCGCTGACCACAGTCTCTACCCAAAATTGGTATCACATACATAAAAAATAGACGCCACCACCAGAGAGGATCATCCCTGACGGTGGTGGCGTTGCCGTATCTAACATTCCCTGTTTCAGCGCCCGCGCACCAGGAAGAGACATGCGCCAGCGATGCCGGCGGTGGTGACGGCAGTGGCCGCCACCTGGCCCGGTGTCTTGCGCAACCACTGCGGCAGTTGCCGCGCGCGGGGCTGCTTCCAGCCGCCGGTGGGCGCATCGAGCTGCGGCTGTGGCGTGAAGAGATTGCCGGCTGTCGCAGCCTGGGCGACAGCATGATTGAGATGCGTTTTATCAGCCTGAAAGGCCATCATGCGTTCCGCCACGGCGGGCATGAGCGCGTGCAGCGTCTGGAACATCCGTGAGGCACCGCCCACGGCGACCTCGCGGCGCGGACGCCGCACGCAGTTCAGCACCGTTTGCGCCACGCGCTCCGGCGCGTAGACCGGCGGCATGGCTTGCGCCGCGAAGCCGGTGTAATTCGCCGCGTGTTGAAACAAGGGTGTGTCGATGGTGGCGGGGAGAATGGCACAGATATGGATGTCCTTGGCATGGGCCAGTGCCATCTCTTGCCGCAAGCATTCAGAAAGCGCACGGATGCCGTGTTTGGAGATCGCATACGCGCTGGTATACGGAACGCCGATCTTACTTTCCACGGAGGCGATATTGATCAACGTGCCGTGGCCTTGATCCTGAAAAAGACGCAGCGCCGCCCGCGCACCGTGGATGGTCCCGAAAAGATTGGTCTCGATGACATGTTGATAGGCATCGGAGGGCGCTTCGGTGAAGCGGCCAAAGAGGATGACGGCGGCATCGTTCACCCAGACATCAACGTGGCCAAACGCATCGCGCGCCTGTTGCGCCAGGGCGTTGACCGCGGCTTCGTCGGTTACGTCGGTCGGGACGATCAATGCCTTGCCGCCCTGCTGCTCACATTCGGTCGCTGCGTCGCGCAAGCTAGCCTCGCTGCGCGCGGCCAGTACGACGGTCGCGCCCTGCTTGGCGAAGGCATGGGCGGTGGTGCGGCCAATGCCGCTCGATGCGCCGGTGATGACGACCACCATATCCTGCAACGATTTGGGCATGAGTGACTTTCTCCTTGTGCGTAAACTAACGTTCGTCTTTCAGCCATTGCCACACCAGCCAGCTTCCACCGCCGAGGGCAATGGCGAACAGACCGCTGAGGGCCAACCAGCGGACATCCGGCTGGAAGGCGCTGTGTTGGCGCGGCGTTAGTGGCGCGGCGGGCGCTACTGGGGCTGAGGGGGCGTCCACCGGCTCGATGATGCCGACAACCACTTCTTGATTGAGGGCGGCTAAGGGCATATCCAGGCTCTCGCTCAAGGCCGTGCGAATGTCTTGCACCGCCCTGCGTGTGTCGGCATCACCGGCGGTATCGACCAGCGCCGGCTCGAAGCTGCCCTGGGAGGCGGTGCCTTCGGTGAATTCGACGATATCTTCGTGGGCAAGTGGGCTATCAGCGGGTTGCCGATTGGGTGGATATAGATCCATGCTGATCCCTTCCTCTACTGGGTGGGCAAACAGGCTTGGCCACCCTACCTATTACATGGGATTTACGTAGCTGTCTCAGGTGTTGGTTGCATGGCGCTGATTGACTGGGCGATCACACTTAGCCCCACACCAAGGTGGCGCGCGGCGCAACTCGCCGCAAAAGTCGCCGTTACCAGAGAAGGATCCGCCGCCGACACAGGCATACGATAGCCGCGCCCGCCGCCTTGCTCGCGCACCCGCAAGCTCTGGACGTTACCCGGTACTGGGGTCGCCTGGATTTCAACGCCTGGTGTCGTGAGGGCGAAACGAACGATCTGACCCGGCCAGGCGGCCATACGAGCGGCCAGCAAGCGACACCCTGGATCATCACCATTGAGGATCAGGGTCGGCGCATACGGCCAAGGCTGATAGAGATCCATACCGGCGACGAAGGCATCGAAGGTGCGCTGCACCTCGGCGGGATCATTGTAGCCGGCGACCGCCTCGTCGGGAACATGCGTGATGAGCGCCAGCCGGGGATGCAAGTGACGCAGGTTGCCGTAGGCCGCGTCCGTCGTCACGATCCACAACGCCGTCCGCCCCTGATGCACGCCGCCGTTTTCCTGCGACCCAATGGCGTAGCTCGGATCTTCACCTGCATGGCGCAAAATCTGTACGAGCCGCGTGGCGGTTTGGGTTGCTGCCGGCCCCACGACAGCGCAGACACATTGATCGGCCAGCACCATGCCCAGCAGCGCGGGCCAGGCGACGACGGGAATCTGATGCGCCTCGGCGTACGCGAGGTCGGGTGCGGTCGCTGGCTGTTGCTGCACCGCCGGCGGTGCGACGACCAGATCGGCTCCGTTCGCCTGCATATGGTCGCAGGGTTTTCCCATCGCCGCTTGGACTGGTTGTGTGCAGGGGGAACAACGCGCTCCCGCTTGCTCCAACAGCGCAGCGAGCATGCGCATGCCAGCATCGTGCGCCTCCACCAGATGCACCTGCCGACCGCGAAACGCCGACAACGCGATGGTCAACGATGGCGGTCCAGAGTTACCCATGCATGCTACCCCCTCCTCGCTCTGCGCCGTGACATCCGCCTTGGGAGCGCGCAATATCCGCACCGATTGCGCAAGGAATGGGTAGCAGCAGCAAGCACGTATTTCGCAACAATCAACAGTGACCGGGTGCGGCGGACAGGAATGACCGCCCCGCGAGTAAATCTGGAGGATAGACATTCGTGTCGGTCACATGGCGGACAGGAATGTCCGGCCTACGATGAGGAATGTCCGCCTCACGATGATTGCTGGCCGGCGCATACTAAGCAGCTAGGCGTGATCGCTAGTGGTGGCGGGAGATGAGGTTCCCTGGATCGCGTGGCGGGCGGCGGGGATCTGGGCGGCGAGGTCCATCGTCAGCAGCCCCGCCAGGATGCCGCCCTGCGCGTCGGCGGCGCGGCGACCAGCGGCGCTATGCAGCGCGGCTCCGGCCAGCGCCGCATCTTCCGGTGCCATGCCCTGCGCCAGCAGGCCCACAATGATGCCGCTGAGTACATCGCCCATCCCCGCTGTCGCCATCGCGGGATTCGGCGCGAAGTTCAGCCAGGGGCGCGTGTGGTGCGGGCCGTCGGGCGGGATGATCGTGGTGATCGCGCCTTTGAGGAGGATCACATGGCCCCAGTGCGCGGCCAGGTCGCGCAGCGTCGCCAGGCGCTCCAAGCCGCTGCCGGCCAGGTGCGCGTCGCGCCCCATCAGCCGCGCCATCTCGCCGGGGTGCGGCGTCAGCACAGTGCGCGGCGGCGGCAAGCGCCACCAATCCGTTTCCTTGCTCAGCAAATTCAGCGCGTCGGCGTCCAGAATCAGGTGGGGGCGCTGCTCATCCGGCAGATCACGCAGGCCGCTGAGGACCGCCAGGTACCATTCCCGCGTCGCCGGTTCCTGATCGATGCCCGGCCCGATCAAGAGCGCGTCCACCGACTGCGCCGCCGCCAGGATCGCCTGGGCGCGGGCCTGGGGATCGTCCGGCAACAATGCATAGGTCGCTTCGGGCAACGCGCCGATGTAGGCTTGCGCCAATGCGGGGGTGGTGGCGATGGTGACGAGGCCCGCGCCCACGCGCGCCGCGCCGGTCGCCGTCATCAGCGCCGCGCCGGGGAAGCGCGGCGACCCCGCGACACACAGCGCCTTGCCGAACGTCCCCTTGTTTGCATCCGTTTTGCGTTCGGGCAAGCGCGCCGCGACCGCCGTCGGCGTCACCATCGACGCCACACCACCCAGGTCCATTTCCGCTGGCAGGCCAATGTCGCCGACGCGCAGTGCGCCCAGATAGGCCGCTGCCGGATACCAGAAGAGGCCGATCTTGGGTGCGCCGAGCGTGATGGTGAGGTCCGCCGCCAGCGTGCCGACGCTGACCTCGCCGGTATCCGCATTCACGCCGGAGGGCAGATCGACGGCGATGATCTGAGGCGCGTCGCCGCGCCGCAGCCGCGCATCGCGCACGCGCTTGTTCAGCGCCTGCATCTCGGCGCTCAGGGGCCGCGAGACGCCGATGCCCAGCAGCGCGTCCACCACCACGTCCGTCTCTGCCAGCAGACGATCCAGCGCGTCGGGGGCGTCCCAATCGATCGGCGCTGTGCTGGAGCCGCGTTCCAAGGCGCGCGTCTGCCAGTCATAGAAAGCGACCGTCGCGCCCATCTCGACCAAATGGCCGGCCATCACGCGCCCGTCTCCGCCATTGTTGCCCGGCCCCACCAGCACCAACACACGCCGCCCGGCGACAGCGCCGCCGAGCCAATCCCGCGCGATCACCGCCGCACTGTGGCCGGCAGCCGCCATCAACGTCGGCCCATCCAACCCAAACATCCGCTCCGCTTCCGCTTCGATGGCGCGCATCTGCGCGACGGTGACGATCCGCATCGTTGGTCGCTCCCTTTGAGAATGATATCTTGTTCTACGCATCATATCATCCGCACTGGAAAGGGACACGGGGAGGTTATAAACCCATTGCCCCGCGCCCAGCCGGCGGGGTGAGCGGCCAAGGGGAACAGGATCGCGTGGCAGGCCCAGCCGGCGGGTAAACCCGCTTGGCTTCGATCACGAAGGCTCCCTGCGGAGCCTGGGACGGGGCGGTTCGCGCGAGAAAAACGAGATCGTGGAGTGGGCCGGATGGGGCCGCGAGGGGCTGAAGCCACCTCGCTCGATATAGACGCCCGCTGGGCTAACGGCGAGGAGAACAGGGTTCATTAAAAAATTAGCACGCAATGCTGATAGCATGGCAGCACGTAACAGAGATGCACGAATATCACAGGTAGGTATCAGTGAGGATGAGATAGTTGATGCTGGCGGCTTTGCGTACATTGGCGTCGGAATCAATGCGCAGTTGTCCAATCGCTTCGGTGAGTTCAGTGAACGCGCGGTCGCCGGCTTCATCGCACGCGCACTCGCGGACAAGCGGACGCGGATCGGCCAGCGCACGGCGCAAGAGCGTCAGCGCCATAGAGGGATTCGACCGACTGAGATAGACTATCGCCCACGCGGCCAGCAGGCCATCGGCATCATTTATGAGGGAAGCTACCTCGTCGCGGGGCAGGGGATAATGATCGAGCGCGCAACAGCCCATGAGGGCCGTGATGCGCAATTTCGCCGGCTGCGCATGGAACGCGGCGATCATAGCTGCGATGATTGCAGCATCGGCATGGTCTTTATGCGCCAGGGAAATAAGGGCCGCGCATCGTTGGGCCACATCAGATAGATAAAAATAGTTGGTGAGAAATCCCCGACCTTCCTCAGATTCAGCTAAGCAAAACGCAAGTTCAGTGCAAAACACACTACGCGCTTCGTCCCAGGAATATGCGTCATCCACCTCCGCCAACAACCACGCCGGCAGCATGGGATCACACCACCAGGCAGTCATCTGCGCGAAGGTGGCGCGGTCGATTTCAGGATAAAGTCCCACTGCTGCCTCCGCTGTATCGTACCAGTCGCAGAGAACTCTAAAATAGCATATTTTTGACATTCAATAGCAAATGCAAGCGCTCGTACAAACCTATCGCAAATCGCTTTGTTATGCGCGATAATCGCCGCCGGTAGCCCACGAGGGCGGCTTTGCCGAGCGAGGGGATTTTATCCTCTCACGGCCCACGCTGGATGTGCCTCCTTGCGTTGCCACATATCACCCGCCGTCCGTGAGGCGCGCGGCGAGGCGCTTGGGCGCGATGAGGCGATAGCTATCGACGGCGAGGGCGGCCACCTCGTCCCAATCGATTGCGTCGCCATCCAGGCGCAAGCCCACCCAGCCATTAGAGGCCAGGTAGGCGGGCAGGTAGAAGCGCGCGGGATCGGCGGCGACCATCGCCGTGTTCATCCCCGGCGCGGCTTTGCAGCAGAGGCCAACGATGCCATCGCCGTGATGATTATCCATATAGTAGGCGAAGGACTTGGCACGCACCAGGAAGCGCGCGTGCAAGCCGAACGGCTGGCGCGTCGTCTCCGGCAGCGCCAGGCAGAGCGCCGCAACCCGGCTCAGGCGCGGATCATCATCCAAGTGCATCGCCCTCCTGTCCCCAATTATAACCACGAAATCCCTTTGCAACATTATATGTGTGCGTGATGCAGCGCGTCCACTCGCCGACTCGCCGCCTCCCTGCACTATCAAGCGACACGCTGGCGGACAGGCATGTCCACCAGGAACACAGGTTCGCCCGCCTGATCTCCCCTCTCCATCCGCAGATGGGGAGGGGCCGGGGGTGGGGCCGCTAGCCCCGAAAGCGTTGCGGATGTTCATTTCAGAGAGTTGCACACCCCACATCCCACGCCAGCGCGTTTACTCGTAGCGCAGCACTTCCAGCGGGCGCACGCGTGTCGCGCTCCACGCCACCAGCGCGGAGATGAGCATCGTCACGATGGAGGACGACGCGATGATCAGCGCGATGATCGGCGGGTTGAAGCCGAAGTTGACGCCGGAAAGCAGCGTGAGGATGCCCAGCACGGTGCCGACCAGCAACATCGCCACCAGCGCGCCCAGGCCACCAACCAGGCCGTTTTCGATCAGCACTGTCGCCAGCACCGAGCCGCTGGTGTGACCCACCGATTTCAAGATGCCGATCTCGCGCCGCCGTTCCAGCATCGCCAGCGCCACGGCGTTCGCAATGATGATCAGACCGGCGATCAGCGCCAGAGAGGCGATGGTCGTCAGCATCGAGATCAAGCCGTTCAGCACCTGATTGATGAGCGTGGTGAGATCAGCGATGCTGACCACCTGCGCGACCGGCAGGCTGCTGTTGAGTTGCTTGCGCAACGCAATCGCCTTAGCCGGATCGACCTTCAACGAATAGACATCCAGCGTCTGAGATCCGCCGAGCGTCTCGGTCAGCTTGGAGTCGGCGTAGATTGTGGCGAAGGAGGTGGCGGCCTTGGCCCCGCCCCAGAAGCCCACCACCGTCAGCGTTTCCTGCTTGCCTTGCAGGTTTTGCACCACCACGGTAGCGCCCGTCTGCAAATTGAAGGGGGCGATGTGTAAGCCTTCGTTCAGCATGACGTTATTCGTGCCGGCGTCCGCCGCCGTCAGATCGCGCCCGGTGATCGCTACAGCGGGATCAGGCGTGCTACCGGCGCTCGTGCTGCTCAGGTTGAAGCCTTCCATGCTGCCCAGTAGCGCCAGCAATTCGTTTTTGCCACCGCGCTCCTTGCCGCCATTCGGCAACTGCGCCAGAATGACGCTGAAGGGCGTGCCGTTGATGCTGATCGGGTTCAGGCCCACCATCGCCGTGTTTTCGGTGTAGGTGTTGTTTTGCAGACCCGGCAGCCCCGGCACCTGCGCGGCCAGTGCCGCATGTTGGCTTTCGGGAGCAAGCACGAAAACGTTGTATTGCAATTGGGTGTTCAGGAAGCCGTTGATGGCGTCCTTGATGCCCTGGCCCACCAGCAGCACGATGCCGATGGCGAAGACGCCCACGAAGAGGGCGGTGAGCGTGATGGTCGTGCGGATGCGCTGGCGGCCCATGTTGCGATAGGCCAGCATGACGGCGTTTTTCCACGAGTTCGGCAGGAACATCACGACCGCGTCGATGAGCGTCGCCAGGAAGAAGACGCCTGCGCCGCCGAAAAGGATCACGCCCAGGCCCGTCAGGCCAATCTGTGCGTAGCTGACGAAGTTGCCGAAGACGCCGCCGACCTGAGAACCGACTTTGGACAACAGGAAGCCGATGCCGCCCAGGATGCCGGAAACGATGCCCGCCGCCAGGATGCCGCCGAACGCGCCCAGAATCCACAGCAGGATCTTGGGGCTGGGACGCTCATAAATTGGCAGCTTCGAGATCGCTAGCACCAGCGCGCCGAAACCGGCGGCGAGCAGGCCCAGGATGATGACGCCGCCGACCACGATCAGCAGCGCATTCAGGAAATTGCCGATAATCGAGGTGGCCAGGCCCACGAAGAGCGCCAGCAGCAGCACCAGCAACGCGCCTGTTAGCGCAAAGGAGCTGCGTCCCGCGCCCTCGTCGCTCTCGCGCAGGACGGAAAGCGGGCGCACCTGGCTGGCCTGCACGATGGGCAAGATGCCGAAGATCAGCGCCGTGAAAAAGCCGATGGCGACGCCAGAGGCGATGGTAAAACCGTCGAGGATGACGGGCAACTGCACCTGGAAGGCGTTTTCCACCACGCCACGCACCAGATTGCTCGCCAGCAGCGCCAGCAACGTGCCGAGGATGCCACCGAGCAGGCCCAGCAAAGCCGCTTCCAGCCCAAAGAAGCCATAGAGGCTACGCTGGCTGTAACCGGCGGTTTTCAGCATGGCGATCTCGACGCGTCGTCGGCGCAGCAACACCTGCATCGTGTTGATGATGCCGATGCCGCCGATGAAAAGCGCCAGCAAGCCGACGATCTGCAAGAACAGGCGGATCTGATTGACCTGATCTTGCCGCTGCTTCAGCAGATCGCTCGCCGAGCGCACGTTCGCCGTCGGCAGAGCGGTGGTCAGCGCGTTTTTCACGCTATCCACATTCCCGCTGGGCGCGGTGATGTAGATATCCGAGTAGGATGGTGCCACCGGCTTGCCGGCAGCATCGGGAATGGCGGCCAGCGTCGCGGCGGCGATATAGATGTCGCCGTTGCCGAACCCGCTACCGGCCTTGTATTCGCCAGCGAGGGTCACGGGAACGAGGCGGCCATCCTGTGTCTTCACCTGAAAGCTCTCGCCGATGTGGGCATTCAGGGCGTTATACGTGCTGTCATCCAGGATGACATTATTGCCCGTCAGCAGCGTGTGGGTGTTGAGGTTGCTGCTCGGCGCGATGAAATTGGCATCGCCAACCAGGGGAAAGTTGCTGGAAACACCGATGAGATCAGGGCTGACGATGCTGCCGTCGGGCAGAGTGATCTGGCCAGCCGTGCGGTACGCCGTCGCGTAATCGGTGATCTGCCCGTTCTGCTTGAAGGTGCTGACCTTGGCGAGATCGCCCGGCGACAGCGGCGTGTTGATGGTGGAGATGTTGATATCGCCGCCGTTGGCCTGCACCACATTCGTCGTCAGGGCCAGGTTGATGCTGAGGCCGACGAGTTGCAGCGCGACGATGGCCATCACGCCCACCGCGATGCAGAAGATCGCCAGCACCGTCCGCTGCCCGCTACGGATGAGCGAGCGCGTGGCGTAATTCCAATAGAGTCCTAAGCGCATAACAGTTACTCTCTATCTGCAAAGACAACCGAACACGAAAGCCACGAAAGATTCACGAAAGTCACGAAAATTTTTGAAAGATCCTTTCGTTATTTTCGTGCTGCTTCGTGGCCTTCGTGTTCGAGTTCGTCTCTTTTTAGGCGATGCGGCCATCTTCAAGGCGGATGGCGCGCTGAGCGGCGGCGGCGACGTTGGGGTCGTGCGTGGCGATGATGAAGGTCGTCCCCGTCTGCTGTTGCAGGCCGCGGATCATGTTCAGCACATTGTCGGCGTTGGCTTTATCCAGGTTGCCGGTCGGCTCATCCATGATGATCAGCGCGGGCTGGGTGACGAGGGCGCGGGCGATGGCCACGCGCTGCTGCTCGCCGCCGGAAAGCTGATTGGGACGGTTCTTCAGGCGATGGGCCAGGCCGACGAGCGCCAGCATGTCCTTGGCGCGCTGGCTAGGCAGCCCCTGGTGCTTGCCGACATACAGCGGCACTTCCACGTTTTCCTGCGCGGTGAGCGTGGGGATGAGGTTGAACGCCTGGTAGACCATGCCGATCTTCTGGTTGCGCACGCCGGCGAGCTGACCTTCGCCCATCTTGGTGATGTCGATGCCGTCGATGAGCACGTGGCCGCTGGTCGGCGTATCCAGGCCGGCGATGATGCCCAGCAAGGTCGATTTGCCGGAGCCGGAGGGGCCGACGATGGCGACGAACTCGCCATGATTGACGGCGAAGCTGATACCTTTCAGGATCTCGATGCGCTGTCCACCGAGGGGCAAACTCTTGGTGATATCACGCCCTTCCAGGGCGAATGGCGTCTGCGTCTGGCCCGCGCTCGCGGGCGTCTGGGTCATTTCGGTTGCCATCAGAATAAAAAGTCCTCTCTGGTTGTGTGCGTGTGGGGCCGAGCGAGATGCCTGTAACATCCAAGCGTCTCTTGCCCCTATCCTAGCATCAGCAGCACCGCTTATGCAAATCACGAACGGATCAAGACATCGTTTACCGTCCTGGTACAGCATACTCCGATTGTATGAGAGAAGCGTGAAAGATGTGTCACGCCATTGTGGCAGATCTGTGGCGAAATCCGTGAAAATCCCTTCTTCGCATCTCCCAGCCCTGCATTGCACTGAAAAGAAGTAGGAAAAGCGTCCCGCTGCACAGCAGAGGCTATGAATCTGCTGCTATACTGTACTGTAGGAACGAACCAGCGCACACCGCCAGTGCAAAAAGATATACTGTCTACGTGACTTTCGTCACCACTGATTTGTTTGACTGGTGGCATAGAACTTGCTGGCCTGTTCGATGCAGTGTTGCATCTGATGGCAACGATGCACTGGAAAAACCACCCAACACCACTACGAGGAGAGTATACGCTATGTTCAAAGGCTTTTTCTGGGGTCTGGTCGCCGGATCGGCGATCGGCTTGCTGTTCGCGCCCCAACGCGGCGATCTCACGCGCGCCCAGGTGCAGCAACGGCTGAACACCCTGCAGCAAGAGACGCAGACGCGCGTCAGCGACCTGCGCGAAAAATCGTCACCCATGATTGAGCAGGTTCGCCAGGGCGTCAACTCGACGCTCAACCGCACCCAGACATCGGCTAATTCCACACTGGACCAGGCCCAGACGACCCTCAACGGCACCGCCGAGTAGTGCCGCAAGCATACGAGCATGCACCCAGGGATCGCTATCAGGTATAGCGATCCCTGGGTGTGTTTTTAAGGATGCAAGACACACTGGCCATGATCAGCAAATCAAAAATTACGCAGGATTATGGCGAAAACAGGAATATATCACACTCTATGCGGGTAAACACGCTATCACTGGAGGACAGCCATTCCTGGCTGTCACCATCATCCGGAGAACAGCCATTCCTGGCTGTCAAGGTTTCCTCTACCTCGTGATTACCCATAAACGGTATCGTACCGGCGGAGGTGTGCAACGAGCGGGCGGCGTTGGCTGAAAGTACCAGGACCACCGGTACACAATGCTACTGCCGCGTAGCACGTTGGTTGTATCTTATAGATGGAAGACAAGATTCGTGCTATACTGACTAAGCCAAACCAGCCGGCGCAACCAGCGCCAAGCGGCGCGGCAGCCAGCCATACTTGGGAGCAACCGGTGATTTCACAGCCATATACAGGACGGTCCATCACCGCGCAGTCCGCTGTCGATCTGCATATGCATACGATCTATAGCGATGGGCATTGGACGCCCACGGCGCTCTGCGACTATCTGGCGGCCAACGGCTTCGCGCTGGTGGCCGTCACCGACCACGACCGCGTGGACACGGTGGACGACGTGCGGGCGCTGGGCGCGGCGCGCGGCATCACCATCGTACCGGGCGTGGAGGTGACGACCAGTTGGCGCGATGGCATCACCCACCTGCTGTGCCTGGGCTTCGATCCAGCGGGCGGCGCGCTGGCTGCCGTGACACAGGGCGTGCGCGACGGCCAGCTAGCCAATGCCCGCGCTGTCAACGCGGCGTTGCAGCACCAGGGCTATGCTTTCCCTCGCATGGCAACGGTGCTGGCAGACAAAGGTGGGGCGCTCAATCATCCGCTGGATAACATCACCTTGCTGCGCGAACATGGCTACGCACCGGACTTCCAGGCGGGGCTGCGGCTGGTGCAGGAGGCCGGGCATCGCACCGTCGCCGTGCCGCTGGCTGAGGCCGTCGCCGCCGCGCATGCCGATGGCGGCATCGCCATCATCGCCCATCCGGGCCGGCACGAAAGCGAAACGTGGTACGATCCGCCGGTGCTGGACGAACTGCGCGCCGACGCCATCCCTGTGGACGGCCTGGAAGCCTATTATCCGCGCCACTCGCCGGAGCAGGTACGCGAGTACGCGGCGTATTGCGCGCGACACGGCTGGCTTGCCAGCAGCGGCTCAGACTCGCATGGCCCGCGCCAACGGTATCCCATCGCCTATCCCGCCGGCCAGGTCGCGCCGTTGCTCGCGCGGCTGGGGTATCCTATCACCGCTTAATCCACGCTCATACCATTGGCTTGATCGATAGCATGGAGGATCTCTGACGTATGCCGCACAAGGCATTGGTATCCGGCACGCTGCTGGCCAACCGCTATCGCATCGAACGGCTGATTAAGGCCGGCGGCTTCGCCGCGGTGTATGTGGCGCAGGATACGCGCCAGCACAAGCGTTGCGCCGTCAAGGAGACCTTCGATCCGTCGGCGGACAGCGCCGAACAATTCCGCCTGGAAGCTGACATCCTGGCCGGCGTGCGCCATGAGAATCTGCCCGCCGTGTGGGACTACTTTCAACATGCCGGCGGGTTGTATCTGGTGATGGAATACATCGAAGGTGAAGATCTCGAAAGCCATCTGGATATGAGCGGTGCCATCGGCGAAGAGTTGGTGCGCGATTGGGTGGAACAGATCTGCAATGCCCTGACGGCCCTCCATACCCACCAACCGCCGATCATTCACCGTGACATCAAGCCGGCGAACATCAAGATCACGCCCGATGGGCGCGCGGTGCTGGTGGACTTCGGCATCGCCAAGCTCTATCAGGTCGGTAACAACACCCAGGTGGCCGCGCGGGCTGTGACGGACGGCTTTTCGCCGCTGGAGCAGTACGGTCAGGGCAGTACGGATGCGCGATCCGACATCTACGCCCTGGGCGCGACGCTCTATAACCTGCTGACCGGCGTCATTCCGCCGGATGCCCCCAGCCGTGTCGCCACGGATACGCTCATCCCGCCCAGCCAGTACCAGCCCGACATCACGCCGGTGATGGAGCAGGTCATCCTGCGCGCGCTCGAACTGCGTCCCAGCGACCGCTTCCAGACGGCGGAGGATATGCGCTGGGCGCTGGCGGCGACGCTGCCCCCCACCTCACCCACGCGCCAGACGGGCGTGTTGCGCCAGAGCGCGCCGCTGAGCGCGACAGGCGGCTTGCGCGCCGGCACCGGCGAACTGCTGGCGGGGCAGTGGTGGTGCGCCATCTGCCAGGCGCGCAACACAGCCGACGCGGCCTATTGCGTGCGCTGCGGGGCCGCCGCGCCGACCATCGAGATCGACCTGCCGACGCGCATCATCCCTACGACGGCCAGCGGCATGCTGCGCGACGTATTGCCGGCCCCACCCGCCGGACCGAAGCGCCACGGCTGGGAGATCATGGCCGGCCCTGCCGGTGGAGTGCTGCTCAGCGTGGCGGGTCGCCCTGGTCACGGCCTGGTAGCTTGCGGCGAACGCGGCCTGGTACTCGTCCATAACCACGACACATGGGTGGCCCTGCCGATGGCGACCTCCTATACCCTGCACGCCGTCGCCTCCGCCACCGGCCACATCTGGGCCGTCGGCGATTTCGGCACGGTGCTGCACTTCACCAACGGGCGCTGGTCCGTCTTGCAGGGCAACGTCGAAGATTCGCTGCACGCCATCGCACTCGACTCGCCCATCTCCGGCTGGATCGCTGGTGCCTCCGGCGCGCTGGTGGACCTGCGCGACCTGATGCTGGAACCGCTGCCGGTGCGGCGCGGGCAGATCCGCCACATCGCCATCGACGACCTGGGCGACGGCTGGGCGGTGGGCAAAGACTCGCTGCTGCTGCGTCTGGTGCAAGGCACCTGGAAGGCGCGCACGAACGCGACCGGCTGGGGCGATCTCTGGGGCGTAGATCACTGCGGCGACAACGATGCCTGGGCCGTCGGGGCCAACGGCCTGCTGCTGCACCTGGATAACACCGGCTGGCAGGTCGCGCAGGATCTCGGCCTGCCGACGCTGCGCGCCGTCGCCTTCAACCGGCTGGGCGAGGGCTGGGCGGTGGGTGAAGAGGGTGCGCTGGCCTGGTTCGACGGCACCGACTGGTCCGTTCACGCCGAACGCCCCGTCCCCACGACGCTGCGCGCCGTCGCCTGGCTGAACGACGACGAGGCATGGGCGGTGGGCGACCACGGCCTGGTCATGCGCTGGCGACGGTGAGGCAGCCCCACCCCCAGCCCCTCCCCATCGCAGATGGAGAGGGGAGTCTTGATGTGGAGCGGATATGCTTGTCCACTGGCATCCTTTATGCATATATCCCCCCTAAGCGGAGCCACCGACGCGCGAGGGTGCGCGTATGGATGGGGCATCCGTGGCAAGTGAAAGCGTCAGCGAAGGAGCAGTGAACGCGATGAACAATAATCCTAACAATCGTCCTTTGGGGCAGCGCGGAGCCGCAGATAGCGGACGCGGCGCGGCGAATCGTGGCACTGGTGGCATCCAGCGCTTCATCGGGCGCATCTTCGGTAATCGCCGGATGGAAGGCCAAGGGATGGGCCGCCAGGCGAAAGGCAACTTCCAGCAAGGTGCGGGCAATGTCGAGCGCAAGATCGACGACAAGCTAAATTCCTAATTGCCTGGCATACTACCCATCGCAGGTGATGTCGGTCATGGGGACACGAGTCGGCGGACAAAAATGTTTGCCTCATGCCCACCTGGAGGACAGCCTTTCGTGTCTGTCTTCCGGGTATTCACACTGATCACCCGTAACGGGTGCAACAGGCGTCGAGCACATAGCTAGAGTTGCTCCACGCCTGTTTTTTGTCCTGGTAGGGTGCAAGCTAGAATTTTATGATTGAGCGCAGCGACAACTTGGAGAGGTTCCTTTTCCTACGTCATACCAACGGTGCGTAAAACACCTTTCGGGTACAGACGGTGGCCATTGCCGGACAGACAGGTATGGAATGACGGTCCTCCGGGTGGTAGAGTAATTACCCACAAAGCGTATAACACAAAACCCAGCAGAATAGCATCTGCTGGGTAGAGAGGTTGCCTCTCATTGTGCATATCCGCCCCACGATCCTTGGAGGACAGTCATTCTTGTCTGTCACCCGGCGGACAGGAATGTCCGCCCCACGTCTGATCACCCCCTCTCCATCCGCAGATGGGGAGGGGGCCGGGGGGTGGGGCCGTTTACGACTTCACGCCGGCATAGCTGTGCAGCCCTGGCACGATGAAGCTGACACCGAAATAGGTGAAGAGCGTCGCCGCGAAGCCGCCGATCAGTAGCCAGGCCATCGTTTTGCCGCGCATGCCGCGCAAGCCCCGCGCGTGCAGATAGATCGCGTAGATCAGCCAGGTGATCAGCGCCGTGGTCTCCTTGGGGTCCCAACTCCAATAGTGGCCCCAGGCGTAGTTCGCCCAATACGCACCCAGGATGATCCCCAGCGCCAGCAGCGGGAAGCCGATGGTGACGCTGCGATAGCCCAGTTCGTCGGCGGCCTCGCCACTGGGCAGCCAGGCATAGCGCGGCTGAGGGCCGTCGCCCTGCACCAGCATGATCACGCCGCAGATGAAGCCGACGATGAAGAAGGCATACGAGACGATCATCATCGAGACGTGGATCGTCAGGATGGGATTGTCTTGCAGGGCGGGCATGATCTTCTGGAACTGCACCGGCTCCGCCTGGTTGAACGCCGCGCCGACCCAGACGGCGGAGGCCATCAGGATCACGGCCATCACCGAGGCACCCAGCCCCAGTGTGCGCGTCTTATAGCGAATCTCGAAATAGATGTAGGCGATGGTCAGGAATTCAGCCAGGGCGATGCTGGCCTCATACATGTTCGTCCACGGCGCATGGCCGGTGATGAGCGTGCGCATGAGCAGCGCCACCGCCAGCGTGAAAGCCAGCAGCCACGACAGAATCGTCCCCAGCCGCCCGAAGGCCGCGCCGGCCTCGCTGATGGGCAGCGCGCCATCCGCCACCTCGAACTCGCTGCGCATTGGCACGGCGACCGCGCCGCCCTGGCCGACGCCGCGCACGCGCTGCACCGTCGCCGACATCTGCGCCGACTGGTTCGCCACGTAGCCTGGCACCAGGCGCAGCGCCCGCGCGACGGCCAGCGGTCCGCCGACGGTCGCCAGCGCCGGTTGCAGCGCGGCACGCGCCCGCGCCCCCTTGCCGCCACGGCGACGCGCGTTTTTCGCATCCTGCGCCACGCGGTACTGATTGAAGGTATACATAAAGTAGGCGAGCGCCGCCAGCGCGGCGAGCACTACGGATGCGTTGAAAAACGCGAGGTACATGACACCCATGTGTGATCGTTGCTCCCTTTCTGCGGGGTGGCCATCTCATCTTTCATCGTACCATGCGCACGCGCGGTATGCAATGGCGCGCCACCGATCTGACCAATCTTTCACCAAACATTTACCCATGCGCTGGGACTTCCAGGTTGCTCTGTTTGACAAGGTTGCCACGGGGGCGTACTGTTAGAAATGTGCGACTGTTTTTTGCAAATGAACTGTGGCGGGGTACGCTTCAGCGCGCCCTTGACGAGTTCATGAATCTACTCTAAGGAAGCGGCGATGCACATCCTGGTCGTCGAAGATGACTTCTATAACCGCTCGATGGTGGCGCACCTGATGCGCACCGAGGGGCATGAGGTCGAAGAGGTGGATAACCCACGCGGCGCGTTGCAGATGGTCGAACGCCGCGCGCCCCACCTGATCCTGTTGGATGTCAACTTCGGCCCCAAGCACATGAACGGCTTCGCGTTCTTCGAGGAACTCAAACGCCGCCAGATCGATGTGCCGGTGATCTTCATGACCTCGCGCGACGAGTTGGAAGACAAGCTGGAAGGCTTCAACATGGGCGCGGATGACTACATCACCAAGCCCTATGCCCCCGCCGAGGTCGCTGCCCGCGTGAAAAGCGTGCTGCACCGCACCTATAAGCGCGCGATGAGCCAGGCGAAGCCGCAGTGGCGTTTCGAGGGCATCGAACTGGATGTGCCGAACCTGCTGGTGACGGTGAAAGGCCGCCGGCCCGCGAACCTGGCCCCCACCGAACTGAAGCTCTTGATGCATCTGATGCAACATGCCGAGCAAGTGGTAACACGCGACGATCTGCTGGCCACCGTATGGGGCGATGAGTTCCCCGGTGCGAGCAACATCGTCGATTCCTATATCCGTAAGCTGCGGCGCAAGATCGAGACCGACCCCGCTAATCCGTTATATATACGCACGGTACGCGGCGCGGGCTATAAATTCAGCACGAAAGGATAGGCCGGCCCCACCCCCAGGGCGAGCACAAGGCATCGCCCCTACATCCCATCTGCGGATAGAGAGGGGAGATCAGACAGTGTACGGTGATCGCGTTGGTGGATGGCCTGGTGCGCGTGTATGACCACCCCCGATCTTTTCGCGTCTTCCTCTACGGAGATTCCGCTGGCCGCGCTGCTGGAAGAGAGCGTGCAGGCGCACCGCGAACAACTGGCGCGGCGCATCCGCGCGGCACACGGCACCGTGCCGCAGCGCGCGAAGGCGCTGGCGCGGGCGCTGGTGGAAGGTCTACCGGCGGAGGTCGCCTGCATCTTCCTGGATCTACCGGGCGGCCTGGTCTGCGCTGGCGCGGTGGAGCGGCAGCCTGCCGATGCCCACGCCGGCACGCCGGCCAGCCTCCGCCAACCCAGCGCCGCCCTGCGTCAGCGATTGCAGCGCCTGGCCGCGCAGGCGCAGGGGGCGACAGCGGTGCAGGTGCAGCGTGCCACCCGCACGAGCGCCGCCTGGCGGGCGCATCTGGTGGCCCCGCTGCGCGATGCGGCGGGCGCGAGCATCGGTTATCTGGTGCTGGGACGGCGCACGCGCGACTTCGCCGCCGACGACCTCATCACCCTCGCCGGGCTGACACGCCACCTCGCCGCCGCCCTCGCCGCCACGGCGGATCCCCCCACCGCGCCCGCCACGCTGCCGCCCGCCGCGCTCCACGCCTTCTTTCAGGCCACGGACGATGCCTTCTTGCTGCTGGATGCCGACTTCACCATCCGCGCGCTGAATCCCGCCGTGCATGCGCTGACCGGCTGGGACGCCGCGCTGATCGGCCAGACGTGCCAGGAAGTCATGCGCTGCCACGACGAGCAGGGCGTGCCGTTCTGTGGCACGGTGCATTGCCCGCTGTATGGCGCGAAGCCGGCGGCCCAGAACCAGCCCAGCCCCCGCGCGCCCGCGCTGATCGGCGGCAATGGGCAAACGGAGCGCGCCGTCACCATCGGGGCCATCGCGCTCCCCGCGCCCGCCGGCCATGCGCCACAACACGCGCTCGTCATGCGCGCCAGCCACGCGCCGCCGACGGCGGAACAGCAGCGCGAACGCTTCTTAGCGGAATTAGCCCACAAACTGCGCAACCGCTTCAATTCGATCAACGGGTTCGTGGAACTCGTCGCCACCGATCACCAGCATCCCATCACCGCCAGCCAGCGCGCGATGCTCAGCATGGCCCACAACAGTTCGCTGGAGCTGATGGAGTATATCGAGAATCTGCTTTATCTGACGCGGCGCGATGCCGACCAAGCACCGCTGCTGGTGGATACGCTGGCGGCGGGGGAGTTGCTGGAAGAGGTCGAGCAACATTTGGCACTGGCGGCAGCGGCTGTGCCGCTGCGCCTGGAACGCGCCGCGCCGGACGATCTGCCGCCCCTGCGCTGCGACCGCACGCGATTGCGCCAGGCGATCATGAATCTGGTGACGAACGCGATCAAGTTCACGCCGGCGGGCGGCACGGTTCGCCTGGCCGCGTGGCAAGCCGGCGACGCGCTGCTGCTCTCCGTGGCGGATTCCGGCATCGGCATCGCGCCGGATGACCTGCCGCACATCTTCGACCGCGACTACGATGCCGAGCGCACCGCGCGCCTGGGCAAAAACGGCGGCGGCATGGGCCTGGCGGCAGCGCGCGCCATCGTGGAACAGCACGGCGGCACGCTCACCTGCACCAGCGCCATCGACGCTGGCACGACCTTCACCATCCGCCTGCCGCTGTAAACGCGGTGGCCCCACCCCAGGGCGAGCACAAGGCATCGCCCCTACATCCCATCTGCGGATGGAGAGGGGAGATCAGACGTGGGGCGGACATTCCTGTCCGCCGCCCCGTTCCTGCACGCTACCGATCATCGGCGGCACCATCGGTTATGTTTGCTGGAACCCCGTGTAGACGGGCTACGGGTGGACACGTCCCACCAGCGCGGTAATGATGCTTGCCCCTATATGCCGATTATGCCCCCGACGACCACACGGCGGGCGGTTGAAACCGCGCCTGAACGTCTGGCGACGACGAAACCCATCGTCATGGGTTTCCACCATACCCGACCGTACCACGTTGCCCCCAACGCATCGTTCCCACACGCGGTGACGTTGGCCGGCTGGCAACCCGCGACGGCGGGTTTTGTGGCGGCACGCCCCACCGGCGCGGTTTCAACCGCCCGTCCATCGCCCGCCCGCCATGCCAGCATGCCCACCGCCGCCCGCCCGCCGGGGGTTGAACCCCCCGGCTCGGAACAGGAACCCCTCCGGGCTAGGACGCACCGCCTTCGTCCCCTGCGTCTTTCTTCGTGGCCTTCGTGGATTTTCGTGGCCTTCGTGTTCCCGTCCTTCTCCGTGTCTTCCGTATCCTCCGTGTCTTCCGTGTTCCCGTCCTTTCGCCCGTGTGCTATACTGTGCGCAATTGTGAGAAGCGTTGTTCATCGGTATCGTCGTTTTTTGCGCTCGTATTGGAGGTGCCGCTCATGCCGTCCCCCGTCGCCGTTGTGGATGCCCCGCCTGCCGTCGCCGCGCCGCGTCGGCGCATCGGGCGCTGGCATCGCGTCGTCCATCGCGCCTATCTGGTGGTCTATAGCTTCCTGGGGTTGAATATCGTCGCTGGCTTCATCCAGTCGATTGTCGCGTCGGGCCAGGCGGCGCTGCCCACGTGGGATCAGCTTCAGCAGGTCTATATCGTGCAATTGGCGCGGCAGCAGCCGCTCGTCTTCTGGCCGTTGCTGGCGGCGCTGGTCGGCCTGGGGATCGCCGGGCCGATCTATGATCGCTGGCTGGCGCAAGAAGAAGAGAGCCGGCAGGCGGAAAAGATGGCGGCGACGGCGCAGGTGGCCGCGCAAGGTGTCGTCGGCCCCGTGGTCACACGGGTAGATACGCTGGAAGCGCAGTTCCGCGAGATCGCCGGCCCCGTGGTGCCGGATGTCGGCCCGCCCTTCGATGCGCTGCCCACCGCGCCCCAGTTCGTCGGGCGCGCGGACGAGATCGCGGCGATCAAGAATACCCTCGCGGGCGGGCAGGTGGCGGGCATCACCGCTGTGCGCGGCGTGGGCGGCATCGGCAAGACGACGCTGGCGGCGCAGGTGGCGCGCGAACTGCGCGACGCACACGCCTTCCCCGACGGGATCGTCTTCATGGCGTGCAACGACAAACGGACGGCGGATGATGCGCTGAACGTGCTGCGCGACACCCTGACGCGCTTCGATCCGCACCGCCGCCCGCCGGATGCCACCGACTGGAACGGCCTGGGCGACGCCGCGCATCGCCTCTTGGGTGGCAAGCATGCCCTGATCATGCTGGATAACATCGAGCCGGACCTGCCGCCGGAGGCGCTGCGCCACCTCGTCGCGCCGCTGCACGAGGCCGGAGCCGCGCTCTTGCTGACCGCCCGCCAGGATTTGCCATCCTCGGTCGTGCCGCCCACTGCCGGCCTGACGCTGGACGTATTGCCGCCCGACCAGGCCGTGGCCCTTTTCGCCCAGCCCTTCGCATCGCGCCCGCCGGATTTCGACCGGAACGCCGCGCGCATCGTGGCCGCGCTGGGCTATCACACCCTGGCGATCCAGCTCGTGGCGGGCCGCGCCGCCGATACGCGCGCCGGCGACCTGGCCGGCCTGGCGGCGGAGTTAGCGGCCCAGCCCGCCCTGGCGCTGGCGATCCACGGCGACGATCCGCAGCGCGACCTGGCCCCCGTCTTCGCCGGCAGCTATGACGCGCTGACGCCCGCCGCGCAGCGCCTTTTCGTCGCGCTGGCCGCCTTTGGCACGGGCGAAATGGGCCGCCGCGCCGCGCTGGCCGTGGGCGCGGGCAGCGGCCTGAGCGCGACCGAGGCCGACGACGCGCTGGCCCTGCTGGCCCGCCGCGCCATGCTCACCGTCGAACCTGCCCTGACCTTGCCCGAAGACGCCGACCGCATGCGCGTGCGCCTGCATCCCCTGCTGCGCGCCTTCGCCGCCACCAAACTCGCCGCCTGGCCCGCCACCGACCAGGACGCCGCCCGCCGCGCCAGCGCCGCCTTCTACGCCGACTACGCGAACGAAAACGGGGAAGCCTATCCAACGCTCGCCGCCGATGAGGCGAACATTTCTGCCGCCATCGAATGGGCGCACGACCACGCTGCCGCCGCGCTGGTGGTGGGCCTCTGCATGGGCATGCGCAATTACTGGCGCGACCGCTCGCGCACACCGCTCAGCCGGCGCTACCTGCCCTGGGGCATCGCGGCGGCGGAAACCATTGCCAACCAGACCAGCGACCGCGCCGACAAAAGCAATCTCGCCAGCTTGGAACGCGCTTATGGCGCCGTCCTCAACACCACCGGCCAGACCGACGCCGCAGAGCGCGCTTTCACCCGCAGCCGCACCATCTTTCAGGAGATCGGCGAAGAGCGTAGTGCCGCCATCGCCCTCAGCGATCTAGGGGACATCCTGCTGCAACGCGGCGACGTGGCGGGGACCGAGGCGGCGTACCAGCAGACTCAGCAGATCATGCACCAGGTCGGCGACCAGCGCGAAGAGGGCGTGGCGCTGTTCAAACTTGGTCAAGTTGCTGAGGGCCAGGGACACGCTGAGCAGGCGGAGGCGAGTTATCGCCAAGCTATCGCGGTTTTGCGCGCTATTCCGGATATGCAGAATGTAGCGATGGGATCGCTAATTCTGGGGCAACTGCTCATCACGAAGCGAGGGAATCAGGCGGAGGGATGCGCGATGCTGCACGAAGCCGAACGGCTCTTCACCCAGATGGGCATGCCCCAGGCGCAGGATGCGCGCGACCTGATCCGCGAGTTGGGGTGCGGGGCGTGAGCGAGGATAGGGCGCGGGGCGTCATCGGCATCGACATCGGGGGGACGACCACGCGGCTGCTGGGACAAAGCTTCCCCACCGATCCCGACTATGCCGGCGAACTGCGATCCATCGCGGGGGCGCTGGTGGGCGGGCCGGCGCGGGAGGCCGTCGGCGTGAGCGTGGGGGCGCGGGTGCGGGCGGATGGCGGCGGGGTGGCCGAAGCGCCGAATCTGCGGGACTACCAGGGGCGGGCGCTGCGCGACGACCTGGCGCGGATCGCGGGCGCACCGGTGCGGCTGGCGCACGACACGGTCTGTGGGCTGCTGGCGGAATGGCGGCAGGGTGCGCTGCGGGGGCAAGCGCGCTGCGCCTACCTCACCGTTTCCACCGGCACGGGCGCGGCAGTGCTGCTGCGCGACCGGCTCGTCTCCATCGAGTTCGGCCACCAAATTTTGGACGGCAACGCGCGGATCTGTTTGTGCGGCCAGGTCGGCTGCCTGGAAACCTACACCGGCGGACGCCAGATCGAGATCCGCGCGAAACGCGCACCGGAAGCGATCAGCGATCCCGCCTTCTGGGAAGCCGTGGCGGAAAAACTGGCGCTGGGGCTGGTCAACCTGGCGCAACTGACGCGCGTGGAAGTCGTCGCCGTCGGCGGGGGCATCGCGCTCCACCGGGGCGAGCTGCTGGACCGCGTGCGGGCGCACGTGGCGGCACGGCTGCGCAACCTGCCGCTGGCGCTCGTCCCCGCCGCGCTGAGCGCGGACGCCCCGCTCATCGGTGCCACCCTCCTGCCCGGCATCGACGAAGCGATGATCGTGCATTGAGGCCCCCGTCTTAGGATGGAGGAGAGCTGCTCTCCCCCAGCGGCACCGGCGCGGGAACCGCGCGGCGCGCGAAGAGCGGCGCGAAGGTGTTGTTGATGATGGCGATGCCCAACAGCACCAGCACCAGGCCGGCGATGACGTTCAGGGTGAGCGCCTCGTGCAGCAACAGCGCGCCCCACACCAGCGCCGTGCAGGGCAACAGGTAGGTGACGATGACCGTGCGCGTCACGCCCACGTGCGTCAGCAGCCAGTAATAGAGCAGGTAGGCTACGGCGGTTCCCAGGATCGCCAGCGTGGCGACGGCGGCGATCACCGGCAGCGCCGGCACCTGCGTGGGCAACCCCGTGGCGACCGCGACCGGCGCGATCCATAAGAAGCCGGCGATGTTGACGCCCAGAGCTTGCGCCAGCAACGGCGCGCCCTTCAGGGTGAGGCGGCCCGCGATGCCAGCGACGGCATAGATCGCGGCGGCGAGGAAGCATGCCAGGTACGCCAGCAATTCGCCGCGCCCCGCGAAGGCGCTCGGCCCCACCAGCGCCAGCACGCCAGCGAAGCTCACCAGCGCGCCCACCCCGCGCGCCACCGTCAGCCGCTCGTGGACGAAGCCCGGCAAGAGCGCCGTCAACATCACGGCAAAGAGCGGCGTCGTCGCATTCAGGATCGATGCCTGGCCGCTCGGCACGCGCGTTTCGCCGAAGCCGAAAAGGGTATAGGGCAGCGCGGCATTCAAGAGGCCGACGATGATGAAGCCCGGCACATAACGCCCCCAGCCGCGCACCAGGCGCGGGCGCGCGAGCGCGACGGGCAGCAAGACCAGCGCCGCCAGCCCCAGCCGGCACAGCACCAGCGTGAAGGGACTGATCGCCAACACGGCGACGCGGATGAACAGAAAGCTCGCGCCCCAGATGAGCGCCAATAAGCCAAGCACAGCGAGTTCACGCGGACGCATAACGTAGCGGTATCCTTTGCGATGAAATGTCCATCCGGCCAATGGGCGAACATCAGCATCATCGCCCTCACTACAACTATGCGTACATGGGCCGGCACGTAACACCCCTCATCGAAGCTACCCCCTTTCCAAGTGATCACCCCCTCTCCATCGCCGATGGGGAGGGGGCCGGGGGGTGGGGCCGCTAGTCGATGACCTCGCTCACCTCGATATTCAGCAAGTTGCCGTTCGTCGCGGCGACCGGCAGGGGTTTATAGATGGGGGTGAGCCACTCGAAATATTCGGGGCGTCGCCCGCGCACGACATCGGCATACAGCGTTTGCATCTCGCTGGAAATGGGGCCGAGCGTGCCGGTGCCGACGGGGCGATGGTCCACCGAGATGACGGGAGCGATCTGCGCGCCGGTGCCGCACATGAACATCTCGTCGGCGATATACAGTTCCGTACGGTCGATGACGCGCTCGCGGGTGATGCGCCCCATCTCGCGCTGCGCCAGCTTCATCACGGTGTCGCGGGTGATGCCGAGCAGGATGTTTTCCGTCGCGCCGGGGGTGTGCAACTCGCCGTTCATCACCAGGAAAAGATTTTCGCCGCTACCCTCGGAGACATGGCCGTCGGCATTCAGCATGATCGCCTCGCCGAAACCGTTCCTGTTCGCTTCGGTCTTGGCCAGCGCGGAGTTGACATAGCCACCCGTCACCTTGGCTCGCGCCGGCACGGCGTTATCGTCGATGCGTCGCCACGATGAGACGCAGCACTCCAGCCCCTTCGTCGAAACGTAATCGCCCATCGGCACGGCGATCATGTAGTAATGATCGCGCAGGTCGTGTAGCTTGACGCCGATGATCTCATCCGCCTTATACACCATCGGGCGCAGATAGATATTCTCGTGCCAATTGTTCTGGCGCACCAACTCAACCGCTTGCTGCACCAACTCATCCGGCGTATAGGGCAACGCCATGTTGAGGATGCGGCAGGAGCGGTGCAAGCGCTCGAAATGCTCGCGGACACGGAAGAGGTAGATATCTTCGGTGTCGGGATTCCAGTAGCCGCGAATACCTTCGAAGCAGCCGGTGCCATACGAAAAGCCATGCGTCAAAATGCTGACGCGGCCCTTCGCCGCCGGCACGATCTTGCCGTTCATAAGGACCACTTTGGCGTCCATTGTTCGTTGTGGCGCGACCTCATCGTCGCGCGCTCCTCCTTTTGGAACTGGCCAACGTTCACCTGCGGACCGTCGCTGTGCCACGCTTACGTGACGATGTGTATTATAGCATCCATGAGGGATGCACGCATAGTGCAACCTGTACAATGGTTGGTGGATGATGGCGCGCGGAGCTACGCTGCCAAAAGTTGTATCCCACGGTTTCTTATGCTATACTGGCGGCACAAACGGCCACCAATGTAAGGAGGGGACAGCGATGGCATCGCTCGATCTACTGGAAGCCGAGGAAGTTCGGCAGGCGATTCATGCATGGCTTGCCGCCGCCCGTGCCTGGGATAGCACGGCTATGATGCAGATCTTCGCCGACGATCCCACGGCGATTCACTTCGGCACCGCCGCCGACGAGACCTATGTCGGCAGCGCAACCTATCTGCGCGCGATGAAAGAGCAGCACACGCATACCATCCCCGACATGGCCTTCGATTTCCTGCCGGGCAGCCCCGTGATTCAGGCGCGCGATAACGTGGCGTGGGTCGTCGGCGAGGCGCGCATCAGCGGCACGACCAGCAACCACCGCTACTTCCAGTTCCACACGCGCGTCACCTTCGTGCTGGAAAAGATCGACGCCGCCTGGCGCATCATCCACTCGCACTACTCCATCGGCGTGCCGGCCCCCGCGTAGCCTCACCCCTGGCCCTCCCGGAGCGGCACGGGAACCCTGCGCACCAGCGGCGGCTGGCGCGGGGAGATCATAGGCGCGATGATGATATTTTACACAATGTGGTCGCCCTGCCTCTGCTCTGAGCGTAGGATAGACATTTGGTACCCCGTGCGCCTCACCCTTCGGCGGGCGGTCCGTAGCGAACGAGCTTATGGCGGGGCAGCGTATCGGTGAGTTCGGCGCTGAGATCGCGCTGGGCGGGCGTTGCCGCGACCGCGACGGGAAGCGCCGGATCGGTGGGGGCATCGGGGAGCGCGACATCGGCGGCACTGCTGGGCAGCGTCACATGGAATGTTGCGCCTTCGCCGGGGATGCCGGTACTTTCGACCCACACATTGCCGCCCATCGCCTGCACACGGTCGCGCACAATCGCCAAGCCCAGGCCCGTCCCGCGAATCGTGCTGTTCAAGTCGCGTTCCAGGCGGATGAACTTCTCGAAGATCGCGCTCTGTTGGTCAAGCGGCACACCGTCGCCATAGTCGCGCACGGTGATCTCGACCAGCGGCGCGTCCTCTTTGCGCCAGACCGTGACCTCGATGGGCGCGTGTTCCGGCGAATACTTGGCCGCGTTCGACAACAGATTGGTGATGATCTGGCCGAAGGCGTCGCGGTCGGCATAGGCCACCAGTTCCGGCGGGCAGGTGATGCTGATGCGCGCGGCTTGCTCCGCGCCGGCCATCATGGCATCCGTCGCCAGGCGGCGCAATGTCTCGCCGAGCGCGATGTAGGCCGGGTGCAGAACGGGCGAACGCACGCTGGCGCGATCCGCCGCCAACAAGGTATCCAGCAGATGCACCAAATCCTCGCCGGACCGCAGTGCCTCGCTCACCATCAATTCCACATCATCAGGATCTTGCTGCCAGGAAGTGACGCCCATGCGCGCTACGATGTCGATATAGCCCATCATGCTTGTCAGGGGCGTGCGCAGTTCATGGTGCGCCGTCATGATGAACTGGTCTTTCAGCGCGTCGATGCGCTTCTGCTCTTCCAATGCAGCGCGCAGCGCCGAAAGGACGCGCAGGTAGTCCAGCGCCACCGCGCGTTGGTTCGCCAGACGGAAGAGCTGCGTGCGGTCGGTGGTGGAATAGCCGATGTCGTCGTCGCGTGGTCCCAACAACAACAGACCCACCAACCTATTTTCCAACACAATCGGCACGAAGCATTCCCAGAAAGAGCTTGGCGGTGGCTCAAAAGGCAGTGGGCCATAGGGGGCGAGATCCTCACGCACGACGGCCAGCGGGCGGCTCGTGAAGGCGGCGAGGATGGGATGATCCACCGTCACCGGGGGAATCGCCAGCCCGCCGACAACTTCATAGAGACCGACCTCGTCGTGGCGCACCAGCAAGGTTGCGCTACGAATCGGCAAGGCGATGGTGACTTCACCGATCAGCGCGTCTGCGATCTCGCGCTCCTCCGTCTGGCCACCGACGCGCGCGCGGCGCAGCAAGCGGCGATAGCGTTGCACTTCGGGGAAGATACCGGCCTCGGTGATCCAGCGTGCGCTGTTATTCAGCAACGGCGCGACCAGGCCCAGCACGATCAAGCCGGCGAAAAGCAGCGCGGCATCCTGCGCGGAAATATTGAGCACACCCGCCAGCACTGTCAGCAACAGTGCGCTGGTGAAGGCCAGGAAGATCAGCCAGATCGCCTGCACAGCAGTCCGGCGCACCAGCACGTCCGTATGCAGCAGGTCGCGCCGCAGCACGACATACGCCAGCGCCAGGGGGAACACACCCAAGCTCGTCGCCACCGCCGTCGAGTCGATGAGCGGATGGAAATTCGGGATGATGGCCGGTAGCACCGCGAACACGAGCACAGGCAGCAAGGCGATCAGCGTGCCGATGCCTAAAATGCGTGCGTTATCACGCCGCACAGCATCGCGGCTGAATAAGCCGATCCCGATAACCGTACCCAAGGTAATGAGAACATTCACGACAACGAGCAAGGGATCAACTTTTACGAGGAAATTATAAATGTTGGCGTGTTGGAAGGCAACTGCAAATAACAGGCCGGCAGCTAAAGCGGCATTAAGGATAAAAAGCAGGGCAAAGAGTATGGCACGTCCTTGCGTGCCAAGTGGACGGGTTGGTGCTGACAACAGCAAGCGCCAGAGAAGGGTGGCAAGAAGTGTTGGCGTGACGAGAGAGGCAATCACTTCTGCGGCAATCTCTAATACAGGGCTATTTGTCACCAGAGGCAGCGTGCCAAAAGTTAGCACCATGCTTACCAAAAAGGCGGCGGTGTGCCAGACGAGGTTGCGTTGCGTGCCGTGCAGCACGATCAAAATCGCTAGAGATGCGCTAATCAATTCGATCAACAGATCGCCGAGCGCGGAAAGCAGCGTCACCTGTCCGGCTGAAACAGTTGATGTGAGCGAGGGCAGATGACAAGCATTGCTCTTATTGCCTGATTGGAGGATGACAAGTTGCTGCGCCATGATGACGCTGGCGGCATTCGTCATGCTCGTCACGTTGCCTGGCGTTATCTGGGAATCGCTATAGCCGCAGATGACCGTACCGACGTTGATGCCATTGTTGAAGGCCAAACCGCCGACATCCACCCTGGCGACGCGCCAGGCATAGGTGGTGCAAATGACGGGATAGCACGTTGATTGCGGGCCACTGGCATCGAGCGTCATGCCCCAATCGGGTGTGCTGGTCGCATATTGGATGATACCTGTGATGATCGCTACGGAGCACAAGATGCCTACCGAAGCAGCCGCGATCAGGCGTGGCCAACGAAGCGCGCGCGACGAGCGCGCCAATCGTGGATGAGTTTGTCCAGTACGTTTATCCATAGCGAATGACTCCATTCACATCAATCGCTGACTACCCAATATAGCCAACGCGGTGAAAAATGATACGTGGCAACGAGCGCGTCGAGTTGCGCGCGGGCGCGGCGGCGATGGAGGCTGATCATCGTCTGCACCATACGCAAAACGAACAATTCGCCTTCTTCAGCGGTTAGCCCCGGTGGCATTTTCTCCGCCTCGGCCACCAGCGGCAACGTCTTTTTGCCGCGCTGGCGGTCGCTTTTGGGCGCATCGCGGCGGGCGTCATTCCAGTCATTTTCAAGCTGAATGACCACGCCCATCGTGCGCCCAAAGGCGGCGAAGTCTTCACTGGCAGCACGCAAACGCTTCGCGCGATAGCGCCCATAGAGGCCCACCAGCGCACCCAGGCGATAAACCAGGCCCACGAGCGCGCCCGATTTGCGCTCGGTCATGTCGATGGCTTCGTCAAGTGTCACGTGCGCCTGTTGCTCGAAGGCGACATCCAGCGTTTGACCGCCGATAGCACGCAGTGTATCAGATGCGCAGGTTTCTTGCAAGACTGTTTGCAACGCACGGGGAATGCGCGGGTCAGCCAGTGCCTGCTGTGCCAGTTCGCGCAACGCCATCGCCGCATTGATCATCATCGGCACCCCAAAGCGGGCATTGAGGTCGCCGTCACCGTCCTGCACATCGTCAAAAACATCCAGCGCCGCGCCCAGCAATTCAACTGCCGCCGCCACCGGCACCACCGTCTCCCAATCCGCCGCCACCGCTGCCGCTGTGTCCATGTGCGCGACTGCCGCATGCATCAGCACAGCATGCAGCGGCCATAGGCCACCGTCTTGCCGTTGCAGGTGTTTGCCATCATAGATGGGAGCTACAAGGAGCTTGCCTGGCTGACGAAGTGCTTCATCAATGATTGCGCGGAGGCTGCGAGGGGCGCCCCACTGGTTCATGAACGATACCAAGTATTGCACAACCTGTCGTAATCGCGCTTCGATCGCTTCGGCATCGGTTTCAGGGAATGGCCAGGAAAGCTCGTGGTTAACAAGGGCTGAAAAAGACATAGGAAACACCTTCCCAGTGCTGAGTTATGCTGCATGTCCCTTTCATCGTTTTGCCATTTAATTTTGACGAGCTATCAGCATATCGTCATCAGATGATAATAATCTTACCCACAAAAAAAAGCCTCTCATCGTGAGGGAAGTTACAAGCGATAAAATGCTTTCACGATGAGAGTACGATTTTAAACTACTGCCACCAAAAACTGTTGGGGCGGACGGCTTTGAGATCGCGGCCCAGCATATCTTTCAGCGCGCCCTTCTCTTCGTGGGAAAGCTGATAGGAGGCCAGCGCCACGTCAGGCTGTGTCTGAAGCAGATCGCGGAACCCCAGGTCGGTGCTGATGCGCTCAACAATAGCAGTCAACTTGTCAAACATCGAAAACCTCCGTGTCGTCGGCATGACGACATGATGAAAGCGAATCGGGGGTCCGCCCGCTGCGGTTCCCTCCCTTGTCTGTGCCAGTGATCCCTCACCCGTTTTCTCCTGTTGTCACTATAGTACCTGGCATTAAGCGATATGTCAAGCGTTTTCTTTTGAAATAATGGCCGATCTTTGCGATTCGTGGAAATTGGTACTAGACCGAGCGGTGGGTCTATGACATAATAGCCCCAGCCTTTCCACTTGAGTACGCGAAAGGCGGTCGTTTACGCCAACACCGGCGGGAGATGGTATGGATTCCAACCAATCATACAGCGTGGCGCAGGCACAGTTCGCGCAAGAGGCGCAGCGGCTGCGGGCGCAAGTGGCGTTCACCTGGCCACAAGAGGCCGCGCGCCTACGCGGCTGGGGTGCGGCGGAAAGCGCACAATTCCTGGAGCTGGGCAGCGGGCCGGGCTACGTGACCGAACGGCTGCTAGATCTGCTGCCAGCAGCGCACATCACCGCGCTGGACCTGGACCCGCGCATGACCACCTATGCCGACGAGATGCTCGGCGACGCGGGTGGCCACAGGACCGGGCTGACGGCGTCGATCATGGCGCTGCCATTGCCGGATGCCAGCCATGACTTCGCGCTGGCACGCTACCTTTTTCAGCACCTCAGCGATCCCGTCGGCGCGGCGCGCGAGGTCTGGCGGGCGCTCGCGCCGGGTAGCCCCTTCGTCATCATCGATACCGACGATGCCTGGTCGATCCTGCTCGATCCGCCGTTTCCCGACGATCAGCGCCAGCGGCTGGCGCAAGCGATGCACCAGGCGTTGCGCGGCGGCAACCGGTTTGTGGGGCGGCGCTTACCGCACATTTTGTCCCATGCCGGCTTCCGCGTCACCCATTTTGAAACAATCTTGTTGCATAGTGAACTAGTCGGTAGCGCCCCGTTCCTCGATGCGCTCGCGCCCCTCGTCGGCCAGGAAGAAGGCGTCGAAGACAGCCGGGCCAAGGCGTTGCGCGCCTTCGTCGCCGAACACCATCCATTGGTCATGCTCCAGCTTTTCGCCGCACGCGGGATCAAATCCTGAAAGAGGATTCGCTAGCCCCTAGTATAATGGCAGAGAAGGTGGCATAATAGAGAAGGACTTTTTCATGTTCCAAGTTGGAAGGGGGCAGACGTTGGACGCACCTGCTACATCCCAGGCCCAGAAACCGAAGATCCTGATCATTGATGATAATCCCTCCATCGTTGATGTCATTCGCCGCATCATCAAGCTCGATGGCAAGTATCAACCCATCGTAGCTTATGACGGCGTCGCCGGCTTGGAAGCCTTCGAGGCTGAGCATCCCGTCTGTGTCATCGTCGATGCGAAGATGCCGAACATGGACGGCTACCAGTTCCTACGCTGCCTACGGGGCGACCTCACAACAGCGGCGACGGCGCTGATCATGCTCACCGCGCTGGTGCGCCCGAACGAAAAACAAACGGGCTTACTTTCCGGAGCGGATGAATATCTGACCAAACCTTTCCGTGCGCATGAATTGCTGGCGGCCATCGAACGCGCCCAGCAAGTGACGCCGGAAGAGCGCCTGGCGAAGCTGCAAGTGCTGCTGGAAGAAATGCCCGGCGAGATCTTTTAAACCCGGAAGTACCAGCGCCACAACCCGACCCATGCCGCCAGGAGCGCCGCCGTCAGCGGCCAACGCCACAGCGCCGCAAAGAACGCCGTCGCGCTCTGCGGCGGAATCGCTGGCGCACCACGGGCGGTGCGGGGTGGCGTCTGCGCACCCAACGGCAGACGGCGGAGTTGCGCTAGCGTCAGACCTTCCGGCAACGCGTGTCCCGCGCTGGGGAAGGCCAGTGGTCGCCCCGCGCGCCAGGTAGTCAGGCTGACGCGCTCCGGTGGCGGCGTGATCACCGCGCGGTCGCGTTGACGGCGTGCGACGCCGGGGCGGCGTGGGGATGCGCTCGCTTTCGCCCCACCAGGCGCGGTCACACGCGCGGCCACCATGGCAGCGGTCCCCCGCTGGCGGCGTTGCGCGGCGTCCAGCCGCGCCGCCAGGTCGCGCTGCACGGCAGGCACAAAGAAATACATGCCATGCTCGGTGATGCAATCGGTGCAATCTACCAGCGTTACGCGGCGCGGGCGTGTCCCGTCCGGCACCATCATCAGTCGCGGATGCAGCGGCCCGCACCAGCCCAGGCGAATGCTCCATGCCGTCCCACCGGACTCTTCCGTCGTCAGGTTCGCCAGCGGCGAGGCCCATAATGCCTCATCACGAAACGACGAATAGATGGTGAGATCCCCCACGACATCTAACGCCGCATAGCCGTAACCATCCAGCGGATGCGCATAGACCGGAGCTGCGGTGCCAGACGATGCAGGCGAGGCGGTATGCGTGGGGACCGCTGCCAGCGGCGGATCTGCGAGGGGGCGGGGGCGCGTGAAAATGGCGCGCAGCCGCGCCATCCCCAGCACATGCGCCGGATGCCGCCAGGCGTGCAGCGGCAGCGTCGCCGGCGTGGACCGTTCCAGCGCGTCGGCATTGATATCCGCCGCCAGCCAGATCACGCTATCCACCAGCGGTGTAGCCGCCGGGGCATGGATGCCGTGCAGCACAGCCAGCATATTCAGCGCCTTGAGCGTGAGGAAGCACCCCATGCTGTGCGCCACGATATGGATACGTCGCTGTGGTTGCCGGGCGCGCAGATCGGTGATGAGGTTCGCCAGCGAAAACGCAGCGAAACGCGCCACCGCCTCTTTATCCGCCATGTAGCCGGGGAAAAGCGTGTGTTCACACGGCCACGTGAAACCGATTACTTGCGGATTGGCAGAGCGGGGTATCTGCTCCTCGTGGGGCGGCCATGCCTGCCCGCCAGGTGACAGACAAGAATGTCCGTCCTCCCGATGGTCGTGGGGCGCGCCAAGCATGCCGGGTGGCGGGGCCAGCGGCAACCCCCAGGCGGCCAGCGCATCATGCACGTTGAACGCTGTCTCGATGCCGGATTCTTCGGTGCAATTGAAGCCGTGAACGACCAGGATGACATCGCCGGTGGGGCAGAGATCGGTGAAGGTCGCACGAGCAGCGGGCGTGCCGGGCCGCACATCTTCGGTCGCGCTGTCCGGTGCGCCGGCGATAACGCTGAACTCATGTTCACAGGTGCGGCAGTGCCAGCGCCGGGCGGCAAGGCGTGGTGCCACCGTCCGCGCGACCCGTCGGCCCATTGCCGCCACAGGGTAGCGCCACGGCGTGGCAGGCGTCGCCGAGGGCGCGGGCGGAGGTCGCTTCACGACCAGGAAGCGATAGGCTCCCGCCGGCAGCGGCACGTGATCATGCGGATCGTGGCTGAACGGTTCGGCGCGGCACGTGGCCAGCAGCAAAGTAGGCGTCGGAGCAGGGGACATAACACAAACTACCTTTCATAGATACACGCGGCATTGCTAGATATACAGTCGGAAATAGATCGCCTAACCTTGTCTATAGTATACGGCATAACTCGCACAAATTTGAGGGAACGTAGGAGAAATAGGCGTAGCTCGGCGCAATAAGTGCAGATCCGCTCCTGTCGGCAAATTGCTTCAGCATGTCGGCGGGGCGTCCACCAACCCGCCGTCATGGGGTATCACTATGAGGGCCGCTGGTGATTACTATGAACGGAATTTTTTGATAAACGGGACGGTGGACAGGAATGAACGTTTTACCCGCGAGGATTGCCGAGTACGGCGGCATACAACGCTTGCTGGCGGGCGGCAGCCTGGCGATACGCCGGTGCGTGCGCGGGATCGGGCGCGACGGTGCGGGTGATGGGGGCCGGGGCCACGCCGCCAGGGGGCAGTGCGCCCAGCGCCTGCAAGGCCAACAGCGCCGCGCCGCGCGCCGAGGCTTCATCCACCGATGTCAGCGTCAGGGGGTCGCCCAGCACGTCCGCCACGATGTGTTGCAGCAGCGCGGAGCGCAGCAGCGTGCCGCCGCTGGCGATGATCTGCGCCGATGCCGTTGCCGGCAGCGCCTGGCCGAGCGCGGTATGCAACGCGCCCAGGCGATAGGCCAACGCTTCGAGCAGCGCCCGCAGCAGATCGATGGGCGTCGTGTTGCCGGTGATGCCGCTGATCACCAGTCGCGCGTCGTCGTGCCAACCGAGGCTGCGTTCCCCAGCGATGAAGGGCAGCACGTCGATGCCCTGCGCGGCGGGCGGCAGTTGCGCGGCGCGTGCTTCCGCCGCGTTCAGGTCGTCTAATCCGCAGGTGCGCGTGAGCCAGGCCAGCAGGTTGCCCCCCTCGCTCAGCGCACCGCCCAGCACCGCGCGGTCGCGGTCCAGCAGATAGCGCCACAGGCCGACGGGCAGCGGGCTTGCATCCATAGGCGCGACGACGCGCATGGCGCTGGATGTGCCGACGGTCAGCGCCAGCCGTGCCGGCGTCGTGCAGTCCGAACCGACGTTCGCTGTGGCACCATCACCCAGCGCCGGGAACCACGGCACCGCCGCCAGCGCGGGCCAGCGGCGGGCGTAGTCCGGCGCGAGGCCGGTGAGGGCATCGCCCAGATCGCCCAGCGGGGGCAACTGTGTCGGACGCAGTCCCAAAAGCGCCACCAGCTCGCCGTCCCATGCCCGCGCCTGGGTCGCCAGCAATCCCGTCCCCGCCGCCATGCAGAGCGCGCAGACCGAGCGGCCCAGAAATTGCCGGTGTAGGTATTCGCCGACGGAAACGAACTGCGCCGCATGGGCGACAACCGTGGGCTGGGCGTCTGCCAGCCAGCGCAGCTTGGCCGGCCAATAACTGGCGTGCAGCGGTGCGCCGGTGCGCTGATGCAACGCGGCGGCGTCGAGTTCCGCGCGCAGGGCGTGTGCCGCCTGGCGAGGTCGTGTGTCGGCCCAGGTGATAACTGGCGTCAGCGGCGCATCCTGGGCATCCAGCGCGACGAGGCTGTGCCAGAACGTATCCAGCGCCACCGCGCGAATCTCATGCGTCAGTTTACCGGCACCATGCAGGAGGGCGTCGATCACGGTCGTCGTTGCGGTGAGCAGCATGGCAGGATCAAAGGTACTCGCGCCGTCTGTGCTGGTCTGGGGCGCGTAGGTCTGCTGCGCCGTCTGGCCGGGGATCGCCTGGCCGGTGGCATCGCAGAGCAGCGCGCGGACGGACGACGTGCCGACATCCAGCGCCAGGACGTAGGGTGTGGGCGGCGACGGCGAGCGACGAAACATAAGGTAGTTCCTTTCAGTATGACGTTTGGTGGGAGCAGCGATCCAGTAAATCCCTGACGGTGAGCGGCTCCGGCTGAGGCAACAGCCCGGCGCTGGCCGCAAGCTGGCCGACGATGACCTCCGGCGGCGTGCCGGCGGCACGCGCCGGCCCCAGGCCGGCGGCCTGCGTGCGCTTGGCCAGCTTCGCGCCGGTGGCATCGGTCAGCAACGGCACATGGGCATACGCCGGGATGGGCCAGCCGAGCGCCTGGGCCAGCAGGATCTGGCGCGGCGTGGAAGCGAGCAAATCCGCCCCGCGCACCACCTGGTTGATGCCCATCCAGCCATCATCCACCACGACGGCGAGCTGATAGGCGATGATGCCGTCGCTGCGCTGTACGATGCTATCGCCGACCGCCGCCGCCACGTCCTGCACCTGGGGACCACAGAGGTCGTCGGTGAAGGCCACGCGGCCCGCCGGCATGTGGCAGCGCCAGGCGGGTCGCCGCCCCGCGCGCTCGTGCGCCGCCCGTTGCCGGGCGCTCAGCGCGCGGCAGGTGCCGGGATAGCGCGGCCCTTCCTCGCCGGGCGCGGGGGCCGAGGCGCTGCGCGCTAGCTCCGCCCGCGAGCAATAGCAGGGATACAGCATGCCCTGGGCGCGCAAGTGGGCCAGCGCGTCGTCATACAGGGCAGCGCGGTCGCTCTGGTGATATGGCCCATATGGCCCCCCCACCTCTGGGCCTTCGTCCCAATCCAGTCCCAGCCAACGCAGATCGCTGATCATACGAGCGGTGGCACCAGGGCGCACGCGCGGCAGGTCCAGATCTTCGATGCGCAGGACGAAGCGCCCCCCGGCGCGGCGCGCCCACAGCCAGGCGAGGAGCGCCGTGCGCAGGTTGCCCAGGTGTAGCTCGCCGGTGGGACTGGGAGCATAGCGGCCCCGCACCCAACCGGCCCTTGCGTGTGTACTCACATGATCAATCCTATCATATTTCGGGCGAATTGACCCGTAACAGGTTGCAGCAATACAACGCGCGGTATATACTTAAAGATGTCACTCTTCGCGCCCCATTTGCACAAGGACCGCTGGTTCTTGCCATCCATCTCCCTCCTAGTTTGCCTGAAGAAAGGTTTTGCATCCCATGGAAAGCCAGCGGCGATCTTCCCGGCGTTCGACGCGCTCCCGCACCCCCGGCGGCCGTTCTTCAGCTTCACGGCTTCACCAGGACGGTCCGCGCATAGTGCCAGTGTTGCCCATCCGCAATGCCGCCATCTTGCCTTTCACCGTCACACCCCTGGTCATCGATGATGAAAAGACGCGCCGCGCCGTCGAAGCGGCCTTGATGAGTGACGGCGTCATCTTCGCCGTGGCGCAGTTCGAGGATCGCCAGCACGAACCCGGCCCAGGTGATCTGTATGTCGTGGGGGTTGAAGCGGTCGTCGAGCGCTCGTACCTCAGCGCGGATAACGGCCTGAGCGTGATGTTGCGCTCGTTGCGGCGGGCGCAGGCCACGCACTATCTGGATGAGATCACCTACCTGCGCGCTGAGATCACCCCGCTGCCGGAACTTGTGGAAGAAGAGACGCCGCACTTGCTGGCGCGTTTGCGTCTGGTGCGCCAACATTTCGAGCAAGTGGCGAAAAACAGTGGGCGCATCGTCGAAGAATCCGTCGCCAATATGCTCACCATCAATGATCCCGGCGCGCTGGCCGACGCCATCGCGATGGCGCTGGACCTTTCGCTGGTCGCGCGCCAGAGCGTGTTAGAGGCGCTGTCGCCTTCCGAGCGGCTGGCTATCGTGGACGGCCTCTTGCTCAAAGAGCTGGAGATTCAGGATATCGAGGCGCGCATCCAGCAGACGGTGCAACAAGAGATGGATCGCGGCCAAAAAGAATATTATCTTAGGGAACAGATCAAAGTTATCCAGAAGGAGTTGGCGGAGAACGATCCGGCCCTGCGCGAGAGCCTGGATCTGCGTGAGCGCGCCGTCGCCGCCGGCATGCCCGACGAGGTGCGCGCCCGCGCCTTCCGCGAGATCGAGCGGCTGGAAGCGATGCCGACGATGGCCCCCGAATATACCGTCCTGCGTACCTATGTCGATTGGCTGCTGGCCCTGCCCTGGCACGCGCAGACGACCGATCAGTTGAATCTGACCGAGGCGGCGCGCATTCTGGACGCGAACCATTACGGACTGGAGAAAGCGAAAGAGCGCCTGATCGAATTCCTGGCGGTGCGCAAGCTGGCCCCGACCTCGCGCAGCCCGATCCTGTGCTTTTCGGGACCGCCGGGCGTGGGCAAAACCTCGCTGGGCCGGTCCATCGCCGAGGCGCTGGGGCGCAAGTTCGTGCGTGTCTCGCTGGGTGGCGTGCGTGACGAAGCCGAGATTCGCGGCCACCGCCGCACGTATGTCGGCGCGCTGCCGGGGCGTATCATCCAGACGATGCGCCAGGCCGGCACCCTCAATCCCCTCTTCGTGCTGGACGAGATCGACAAGCTGGCATCAGATTACCGGGGCGATCCCGCCTCCGCGCTGCTGGAAGTGCTTGATCCCGAACAGAACTATGCCTTCTCAGATCACTATCTGGAAGTGCCGTATGATCTTTCCAAAGTGATCTTCATCCTGACGGCCAATAATCTGCAAACCGTGCCGCCGGCGTTGCTGGACCGCATGGAGGTCATTGAACTGCCGGGCTATACCGAGGAGGAGAAGATCCACATCGCCCAGCACTTCCTGCTGCCCAAGCAGATGAAGGACCACGGCTTGTCGGTGAGCAAGGTGGAGGTGCGCACCGAGGCCGTGCAGCGCATCATCCGCGAATATACGTATGAGGCGGGCGTGCGCAACCTGGAACGCGAGATCGGCGCGATCATGCGCAAGATCACGCGCCGCGTGGTCGAAGGCAAGAAGGGCAAGACGTTCGTCAGCGCCCAGCGCGTGCCAGACTACCTGGGGCCGCAGAAAAGCTTCGGCCACGAGGCCGAAGATCGCGCGCAGGTGGGCGTGGCGATGGGCGTGGCGTGGACGGCAGCGGGCGGCGACCTGACGCCGGTGGAGATCGCGGTGCTGGAAGGGCGCGGCCAATTGACGCTGACCGGCCAACTGGGCGAGGTGCTGCGCGAATCCGCTCAGGCGGCGATCTCTTTTGCGCGCTCACGGGCGCACACCTTCAACCTGCCGGCCAACTTCTGGGAGAAGAATGACATCCACATTCACCTGCCGATGGGCGCGGTGCGCAAAGACGGCCCCTCTGCCGGCGTCCCCATCGCCGTCGCGCTGATCTCGGCGCTCGCGGGTCGCCCGGTGCGCCACGACCTCGCCATGACCGGCGAGATCTCCCTGCGCGGGCGCGTGCTGCCGGTCGGCGGCTTGAAAGAGAAGGCGTATGCCGCCTATCGCGCCGGCCTGACCCACCTGGCCCTGCCGCGCAAGAACGTGCCGGACCTCGCCGACCTGCCTGCCGATATCAGTGGGGCGCTGCACCTGGAGCCGGTGGATACGCTGGATGATGTGCTGATGCTGGCACTGTTGCCGGCGAGTGCGCTACCCTGCCCACGGGCCGAAGCCCCGCCGGAACGCGACCACCCGAATATCCCTGTGCTGGTCGCGCCCGCGAACTTGCCGGAAGACGACGGCGCGGCGCACGCGCCCGACAAACCGAATCCGCTGGCGGCGCACGAGCCGCAGCCACCGCTGCGCCAAATCATCATCGGCGGCCTGAACTGAGGGCGCATACGATGAACCGGCAACGGTGCAGGTATGTTCAGCCGGATTGGTATACTCGCGTCACGGTAGAGCAGATCGATGCTCAGCTTCCGGTATCCCGTGTCTGTGCATCTGCCAAAATGGCCGCATCATTAGCCTCATTCGGCATCTCCAGCCGCTGATACACTGCCGCGATCAGTCGCCAACACCGCGCAAGTTCCATCTGATTTTCCTGCGTCAGCTCGAAGTCATAGGTCAAAAGTGCTTCTTCGATGTCCCGGACTTTTGGCAGAAGCGCGGCTGGCGGGTGGTTCTCCAAGTTGGTGAGCAAGTCGGCATAATAGGCCGGCGTATACGGGCCAAGGGGCTGTGCTGGTTGGTACATGGCAGTTTCCTCCTACGATTATGCGCGGTTAAGAATGGCAAGGTTTAGGTGATCTGCTTGATCTCTGCGACACGTGGATAAAAATGCGCGCCGCGTTTGTTCTCGAAGATCGCCAGCGCCGCCGCTTTGTGCGATTCGATACGGAGTTTGAGTGCGTTTCGCACCGCTGGGCTGGCATCGGGATTGAGTTCCAACATCAACCGCACCAGGTAAATGGCCTGGATGTGGGCGCGGCCCACGATGTGGAGATAATCAATGTTTTTGCTGGCCTCTGCGCCCAGTTGCTGTGTTTTGGTTTCCAGCCCTTGCAACCGTTCTTGAAACCACAGGCGCTCAGATTCCTTCAGTCGGTCAAATGTCTTGATCGCCTCGTTGGTTTTCCACTTTTGTACCTCGAAATCCGTTAACTCATACAGGAGCAACACATCACCACGTTCGACGACCGCCGTTTTGAGCGCGCGATTGACGGCTGCTATTGCCTGCACCATGCTATGTTCCGCCGCCGCGATATACACATTCCATTGGTTAGCCGGTTGAAATTCACAGGGAAGCAGTAAAAAATCAACGCGAAAAAGGGCGAAGCGGGCCGCTGTTTCACTGTCTGGCATATATGCCTCTAAATCGGCGACCGCCGCATCAAGCAACGGTAGCAATGCCTGCCACGTCGCCAGATCGAAGGGGGTTTTCCGGACACGCATGGCCCAGTAATAGTTGCGGAAATGGTGCCAGCGCGAGAAAATATGTAACCCGATCCAGTTACAGAGAACCTGGTCGTTCACCGCTGTTGTGTTAAGATCGCCTAAGCCAAGCGCAGTGAGCGGAATTGCCGCAGGGAGTGGCGCTGAGCGCATTTGCGTGAGCCAGTGTTCGATCAGTTCATCGCCATGCGCTGGATCGATGGCGCGCAGGCGTAACATAGCCCATCCGTTGAGTTGGGCTTGGACTCGCGCTAACACTTCATGTGCGCCATTGAAAAAGCCCATGCCGATCAATTGTTCAGCATGCTGTAGATTCACACGGGTAAGGAATGCATCAGCGTCATACCGTATAATCCCTTGCCACAAAGTTCGATTGAGCGCCTGCGTTTTGATAAAACGACAGCAAATAATGCCGGACAAATAGTAGCCCAAATTATTAGATGCACCCACCAGTTTATAATTGACTTCAATCGCTCGCGCGATGCTGGTTTCTTGCGTTGAACCATCCATGTACTCTTTGCAGCGCAAGAAGTATTCAAAGGCGGTCTCATGTTGATGTAGCGCTTCGGCAATCTTCCCGCCTAAAAAGTAATAGCAGACCAGGTGATCAGCGGTAATGGCGTTGGGTGAAGGCGGGGTTGGATTCTGTACCACGAGGGCTTGCGCTTGTTGAAAATACTGCTCGGCTTGCTCGAATGAATGTATGTCCAAAGCACGTAACGCTTGTTGGAGATACGATTCAAACGGAGTGGGCGAAGCATAATTGCGGATCGTCTCGGAGACGGAGTGAGCGAATTCCCATTGCAGCCCTACCATGAAGCACCTCACCTACATCCGATAGCGTGACATCTTCGACCGGTTTCCTGTATGGTATAATGAAGATGATTGCTACGTCAAGGGAGAAGATCTGCATTTTTCCTACGAAACCTAACGGGCGGTCGGTTGATCATAGAGTAATAAAAAAGAAGGCATGGATTGCTTGATGATAAAGAGAGCATAGATTTCTGGAAAGTGCTGCTGTGTTAGCTCAAGGATTTCGTGATAGAGCCATTCCCAAGCATGTGCCAAACCTCGTATCTTTCGCCTGCTTAGTGGACGAGTGTGCGCCTGAACTAAGCGCATTCCTTTTGTCACAGGTATATGGCGCGCGACGATGGCAAAAGCCTCTTGGAGATCATGCTCCGCGCTGATGGGATCGGCAGTATCCAATGCGAGGTGAGAGCGATTGAGCAATATTTGGCAAATGATTTCTTCACGCATGTCGTTAGTCCAGGGAGCCACGGCTTCCCAAGCCGTCGAATGCAGGGCGCTAAGCACGAGAGAATAATTTAGTACTGCGACCGAAAGAAGATCGATATGTTGGGCGGCACCTGCCAGGGCGGCACGCACGATGATTGAAGCAAGGATATCCGTTTCGCTGATATAATTTTTGCAGCCGAAAAAGGCCTCGAAGGCGTCATGATAGCGCCGCTGTTGTGCCTGATACATGCCGATCGTGAACCAGAGGCGTGCCTCTTGGCGGGGTGAAATAACGATCCTTTCGCTCAAAACGGCCTCTTCGGCCTGGCGTATCAGGTCATCGGCCTCCGGTGTTGCTAAACGTATGGCTTGTACAAGCTCGTGAAATTTTGACTCCCAGCTTTGATTGCGTTGGATATCATAAGGATCCTCCTGATCGGTGAGCCAAGATTGTGTTGTTAGAAGGAACAAACTGTCGCTCTGATCCGGCTTTTTCGCTGGTGTCTTTGCCTTCATCCCACTACGCTCCTTATCTGTTTGTGAGCCGTGAACCGCTCGATTTCAGTAATCAAGAATAACATCGTGATTAGTTTCTGATTATACCTGATTCTGTATAGCGTTGTCAAGAGTTATAGCGTAATCTTATAAGCACATGCACGGATCGCATATGGTGCGTTCGGATGTGACAAACAAAACTTCCCTACAATCGTCTAGAGAAACATGAGTCTTAATAACGTATTATCTGTCATTAAGACTCATGATTGCTACGCAACACTACGTGCAGGGCGGCCCATTTTCACCGATGCAATACGGTTTCACATGGGTGGCCGTTACATGCTGGTGGCTCACCAGCGGGTGGGATGCAGCGAGTCCGCCGCCGACGCTGAATAACAACGCCAATGCGAGGAGCATGACCTTGAACACGACTTTTCTCCTTCTTGCACGAAGCCTAGAATCATGTTTTTCACATGATACTATACCTTGCTGTTTTTGAGCATCGCTAATGCTCTGGTAGAAGTATAGATCATAATCATTACAAATCATATTACTTTTACTTTAATTATTTTGAAACAACATCATTTTAATTTTGAAATAATTGTAGTACTAAAAATTGGTGCTTTCATTAGTATGTGACAGTGTAATGGTCGGCGTGAAGCAACGTGCTATACCCTTTGCGGGTGATCAGTATGGATACCGGAGAACCGCCATTCGCCCTCACCACGGAGGACAGACATTCCTGTCTGTCACGCTTCCCCGGAGGACTACTATACCCGTCTGCCCGGCCCCACTGACCACCGTCTGTAGCGACAATGGGTATCGGCGTCATTGCTGTCGATCCGGCAAGCAGATGGCAAGCGGCTCCTCTTGAGGCGGCGTCTGCTGAGGAGGCTAGCATACGGTCGTACAAGGCGAATACGGTTGAGATAGGTTATAAGGGAGAAAAGATGAGGCCAAGAAAGATGAGGACAAGTCGGCGTGACTTGTCCCATTCGTGACAAAGGTTATGGGGTATTATCTTTCGCGCGTTACAGGCCGCCGAGCGTCGCGGTGAAACCCGCGCGCAGCCCTGACCATAGCGAATCAGTGATATCCGCATGCTTACCGGCAGCCGGCTTGAGCGACCAGGCGGTATCAGTCGTCAGGGTGCCGCTCGCGTTCAGCGTGGCGAGCTTCGTATCCTGCGCCGGCACGATCTGCACCTGATAGCTGGCGAACGTGCCGCTCTGGCGTTGCAGCAGGTGCGTATAGGGGAGGTTGTGGTGCGCGCCGTCACCGGCGATGGCGGGGACGTACCACTGCACATCCACCGTCGCCACGCAGAAGCCCGGAATCACGATCATGCCACCGAACATCGCCCGGTTGGGCATGTCGCTCACGAAGTTCGTGGGACCGCCGATGTCGTCGATGTACGTGCTGTTCGATCCGGCGGTGTGCGGCAACCACTCGTTGACAGGGCCGGTCGGATCGTACTTGCCCTGATAGCAATAAGGCGCTTCCGTCGGCGTGCAGGGGAAAATGGGCGTCGTTGTCGGCGGCGGCTTCGTCCCTGTGGGCGGCGGCTTGGTACCGGTCGGTGGCGGCGTGGTCGTCGTGGGCGCGGTACACAGCGGCTTGGCCGGCGTCGGCGCGTCCGTCAGGGAATACATCGGATCGATGTTCTGGTCGAAGCCGGAGCCGGTGATGAAGCGCGCCTGCGGTGGCGCATAGATGCGCATATAGTCGCGCATCGTCTCCTCGCCATAGACGTTCTGCGTCGGATGGTAGTCCAGCGATATTTGCAGATCGTGATACGCGCCGCCGCTGTCATCCAGCGCCACGTATTCGTTGACCTTCTCCGTCACCTGCGTCCAACCTTTGTTGACGCTGACGTTCGCCTGCACCACGTAGGTGCCATCCACCTTGGGATCGGTATTGATCGCGCCGTTGAGCTGATCCTTCGCCAGCAACCCTTCGATCTGCGGGTTGTTTACGTAGATCTCCAACTCTTTCGAGAGCAGATCCTGGCGTAAGCTGCCCATAATCGCCAGCAGCTTATCCTGACCGGCGCTGCGCACCTTGTCTTCCAGCGCCTGTGCCAGCGCGGAGGTGAAGCGTTTGCGCAACGAGGTCTGGCCCTTGGAAGGCGAGCATTTATTCTGGATGGCGATGGAGGAGGGATCTTCCTGGAAGTAATGCAACTCGCTTTCCAGGTTCGTCGAGGTGATGGTGATGTTATAGCAGGGCATGAAGAGCGGGCCAAGGATCGATTTGACCAGCAGATGCTCGATCACCAGCGGTGAGAAGTGGATATCGCCGTCCAGATGCACCTTGATGCCATTATCGACGGCGGCCTCTTCGCGCTGGAAGGTTCCCATGATGATCTGCGCGGTGGTCGGGAAGTCGCCCGACAGGTCGGCATCGCGCATGCCCCAGTTAGCGAACGGCCACCAGGCGCGATATTGCACGGGAGCTTGTTGGTAGAGCGTGGGCGTGTTGGTGGTGGTGAAATCGACGAAGGTGACATCCGCCAGCGAGAGCTTGCCGATGCGCCCGCCGTTGAGATTAAGCACGCCCCACTGGCCGTTGAAGCCGCCGGAGGGACGCAACTCGCCGCGATCCATCGTTTGGATCAGATAATTGCGTGGCGTGCCAACGCCCAGCGCCCAGCCCAGCAACGGCACATAGGGCTTGAAGGATTGCAAGTCCTTGAGGTATTTTGGCAACTGGCCGGTGATCTGCGTGATCTGCCCGCGCTGCTTCGCGCTCACCGGCACATCGTTGATGTTGATCTGCTGCACATGCACCTGGATGTCGGTCAGCAACACCTGGCTGTCATCCAGTGCCGTTTGCAGATCGGCGAAGCTCTTTTGCGTTAAGATCGGTCCGCCGCTGGAGGAAAAGGGCGAGGTTTGGAACGTGCTGGTGAAGTCCATCCCCAGTGCCGTCAGCTTGCCACAGAGGATCGTGCCGTCGATGCCGACCAGCGCGAGCTGTTGCACCGCCAGGATCTTCGCCTTGTAACCAAAGTTCATCGCCAGGCCGATGATGCCGTCACGGTTGGCGATGGCGGTGTTGATGTCGGTGAAGTCCGTCTGCGCCGCCTGGCAGTGTTTTTGGATCGCAGCCAGCGTGCTTTTGTTGAGGATATCCTTGGCTTTCTGCACGGTGCCATTCGTGCCGCTGGAGGCACCGCTGGTCGCTGACGAAGGCAACAAGCCTTTAATCGCCAGCAATTGGCTGACGCCGTCCTGCCCCCAGCCCTTCAGTTGATTATATTGATAGAGCGCCGATGCACCCAGAGTCAGCAGGGGCGCGAAGAAGGCGAACAGAAAGATGATGACTAACACCAAGCGCCAGCGCCGCATGCGCGCCAGGCGTTGCCACACACGCCGCTGCTCGCGCCAGCGCGCGAAACGCGCCAGTGCCGTCCCGCCGGGCGAGTCGAGGCGGGCTGTCGATGCCGCACCCGCGTCCCCTTCCACCGTTGGAGCCGCCAGCACAGTGGTTTCTTCCGTCGTTTGTATGTCTTCCAATGTAGTTCTCCCTGAATAGGTCATCCTGGCGTTGAACGCACGGTCGCGGTGATCACAACATATGTGTTCGTGGAGGCAACGTACCTGCGTGAAGAAACGGACAATCGGCTCTATTCTAAGCTAAATATGTTGGCTCGTCAGTAGTTTTGGTACCATTCACCCATACAGCCGTTCGCCTGATGACATGTACCCCTTATACCCTTTGCTGGTGATCGGTATAGAAAACGGAGGATAGACATTCCTGTCTGTCCGATCCCAAAAACCACCGTCTTTACCCGAAAGAGGTATAATACACGAACAATTTTTGTAACATACTAAATCAGGTCCATATACCCTGTAGAGCATATGGACCTCGTGTTGCTAAGCGGAGAAATCGATGAGACATCTTACGCCGGTAGAGGTTGGCGTTTCAACCAGGGTCTTTTGAGGCAATCGGACCGGAAAGTTTCACTCCCGGCATCCCTCAAAAGAAACCGGCCAGCCCTGGATAAGCGGCGATGGCCTGGTCGCGCACCTCCGGCGGCAGCGGCAGGAAGGTGCCTTCGGCCTCGCACACGATGGCTGCCGGCGCATCGGCATATGCGATCCAGCCCTTGACGCGGATCATGCGGCTGCGGGAGTCGGTCGCCTCGGCGAAGACGCGCAGGGGAACGCCGATCTTGGCCGGCGCGCGATAGCGCAGTTCCAGCCGTGCCGTCATCACCCAGCGGTGTTCCAGCACCGAGACGCGCCCCATCGCTTCATCTAAAATCGAGGCCAGCACGCCGCCATGCACCACGCCAGGGAAGCCCTGGAACGCCTCTGTGCCGGTGAAGTCGGCGACGATGTGCGGTCCCTCGTTGCGAAAGTGCAGTTGCAGCCCGAAAGGATTTTTCTGGCCACAGACGAAGCAGCGTTGAAAATCGGTGGTGTCATTCAGCCAGTCGGCGTGTTCGTGTGCAGGCGTTGGAGTAGTTTCATCGGCCACGGCGTGTCTTCCTTCCTGATCCCAATGCTTGGGTGGCGAGCAACGTGGCGCTGATGCCCGCTGCCGCCGCCGCGCCCAGCAGCAAGGCCCGCCGGCCCGCCAACCAGAACGGCACGCGCGGAAATAAACGCCCCGCTTGCACGCCCGCTTTGCCTTCGTCTACCATACGCAGCACCAGTTGCGCGCCGCGCCCCACCAGCGCATCCACGGCGATGCGACCCCACTCGGCGCTGCCCAGCGCAGGGCTACCCACGTAGCCAGCCCAGGCTGCCGGCGTGCGCCCGCGCCAGCCCAACATCGCCCGGCGCGTCAGCGACGGCTGCGCGGTATAGTTGTCGCGCACCAGATCGGGATGCAGGTGCAGCATCACCGACGTTTCCAGCGTACCGGCGTGTTCCGCGCTCAGCAGTTGGCTCAGTTCCTCGGCGCTCAGCCGGTCACCTACCGCGTCCTTGATGTCGCCACTTTGAATCACCGCCCGCGCGATACTGGCGGACGGCGCGACCGCCTGCATGCCATGGCGCCGACACAGCCAGAGTGCCGCGTTTTCCAGCGCGATCATGTGCGCGGGACTCAGGTGGCCGTTGGTGAATACGATGTGCTGGAACCCATCGCGGGCATACGCCGTCCCGATCTGGCGGGCGATATCAAAGATGAGATCTACCGTCACATTCACGCTACCGCGCATCGGCACCGTTCCCGCGCCCAGCGGCACGGGCGGCAGCAACAAGGTGGTGAGGCTGGGCCGTTGCGCTTCTACCCGCTGGGCGATGGCTTCGGCGAAATGGTTGGCCATATAGACATCGGTGCCGATGGGCAGGTGCGGCCCATGTTCTTCCAGCGGGCTGAACGCGACGAAGATCACGGTGTTCTTGCGATCCAGCGCGTCCAACTCCGGCCAGGTCAAATCTTCCAGATGCAACATGTGATCACTCCAAATGGAAATAGACAGCGAACACGAAAGCCACGAAATTTTCACGAAGGACACGAAAGACTTGAAGACGACTTCGTGTGCTTTCGTGCTTTTTCGTGGTCTTCGTGTTCGATCTACGTCTCCACAATAGGCGGTTTGTCGCGGCGCTGGTATTTCGCCAGCACGCCGCGCAGGGCGGTGTCCAGGTCCACACCAAGCGAGTTGGCCAGGGCGAGCAGCACATAGAGCGCGTCGCCCAGTTCATCGGCGGGGTCGGGCGCGGGTTCGTCGGCCTTGCGCCGCTTGGGGCCGTGCAGTTGGTTCACGACGCGCGCCACCTCGCCGCACTCTTCCATGAGCCGCGCCAGATTCGCCAGCGGCGGCCAATAGCCGCCCAGCCGCAGGATCGAAGCATCCACCTCGGCTTGCGCGGCGCGCAGCGTCAGCTCGTTCGCATCGCTCATTCGCGTGTTACCGTTTCAATGATTTTGGTCAGGCGCGGATAGTATTGGCCGGCGGCCAGGGCCGTGCCGCCGGCATAGATGCCGATGCCATAGACGAGCGCCAGCGGCGCGAGCGCCAGCGTCAGGTCCGGTCGCCCCACCAGTTGGGGGACGAGGATCAGCGCCGCGACGGGCGCGGTCAGGATGATCGCCACGCCGTACGCCAGCAACACCAGCAGCCCCGACGCGAAGCCCGTCCCCGCGTCGCTCTGCGCCCCGCCCACGCGCTGGCGCGCGACACGCATGGGGAACAGCACGGCGATGGCGTTGCCCGGCCCCATCGCGGCGATCAATGCCCCCGTGCCAGTGATGGCAAGCACTGCCGTCTGATACCAATTGTGCGTCAGGAAGCCTTCCAGGGTGAGCAGGAGCGCCAGTTCCACCATGCCCACCACAAAGGCCGCCAGGTTGCGCCCCAGGAAGAGATAGGCTCCGCGCACGGGAAAAAGCGCCAGTGTCGTCAGCGCCGGCCCCTCGTAGCCGAACCCGAATGCCGTCAGGTTCAGCACCAGGAAAAGCGCTGCCGTCACGATAAATTGCGAGATGCCACTGCCCACACCGTTGCGCGCCTGCGTGATGAAGTTCAGCAGCAGGATGCCGACCAGATAGAGCGATCCCAGAAAGGCGCGCTTATACTGGGGATCGCGCCAGTAATAGCGCAGATCCTTCGCCGCCAGCGCCAGCACGGGCGCGGGGATGAGCGTTGCGCGGGCAGGCGCGACGTTGGTCACGGGCGCGGCCAGCGCCACGGCAGCATTACCCGCACGCGCGGCGCGGGCGCGGCGCGGCACACTGCCACCTTCTTCGGGCGAGGCCAGGCTGCGCGTGAGGATCGCGCTCCACGCCCACAACACCAGGAAGGCGGAGCCGGCCAGTGCCGCCAGCCACAAGCCCCCCGTCGCCGCCTGGTTCGTGGCGAAGGCGACCACCGCGCGGCCCACCATGCCCGGCGGCAAGAATTGCAGCCACGCGCCGATGTTGTAATGCAAGAGCGCGATGATGCCGTTCGCGCTGCTCTGTGCCGGAATCAGGCGCGAGAACGCTTGCGAGCCGAGCGAGCACGAAAGGCCCAGCAGCGTGATCAGCACCAGCGCCAGGTCGCGGTAGCGGCGCGTGCGCAGCACGCCCATCAGCGCCGAGAGCAACAGTTGGCTGATGCCGACGAGATGGATGTATGCCAGCACCAGCGCCGCGCTGATGCCCAGCGCGCTCGGCAGGTCGTGCGCCCATCCCAGCCCGATGCCCACGAACACCAGGATCACCGCCAACGTGGGGATATCCAGCAGGGTCGAGATCAGCAGGCTGGCCATCAATTCCGGTTGCGACAGGGGATAGATCGTCAGTTTGGTGATGTCCAGCCCCTCGTTGATCGAATATTGCAGCAAGGGCAAGACGGCGTAGATGATATAGAGGACCAGCAGGAGATAAAAGAGGAGGTTCTGCGCCAGATCCAGTTGGCCCGGCAACAGGGATTGGAAGCCCGCCACCAGGCCGAAGGCCAGGAAGCCGGCCAGCGGCACAAGGAAGACGAAGAGCAGCACCGCGCCGATAATGCGCGAGGTCGAACGCGCATAACCGCGTAGCAACAATTGCCAGCGTAGCCACAGCAGCGTGCGCACGACGCGCGGGCGCAGGGTGAAGGCGCGTGGCGCGGCCTGCCCGGCGGCTATTCCAGCCATGCCAGCCCTCCCCGTTCGGTGTCGGCCCCCACCACCTGCAAGAACACATCTTCCAGCGTGGTCGAGGTGTGGTCGCCGGTGCCGCTCGCCCACTGGCGCAGTTCGTCCAGCGTGCCTTCGGCGACGAGTACGCCCTGGTTGATAATGCCCACGCGCGTGCAGAGGCGTTCCACCAATTCCAGGATGTGCGACGAGAAGAAGACCGTCGTGCCGCTTTTCGTCAGGTCGCGCAGGATGTTGCGGATGACGCGCGAACTAACCGGATCGACGCCCTCGAAGGGTTCGTCCAGAAAGAGTACCTGCGGGCGATGGATCAGCGCAGCGGCGAGCGCGATCTTCTTGCGCATGCCCACCGAGTAATCCACGATCAGCTTATCGGCGTCGCCGGTCAGCGCCAGCACGTCCAGCAGCGCGGCGACACGCGGGGGGATATCGCTGCGTGGCACCTGATAGAGATTGCCCGCCAGGCGCAGGAACTCGCGGCCCGACAGGCGCTCATACAGGTTCATCTGTTCAGGCAGCACGCCCATCAGCGCGCGGGCGCGCAACGGTTCGCGCTGCACGTCGCAGCCGCCGACCCACGCCGCGCCAGCGGTCGGGCGCATCTGGCCAATCAACATCTTGATCGTGGTCGATTTCCCCGCGCCATTCGGGCCGAGGAAGCCGAAGAATTCGCCGCGCCGCACGGCCAGGGTCAGGTTATTCACGGCGACCTGATGGCCGAAGACGCGCGTCAGGTTCTGCATCACGACAGCGGCATCCGCCGGAAAAGCTACGGGGGCCGCGCCGTACACAGGCTGGGGGACTGGGACGGGCGCAACGGCAGGGGACGGCAGGACTTGCTCAGATGGCTGCATAAACGACCTCTCAACACGAGCGCAAGATCGCGCTGGCGCTCTCACGCTTGTATTGTACCACCCTCGCCCAAGCCGCGCTGGCATGCAGATAATGATCTGCGTCACATCATGCCGGAAAGCCTCTGCGTTCCCCGGCTTTCAGCCATAACAATATCAGGCCGGCGCGCTGGCCCCGTCAGCGGCACCCTCAGCGACACCTGCGCCTGCACCATCAGCGGCGACAGAGGAACGGCGCAGCAACGCCAGCGCCATCATGGCTGCCACCAGCAACAGCCCGGCACAGACGAAAAACGGCAGCCGCAATGAAAGCACCGCCAGGCCCGCGCCGGTGAGCGGTCCCAGGAACCACGAAAGTTGCGAGGGCAGCAGCGAGAAATTGAGGATCGAGGCGCGACGCTCTTCGGGGGCCAGCAACGCCAGCAGGGCGATCAAAGTCGTCGTGATGCCACCCTGGAAAAGACCCAGCGCGACGATGGCCACTTGCAGCGGCAGCAGCGCGCCAGCCAGCCCTTCGCCGCAGATCGCCACGGCCACGGCGGCCAGGCAGATCGGCAGGATGCGCCAGCGCCCGAAAACATCGCCGGCTTTGCCCCACAGCGGCGTCGTCACCGCCATCGCCACGCCCGCCGCCGTCAGCGTCGCGCCGATCACGCTGGGTAGCAAGATGGGATCACCGTGATCAAGGCGCTGCAACAGGATCGGGATGAAGGGCGTCGTCAGCGAGAGGCCATACGTCGCCAGGAAGTAGAGCGCGAAGAGGCGCGCGACCGAGGGCGTCGCCAGGATGTCATGGGCGGCGGCGCGCAACACGCGCCAAGCGGAGCCAGCCGTGCGACTGATGCGCGGCACCTCGCGCACGGCCAACGTCAGGGTGATGCCGACCAGCGCGGAAAGGATGCCGTCCAGCCCCAGCAAGGCGCGGATGCCAAAATGTTGCGCGACCAGGCCACCCAGCAGCGGGCCAACCGACGAGCCGATGGGAAAGCTGGCACTGGCGATGCCGACCGCCAGCCCTAGCCGCTGGCGCGGGGTAACATCGGCCAGCATGGCGAGCATCACGCCTGTGTTGCCAAAAACGAAGCCCGTCAGCAAGCGCGCCACGGCCAGGAAATAGACGTTCGGGCTGAAGGCGGCGAGGGTGAACAGCACGCCTTCCACATACGCGCTGCGCACGATGATCAGCTTGCGGCTATAGCGATCCGCCCACACGCCCCAGAGGGGCAGCAAGGGCAGGCCGATGACGAAGCCCAATGATTGCAGAATGCCCGTCCAGGTCGAGATCTGCCCGGCAGGGACATTGAGTTGTTGCAGAAACAGCGGAGTGAACGCGCCCAGGTGGCCGAACGCCTGCGATTCGACGACGCCCGCCAGCAGAAATAGCGCGAGCAAGATGCGCCAATCTTGCGACTTTGGCTGCGGGGGAGCGGCGGGGGATGTTTCCGTAGGTGTGCTGGTGCCGGATGTCATGCATCGTTCTCCGTTGAACGTAAGATCACAGGTAGCCGCTGGACGCCGTAGACGATGTTGCCGCCCAGCGGCTCCAGCGCCACCGTCGCGTCGCGCCGGAGCGCCGGATAGCGCGCCAGCAGCGCGCCCAGCGCGATACGCGCTTCCTGCCGAGCCAGCGGCGCACCCAGGCAGAAGTGGATGCCGTGGCCGAAGGCCAGGTGCCGATTCGGCGCGCGATCGCTGATGAAGCGGTCGGGATCAGGAAATTGGGCGGGATCGCGGTTGGCCGCGCCGATCCATGCCACAACCCAACTGCCGGCGGGGATGGTCACATCGCCGAACGCCACGTCCTGCGTCGTGCTGCGAAACATCGATTGCACCGGCGACCGATAGCGCAGCACCTCTTCGATGGCCGCCGGCAGACGTTCCGGCGTGGCGCGCAACGCGCGATAGGTGGCTGGCTGCTCGTCGAGGCACAGGACCGCATTGCCAAGCAGGTTCGTGGTGGTCTCGTTGCCCGCCACCAGCAACAGAATGCAGAAGCCGACGAGTTCTTGCGCCGTCAAACGCTGGCCCTCTACCTCGGCAGCGATGAGCGCGCTGATCAGATCGTCCTGGGGAGCGCGCTGGCGCTGGGCGATCATGGCGTTGAAGTAGGCGACCATCTCGCCGAACCAGTCCGCCCCCAGCGCCGCTGTGGCCTGCGCCGCCGCCTCGGCTTGCCCGCCCTGCACGATGGCATCGGACCACACCTTGAATCGCTCACGGTCGGCGGTCGGCACGCCCAGCAATTCGGCGATGACGATGACGGGCAGCGGATAGGCCAGGTCGGCGATGATATCCATCGTTCCCGTGCCACGCGCCGCCACGGCGTCCAGCAATTCCGCCGCGATGGCGGCGATGCGCCCTTCGAGCTGCGCCACGGCGCGCGGGGTGAAGGCTTGCGTCACGAGCGTGCGCAACTGCCGATGGCGCGGCGGATCGAGGCTGATGATGCTGCTCGCCAGCGGCCCACCCCCGCCCCGCTGCGACGAAAACGCCGCGTAGTCCGACAGCACGCGCTGCACATCGTCATACCGGAACACGTGCCACGCCCCGCCCAGTTGCACGACGGGGTGGCGGGCGCGCATCTCATCGTACCAGGGATACGGATCGAGGGGAGATCGCTGGAGCATCATCAGAAATACAGCCGCTTTCACGCAAGGTCTGGGGAGCATCCTGCTTAGAGCGAACGCTCCCCCACTTGTTATAGCATAGCACGCGCGGGCTACGGTGGAATAGCAGGACTCAATTGATTAACTGGCGGCTTGTGCCTCAGGATGAATGTCTTGGATCTTGGCGGTCAGCACGCCGTACCACCAGCCATCGCGCTGTGCAATGCGTCCTTGCGCCTGTAGGTTGCCCCATTCCACCAACATAACGGTCTGGCCTTCCAGTGCGGCCAGTTCAGGATGGCGCACAATCGGGCCGAGCGGAATCGCATCGCCTCCTGCCGGCCAGTCTTCCAAGCGGGCAAAATCTGCAAATACTTCTTGCATGGAATGCTCTCCTTTGGACTATAGACGTTGATCCAACAGCCCTTTAAGCCCTTATGGCTGTTGATAAGGATTATCTACCACTAGGAACGCCCGGAGCAAGGCATCTGCTGCTGGGCTGGATAGCGAGGTTTCAAGTTGCCCATTGCACAGAATGCCAAGGGTATGATGATCGGCATTGCGCCCTGAAGGGGTAATGAACAAGATCATCTCATATCCTGCATTCAGCACGGCCAATTCGTGCTGAATGCGGCTGATAATGGAATAACTTAACTTGCGATGGGGAAAGTGTGCTGCCCGCGCTAGCGCATCAAGGCTGGCACCTTGGTGAAATACGACGCTCAAGCCATGTACATCAGAATGATGGGCATCTGGCTCGTAGCCATCCATTAACACCTTTTTGGCGCTAGGTAGGCTTAGATCCCCTGCACGGATGATCAATTCTCCAAGGGGAATCACGTTGAGATCGACGCGCGGTGTAGGATTCATAGGCATCTCGCTTGTCTGGCCTGGCACAACTCCCATGTTGTATTGAAATGTTTTGTACCTGTTGTTGTCATCCTACGCGCAGGAAGTCACCCATGCGTTGCGCCAGGGCGGCGGGGCGTTGCAGGGGGATGTCGTGTACCGTGTCGGGCAGCCAGACGACCTCGACGCGGGGGGAACGGGTCATGCGCGCGGCGGCTTGCTCCATGCCGCGCTGCTTCAGTGCCAGGAAGCCGTCGGTGGCCGCCGTTGCGCCCGTCGGCTGCGCCAGCACGAAGAGCGCCGGCGCCTGGATGGCGGCGTAGAGCGCGTCGGCATCTTCGTCCCACATCGCGCGCAAGATCTGCATATGGTTGGCGCGCACCAGGCGCGGCCCCACGGTGTCGTCCGCGCGCAATTCGACGATGTTGAGCATGATCTCGTCCAACGCCGGATCGGTAGTGGGGATGTTGCCGCGCACGCGGCTGAGGAAGACCTCGCGCGGCGTGCCAGCGTACTCTGGCGGGGCCAGATCGCGGCTGATCTGCTCCCACGTTGCGCCGGGGCGCTGGCGCAGCATGCCGAAGCCGCCATCCACCATGATCAACGCCGTCACGCGGTCCGGGTGCGCTGCGCCGAACTCCAACGCCACGTTCGCGCCCCACGAATGGCCGGCCACGGCATAGCGTTCGCCCAGCCCCAGTTGTTCGATGGCGGCGAGGTCGTCCGCGATGATCGTGGCGAAGTCATAGCTGCTGTCCGGTTTGGCGCTACGCCCATGCCCGCGCTGATCCAGCGCCACCACGCGCCGTTCTTGCGCCAGGATCGGCGCGACCAGCTCCCAGATCCACGCCGAGGATGCCAGTCCGTGCAGCAGCACCAGCGGCACCGCCCCCTCAACCGCGCCCGCCGCCGTCGGCCCGCCCCAATCCCGATAGCTCAGCGCCACGCCCTGCGCTGGCACGGTCCCCGTCCGCGGATATGGCCTCTGCTCGCTCATCGCGCAAAACCACCTAACTTTGTTGATCATCGTTCGCCATTATTCACCGACCGTCAGCACGGCTTTGCCGGCGATCTTATGGTCCAGCAGTTGTGGCATAACCCGCGTGAATTGCGCTCACGGCGCTTGCACGCTACTGTGCGGCTTCCCGCAACCTTTCGTGGCTTTCGTCTCCTTCGTGGCTTTCGTGTTCCCGTCTCTATTCCGTCTTGAAAAGCGTCGCCAGTTCGCGCCCAGTATCCGCGAGGTCGCCTTGCACCTGCGCGCCTGTGCCGATGAGGTCGCGCAGCAGGTCCATCTGGGCGTCGTCGTTGACCATCAGCGCCGCGCGCAGCGTGCCGTCCTGCACATACAGCGCGGTAAACTTCTTCGCGGCCATGTCGCCGCGCACCGTAATCTGCGCCTGGCTGGTAGGATAGCCCAGCATGTTGATCGACAGGTCGAACTGGTCCGAGAAAAAGTAGGGGACGTGGCGATAGGGTTCGTCGCCACCGCTCATGTTCGCCGCCGCTGCCTGGGCCGACGCGATGGCGTTATCCCAATGCTCGAAGTGCATGCGTCCCGTGACGGGATCCGGATAGGCCGCCACATCGCCGGCAGCGAAGACGCCAGCGGAGGCCGTTTCCAGCCGCTCATCCACCACAATGCCTTGCTTGGGATCGACCGCCAAGCCACCGGAGGCCGCCAGTTCGGTATTGAGTTGGATGCCCACGCCGACGATGGCGAGATCGCAGGGGATCTCTTCCGTCTGGCTCTGGTCGTCGGCCTTGGCGATGCGCACGGACCCCACGCTGCCATCCTTATTCGCGCCGAAGCCGGTGACGGTGTAGCCATAGCGCAACGTCGCGCCCCGGTCGCTGAACTGCTTTTGGAAGAACTGCGAGATCTCCGGCGACACCATCTGCGGCCAGGCGCGCGGGAACGGCTCGGCAATCGTCACCTGGCAGCCTTTTTGGATGGCGCTGGCGGCAGTTTCCAGGCCGATGAAGCCGGAGCCGACGACGACGACGCGCTGCCCCGGCGCGAGCGCCTCGCGGATGATATCCGCCTGGTCCAGCGTGCGCAACACCTGCACGCCTGGCAGGTCCGCGCCCGGCACGCGCAGCACGCGCGGCCTGCCGCCCGTCGCCAGCAAGAGCGCGATGTAATGGATCACCTGGCCATCGTCCAGCGTCACCGTCTTGGCGCGCGGGTCCAGCTTTTGCGCCGTCACGCCGCGCAACACCTCGACCGTGTTGTCGTCGTACCACGCCGGCGGTTGCACATACACCCCGCCGTTGCCATACGTGCCGTCCGCGCCGATCTCCGCCCGCAGATATTCTTTGGAGAGAGGCGGGCGATTATACGGGTTATAGGCTTCGGTGGTGACGATGAGGATCGTCCCCTGCGCGTTGCGCTTGCGGATCTCTTCCGCCGCCGTCGCGCCTGCCAGCCCGCCGCCGATGATCAGGTAATCTACTGTGCGTTCCGCTTGTGGTTGCATCGCTGCATCCTTCCCTCGCTGCGCTGGCACCGCCGCCCTGTCGCGCCTGGTCGGCGGTGGTTACTAAATACTGCTCTCTCAATCGTACAAGACGCGGCGGGGGAAAGACAACCTCAGCCATTGAAAAGAGACATTCGCATCGGGTTCAGCAGGTTCTGCGCGTAGATCGCGTATTGGACATAGCTGCCCAGGACCACAGCGGTCGGGAGGTTGCTGTGGTCCGGTGGTGCGTTACCAGGCCGGCTAGCTGAGATCGCCGGCCAGGTTGCCAACCGGTTTGCGCGTGCCGGCGCGTTGCTGTGGCACAGTGGTCGGTCTGGCGGGGGGCGGCACCGGGAGCGGATCATAGGCCGCCTCGCCGTGCAATTCAGCGTCCAGGCCGTTTTGTTCGGTGGCGGCGGAAACGCGCACCGGCGTGATAAGGTTCACCAGCTTGAGGATGCCGAAGGTGACGACGAAGGCATAGGCTGCCGCGATGGCGACGCCCGCTACCTGGACGACGAACTGATGGGTGCCGCCGGCCAGCAGGCCGCGCACGCCATTGATCGCCGTGAGGGCGAAGACGCCGGTGAGGATCGTCCCCAGACCGCCGCCGACACCGTGGACGCCCCAGACATCCAGCGCGTCGTCCCAGTCGCGCCGCAAGCGGAATTGCACGGCACCGTAACAGACGACGCCCGCAAGCACGCCGATCAGCACCGCCGCGCCGGGTGGCACATAGCCTGCCGCTGGCGTCACCGTCGCCAGGCCGGCCACTGCGCCCGTCAGCGCGCCCGAAACGCTGGGCTTGCCGTCGCGCAGCCACGCGATCAGCAACCAACACACCATGCCCGCCGCCGCCGCGACATTTGTGTTCACGAAGGCAATCGCGGCCACACCGTTCGCTGCCAGCGCGCTACCGCCATTGAAGCCGAACCAGCCGAACCACAGCAGGCCAGTGCCGAGCGCCATATAGGCCAGGTTGTGCGGCGCGAACTTCTCGCCGGGCCGCACCATGCGTTTGCCCACGACGAAGACCGAGGCCAACGCCGCCATGCCCGCGCTCAGATGCACGACGATGCCGCCGGCGAAGTCCACCACGCCCATTTTCGCCAGGAAGCCGCCGCCCCACACCCAATGCACAAAGGGGATGTAGACCAGCAAGCTCCAGAGCACCAGGAAGATCAGGTAGGCTTTGAAGCTGACGCGGTCGGCGAACGCGCCCGTCACCAGCGCCGGGGTGATGATGGCGAACATCACCTGAAAGAGGAAGAACGCCAGGAAGGGGATGGTTGGCGCATAGAGCTGGCTGGGCGTCAGCCCCACGCCCTGCAAGCCGGCATAACGCAGATCACCGATGATCCCGCCGTGGTCGCCACCGTAGGCGAGGCTGAAGCCGACCAGCACCCAGAGGAGGGTTACCACCCCCATCGAGATGAAACTTTGCATGATGATGGTGAGGACGTTCTGATGCCGCACCAGCCCGCCGTAAAAGAACGCCAGGCCGGGGGTCATCAGCAGCACCAGGGCGGCGCTGAGCAGGACGAACGCGGTGTCGCCAGGATTGATGGCTCCCATGAATCTTATGTACTCCTTTGTACAGAATGCGGGAAACCGGGCGCAAGGTCCGTGCCTGTGGTATACCATTCTGTCAGCGGGGGCGTCAAGAGAGCCGTTTCACCAGAGCCAGGGCTTGCAGCTTCACCGGCTGGCGATGGGCGCTGCGTTCGCCAGCGCGATACACGTCGTCCAGGTGGTCGATGTACCACTGGTAGCTCTCGATGAGCATCTGCGTGTTCGTCTTGGTCGGCTGCCACGCGAGGTCGCGCTTGATGCGCGTCGTGTCGAAAACGAAGCTCTCGGCCAGCATCTTATAATGATACGGCCCCAGCGGCGAGAGGCCCAGCCGGTGCAACACCTGCATCGCCGCCACCGCTGGCCCGCGCGGCACGCGCACCACCCGCGCCGGCGTGCGCGCGAAGTCGATCACGCGCTGGTACAACTCGCGCAGCGTCGGCACCTCGTCGGACCCGATGTTATAGAGGTGGAAGCCCGGCTGGCGGATGGCGCGCTGCATCGCGTCGCTGAGGTCGGCGGCGGCGATGAACTGGTAGCGATTGCCGCCGTCGCCCAGCGTCCAGAGCTTGCGCCCCTCGCGGATGAATTCGTAGAGGATCGAGAGCAGCCCCAGCCGCCCGCCGCCCATGATCGTCGGGCAGCGGATCAGCGTGATGTTGAGGCGATCCTGAAACTCCGCCAGCACCTGCTCGCCGCGCCATTTGGTGATGCCGTAGATCTCCAGCGGATTGATGGGATCGTCCTCGCGCACCGGTTGGCTGAACGGTTTGCCGACGACACAATTGCTGGAGGTGAAGACGAGGTGCGGCACGCCATGCGCCACGGCGGCGGCGGCCAGGTGGCGTGTCCCCGCGATATTGGAATCGACCAGCTCACGCTGGTCCTTGATGGCGTGCGCCAGCAACGCCGCCACATGGAAGATGCCGTCGAAGCGGCCATGCTGCGCGAAGACGCCCGCCACCCCGTCGGCATCGCGCAGGTCCACCTGCGCGAAGGGGAAGCGCCGCGCCAGGCGGGCATCCGCCACGCGATCCAAAATGACGACCTCATGCCCGGCACGGGCCAAATCTTCCACCAAGAGGCTACCGAAAAAACCCGCGCCGCCGGTGACGAGATAGCGCATCTGTTGCAATCCTTTGCTGAACGCTAGGGGCTAACCATCCTGGTCGCCCGGTAATACCGATTTCGGGTACAGACAGTGGTCAGGGGGGGCCGGACAGACAGGAATGTCTGTCCTCCGTGGTTATGGAGAATGTCTGTCCTCCGGGAAAGCGTGACCGACAGGCATAGCTGTCCTCCGGGAAAGCGTGACCGACAGGCATAGCTGTCCTCCGGGAAAGCGTGACCGACAGGCATAGCTGTCCTCCGGGGGAAGGTGACAGACAGGAATGTCTGTCCTCCGGTACCCATACTAATCACCCGCAAAGCGTATAACTCGGCTGAGAACAGCTTTACACTCGTTATCATACACTGGCAAAACAAGAGGCGAACAGCCGGTCATATGTGTTTTGGGTAATGACTGTGGTGTGGGTACGAGGCAGCGGACAGGCATATCCGCCCACCTTCCCCCCCGGAGGACAGACATTCTTGTCTGTCACGTTCCCCCCGGAGGACAGCCATTCTTGTCTGTCACGTTCCCCCCGGAGGACAGACATGCTCCCTCATCACGGAGGACAGACATTCCTGTCTGTCCGGCCCCGCTGACCACTGTCTGTACCCAAAATCGGGTATCATAGGGATCGGCAATCGGTGGAAGCTGAACCTTGATGCAAGCGCCACGCAGCTTTAAGACGACGCGAAGGCGGCCAGATCAAGCGCGCTGGCGGCGGGGAGCGTGGGTTCGGCGGCGTGGGCGACGGTGCCGACGGCATAGAGTTGGCCGGTGCGCCAGAGGAACGTGACAGCGGCGGTGCTGGTGCTGGTCTGGGTCGGTACCAGGCGCAGCAGGCAGCCGTTCAGGCCGTGGTCGGTATAGGTTGGCACGGGGTGATAGGGGGCGAGCGCCGATGCCGGCACGAAGTAGAGCGATTCCACGAAAAGATGCCCGTCGGCGCACAGCGGCGGGATGATGGCGGCGGCGATGGCGGTGGCCTGGTCCGGCGGCGCGGTCAGCCAGGTATCCTGCGCGGCGTCGTAATTCAGATCGAACTGGATGGCATGCGGGATGAGGTTTTCGTGGGTGGTGCCGACCGCCCGACCATCCGCGCTGCGGGCGAAGTACCAGTCCTGGCGCACGAAAGTGCGCACGTGCCAGAGATCCAGCGCGCTCGGCGACCACTGGGCCATGTCCGCTGGCGCACAGAGATCGGGACATGTCGGGTCGGGGATAAGATCAGTGGGAGCGCGGGTGGTGCGTAGGCTGGCGATGAGCGCGACGGGCGCGATCAGGCTGCTCGTCAGCACGTCACCGACGACGTAATGGCCGCCGGCGGGAATGCCGGTCGTGGGCTGGGTCGCCGCCAGGGAGTCAGCCACCAGCGCCGCCACGCTCGCCTGTTCCTGCGGGGGCAGGTCGCGTAGCGCGAAGGGGAACAGCACACGCCACTGCTGGCCCGCCCGGACGAGCATGCAGGTGTTGGCGCGCGTGAACGGGATGACGATACGGCAGGTTTGCGACATGAAAGGCGGAGCTGCCGCCGTAAGCCACAGGTCATAAGGTTCAGCTTGCTGATGCAGGATGATCTGCGCGGCGGCACGGTTGCCGACAACGCGGATATCGTCGTTCAGCGTGAGGGTAAAGATGGTCCAGGTGACGTTGCTCGCCAGCGTCAGCGTATACGTCGCGCCGGCTGGCACCTGCTGAGGGAACAGGCGCAATCCGGCGAGCTGCGCCGCCAGGAGCGCGCCCACCAGCAACGTCGCGCCCGCCGCCAGCCAGCGCCCGCGCCAGGCACGGCGCGAACCAGCCTCGCCCAGCACGTCGTCCAGGTTCGCCGGCGCGCTGAAATCGGGATCGCTCTGCATCACCCTCTGCCTCCTCACGGGTTCACCCTGCCAGCACGGCTTCTGCCGCTTTCTCGCCGCTGTGCATCGCCCCGTGGATGCTGCTGGACTCGGTGTATTCGCCCGCGATGAAAAGGCCCGGCGTCTCGGTTTGGTTCGTCGGCAAGGCGGTATAGATGCCCGGCGGCTGATCGAATTGCGCCATAGGGATGCGGTAGATCGCCAGTGGGCGCAGGTCCGCGAGGGACGCGCGCGGGAACATGCGCGCCAGGTCGGCCTGGGCGCGGGCGTAGATCGCTGCATCGCCGCCAGTTTGTTCGCCCAGCAGCACAGTGGATAGCAGGTGTTGCCCCGCCGGCGCATAGCTGGGGGCGATGTTGGTCAATTGCGTCACGTTGTTCACCACGGCGTCCGGCGCGGGATTCAGCACCAGCTTCGGCCCCTCGTACAGGCTGGTGGCGGCGGCGAAATAGACGCAGGTGGCGGGAACGGGCGTGACGGCGGGCGGGAGCGTGATGCCGGTGATGCGCGCGACGGCGGGGGCTTCCGTCGCCACCACGACAGCCTCGGCGGCGAGTTCAGTGCCATCAGCCAGCCGCACGCCCACGGCGCGGCCCACGTGCGTGACGATGCCCGCCACCGGCGCGTTCAGCCGCATGGCCCCCGGCGGCAGGTGCGCCGCCAGTTGCGCCGTCACCGCGCCGATGCCCGCCGCCGGCAAGGCGACCGTCCCCTCAGCCAGCATCTTGAAGACGAAGAGGAAAAAGCGGGCGCTGGTGTGCAGGTCGCGGTTCAGCGTGATGCCGCCGTAAAATGGGCGGATGAACTGGTCGATGAAGCCGTCTTGCGCGAAGCCCCGCGCCAGCAACTCCGCCTCAATCGTGCGGTCGTCCTGGTCGTCGCCGAAGATCTGGGCCACGCTGCGCTTGGCGACATCCCCGCGCAGGGTCAGCACGCGCAGCTTGTCGTTCAAGCTGATGAGCGGATTCGTCACCGTCGCCGCCACGTGCGCGGGATTATGATCGCGCGTCGGGTCCGTCACGTCATAGAGCTTGCCCTCATGGGCGATGGCCGCGCCCGGCTGGAAGGGCCGCAGCCCCAGCGTGGTGAGGTCCAGGTGCCGCTTGACGGCGGGATAGGCCGTGAACAGCACTTGAAAGCCGCGATCCAGCGTGAAGCCCTCGCGCTGGTCGCTGCGCACGCGCCCACCGACGCCGTCCGCCGCCTCGTAAACCAGCACATCGCGGCCCGCCGCATGCAGCGCCTTGGCGCACGTCAGGCCGGCCAGGCCCGCGCCGACGATGATGATCATACCAGCCCTCCTCACCAAACGGGATTGATCACCAACCCAGTGATCAATTTTGGATAAAAATACGTCGATTTCTGCGGCATCCGCCCGCCCGCTTCGGCCACGTCGCGCACTTGATCGGGCCGCGTCGGGTTCAGGAGGATCGCCACCTGGGCGCGGCCTTCCACCACCGCCGCCAGCGCCGCCGCCGCGTCGCGCGTATAGCTGATGCCCTCGCTGGTGGCCACGGCGTCGCGTGGGATGCCCAGCGCGGCATCGACGATCAGTTCGTGGACGGCGGCGACATCCAGCTTTTGCCAGGCGGCGGCTTCGCCGGTCGCGCGCAGCTGGGCTTGGCCTGCCGGTGCCAGGCGCAGCAGCCAGTGCCGGTCGGCTGTCGCCACCAGCGCCGCCGGCGTGCCGTCCGCGCCGGCCTCAGCCAGCCGCGCGGCGAGGTCTGTGGCGGCGGGATCGCTCTCCTCCACCGTCCAATTCTGGGCCAACGCCTGGGGCAGCGCAGCCAGTTGCTCCGCGCTGAGTCCCCGCACCAGCCGGTGCGTCGGCAGCACCACCAGACCGGGATCGTTGGTGGCTACCAGCGCCATCAGCACGAAGTTCGCGGCGTCGTCGGTCGTCAGGCCGCGATGCACCTCGGCCACCTCGTCGCGGTAGGCCAACGCCGTCTCGTAGCGATGATGGCCATCGGCGATATAGAGCTTGCCAGGCGCGAACGCCGCCGCCAGCTTTGTGATCGCCGCTGGATCGGTGACGGCCCACAATGCATGTTGCTCGCCCGCGTCATCGATGCAAGCCGCCAGCGGTGTACCTTTCGCCGCTTTCGCCAGCGCCTTGCCAACCACTTTTTTCGGATCATCGAATAGTGCCATGATCGGGCTGAGGTTCGCGGCACAGGCGCGCAAAAGGCGCAGCCGGTCGCTCTTGGGCTTGGCCAGGGTGCGCTCGTGCGGCAAAATCACGCCGGCCTCCCAGGGTTCCAACCGCACGCGAGCCAGCAGGCTGGTGCGCGTATATGCCTGGCCGTTCACGCTGAACTGCTGCTGATAGACGTAAAGCGCGGGCGCGTCGTCTTCGCGCAGGTCGCCGTCCAGCCGCCAGCGGGCAAAAGTGGCGGCGGCGCGGGTATAGCGGTTCGCCAGCGCGTCGTCGCCCGGTTCGTCACGCCCTAGTTCCAGGCGGATGCTATTCAACGGATGGCGCGCGTAAAACGCCGCCTGCATCTCCGGCGTGATGACATCGTAAGGCGGCGTGATCACCGCCGCCAGGTCGTCCATATGATAACGCATGCCCCGCAAGGGGCGAATATCGGCCATGATTGTCGGCTCCTCGTCGTTCAGGTACCATCGAACACGCTCTGTTCAGATGATACCACGTGGCGACGCGATGAACCCGCCATCAGGGGTGTCACCAGGGGACCAAGCATAACATCTGCCGTGCCTTTGCCACTATATCATTGTGACCATACCATCCGATAATTGCTGAATGTTGCACAGGCAGAGCATTTGAGGGGGCCAGAGATGCTATATCACTTGAAGTTAGCGCGTCCTGCCGCTATGATACCACTATTGGGAGTAACGCGCACCACTGTAACGAGCGTTCACTGCCAGTCGGTGCGCGCCCCGCAGATGGACGCTGGGGCTGCGCCAATGGTATGCCCTGTCAGCCGGCAGTCATCTTTTTCCTTGCTGGCATACCGACTCCTTGCGCTACGGCGTGGAGGTTTGGCCCTGATCAGGCAGGAATCCCCCGAAGCATTCGCGCGATTGCTGGCGCGCGCGCGCGGCCACGATGAACAAGCCATCGCGGTGCTTTATCAGCGCGCCCTGCCGACCGTCTATCGCTATGTGCTGGCGCGCAGCCGCCGGCCCGATCTGACGGAAGATATCGTCGCGGACTGCTTTCTGACAATGGTCGAAGCGATTGGGGATCTGCGTGCGAACCACGAAGCCGGCTTTTTCGCGTGGATGTTGCGCATCGCGCAAGCGAAGGTGGCCCGCGCGCTCCACCAGTCGGTGCAGCACCAGACGCGCCAGCAATACCTGCCGGATGCCAGCCATGAGGACGAATGGCTCTCGCCGGAATTGGTGGCGACGGACCTGGCGAGTGATCCGGTGGCGCTGCACGAGTGGCGCGAGGCGGTGCAGGAGTTGGGCATCGCGCTGGGCAGCTTGAGCGAAGAACAACAGGTGGTGATCATCGGGCGCTTTTTGGCGGGGCAGAGTGTGGAGGAGTTGGCACAGGGGATGGGTAAACAGCCGGGAGCCATTCGCGCGCTGCAATTCCGCGCGCTGGATACGTTGGCCGAACGCATGGGCAAGGTGCGCGAGAAACGCCGCAACGGCAAAGGGGGGCGCGCATGAATCCCGAAGAGCGCCTCGACCACCTGCTGGACCAGCATGCGGATGGCGCGGATGCCGCCAGCGCCCGCGAAGCGGGGCAACTCGACGCCGCCCAGGCGGTACGCGCCCTGCGCGCCGTGCCGGTGCCAACAGACTTCGCCGCCCGGCTGGAAGCGCGTCTGCGCCTGCGCGCCCGCGAACTTCAATCAGAAGATGATACGGTGGCAGCGCCCGCAACCAGTGGCCCCACATCAGCAACCGCACGCCGTGATGGCAAGCGCGGTGCCGCTCGACCTACCATGCCGCCAATGCGGCGCATCGTGTTCGCCGGCGGGGGCGCGCTGACGGCGCTCGTGCTGTTGGCCGGCCTGCTCTTCGCCGCATCGGCCCAAAGCGTTCCCGGCGACTGGCTTTACGGCGTCAAGCAGTTGCGCAATCAGATTGCCCTGGCGCAGGCCGCCACCCCCGCCGCCCGTGCGGAAGTGCTGATCCAGCAATTGCACGGTGCAGTGAGCGATCTGCAAGCGGAGATCAGCAGCGGCCACGGGGATGCGAACATCCAGCAGGCGTTGCGCATCGTCGCCAGCGACACCCAACGCGCACAAACCGCCGTGGCCGCACTGCCGGCAGGGACGAGTCGCACCCAGGCGACGCGCGATCTCGCCGCCACGCTGACTTACGAGCAGACGACGCTGCACCAACTGGTGACGCGCGCGGATTGGCCCGTGCGCCTCGCCATCTCCGGCCAGATCGGCGCGCTGGGTGCGCCGGTGCCAACGATCACCGCCGTTGCCATCACGGCGCAGGGCAACGGCGACGACCGCGTCACCATCACCGGCACGAACTTCGCCACCGCCGCGCAGGTGTTGCTGGATGACGCGCCCGCCGGCCCGCCGCTGAGCCTGACGCCGACGCGCATCGTCATCCGTTGCACTGCCGCCGTATTGGCCGGCCCGCACCAGCTTGGCGTGCAGAATCCTGATGGCACCGCCGCCAGCTATACCATCACCGGCGGCGCGGCGAACGGCCAGGGCGCGCCCCAGGGAACAACCACACCTGGTACACCTGGCGCGCAAGGCACGCCTGGCAACGGCAACGGGAATGGCAATGGGCATCACGATCCCACCCCCAGCCCACAAAGGACGCCCGGTAGCGGCAACCGGCGTCCATCCCCAACGCCGGCCAGCGGCAACGGCAGTGGGCGTCATACGCCAACGCCTGGTGGCGGCAATGGCAATGGCAGTGGGCATCCCACGCCGACGCCCAGCGGCGGCAATGGTCATGGCAAATAATAGTTCCGCGCCAAACGCGGATGACCTACCAGCCTTCCCCCCCTCCAACACGGCTATCCATCTAGCGTGATAGGCGCTCGTGTGATACGATAGCGCGGACAAATGCCACCACGTTAGAAGGAATCAACCGATGCGCTGCCTATGTGCTATGAGCTTAGGGATCATGCTGTTTTTCGCTGCGCCGCCCGCCACGCCCACCCATGTGAACGCGGTGGTGGCCCACAGCGCGATCACCGTGCGCTGGGACGGCGTGCCACACGCGACCAGCTACCGGCTCTATCGCGGCACGCGCAGCCACGGCGAAGGGACGACACCCTATGCCAGCGGCATCACCTCGCTCTTTTTCACCAACACCCGCGTGAGCAAGGGCGTCACGTATTATTACGAGGTAACTGCTGTCAACGGCAGCGGTGAAAGCGGGCGGTCGGCGGAGGTCAGCAGCGCCATCGCCGCGCCCCCGCCAACGACCACATCAACAACATCGACACCGCCAGCTCCAAGCAAGAGTGGCTTCAACTTCGGCGTGTTCCTGGGGATCATGCTGCTGTTGCTCATCGGCGCGGGCGGTGCCTACTTCCTCTGGCGGCGCACCGGCGGTCTGGTTCCCACTCGCCCGACGCGCATCCTGGCTGCGCCCTCCGCGCCCTTCGCCGTCCCCTCAGCCTTTGAGGATGAGCCGACTGGCACTGCACCGCCAATGAACGCATATGGTCAGCCGATGGAGTTGCCGGCGACGGTCTTCCCCGGTGAGGGACTGGTGGCGCGCTTTGGGAACTCGGTGCCAACGGGGGCGCTGGGCGATCCCGAACCGCTGCGCGAGATTTTCAACGAACCGGCGGGCAACACCGTGCAGGACTATGCCGGCCTGGATCTCGCCGGGCTGCCGCCCGATGAATCGCTGGTGCCGCCGCATCAGCGCCAATTGAGCGACACCAAGCAAACCCCCGCCTGGCCGATGACGCGGCCCGCCGGCATGGCAGCGGATGGCACAGCGGATTCGTCGCGCACGCTGCTCTTTGTCATCGCCGGCATGCTGGTGGTGACGGGCATCATGGCGCTGGTGCTGTGGGCCTACTTCGCCGCCACGACGAGCAGCACATCACAGGGCAACCGCGCGCCGGTGGTGCAAGCGACCGCGACGGCGGTGACACAGCCGACCGCCACGTCCGTGCCGCCTACCCCCTCGCCCAGCCCGATCCTGCCCCTGCCAGCGACCCTGGCCATTGCTGCCGGTGGCCCGGCGGTGGGCAGCTTCAGCGCGGATATGGATTACAGCGGCGGCCAGACGGACACCACGAACAAACCGATCGACACCAGCGGCGTCAATGATCCCGCGCCGCAAGCGGTGTATCAGAGCGAGCGCTGGGGCGACGATTTCACCTATCGCATCCCCAACCTGACGCCGGGCGCGCAGTACCGCGTGCGGCTGCACTTCGCTGAGATCTACTTCTCGCAGCCTGGCCAGCGCATGTTCAATGTCGCCATCAACGGCCAGCCGGTGCTGAGCGACTTCGATGTGCTGGCGGCGGCGGGCGGGCCGGATAAAGCGATTGTGCGTGAGTTCACTGTCACCGCGCGGCAAAACGGCACCATCGAGATCCACTTCACGGATGGCTCACAGAATCATCCCAAGATCAGCGGCATCGAGATCGTGCCGGTGTCGTCGCAGGGGTAGGGGACATGGACGGGAACACGAAGATCACGAAGGACACGCAGAAAGATTGATGGAGCGCACAATCGGCCTGTCATCGTAGGAGGCCGTTGATCATCGTGGGGCGGACATTCCTGTCCGCCGTCCCCAACTCATCAGGCAACGCTCGCGCGTTCGCAAAGCTGGCGGAAAAGCGCAGCGATCTCGTCGGTTGGCAGGGCGAGGGTGGCATCGCCGACGGTCAGTTCCAATTGATGCTGATCGGGTAACGGCGTCGTCCCCAGACCGTTGAACAGCCAGATGCCGGTCGCCTGGGCGAGATCCAGCGCGGCGGCGACCAGGCGCTCGCGGTCGCCTTGCAGGAACAGGTGCAGCATGTTGGTCTGCGGCGGATCGGGAACGATGGTGATGCCTGGCTGATCGGCCAGCGCGGCGGCGATCTCTTGCGCTTTGGCATAGTACGCTGGCATGCGCTCCAGCCGGGCGCGCAGCCCCATCTGCGCGGCGACGACATAGGGGTAAAGCTGCACGAGATTGCCGCCGTGCCGCCGCTGCCACACACGCGCCTCGGCAATGAAGCTCGCCGTCCCCGCCAGCACCGCGCCCGCGATGCCCCCCAGATCCTTATAGAACGAGACGTAGACCGAATCGAAGGGGGCGGCGATCTCCGCGTAGCTGCGTCCATAGAATGAATTGCACTGCCACAGCCGCGCGCCGTCCATGTGCAGCGCCGTGCCGCGCTCCCGCGCCCAAGCCGCGATGGCGACGAGGTCGTCCCACGCCGGCAACTGCCCGCCGATCTCGCGCTGGGGCAATTCCAGCAGCAGCGCGCCCAGTGGCTCAGCGACGGCTTGCAGCTCGGCCAGCGTCAGCAACCGATGGCGGTCGCCCACCAGCACGGCATGTAGGTGATGTAATTCGCGGTAGCCGAACTGCTCGTGGCCCTCTAAATGGCACTGCGGGTGGAAGGCGACGCGGTCGCGCCCGGTGCGCTCCGCCCAAATGCGCAGCGCAATCTGCTGGCACATCGTGCCGCTGGGCATGAAAACCGCGGCCTCTTTGCCCAGGATTTGCGCCAACTCTTGCTCGAAATCGGCGATGATCGCGCCCTGGCCATACATATCGCCCACGACATCAGGATCGACGAACGCGGTGAGATCGGCCAGCATCTGCTGCGGGCGCAGGCGTCCGTGGCCGTTTAAGAAGCGTGTGCAAGCGCGGCGAATCTCCGCCATTGCTTGAGGGTCCATCTGCTTGGTTCTCCTTGGCTGAGATGGGAGACGAGACACGGAGGACAGACATGCTCCCTCATTACGGAGGACAGACATGCTCCCTCATTACGGAGGACAGACATGCTCCCTCATCACGGAGGACAGACATGCTCCCTCATCACGGAGGACAGACATTCCTGTCTGTCCGGCCCCGCCGACCACCGACTTTCCCCGTGATGGGTAACTACTCCTCTTCGCGCAGCCAGGCGGCGGCGTCGAGCGCGTAATAGGTGATGATGAGGTCGGCGCCGGCGCGGGCAATGCCCGTCAGCGCTTCCAGCGCGGCGCGGCGCTCGTCCAGCCAGCCGCGTTCGGCGGCGGCTTTCAGCATCGCATATTCGCCGCTAACGTGATAGGCCGCCAGGGGCAGCGCCACCCGGTCGCGCACGCGCGCCAGCACGTCCAGATACAGCGTCGCCGGCTTGACCATGATGATGTCCGCGCCCTCGGCGATGTCCAATTCCACCTCGCGCAGCGCCTCGCGCCCGTTGCCGGGATCCATCTGATAGCTGCGGCGGTCGCCCTCTTGCGGCGTGGATTCCGCCGCCTCGCGGAAGGGGCCATAGAAGGCCGAAGCATACTTGGCTGAATAGGCCATCACGGCGGTATCGACGAAGCCCTGCTCATCCAGCGCGGCACGGATCGCCCCGACGCGCCCATCCATCATATCCGACGGCGCGACGACATCCGCGCCGGCCTCGGCATGCGAGAGCGCCGTGCGCGCCAGCAGCGGCAGCGTGGCATCGTTATCCACGGTGACGCCGCCGGGGCCGGCGGTGAGTACGCCGCAGTGGCCGTGGCTGGTATATTCGCACAAGCACACATCGGTCATCACCAGCAACTCCGGCACGGCGTCTTTCATCGCGCGGATCGCCTGCTGTACGCCGCCCTGCGCGGCCCAGCCGCCGCTGCCCTGCGCGTCCTTCGTTTCCGGCAAGCCGAAAAGCAACACCGCCGGCACGCCGGCGCGGGCCACACGCTCCGCCTGGGTCGCCATCTGGCTGACGGGCCACTGAAACTGGCCGGGCATCGCGGCGATCGGGCGCGGTTCGCGCAAGCGTTCGTCCACGAAGAGCGGATAGATGAACTGATCGGCGCGCAACGTGTGTTCGCGCACCATGCGCCGCAAGGGCGCGCTCCGGCGCAGGCGGCGCGGGCGCGCGAGGGGGAACGCGGGGTCACGAGGTTGGGGTGTCATGGGCGACGATCCTTTCAAGGGGGGACAACGCGCCGTCCTTGGCAGGCGTGTCCAGGTCCAGGCGCAGATACAATTCGCGGTGGCGCTCGGCGAAGCCCAGCGCTTCATAAAGGCGCACGGCGGGGGCGTTGCCCTCCCACACGTGCAGATCCAGATATTGCACACCCAGGTCCGGCGCGGCGGCGATGACATGGCGCAGGATCGCCTGGGCGACGTGATGTTTGCGCCAGGCGGGATGAACCACCACGCGCTTGATATAGCCGACCTCGGAAGGCGTGCCAGCCGGCGCGAGCAGCAATTCGACCTTGCCGATGGCGCGATAGGGCAACTCCCCCGCCGCGTCTGGGCGCAACTCGGCCAGGTAGATCAGGTTGCGCTCGTGGATGGAGGGATCGACCGATCCGAAATACTGCGTCATGTAGCGGCTGAGGTTGCGGTGGGGGGAGCCACCGAAGGTATCCAGCCAGTCGATGGCGGCGATATCATCGGCATCCGCCAGACGAATGCTGAACAAAGTGGCATCTGGGGTGGGCTGGGGAACAGGGTGCATAGACTACTCGACCGGCTTAGTGGGCAAGCGCAAGACCGCGACGAGGGCGACGATGCCCGTGGCCAGATACAGCAGCCCCAGGACGATGCGATCGCCACCGATGCCATCGATCATCTGATAGACGCCGAACGCGCCCAGACTGACGCCGATGAGAACGAGCAGGATGATGCGCTGAATGCTTTTCGACATAACGATGAATCTCCTCGCCGTGCGGGCGGCAACACTCAATCTTTCCTACGCATTATAGCACAGTGGCGGCAGGCGGGGAGACACATGGCGACCGCACGGTGAACGCTCCATTTCCGGCGACCGCGCGGCGCTGAACTGCTGGCTATTCCCGCTCCTGGCGCGGCGGCTCGCGCCGTTCCAAACGCTCAACGCGCAGCATCAGCTCGTTATGCCGTTCCGCTTGCGCCGCGAAGCCATCGCGCATCTCCTGGCCCAGTGTCTCCACATGCCGCAAGATCTGCAAAGTCTGTTGCTGGGAAGTATTGCTTTGCTGTTGCAGCGCGAGGATCTGTTTCATCACATCCGTAGCAAAGGCACTGAAGGTTTGCATCATCGTCTTCTGAAACCCAGCAATCTCAGCGATTTGTGCGAGCATTTCAGTGATTTGCGCACGCATCTCAGTAATCTGCGTACCCATCTGCTTCTGAGTTTCAGCGATCTCGCCGACCTGGCCGCGCAACGTCTCGATGTCGCGCTGCATCACGCGGATGACATACGACAATCCCTCGTTGCGGGTTTCAGTCGCCATCACCAGGCGTGCGTAGTGTCGTTCCAGGATTTCCTCTAGTGTTTCAGGCCGATTCGGTTGGGCAGCCATGTATCACCCTCCATCGCTCTGGTTCGGGCAGCTTTCCCACAGTTTATCACAACCTCGCAAAATTGTCATGCATGAATGGTCGTCAAAACTGCCGTCAACTGGCCAGGGTATAAGCGAGGGAACAGCATGCGAAGCGGCGATTGCAATGCGGTACCCCCGCTGCGAACTACGGCTGCATCTGGCGCAGCGCGCCGGTGTCGAACCAGACGCGCTCGCCCGCGAAGAGGTGGGCGGCGGGGTTCCAGGGGAAGAAGATGATCACCTGGAAGGTGACGGGCTTGCCGGTGGGCGCGAAGCCAGCCCAGGGTCCCTGATGGGTGCCGGTGACATCGGCCACCTCCATCACGCCCTGGGGACCGATGGTGATCTCGTTCAGGGCGAAATGCACGTCGGGGAAGGCGGTCAGCAGAGTGGTATAGAATTGCCGTGCGCCGGCGTGGCCCTCCCAGCGTTCGCCCGTCGGCACCAGTTCATAGACGCAATCGGGGGCCAGCGTGTCTACCAGCCCTTGCAGATCGCGCTTATCTTCGGCGATGGAATGCTTGATCCACAGCCGGCGAATCTGCTCATAGACTTCCGGCGTGATCTCATATTTCAGGCGGTCCTGAATGGTCGTCTGTGGCATGGTCATCGTGAATCGACGCTCCTTTGCGAATACGTACACGAACGCTACGTAGCTCTATTGTAGCATAGTCCGGCTGTCCTGCATCTGTAGCTAGCACCAATCTGGCACCAGAAGATTGCCTCTTGCGGATCAATCGGCTTTCAGTTATAACAAAACAAACGAGTGTGCGCGTATTTGGTTGTTTTGTTATGAAAGGGATAACTGCATGGCGAATCCAACCTGCCCCAATTGCCAGCGGCAGATGGTTGTGGCGCAGCCACAGTATTGCCCGTATTGCGGTTGGTCGTTTATGGCGCCCACGCAGCCGCCGCTGGTCGATCTCGCCGCCAACCCCTACGCGGAGATCCCGCCGGTGCGCGACCTCCAGCGGCCCGCGCCGCTCGGCGTCATCGCGCAGCGCCCGCAGCCCTCCTCACCGCTGGTGCTGAACCAGCCAACGCCGGCGCGCATCAACACCAGTTGGGAGCGCGCGGTTGGCACGACGGGCGGCATCCTCACTCTGGCGGTCGCCGCCGTTGCTATCCTCTTCTGGAACCTCTTCAATCCCAACCATAGCGCCGATCAGTGGCTCTCGACCCTCCTGACCGGCAACTGTTACTACAACCAGGCCGCCAACACACAGTGTCCCTACTACGCCTCCTACATGGCTGTGCTGATCACGGTCATCCCGATGGCCGCCGTCGCTGCATATTGGTTCGCGTTGCGGCGGCTCTTTCAGGAACGGGCGCCGTGGGTATGGCTCAAGACGGTTGCCCTGGCCTTCGGCTTCCTCGTCGCTGGCACGGTGGTGCTGGGCGCGCTCAGCGATCCGCATGCCGCTGCGACCGCCGGTGACACCTTCATTGCTGGCAACCCTATCGCTTTCCTAACAACTTTCCCAGCGTTTTTTGTCTTCTTGCTGCTGGTGGCGTTGGCGTGCAGCGGCGTGGGCATTGCTTTCGGCTATTACTTCGCTCGCTGGCCCATTGAGCGCATCCGCCATCTGCGCAGCAGCGCGTGGATCGATCTCGGCCTGACGGTCGCTGTCGGCGGCGCGGCGCTGATCGCGCAATACGTGGTGTACATCATCTTCGACGGCCACACGCCGCCCTTTACGCGTGGCTATTGGTGGCTGCCGCTGGCCGCCATTCTGGTTGCCGCCTATGCCTGCTGGAGCGCGCTGCGTCCGCCCGCCCAGCCAAAGGATGCCTAGAGGAGAGGAAACCGTCACCATGACATCACCCTTTACCGCGCTGCCCCTGTATACGCGCCGCTTCTCGCGGCGGCATCCCGGCCTTTTCGTCTTCTTGCTGGATCAGTCGCGCTCGATGAGCGAGCCGGTGGCTGGCATGAATTGCTCGAAGGCCGATTTCGCCGCCACCGCGCTCAACGAGCTGATCTATGCGATGCTGGATCAGACGCCGATCGACGACGACACCGGCGAGCGTCGCAAATATCTCTATGTCACCGCGCTGGGTTACAGCGATGAGGTGGTTTCCCTGCTGACACCGGATGGCGCGCCCATCGATCTGCCTGCGCTGGGCAAACGCGCGCTGGGCCAGGCGACCGTCGCACGCGACGTGTATGTCTCGCGCAGCGGCACGTATCAGGCCGTTCAAGAGACAACGCGCCCGTACTGGATCAAGCCCAGTTGGGTCAACGCGACGCAGATGGACAAAGCCTTTATCCGCGCCCGCGATATCATTCGCGCCTGGCTGGACGCCCCGCCGGAGCCAGGGCAAGCGCCACGCCAACACGGCTTCCCGCCGATCATCATCCACATTACCGATGGCGAGGACAACGGCGTCTACGATCCCGAACCGCTCACCTACGAGATCCGCAGCGAAGGCACGCAGCAAGGCGCGACGCTGATCTTCAACTGCCATTTCACCGCGACGATGCTTGATCCCTGCATTTTCCCGGCGCGTGAATACGAGGTCAGTCACCTCAATCCTTTCGCCGCGAAACTGCTAGCGATGAGCAGCATCATCCCCGAACCGCTCCTGCTCACTGCCGGCGAAATCACCGGCCAGGCGCTACAGCCCGGCGCACGCGGCTTCATCTATAATAGCAACGCCGAGATCCTGGTGAAGTTCCTGAATTTCGGCACGCTCGGCACCGGCGCGGTGTAGCCCCACTCGCAGGGCGACCACATGGGGAGACCGGATGGTGATGATTTGAGCGAGGAGGGGTCAGAGACGGGAACACGAAGGCCACGAAAATTCATGAAGAACACGAAAATTCGGGGACGGGGATAGATAACATCATTGCATGATTGAAGGAAGGGTGCATGGCTTCACTTTCGTCGGCCAAGGGGTTTGATCGCGTGGCATGCGTGGGGTTGGGGTGCGCGCTCATTAGCATCGTCGGGGCGGGGCTGGTGCTGCTCGCGCGGCCCGTGTTGGATGCCGCCGGCCTGCTCGTGGCGGCTGCTGGCCTCCTGGGCATACTCGCCGCCGCGCTCTGGCTCTTCACTGCACGCCATGCCGCCGTTACACCGCTGGCAGCGCCGCCACCCCTCAGCGGCGGACAGCCATGCCCGCCCTCCGATGGTGAAGGCCCGTCTCCTCTCCCCTCTCCATCCGCAGATGGGGAGGGGCCGGGGGTGGGGCCACCGGGGCCGGGGGTGGGGCCTGACCCGCTTTTCACGTTGCCGGCGACGGGCGCGGCGCGAGCCTTCATTCTGGCGAAGGAGGGCGAACCGTTGGCGCGCTGCCAGGATTTTTATGCCGCCGATCCAGTGCAACGTGTTTTCGCCGTGACCGATGGCGTCAGCACATCGTTTCTGCCGCGCGCGTGGGCCAGCATCATCGCCCGCGCCGCCGTGCGCGCTCCGGCGGCCTTGCACGAGGAAGCCGCGTTTCTCGTTTGGCTGGCGGAATGTCGCGCCGCGTGGCACGCCTGGGTGGTGAATCGCTGGCTGCCGATGATTCACGCGCAGCAGACCGCGCGCGGCGAGGTGCCGACCGACTACCGCAACCTGATCCACCACAAAGGTGCGCAGACGACGCTCATCGCCTGCCAGGTGACACCGGAGTTGGATGCAGGCGTGCGCGTCGATCTCGTCGCCGTCGGCGACGCCGTGGCGCTGCACGCGCGGCAGACGGATGAGGGCTGGGCGCTGCTCACGGCTTTTCCCATCGCTGATCCCACGGCTTTCGGCACCCAACCCGGCACGCTGCCCACCAGCAGCGATCCCGTCTGGCAGGCCCGCGCCTGGGCCGATCTGCGCCGCATGACGTTGACCGCTTCGCCGAAGGATGTTATCCTGCTGGCGACTGATACGTTGGCCGCATGGATCTTGCGCGATCCCTCGGCGCGCATCGCCCGCATGTTGGCGCTGCCAGACGCCGCCGCATATGCAACTTTGATCGCTCAGGAACGGCAAAGCGGAACGATGCACGAAGATGATATGACCCTGCTGATCGTGCCGCTCGCGTAGGAGCAGTGAACAACTATGACGACACCATCTGTGGTCTCGCGCTGGCCCACCCGCGAGGCGTATGACGCGGCCATGCTCACCTGGCACACCGCCCTCGCCGATCCGGAGTTGCGCGCGGGCGAACTGGCGCGCGATAGCTTCGGCATCCGCCGCTATGGCGGGGCGGGGCTGTACGTCTGTGTCTATCGTGTCGGCGATTGGCTGGTGCGCTGCTTCCGCGCTAACCCACCCAAGCAGCCGCCCGACGATATTATGGAACGCTACGCCGCCATCAGCGCCTTCAGTCAAGAGTATGCCGCGACCTTGCCCGCGCTCATCCCCATCGACTACCAGGCGGCAGGTATCACCGTGCATGGTCAGGCGTTGCCCATCGTCAAGATGCCCTTCCTGCGCGATGCCGTGCCGCTCGGCACCTATATCAGCCGCCACGTGCAGGACGGCGCGCGGCTGCGCGCCCTGGCCGACGCCTGGCTGCGGCTGATCGCCGGCATGGAGGCTGCGCCGCTGGCGCACGGCGACCTGGACCTGACGAACGTGCTGGTGCAGGAACACGGTGGTGTGCCAACCCTGCGCCTGATCGACTATGATAACCTGTGGCTGCCGGCCTTACAGCAGCGCCGCCAGACGGAGAGCGGCCACGAGCATTTTCAGCATCCCGCCTACCTGCCGCCCCAGCCGCGCCCTTACGATCCGGCGATGGATCGCTTCAGCGCGCTGGTCATCTATCTGTCCCTGCTGGCGCTGATCCAACAGCCGGCGCTCTATGCTGAATGGGAGGCGGATGAGAGCGCCTTTTTGCTCCTGCTGCGCGCCGACTACCAGCGCCCCACGCTCCCCGGCGGGCGCATCGCCACCCTGCGCACCCTGCCCGACCTCGCGCCGTATGTGGATGCGCTCGTTGCGGCGCTGCAAACCCAGACGATGCCGCCATCCATCGTCACGCTCGCCGACAGCATCCCCGTCGCCCCGGCCCCCACGCCGCCCCTGCGCGCCGCCCGTCCCCCGGTTGAGCTGCGCCCGCGCGTGATGCAATTCGAGGGAAGTCGTTCGCGCCCCGGCATCTCACGACCCGGCATCTCACGACCCGGCATCTCGCGTTCCCGTCCGCTGCCCACCCCCGATCCGTTCGCTCATCTGGCGCAGGCCGGTGCCGCGCGCCCCCCAGCGGTTGCCCCAGACCTTGCCGCGCCGGAGGACATCCCACCGCGCCGTTTGACCGACCCCACCACACCGTCGTTCGTGATGTCCGACCTGGCGCGCTCCGGCAGCTTTGCATCCAGTGCGCGCCGCATGCGGGCGGGCGGCGTCCCCGTACTCACGCTGCTCGTCGCCCTCGCCGTGGTCGTCCTGCTGGCTGTGCTTCTCACAAGCTTCCACCGCTGATAGAGCAAGGAATTGCTCCTCAGTTGGCGCTTGACAAAGGTGTTCGTTTAGGACTAAACTACTAAAGCAAGAACATCGCGCAAAGGATACTCCCGATTATGCAGCGTTTCGCGGTTGCCACCTGGCTGCGCCTGGTGCGCGTCTTCCACAAGATCGACCATCGCCTGACGCAGCACTTGCGCACCTATGACCTGAGCCTGGCGCACTTCGACGTGCTGGCGCAATTGAGCGGCAATGAAGGCATCTCGCAGCAAGCCCTGGCAGACCGCCTGCTTGTTACCAAGGGCAACATCTGCCAGATCATCGACCGCATGGAAGAGCGTGGGCTGCTCACGCGCTGCCAGGAGGGGCGCGTCAATCGGCTCCTCCTCACCGACCGTGGCCGCGCATTGGTCGAGCGCATCATCCCCGAACACGAAGCCTTCATGGCAGCGCAGTTCGCCGCCTTGAGCGCGGCGGAACGCCAGCACTTGCTGCACGCGCTCCGCACGCTGGATCACAGCCTGCCTCAGCGCGAGCCATAATCGCTCGGAGCATCAAGCGGCGCGGCGGGTGTTTCCGTGGTGGCGGGCGGTGGTGCGCCTGCTGATGGGATTGTCGGCGTGTAAGCATTGCCTGGTGGCGGCATGGCGGGCGTGGGCGCGGCCAGCACGCGCGCTGGTGCGGTGGTTGCCGCTAGCTGGGGGGCGGCCTGTGCCGTGAAACGTCGCCCGACAAAGGCGATGATGATCCCCGCGACGCCCGCCAGGGCTGCACCGTAAAACACCGGCATGAACGTACCGCCGATCAGGTCCATCACCCCTTGGTACGGACCTGTATGGGCGATATCGCGGTGAACCAAGATGGTGCCGATGACGCCCAGGAGCGCGATGTGCCACGAAGAGTGGAAGAGCGGCCACGCCACGCGCCACAAACGATTCCAGCCCGTGCTGAGCAACACCAGCAATAGCGCCAGCGCCGCGCTGATGCCCCATAACAGGTACGAGCGGCTGACCGCCTCGGCATGCCCCGTCGCCGTCAGCGAGGTCGGTGTGATGCCCGTCGCCGACCAGAGTCCTGCGGCGAAGGCCGGCAGTTGCGGGATCGGCACGCTCGGCAACGGCGAATTGATCTGCTGCGCTTGCTGGACGAACGGTGTGTAGTTGCTCACCAGGGCTTGCAATTGCGGTGGCAGCGTGAACGCACCGCGCGGCCCGCCATCGTAATACGCCGTGGCGATTGCGGCATAGATCACGCGCGTGCCATCTGCGAAGCCCTTGCCCGCGATCATATTCCCCTTGATCTGCACATGCGCGAAGGGAATCGCTAACACCTGGGTCGGATGCGCCTGCGCTTGCGTCTGCAATTGCTGATAGAAGCCCTGCGCCAGCCCGGACCCGTTGGCCGTCAGCAGCGGATTGATGAGGTCCGTTCCCGCCGCCGTCAGCAGCGTCACCGCCGTTGTGCGCTCCGACAGCCGTGCCAGCGCCGTACTCCACAGCGCGCCCAGCAGCGCCAGCGCCAGAAAAACCCCAGCGAAATTCATCACCGTCTTCTTGATGCCGCTGGCGAACGAATCCATAGACGGCGTAGCCTGGTCTTGATTGCTGTTTGTCATCATGCTTGCACCTCAACATACATCGTGAACATGATATGGCAACAAAACTTCTGCCCATCAAAAAAAAGAACGTGGTGGAACGATAATTTATGGGACAATTCCATCATTGTTCATGCATCTGTAGGGGCAGGGCAAGCACAAGGCATTGCCCCTACACGTGGTCGCCCTGGTTCTTTCACGATTTAACGCGGCTCCCTTTCCGCATCCCGCAGCCGCAGATAGTCGGCCCAGGTGTCGATATCGTCGGGCCACCAGGCTGCCGGGAGATCGACGGCCAGCAGGGGCGCTGGTTCGCCGCGCGCCAGCAGATCCCGTGCGCCCGCATCGCCGTGCAGTTCGCGCAGCAGCAGCGGCCAGGCGGCGCGCGCGAAGAGGACGGGATGCCCCCGCCGGTCGCCATAGCGTGGCACCACCGTCGCCGGCTGGGGGCGCGTTGCCAGATAGGCCGCCGTGATCTGCTGGATCGCCTCGCTCCGCACCGTCGGCTGGTCGCCCAGCAGCACCAGTGCCGCGTCGCACGTCGGCCATGCCATGACGGCGCGCAACCCCGCGCGCAACGCCGCCGCCTGCCCCTCCGCGTGATCCGGCGCGATCACAACCTCGGCTCCATGCAGATCGACCTGCGCCTGAATCGTGGCCGCCGCCGCGCCCAGCACCACCACCACGCGCTCCAGCGCCGCTGTCACCCGCGCGTTCGTACCGCCCAGCAGCGTTGTGCCGCCCAGCGGCAAAGTCTGTTTCGGCTGGCCCATCCGCCGCGCGGCACCTGCCGCCAGCACGATCCCCGCGATCATCCCATGCTCCTCAATCGCCTCACCATGCGCGGCAACCGCTTACCCTTTAAACCGCTTGTCTCTATCTTTAGCACCCGTTCTTGCGCTATAATAGGGGCAGATCACTATCCTAGCACGAGGGATGGGCCAATGTTGGTCCATCACCAACGATCGGATGACCGGCGCGTACGACCGTCATCATCCCAGCGGATGGCCGGCACGCCCCGGCAACACCCGCACCTTTCGAAATGGCAGCGCTGCCATTGCAGCAGAAAGGTTTGTCAGAGGAGAAAACCCATGACCACTTTGAAAAGCGCCCCCCAGCGTTCGTATAGCGAGACGGATCACGACACCTGGCGGCGGCTCGTCGCCCGCCAGCTTGCGCTAGTTAAGGATCTCGCCCCCCCGATGTATTGGGAAGGCTTCGAGCGCCTGCAACTGGACCAGCAGCGGCTGCCGGTGCAAGACGTGATGAGCGAGCGGCTCAATAAGCTAGTTGGCTGGCAGCTTTCCAACGCGCAGGACGAATATCTGAAGCCGGTGGACTGGTTTATTCACCTCCGGGAGCGCCACTTTCCGGTGACGGACTACATTCGCATCCCGGAGGATATCGAGTTCACGCCGTTGCCAGACCTTTTCCACGAATACTTCGGCCACCTGGCCTGGATGACCCTGCCGCGCTACCTGAATATCGTTGATCGCATCACGCGCAAGTACCTCGCCGCCTCGGAAGAAGAACGTCCCCTCGTCGCCAACTTCTGGTGGTTCACCACCGAATTCGGCCTGATCCGTGAGGACGGCAAGGTGCGGCCCTTCGGTGCCGGCATCCTCTCCTCCCCCGGCGAATTCCAATATTCGATGGCCCACACCGAACTGCACCAGCCCTTCACGGTGGAGCGCGCCATGCATGGCACCGCCAAACCCTATGCCTTCCACGACGAATATTACGTCATCGATGGCTTCGACCAACTGGAGGCCGTCACCGCCGACTGGTAAGGCGTGCTGTTCCAAGCCAGGAGTTAAACCTCCTGGCTCCGTGTCACGGGGGATCGCACGTCCCGCGCCTTGGTGACTGCTGAGGGCGTCAACGTGCCGCAATCCCTCGTGGTGTTTGTGTCACGGATACACGCCGCGCAGCTCGGTGGCCCGTGCCACGCGCGCCACGGCGAGCATCGTCGCGCCGGTGCGCATATCCACGTGATGCTCCTTAGCCATCGCGGCCACGTGGTCATACGCCGTTGTCATAATCTTGCGCAGCCGCACTTCCGTCTCTGCCAGATCCCAGAAGAAGCGTTGCAGGTCTTGCACCCACTCGAAGTAGCTGACGGTGACGCCGCCGGCGTTCGCCAGGATGTCGGGGATGACGGTAATGCCGCGCTTGAAAAGGATGTCATCCGCTTCCAGGGTGGTAGGCCCATTGGCCGCCTCGGCGATGAGCTTCGCCTGGATGTTGGCAGCGTTGCGCTTGGTGAGCTGGTTCTCGACAGCGGCGGGGATAAGGATATCGCACGGCACTTCCAGCACGTCGCTGACCGACACTTCCTGCGTGCCAGGGAAGCCGGCGACGGAGCCGCGCCGGTTGTCGTGCGAACGCTCTTGCTTGTAGTGCAGCACGCTATCTGGATCGAAGCCGGCTGCGTTATAGATGCCGCCGTGGGTATCGCTGACCGCGACGATCTGCGCGCCCAGCTTATGCAGGAGCGAGGCGGCGATCTGCCCGGCATTGCCGAAGCCCTGCACGGCCACGCGCGCCCCCTTGATATCCATCTGCACATGCTCGACGGCCTTTTCGATGCACATCACCACGCCGTCCGCCGTGGCACTGCCGCGTCCCTCCGCCCCGCCGATCTCGATGGGCTTGCCGGTGATCACGCCCGGAATGGGATAGCCGTTGTGCATGGAATACGTATCCATGATCCAGGCCATCTCGCGGGAGCCAGTGTTGACATCCGGCGCGGGGATGTCGATGTAGGGACCGATGATAGCGGAGATCTCGGTCGCATAGCGCCGCGTCAGGCGCTCCAGTTCGCGGTTGTTCAGCGCCCCCGGATCGCAGATGACGCCGCCTTTCGCGCCGCCGAAGGGGATGTCCACCGTCGCGCATTTCCAGGTCATCCACATCGCCAGGGCTTTGACTTCATCCAGCGTGACATCCAGTGAATAGCGGATGCCGCCTTTGCCTGGCCCACGGTTCAGGTTGTGTTGCACGCGATAGCCGGTGAAGGTTTGGATCGTGCCATCGCGCATCTCCACGGGGAAATGGACGATCAGCTCGCGTTTCGGTTCGCGCAAGATGCTGCGCATATCCGGCTTCAGGTTGAGCTTGGCCGCCGCGCGGTCGAACTGCGACTGAGCGACAGCGAATGGATTGACACGCGGTTCGGTTGCCATTGAAGTACCTTCCTTACGGTGAAGGACACTGAGAGAACGCCCCATTGCGTTCCCCACCAGGCGTCCGCTCGCCAGCGGCACCTGCCCCTTCATCGTATGCCGTGTGTCAAGCGAAAATCAACCCAAAATGTGAAATTTCCCGCGCTGGCCCCCCCATTGACGACACACCACGAAAAGGCTATCCTGAGAGGGCAGAGGAGAGGAGATACGCCCCGTGGTTGTTACTAATGCCGAAGAAGTCGTTCATCCCCCACGCTATTCGAACTATGTGATCGATGGCGGCGTGCCGTTGACCGGCGCGGTGCGCCTGAGCGGCGCGAAAAATGCCGTCACCAAGATGATCGTCGCGTCGCTATTGTCCGCTGAGCCGACCCGCCTGCGCAATGCGCCACGTCACGTGGGCGATGTCGCCATCACCAGCGCCGTCGTGGCCTCGCTGGGGACGCAGATGCACTGGCACGACGATAGCACCGTCACCATCGGCACGCCGGAGGTCACCAACTGCGCGATCCCGCTGGAATTTGGGCGCAAGAACCGGCTGGCGATCCTCACCGCCGGCCCATTGCTGCACCGCACCGGCCAGGCGATCATCCCTTTCCCCGGCGGCGACCGCATCGGCCCGCGCCCGGTGAACTTCCACGTGGAGGGCTTGCGCCAGATGGGCGCGCAGGTGGAGTTGCGCGAGGGGGCGTACCACTTCTCAGTGGCGCGGCTGCGCGGCACGACCGTGGTGCTGCCCTATCCCAGCGTCGGCGCGACGGAAACCCTGATCATCGCCGCCACGCTCGCCAAGGGCGTCACCATCATCCAAAATGCCGCGATTGAGCCGGAGATCATGGATCTGGTCAAGTTCTTGCAAAAAATGGGGGCGATCATCGAGCAACGCACCGACCGCAAGATCGTCATCGAGGGCGTGGAGCGGCTGCACGGCGCGGACCATCGCATCCTGGCGGATCGCATGGAGGCCGTCTCGCTGGCCGTCGCGGCGTATGTGACCCACGGCAATGTCAAGCTGCTGGACGCCAACCAGGATCACCTGCTGACCTTCCTGAATACGCTGTATCGCATCGGGCTGGATTTCAGCGTGGAAGACGATGGCATCCGTTTCGGCGGCGGAGCCTGGCCGCCGCGCAGCATCGCCATCGAAACCGATGTGCATCCCGGCTTCATGACCGACTGGCAACAGCCCTTCACCGTGCTGCTGACCCAGGCGCAGGGCATGTCCGTCGTGCATGAGACGCTTTACGAGGACCGCTTCGGCTACACGGCCACCTTGCGCCAGATGGGCGCGGACATCGGGTTATACTCGAAGTGCCTGGGCGAGCTACCATGCCGCTTCCGCGAGCGCGAGTTCTATCACAGCGCCATCGTGCGCGGCCCCACACCGCTGCGCGGCACCACGCTGGATATTCCCGATATTCGCGCCGGCTGCTCGTATATCGTTGCGGCGCTCTGCGCCAGCGGCGTTTCAACGGTGTATGGCATCGAGCACATCGAGCGCGGCTACGAACAACTCGACGCCAAGCTCAAGGCGCTGGGCGCACGCATCGAGAAATTTAGCCAGGCCGCGCCCGTGCCGGACGACGTGTAGCCCCATCCCCCGCCGCGAAGGCGGGGCGTGCGAGGAGCGATGAAATGGCGGAACCGCAGGAGGTCTGGCTGCAACGCCAGGCGATTGAATTGCTCGCCCAGCATATCCCCTTCGAGAGCGACCCTAGCGTGAAGGCGGAATGCATCGAGGAGTTGCGGGGGCTGGTACTGCGCGCGGGGCGCGGCATCGATCGCTCCCTGTTCGGGTTCGAGGCGCGCCAGGAATTGCAACGGCTGCACCTGTGGCACTATTTCGCGGATGGCGCGGTGCCGGGCAAGGAGCCGGACGATGACGTCGTCTATGGCCACGGGCGCCTGTTTTTCGAGGACGAGGACGAGCAGCTTTGAGCGCGCCCACGCCTGAAGAAGTCTTTATGGACCTGGCGCTGGAACTGGCCGCCAGCGCGCGCGGCTTCAGCAGCCCGAATCCGCCGGTGGGCGCGGTGATCGTGCGCGACGGCACCATCGTGGGCCAGGGCGCAACCCAGCCGCCCGGCGGGCCGCACGCGGAGATCGTGGCACTGCGCCAGGCCGGCGCAGCGGCGCGCGACGCAACCATGTACGTCACCTTGGAGCCGCATAATTTCCAAGGCCGCACGCCGCCTTGCACCGCTGCGATCATCGCCGCCGGCCTCCGCGCCGTGCAAGTGGCCGTGCTGGACCCGCATCCCCGCGTGGCGGGCGGGGGCGTGGCCGAGCTTCAGGCGGCGGGGATCACCGTGACGGTTGGGCTGAGGTCGCCGGTGGCGGCACGACTGGTCGCGCCTTTCGCGCATTGGCTCGCCACGCAGCGCCCGCTGGGCATCGCCAAGCTTGCCATGAGCCTCGACGGCAAGATCGCCACGCGCACCGGGCAATCGCAGTGGATCACCGGCTCCGCCGCCCGGCTGGCAGGCCATCGACTGCGCCAGGCCAGCGATGCCATCATCGTCGGCAGCACGACCGCGCGCACCGATGATCCGCTGCTGACGACGCGCCTGCCCGATCTGCCGCCGGAGCTGGTCCGCCACCCCCTGCGCGTGGTGGTGGATTCGCAAGGGCGGCTGCCGGCCACGGCACGCATGCTCGCGCCCACGACGCCCGGCCACACGCTGGTCGCCACCACCGACCATGCCTCCCTCGCTTGGCGAGAGCAGATGCTTGCGCGTGGCGCGGAGATCGTCATGTTGCCGGCGACGTCTGCGGGGCGCGTCGATCTCGGCGCATTGTGGGACACGCTGGGCGCGCGCGGCTGCCTGACGGCGCTGATCGAGGGCGGGGGGACGCTGCTGGGAGCGGCGGTCGCGGCGAATCTGGTGCAGCGCGTCGTCGCCTTCGTCGCGCCGTTGCTCATCGGCGGCGCTGCCGCCCCCGGCGCGGTGGGCGACCCCGGCGTGGCGGACCTCGCCGCCGCCTGGCGCTGGCAGTGGGTGACGGTGACGCGCGTGGGCGCGGACGTTATGCTGGAAGGCGACAGCTAGCAGAGGTATAGCGCAAGGATGCGGTGCAAATGGGACGAATCATCGGTATGGCGCTGGTGCTGGGCGCGCTGGCGGGGCTGGCGGCGCAACACCCGACGGCGGCGGGATATGTGGCGCTGGCGCGAAGCGCCGAAGCGCAGGGCGCGTGGAACCGGGCGCTCGTGTGGTATCACGAGGCCGCTGACCTCGCGCCGGACGATCCGACGCCGCCCCTCGCCAGCGCGCAGATCCGCTATCAGCAGGGGCGCTACGCGCTGGCTGCCGCGTTGGTGCGGCGGGCAACAGCACTGGCACCGGCAGACGCAGCGGTGTGGCTGCTGACCGGCCAGATCGCCGCCGCACAGGGGCAGCCGGACGACGCGGCACGCGCCTGGCGACGCGCCAGTACCCTCGCGCCCGCTGACGCCGCCCAGCACGCCGTAACATTGCTGGTGACGCACGACCTGGCGGCGGGCCAGCCGGAGCAGGCGCTGCGTGACGCGGCAGCGGTGGCGCAGCCCAGCGCGGCAGTGCGCTTGGCCCAGGCGGTGGCCTGGCTGCATCTGGGGCAGGCGGCGACGGCCCTGACCATCTTCGCCACGCTGCCGGCGGCGACACACACGGCGGCGTATCTGGCGGTGGCGCGGGGCTGGCAAGGCACTGCGGCGGATGAAGCCGCGCTGGGATATGCTGATCTGGCGCAGGGCTGGCCTCGGCTGGCCAGCGCGCCCCTGCGCGCGGCGTTGGCGGCGCAGCCGCGCTATGGCGTGGGCGCGGCCTACCTGGCCTGGGCGCTGTGGGGCAGTGGCGACGCCACGGGAGCGCAGCGCATGCTGGCGCAAGCCGTGCGCCTGGCACCCGACGCTGCCGTCACCGTTGGCCTGGCGGCCTTGCTGCAAGCCCAGCAGGGCGATCCGGCTGGTGCCGTGCGCACCCTCAGCGCGTGGCTGCACCAGCACACGCCCACCCCGGCGCTATGGCACATCATGGCTGCAATCGCTGTGCCGGCGGGGGATCTGGCTGCGGAGGCGGCTGCACGCTGGCAGATCGCTACCACCGCCGCGCCGGCGGATCGCCTGGTGGCATGGCTGGCGCTGGGGCGCTTCTACGTGCAGACACGCCTGGGGCGCGACGACGGGCGCGCGGCGTGGGTCTTCGCGCGATTACGCGCCGCCGCTCCGCAAAACGCGGCTGCCGCCGACGTGGCGGCACAATGGGCCTGGCAAAACGGTCAACCCACCGCCGCGCTGGCGCTGGCGCAATTGGCGCTGGCCCGCGCACCCGCCGACGTGACGGCCCACGCGAACCTCGCCGCCTGGGCAGCGGCGCTCGGCGACACCACCGAAGCCGCGCTGCAAGCCGCGCGCGTCGCCGATCTCACCGGCACCACCTGACACCCATTATGGAGTGTTTTCATCACTCTTTTGAGCTTCGGCCTCCGCCTGCGCCAGTTCTTCGTGCCAGTCGGGGGCCGGTGTGATCGGTTCTCTGAGTTCGCCTTCGAGGCCGATCACGCTCAGGTCTTCGTGGTGGTCGCTTTTGATGCGCAGTTCGTTGAACTCTTTGAGGTCGCGGTGCTGAGGTTGTTCTTCTTCGGGTTGCGACATCGTTTTTTCCTTTCCTGGGTCAAGCTATTACCAGAAAATAGCGCAGATGCGGTGCCGGATGGCGTGTGTGCTGGCACGCACTCCATTGGGCGGGCGCATTGAACGGGTGGTCTACGGGCCGGATGTACTAGCACTCCCTCATTCCTTGCCAGGGATCGGCGCGTGACGTACAATACCCAAGCTGAAAAATACCTTTACACCAATGCTGGTAGCTTGGCTGGCAACGGGCGCAAAGCCATTGCCGCGAGTGACGGAGGACGTGATGACGCAATCGACACAATTCCGCAAACCGAGCGTGCCGTTAGGCGCGACAGGGGAGGCGGGCGATCCGCAACGCCGCACCATCACCAGCATCATCCAGCGCGAGTTGGATGACTTTGGGCAGCGCCAACCGCGCCGTAGTCGCGTGGTCGGTCAGCTCCTGTTCTTGCAAGTGGCGTTGCTGCTGATGGGCGCGCCGCTCACGGTCTGGCCGGCCTTCCAGCCGGTGGCGCTGGGCATCGTCATCGTCGGGCTGCTGCTCTTTGGCTTCGCTTGGCTGCGCAACATCGCCGGTGACGCTCATCTGGCCCAGCGCGTGCTGGTCGGCAGCAGCGCCCTTGTCACCGCCGCAGGCATGGTCGGGCAGATCCTGTGGCATCCGGCGCAAGTGCTGCCGGTGGGGCTGGCGAGCTTCCCCTTCCTCTTGACCATCTTCACCGCCGGCCTATTATTCGAGCCGGAAGTCGTGTTACTCGTGAGTGTCGGCACCACCGCCTTCAGTGCCGTCGTCTTCTTCCTGGATCTGTTCCTGATCAAAACGCCCGATATCGCCGATCCCCAGATTTATCTGCTGGCAGTCACATCGCTGGGGCTGCAAGCTCTGGCCGGCATGATGGCCTGGCAGGTGGCGCACTTCATCAAGGACTATACGGCGGAACTCAACCAGGCACGCCGCGAGGAGTTCATCGCCACGCAATATGACGGGCTACGCCGTTCGGTGGATGAGCAGGCGCACCGGCTGCGCGAACAGGTCGGCATGATCTCAACCAGTCTGATCGCGCTTTCGACCCGCAACTATACGACGCGCATCGGCATCATGGAAGGCGATCTGAAGCCCGTCGCCGATGCCTTTAACCTCTTGGCGCAACAACTCGGCTCCGTCGCTGAAACGGAACATGCCAGCATCAATGTCGTCGATGACCTCACGCGCCTGATGGATGTGGCCGGCCAGATGGCTGAGGGCGGCACGGCGGGCGTGCCTTCGCTGGCGAACATGCCGATGACGCCGAGCGCGATGGGCAACCTGTTGCGCAGCGTCAACGTCACGTTACAGCGCGCCCAACAATCGATCCAGGGCCGCTTCGAGCGTGTGCGCGATCTCACCGTGGATTCCGGCAACCGGTTGACCAAAGCAGCAGAACAAACCTATACTACCCAGGCGACCATCGCTTCGACGCTGGGAACCATTGGCCGCTTGCGCGCGAAAGCGGATCATGTCTTTGGCACGGCGGAAACGCTGAATCGCATTATTGACAAATGTCTGACCGAACTCAGCACCCTGTTGCCGGCGGAGGTGAGCGCGCACTCGCACATCGAAACGCCCAAACCCCTCGCCGCGCCCGAAAGGCAGCAGGTGCTGCCGGGCGTCACCATCCAACTCGACGCGATCAATGACGACACCGAGCTTGGCCCCGAAGACCTGCCGGCTGCCGCGCCATCTCTCGCCAGCGCACCCCTGCCAGCGGATGCACACATGGGACATATGAGTAACGATCCCACGACGCAGGCGAAGCTGCGCGAGGTCTGGAGCTTGATCATGCAGATGACGGAGGCGGTGGCCCAACAAATCCGCGACGCGAAGGAATTGGAAGATCAACTGGGTATTTCCTCGCGCTCAATGCGCCAGGTGGATAACGAGGTCAACGGGCTGCGCCAACTGATGTTGGAGATCCGCCAGGTGGCCGAACAAGTGTACCTGGCCGCCGCCCCCAACCGTGCCAGTGGCTCCCTGATGGCGACGCCACCCAGCGGCCCCTCATCGCCGGGCATCAGCGCCAGCGACCTGCTCAATCCGCCGGAGGGCGGCGACGGCGGCGGTGAATAAAAATGGGTGGTATATGGGAACTTTGCGGGCAGTTGTCGTTGGTGCGCGACAATGGGATATAATTATAGGGAATAAAGTGCTTTCCTGTTCGGAAGGTTGATGCAGGTATGGCGACAACCACGCAGCGTGATTATTACGGCATCCTGGGTGTCGCGCCCAGCGCATCCGCGGATGAGGTGCGCCGCGCCTTCTGGCGGCTGGCGAAGCTGTGGCATCCCGACCGCTACCGCACGGCTCCCGACAACCTGCGCGAACAAGCCGAACGGCGCATGCGCCTGCTAACCGAGGCTCACGCGGCGCTCAGCGATCCCGCTCGGCGGGCGGAGTATGACCGCACCTATGGGGGCGGCATCTTTGGCCAACCAGCGCGTGACGGTGTCGCGCCTGGCGCGCAGCCCTTTCCCATGCCGGGCGGCCTGGGCATCCCCGCGTATACCCCCGCCGTGCATGCCGGACCAACGACCAGCGATCCGAACGGCATGGCGATCTTCTTCGGCTTGACGCTGGGCCTCATCATCTTCGCCTTCGTCGGCATCGCCATGCAGAGTACGAATCCGGTGAATGGGGCCATCGCCCTGATCATCGCGTTGCTGGTCGCCGGCGTCGCCGGCATCTTGTTACTGCGCCAGGGGCCGGTCGATACGCTGGTGCGAGCGGAACGCGCCGCCGAAAAAGCGACCGCCGCGCGGGCGGCACAGCGCGCGGCCCATACAGCGCATACCCTGTCGAACTTCGAGGAGTTGGTGCAGGAAGCGCTGGACGATCTGCCGCCGGAATACGCGCAGCAGATGGGCAATATGACGGTCTTCATCGAGGACGAGCCGAGCATCGAGGTCTTGCGCCGCACCGGCACCAAGCCGGGCTGGACGCTCTACGGCCTCTATGAAGGCGTGCCGCTGACGCAACAAGGCGCCTTCCATGCCGGCGTGCCGGAACGCATCACGCTCTTTCAGGGACCAATCGAACGCCACTGCTTCTTCACGCCAGCGCGGATTGAACAGCAGGTGCGCGCGACGCTGTTGCATGAGTTGGCACACCACTTCGGCATCGACCACGACGAGATGCCTATCTGGGTGAAGGCGTGAGCGCGCTCGCGCCGATTTCAGGAATACGATTTATCGACAGGTGATGACGAGCATGAAGTTCGGCGGCAAGATCATCTTGAGCATGATGCTGGGTCTGGTGCTGGCGCTATGGGGGCCGGTGCTGGCGGTGGGGCGCATGGCGCTGGACCTGTCGCCTGCGTGGGCCTGTGGGCTGGGCCAGCCCCAGACGATGATGGCGAATGGCGCACCAGCGGTGACAACGCCGAATCTGCCTACCTCGCCACCCAATCAGCCGATCGGGTTATTCCCAGCGCAATACGCTGTTAACCAGCCGATCACGTTCACGGAAGATCTGTCGCGCCTGCCGACGCCCATAGATCCCAACACCTACCAGTGGCAGTGGGATTTCGGTGACGGCCAAACTGGCAACGGCTTTCACGTCTCGCACACCTATGCGCAGCCTGGCTCCTATGCCGTGCGCGTCCAGTTGATCGATCCGGCGGATAGCACGCTCTCGGACCCCGGCTTCGACAGCGCCTATATCACGATCATTCCCCAGGCATTCGCCAACCCGCCCGTCGCCCACATCGCCGCCAGCACGGAATATGTGCAGGTCGGCAGCACGCTCAGTTACAGCGCCGCCGGTTCGCGCGCGCAGGTTGGCAGCGCCCTCACGTATACCTGGGACTTCAACGATACCTCGCCGGAGGCGCATGGCGAACAGGTGACGCACCAGTTCACCCTGCCCGGCAAAGCGTTCGTGGCACTGCGCGTGCAGGATGCGCGGGGCGCGGTGAGCGTGGCGACGGTGCCGGTGGTTGTGGCGCTGGAACTGCCCAGGGCCGTGCTGACGGCCAGCGCCGTGAGCGCCCAACCTGGCACGACGCTGACCTTCGACGCCGCGCGCTCCACGCCCACCAGCCAACCGGGCGACGCCATCGTCAGCTATCACTGGGCCTTCGGCGACGGCGCGACCGCCACGACCACCACGCCGACGATCCGCCATCTGTTCCGCAAAGCCGGCACGTATATCGTGCAAGTGCAGGCCATCGACAAAGCGGGGCTGCCCGGCACAGCCGCCGTCACGATCTTGATTGGTGCTGGCAACACTGGCGGCATGGGCCACAACATGCCGGTCATCTTGTTCGGCGGCGGGCTGATCCTGCTGGTGTTGCTGCTGGGCAGCGCCGCTGCTGTCATCCGCGAACGACGCGAGGCCGTGCGCCAGCAAGCATTAGCCGCCGCCCGCCGCGCCAGGCGCACTGGGACGGCGGACAGGAATGTCCGCCCCACGCTGAACGAAACTCACTCCACGGACAGCTAGCGAAGGCATTTCAATTTTATTCACCGGCTGGTGTGGTTGCAACCACCGACCTCTGTTCGCCACCATACCTGCCGATTTCGTCACTATCCAGCAATCGTCGTTCGAGTTTTTCCTGGCGTGGCTCAGCAGCGTGCGGCAAGAGCGCGTGCGGCGCGACCAGCGAGCGCCACGAGCGGCACAGGTGCGCCGAGAGGATCGCCAGGCCCACGCGCGGCAGCGCCAGCGTGCCGGGATAGACGACGTAGCGCGATTCCCAGCGCGGGGCGAACTTGCGCTTGAAGGCGACCAGCGATGCAGCTTGTTTGTTGGAACCGAAGCGGCTGGAAAAGGCGCAACAGACCTGGCCGATGTTCGTCAGCGGTTCGCCGTTCGCGTTCGCCAGCGGGGCCAGGCCCAGGCTCAGGACCGTCGCGCCCTCGTCGCGGAAACGTTCGCTGGCGCGCACCAGCAGCAGTTCCATCGTGCCGGCCACGCTCTGCGGCGCGCGGCGCATCAGGTCCAGCGCCCACCCCTGGCGGCCAGGCACGGGGACGAAGGTGGTGAAGGCCAGCGGCGTGCCGTCTGCACCCACCGCCACGGCGATCACGCGCTCCGGCAGATAGGTATCCGTCCAGCGACCCATGCTGAAGCCCATCTCGCTGCCACCTTTGGTCGCCAGCCACGCGCGCGAGAGCGCATCCACCCCGACGGCCAGGGCCGGATCGCTGATCGCGCCGCGAAAGAAGCGCACGCTGACGCCGGCTTTTTCAGCGTGGCGCAGTGTCGTGCGAACGTTCTGCATCGCCCCGCCCTTGAGCGTGAAGCTCGGCAGATCCACCACCGCCTCCTCGCCGATCTTCAGCGTTTGCCAGCCCTGGGCGCGATAGTGGTCCAGATGCACGTCGCGTGTCTGCCAGAAAGCCGGTTGCAGATCATGTTCACGGCACCAGCGCGCGAACTCCGCCAGCACGGCGGGGAGCTGTTCCGGCGCGGCGATGGGATCGCCCGCAACGACGGCGATGCGTTCCGCCACGGCATAAGCCACCGTGCCGCGCCCATCCGCCGCCAGGAAGTGGCGCTTTTCGGGAGCCAGCGCGAAGGCGGCGACGGTATTCGCGCCGTGGCGGCGCACCAATTGTGCCACCGCCGGGCGGTCGTCGTGGCCGGTATGCAGCAGGGAGAGCGCCGGGCGCAGGATCTGCGCTAGCCCATAAAGGAATGCCGTGCAGGCGACGACCGCCAGAGATCGCTCGAAGAGCCACAGCCGCAACGCATGCGTCACATGCTGCTTGATCACCGGCATGTCGTCGATGAGGTGCTGCAAGCCGTCGGTTATGCGCTCCAGACTCTCGATGGGTGCGAGGCGGTGTTCCAGCACCAACGTGCCGCCGAGCGCATAGAGATAGACGATGACGCCACCGCCGATCAGCGCGCCATAGCCCCGCCATAGCGACGGCGGATCGCTTTTGGCGCGGAAGAATGGGGCCAGGCCACCGATGAGCAGGCCCACCAGCCCGCCCAGCCACAGCGTCACCAGCACATGGCCGCGCGTGAATTGCCACAGCAACGACAGCACGAGCAGGATGATCGTGAGCTGCCAGGCGTGGCGCTTGCCCCGCGCCAGCCCCCGCGCCAACATCAGCAGGCCGAAGCCGACGACCACGCCAAAGGTGCTGAGCGCGAATTCGCCGGAAAGCGGCCAATACAGCAACAGATCGCGCAGATGGGTGCGCGGCAACAAGGCGGCCACCATATCCGCGATGCCGGTGAGGCCGACCAATAACGCGACACAGCCCTTCACCCGCCTTGCGACCGCGTGTTCCCGCGCGACAACGGGGTGGGATGTGAACGATTCCCCAGAAATATCCACGCTTTCCTCTATCATGCCGCCGAATGTGTAGCGTATAGTTCAATAGAGTGATGCTCACGCCAACAGCATCTTCCTTGCGCATAACCGCGCCGTGCGAATGCTCATCCCAGCGATGCAACAGATCTTCCGCCGCCATACCGAAGCAGCGCGCCACCACGGCTGGGTATGCCAACCACATCCACTATAGCAACGAATTGGCTATTGTTCAAGCAACACATAAGGTGGTCCTAGCATGATTGTTCCCAACATCCAGCAGCGGTTGTGGCAGGGCGTGCGGCGCGCGTGGCGACGCATCGCGCAGGCCGGCATCGGCGCGGGGCTGACGGGCTTCGTCATCGGCGAGGTGCTGGGCCTGCTCTTTAATGGTGGCCACAATACCGTCTTCATCCATCTCGTCGCGCTGATTCTGGGGCTGGTGATGGCCTATGGCGCGGTGGTGACGGTCGGCGTCTTCCAGGCCATGCGCGGCGTTTTCACCGCCGTCACCGAGTTCGAGAACGAGGTCCGCGCCTCGATGGGCAGCGAATTCAGCCGGGTCATCGACGCCGAGAAGAACCGCGAGCAATGAGCGCAAAAGGTTAGGTGGCATGATCCTGGCAGCGAGGGAGCGGGCGGTATGGATTGAAACCATGTGCGCGCCTAAGCGCCTAACGGCGACGCTGTAGGGGCGTACCCTTGTGGTCGCCCTGCCGTCGCGGACTCGGATCCCAACCCGCGACGGCGGGTTTCGTGGCGGCACGCCCCACCGGCGCGCACATTGGTTTCAATCCATACCGCCCGCCGTTCCCCCGCCCGCATGTTCGGTAACAGTGCGAGGTGTGCTAGGCGGCGCGGCGCTGGCGGCGCTTGCCGTCGGTGGCGTCTTCGGTGCTGCGGTGCAGGGGACGTGGGCCGGTGGCCGCACCGCCGTCGTCAAGCCGGAAGGCGCTGACAGCCTCGCGCAGTTGGTCGGCGAGCTGGCTGAGCGTCTGGGTGGAGGCGACCGTCTCTTCCACCTGCGCGGCCATCTCTTCCGTCGCGGCGCTCACCTCTTCCGCCGCCGCGCTATTTTCTTCACCCACGCTGGCGACGCTGGCGATGGCCTGGCTGATCTCGGTGGTGCTACGGACCATCGTTTGCGCCTGCTGCTCGGTGCGGGTGGCACGGGCCACGCCGTCTTCCACCTGACTCACGCCATGCTCCATCGCTTCCACGGCGGCCACCGTCTCGCTCTGCGTCTCGCGGATGATCTGCTCGATCTCCTTGGTGGCGGAGGCGGACCGTTCGGCCAGCTTGCGCACCTCGTCGGCGACGACGGCGAAACCGCGCCCGTGTTCGCCGGCCCGCGCCGCCTCGATGGCCGCGTTCAGCGCCAGCAAGTTCGTCTGTTCGGCGATCTCGTCGATCGTCTGCACGATCTGGCCGATCTCGTTCGACCGCTGGCCCAGCTTGCAAATGCGCTCCGCCGTCAGGCTGACGCTGCCCTTGAGCGTTTCCATCGCCTGCATCGTTTCCAGTGATTCGGTCTGCAAAACGTTGCTTTCGTGGGCTAGCGCGGTGATCGCGCCGGCGGCACCGGCGAGCTGGCTACTCTGGCCCTGCGCGCCGGTCGCCACCTGTTGGATCGTCTGCGCCACCTGCTCGGTAGCGTGGCCGGTCTGTTCCGCTGCCTCGGCGATCTGCACGGAGGCGGAGGCGACGCCCGCGCTCATCTCATGCACCTGGCCGACCAGGGTGCGCAGATTCTCGATCATCGTGTTGATGGCTTTCGCCAGGATGCCCGCTTTGGGCTTGCCCTCGTAGCGCGCTACCATATGCGTGATGCTCGCCAGGTCGCCGTCGCCCACGCGCTGCATGATCTGCGCATATTCCACCTGGCGGTGAATGATCCTGTTGAGCGCCTTGGCCTGGATGCCCTTCTGCTCCGCGCCCTGGTAGCGCGCTTCGATCTCGTCGATGGTGGTCAATTCGCCTTCGGCAATGCGCTCGGCTGCCTGCACCAGTTCGCGCAGGTTCGTCACCATCTGCTGGAAGGCCAGGCTGAGTTGGCCGATCTCGCTGCGGCCACCGGTACGCGCGACGAAATCATCGATCTCCGGCATCTCGCCGTCAGCGACGCGGTTGGCGATATCCACCATGCCGTGCAATGGGCGCGCGAAACTGTTCGCCAGCAAGTAGCCCAGCGTCAGCGCCACGACCAGCGCCACGACCATGCCGATCACCATCAGCCACAGCATGCGCGTGAAGGTGTCTTGGGCATTCAGGCGGGTGGCATGCGTTTGTTGCTGGTTGACGGTGATCAGCGTATCCAGGCTTTGCGCCATCGCCTGCGACTGCGGCAACAACTGCGTGTGCATGAGATGAATGATCTCAGCATTGCCAGCCTGGGTGTTACGCGCCGCGATGGGTTCCGCCGCGTGCAAGGTGTTCAGCCAATCCGTCTGAGCATTTTGGAAGGCGGTGATCGCCTGGGCTTCAGAGGCATCGTGCGGCAATGCCAGATATGCGGCGAAATCGTTCGTGAGCTGCTGCAATTCTTTATCAACGTTGGCCAGATCGCTCAGGGTCGTGGGTGTATCTGGTTCCAACACAGCCTGACGGAAATCGCGCTCGATCTGAAAGACATCCGCGCGAGTATTGCCCAGCGCGCGGATGCTGGGGACGCTGCGGCTATCAATGGTGGTGAGATGATCGTTGATCTGGCTCATGCCCCAGATGCCGATGCTGCCGACGACGACCATGATCGTACAGACGATCAGGAAACCGCCGATGAGTTGGGTTTTCGTCTGCATATTGCGCAATCCGGACGAGTGTGCCGGTGCCGGGTGGGTGGGTATCATGTAAAACCTCAATCCTATCCACTGAAATAGTTTGGCTTCCATGACCGGCTCGCGCTCCCGCGCCAGCTTCTATCACCCTATAATCGGCGGGTGGGCGAGGGACTTGAGATCGGTTTGTGAGCGCGGCGTCTTCCCCCAGATGCTACAATGTTCCTGAAACTGTGCAACACTCAGGAGACAAGCGGCGTGAAGATCACTTTCGTCGGCCATGCCGGCCTCTTCATCGAAACCAAGTATGGCAGCATCCTCACCGATCCCTGGTTCAATCCGGCGTATTTCGCGTCGTGGTTTCCCTTCCCCAGCAACGCCGATGTCGATCTCAGCATGATCGACAACCCGACGTATCTCTGCGTCTCGCATATTCATCATGACCACTTCGATCCGGCATTCCTGCGCGATCATGTCGCGAAGGAGACGACGGTCATCTTGCCGGACTTCCCGATGAAGACGCTGGAAGATGCCTACCGCGCCCTTGGCTTCACCAAGTTCATTCAGACGAAAAACGGCGAGATGCTGGACGTGGGCGGCCTGAAGCTGGCGGTGCTGGCCTCCATCGCGCCGACGGATGGGCCGCTGGGCGATTCCGGGCTGATCGTGGATGACGGCGAGACGCGCATCTATAACCAGAACGACTCGCGCCCGGTGGACCTGGATCGGCTGGTGGAATTGGGGCCGTATGACGCGCACTTCGTCCAGTTTTCCGGCGCGATCTGGTATCCGATGGTGTACCAATATCCGGAGAAAATGCTGCACACGCTGGGCCAGAAGAAGCGCGCGAACGAGATGGCGCGGGCGCTGCGCTATATCGAGCAGGTGGGCGCGACCTTCGTCGTCCCTTCCGCCGGCCCGCCATGCTTTCTGGACGATCCGCTGTGGGGCTTCAACGACTTCGACCGCGACAGCGCCAACACCTTCCCCGACCAATCCGTCTTCCTGGAGTATATGGCTGCGCACGGCCACGACGAGGGCCGGCTGATGATCCCCGGCACGGTGATGGAGGTGCGGCCTGGCACCTGCACCATCACGCATCCGATGCCAGACGCACAGGTGCAGGCGATCTTCACCGACAAGAGCGCGTATCTGGAACGTTATCGTGAGCGTGCCAGGCCGACAATCGACGCGATCATGGGATCGTTGCCACGCGGCCAGGTCGATATCCCTGCTGAGTTGCAAGCGTGGTTCGAGCCGCTGATGGAGATCGGCGATCTCACCTGCGTCGGCATCAACGGGCGCATCCTGCTCCAGATCGCGCCGCACGCCATCGTGCTGGACTTCCAGCAGCGTCAGGTCTATCCCTGGCAGGGCGAGGAGTGGGATTTCCGCTTCGTCTTCGCTGCGCCCCTGATCGAGTGGCTGATCGTCAACCATGTCGTCGATTGGATTAACGACCTCTTCCTCTCGTGCCGCTTCGAGGCGGAGCGCAAGGGGGCGTATAATGAGTATGTCTATAACTTTTTCAAGTGCCTATCGCCGGAACGGCTGGAATATGCCGAGGGGTATTATGCCGAACAGTCGTCGGACCAGCAGTTGTACGAGGTCGCGGGCTATCAGGTGCAGCGCCGTTGCCCACACTTGAAAGCCGACCTGGCGCGGTTCGGCCACGTAGACGGCAACATCCTCACCTGCACGCTCCACGGCTGGCAATTCGAGCTAGACTCCGGGCGCTGCCTGACCTCCGATGACCGTAAGATCTATGCGCGCCCCATCGACGCGCCCGCACCCGTCGAGGGACTGGTGAAGCCGCCGGCGATGCGCTGCAAGCACTGCTGGTATGTGGCCACGCCTGCCGACGGTAAGCGCACGTCCAAGCCGGCGGAGGGGTAGCGCGCGGGCGGGGACGCAGGCGGGCGGAGACGGGGGACGGGCGGGCGGTTGAAACCGCGCCTAAGCGCCTAGCGGCGACGAAACCCATCGTCATGGGTTTTCGGTTCCCCCCGCCGTCGATTTACCGCCCGCCCGTCCCCCCACCGTGTATCAATCGTCCGTCCCCGTCATCGATGATCACGTGCCGGATTGCGCCAGGAAGGCCGTCACCGCGTCGCCGGTGGGCAGGGCGGGTTGCGCGCCGAGGATGCCGACACAGAGCGCGGCTGCCGCTGTGGCGTAGCGCGCGGCGGATTCCGGGTCGTCGCCGCGCGCCAGGCGCACGGCCAGCGCGCCGATGAAGGCATCGCCAGCGGCGGTTGTATCCACCACCGGCACAGCGAAGGCCGGCACAAGGGTGGGCGACGCGCCGGCCAGCACCAGGCAACCCTGCGCGCCCAAGGTGATGATGACGAGCGCGGGGCCACGCGCGTTCAAGCTCCGCGCCGCCGCCTCGGCGCTGGTTGCGTCCGTCACCGTGCCGCCGGTGAGTGCCTCGGCCTCCGTCTCGTTGCAGACCAGGATGTCCGTCAGGGCCAGCAGATCAGCGTCCAGCGGGCGGGCGGGGGCAGGATTGAGCAGGGTGCGTGCGCCGGCCTGGCGGGCGAGCGCGAAGGCGCGGGCCGTCGCGGGGAGCGGCGTTTCACATTGCGCGATGACGATCTGGGACCGCTGGATCGCCGCCGCTGCGCGCGCAATATGCACGGGGGTCAGGCGCGCGTTCGCGCCCGGCGCGACGATGATGCTGTTCGCGCCATCCGCCGCTACGGCGATCAGGGCGATGCCGGAAGGGCCGTTCACCCGCGCCAGGGCATCCAGCCGTAGCCCTGCCCGCGCCAGTTCCGCCGCCGCCACGTTGCCGAAGTCATCGTCGCCCAAACAGCCGACGAACGTCACCTCGGCTCCGATGCGCCGTGCCGCCACCGCCTGGTTCGCTCCCTTGCCCCCCGCCACGCGCAACACGTCGCCGCCCAGCACCGTCGCGCCCGGCGCGGGCAGGCACGGCACGCGCACAACCAGATCGGTGTTGCTGCTGCCGACAACAGTGATGTGCGGGGTCGTCATCGTATCGCATCTCCCTTGGTGCCGGTTGCGCTCTGATTCCGGCGCTTATATGCATGGTACGCTCTGCGTGGTGAATCTTCAATGTTTGTGGGGGGACGACGAGCGGCGGGCGAGGAGGCGAGGAGGCGATGGGGGACGGCGATGGGGGACGGCGATGGGGCCGCGTTCTGGGCGATGTACTCCCGCAGGTTGCCGGAGGTGCAGAAGGG
>DAIDGU010000012.1 GCA_027459785.1 Ktedonobacteria bacterium | reverse complement strand
TTCTTACAGTTGTCGTAGAAGCGTTGCACCGCTTTCCACGCCCGTTCTGCCGCTGCCTGACGGGCTTGGGAACCCAGTTTGGCGGCAAAGGCAAATTGTTGGGCAAGCACAGCGGTATAGGCACTCATCGTGGCAAACGACGTGCCATCGTCGGTGCGATCCATCCAGGCCCGCAGACATGTGTTTCTGAGAAATTGCCCCACGCGAATACCCTCTGCGATAGCCGCATACTGGGCGGACGTGCCATCGAGTTTGTATTCGTAGGTGAGCATGGGGCAATTCCTTTCCTATTTCGTGGACTGAGCGGCAATATAGCGAGCGATGGTTTCCCCGCTCACGGCTCCGGCTGTGCTGGCGAAATACGAGCGCGTCCACAGCGACGGGAGTTTATGCAACTCTGGGAATTCTTTGCGCAGCACAAACGCGGAATAGCCCTTGCACTCTTTGACGATCTCCGCTGCGCTCACTGACGGCCAAGTCCGCACAAACAGATGAATATGATCGGGCTGGATCGCCAGTTCCAAGATCGTCCATCCGTGTTCGTTGCACTTTTGCTGAATCAGTTCTTCGCATCGCTTGCCGATCTGGTTGACCAGCACTTTGCGGCGGCGCTTGGGACACCAGATGAGATGATAGACGATCAGATGCACATGATGTTCATCATGCTGGTACTCTAAGTTGTTTCCCATGTAGGTACTCTACCACAGAAACAACGAGATCGTCAAGAGTGCAACCTCTGGCTAAAGCCGACGCAAGCCCTTACATCCGCACGCCCTAAAGGGACGGCGGCTTTACGGGCTATCTGTAAACTCTATTGCTCACGAATCAACAACGCTAAGTCATAAGGTTCATGGACGATGCAGGTGTCAGCCACGCGAGTACTAGCCAATTCATCTCCTGTTTGGCCGTCTGGTGTTCCTTGTGTTATGGTACATGCGAACGTGGTTCGTTAAACATAGCGGGCTGTCACCATTGGAGGATGCCATGCAACCCCAAGATTCTGCACCCAAACCGGCTGTCGCCGTCGATGCCAGGGTAACAGGCGAGCAAGATGATGAGATCAGCGACGAGGAGGCGAACGCGGAGATCGACATTCCCGCCAGCTTCCCGGCTGTGCCTAAAGCCGCCGCACCGGCGGCGACGCCCCCCGCCGTTGGCGCGGATGACATCACACCTTCCGTGCGCCAGGCGGTGAATAAGGCCGCTGACGTGCTGCGCGAGTTGCGCAAGGGACCGTAAAGCGCCCTTGACAAACTGCGGCTTTCCGGCTATACTGAAGGCTAACAACCGCATACAGCGACCAAATGTGGGATCAGTACGCTCGTGTTCACGCCATCCAGCGAGCCGCGCCAGTGCGAGGCGGCAGGCACATGGAGCCGAACCCGCCCTCCGATGTCGCGGCCCGCGAGGGTTCCCCGGTCCCCGTCCGCCGGTTAGCACGTGACGCCACAGACTGAGCCGGCGACTAGGTATGCGGGCGGTTGAAACCGCGCCTAGGAGCTTACGGCCACGAAGTCCACCGATGTGGACTGGGGTAGTTCTGTGGGTAGAGGTGGGGCCGCCATCACCGGATGGCGCTGCTCAAGCGAGGTGGTATCGCGGTACGCAAGCCGTATCGTCCTCGGAGTCGAAGCGCGACTCCCAGGGCGTTTTTTTTATGCCCTGGCGCGCTCACAGATTCTCATACCCTTTGCGGGTGATCACCGGAGGACGGACATTCTCCTTAACAACGGAGGACGGACATTCTCCTTAACAACGGAGGACGGACATTCTCCTTAACAACGGAGGACAGACATTCCTGTCTGTCCGGCCCCCTCTGACCACTGTCTTTCCTCGCAAACGGTATCAGGAGGCGCACATGGCGACCAAGAAGAAAGCGACGGGGCAGGCTGCCCAGAACGATGAACAGGCGACTCAGCAGAAAACGACCGGTCAGAACGATGTTGTGCCGGTGGCGGAGCAAGAGGCGCGCTTCGTGGAAGATCTCGCCGACATGGACGATTTTGCCCAATGGTATCACGCCGTCGTCCGCAAGGCCGACATGGCCGACGAATCCCCCGTGCGCGGCTGCATGATCATCAAGCCGTATGGCTACGCGCTATGGGAGGCGATTCAGCGCGGTCTGGACGAGCGCATCAAGCTGACCGGCCACGAGAATCTTTATTTCCCGCTCTTCATCCCGATGAGCTTCTTGCAGAAAGAGGCCGAGCATGTCGAAGGCTTCGCGCCGGAACTCGCCGTTGTCACCATCGGCGGCGGCGAGGAACTGACCGAACCCCTGGCAGTGCGCCCGACTTCGGAGACGATCATCGGCCACACCTATGCGCGTTGGGTGCAGTCGTACCGCGACCTGCCGTTGCTCTATAACCAGTGGGCCAACGTGGTACGTTGGGAAAAGCGCACCCGCCCCTTCCTGCGCACCTCAGAGTTCCTCTGGCAAGAGGGCCACACGGTGCATCGCACCGAAGAGGAAGCCGAGGCCGAGACGCTGAAGATCCTCAACGAGGTCTACGTGGACTTCGCGGAAAAGGAACTGGCGATCCCGATGCTCAAGGGGCGCAAGAGCACGACCGAGAAGTTCGCTGGCGCATTGCGCTCCTATTCGATGGAAGCGATGATGGGCGACGGCAAAGCGCTGCAAGCCGGCACGTCGCACAACCTGGGGCAAAACTTTGCCAAAGCCTTCGACATTCAATTTTTGGATGCCGATGGCACGCGCAAGCTCGCCTGGACGACCTCGTGGGGTGCCTCCACGCGCCTCATCGGCGGCGTGATCATGGTCCACGGCGACGAATCGGGCTTGAAACTGCCCCCCCGCGTCGCACCGATCCAGGTCGTGATCGTACCGATCTGGCGCAAGGACGAGGAACGGGCGTTGGTGGCCGACGCCGTCGCGGCGGTCGAACGCGATCTGCGCGCGGCGGGCATCCGCGTGAAAAGCGACTGGCGCGAGCAAACGCCTGGCTTCAAGTTCAACGACTGGGAACTGCGCGGCGTGCCGTTGCGCCTGGAACTTGGCCCGAAGGACGTGCAGAAAGACCAGGCGGTGCTGGTGCGACGCGACACGCGCGCCAAGGAGTTCGTCCCCCGTGGCGAACTGGCGGCCCGTGCCAGCACGCTGCTCACTGAGATTCAGCAGGCGCTCTTCGACGCCGCGCTGGCTTTCCGCCAACGCCGGACCTACCAGGCCAACGACTTCGCCGAGCTGGCCGCGCGCATGGCCGACCGCGCCAATCTGGGTTTCGTGGAAGCCTGGTGGTGTGGCGACGCCCAGTGCGAGGCCGAGATCAAGGCGCGCACCCAGGCGACGATCCGCTGCCTGCCCTTCGCGCGTTCCACCACGGCCACCGAGGGCGCGTGCGTCTATTGCGGCAAACCGGCGCAGGAATGGGCCGTCTTCGCCAAGGCGTACTAGAGCAACTTGCCGCATGATCGATCGATCATGCTATATGGCTGTCCGTGGCGGCGGACTTTGTCACCGTTAGGCGCTTAGCTTGCCAATTAATCCACGGGAACTGACCGCCAATTGAGAAAAGTGGGGGGCGTTGTAGCAAAGCGGAGCCCCCTGCTGATCAGGAGATCCGTATGGCCGCTGGCAAGCGTTGGGTTGGGGGTGGGCGCTTGCCGTTAGGCTGGCCTTGCAGCGTCAGCCAGCGCCAAGGGGCTGCCCCTGCAACTCACGGGGGGATGTCGGGAGGCAGTATACCCGCAGTATGTGCCGGCTGCCTTTCTGTGACTATGCGCCTTTATCTGGTGGTGTGGTGGATACCAGATGGAATAGCAGAGCATGCAATGCTAGATATACAAAATAGATGAAAAAAAAAGCGATTGATGAAAAGCTGAGATACACTCTTGATCTGCGTGGTTGAATGCTTTATGATGGGGCAGATCGCATGTCAGGCTGGTATGCGGCGCCATCTCGTCACACAAAAAGAGGCATTATATGCTACGACATCAGTATGTGCGCGCCTGCGCTGCGCTGCTCATGCTTGTCTTATTGGCCGCCACGTGGCCTGTCGGGTCGGTGGCGCGTGCCGCCGGCATCAGTGGCAGCGCACACGGTACGCTGGCGGGTGGGCCGCGCCCGCTCGTGGTATGGAGCATGCCACATCACGGGCAAACCGCACCGCCGGGCAACTTCCCCTTTCAAACCACCACCTCCGCCGATGGTAAAGTCATCATCCATTACTATAACCGCCCGGCGGATTTCGGCGCGCGGGCGCTGAACGTGATCGAAGGCTATCTGGCACATCCTATCGAGGATACGCTGGGTTTCACCCTCAAGCGCACGTTCACCATTTATATCTACGCCAACCGCGCGGATTTCCTGGCAGGCGCGCAGCCGAGCGATCCGGCGATCACCGGCGCATATACCGATACTACCTCCAGCACGATCTATATACCGCTGTCTGATATCCCCTCCGATGATGCGGCTTCGTCTTTAGCACACGAGATGACCCATGTCGTCTTCCATCAAAATGAGGATGCCGGCAAGGTGGAAAGTGGTGAGATCGAGTTTTATCCGCGTTGGTTAGATGAAGGGCTGGCCGAGCATGATGTCATCCCTGGATCTTCCGAAGATCTCTTTGACACCGCCGATCTTCAGGCTGCGGTTGCGACGGGCGGCGTGCTGAATCTTTTTCAGTACTTCATCTTCAATTATCCGACCGATCCGACGATCGACGATCTATGCTATGCCGAGGCGCGCTCGTTCATCGGCTACCTGATCACGACGTATGGTGCGACACGCTTCCACCAATTCCTGGCGGCGCTGCATGACGGCGCGATCTTGCAGAACGCTGAACTGTATTTCGGCGCGGACCTGCAAACGTTGCAGAACAACTGGCGGCGCAGCATCGGTACCACAACCCTGCCGCACGACGCGGGAAATCCCGCCCGCCTGCCGACAGCCCAGCCGTTTTCGACCGGCACACTGGGTGGTCTGGCGACGCAAACTCAACTCTACGACATCGCCGGGCAAGATCAATTCTCCGGCGACACGCTGCGCATTGCGTTCTACCTGACGCTCTTGGCGCTGCTCGCCATCGCCATCGGCTGGTTCCAGATGTTGCAGCGCCGCCGGCGCGTCGCCGCCGTCCGCACGGCAGAGGCGCTGCTGGGCATCGGTGGCCCCGCACCATCTGCGCTGGGCATGGCACCTCCCGCCACGCCAGGTGAACCGGGCAACCATGATGCCCAAGCAACACCCACGCTCCCGCTGCCGCAGGTTCACCCATCCGCTGCGTATCCTCTTTCTAGTGATGGTGGGCAAGGGACTGGGAAGGCCGGTCTTCGCCCGACCAAGCTACCACATGTGATCTGGTGGGAGATGGCGGTGATCGCGCTGGTGACACCGGTGATCTTGGGCATCGCGCTGATCTGGCCGAAGATCGGGGCTGCCGTGGAATGGAGCCAGTCCTTTCACGCGGCGGAGGTCGGCGCGCTGATCGGCGTGGTGGCGCTCGGCGGGCTGGCGGTGCTAGCCGGGGTGCAGCGGCGGCTGACGGTGGCATACCTGGCGGGCGTACTCATCGCCGTCGCCGCTTTCGGTGCCGCACATACCGAAGCCAGTGTCGCCGGCCTGGCGCAGGGCAAAGCCTATGAAGCGCAGGGGGCATATGCCCTGGCAGCGCGCGTCTTCACCGACGCCGGGGTGCCGGGCAGCGCCATCGCCCGCGTGCAGAGTGAATGGGCTAAGAACGCGCTCGATCTCAAGGATTATGCCGCTGCGGTCACGCACCTGCGCGCCGCTGTTAGCGCCGCACCCACGACGCAGGGCTATCGTGTCGCCTTGCTGAATGCCGTCTCGACCTGGGGCCAGGCGCTCACTGGTGCGCAGCTGTACGCGCAGGCGGTGCAAGTGTATCAGGATGAGTTGCAGTCATCCACCTGCGATGCCATCTGCCAAACCACCCTGCAAAGCGCCACGGGGCAGGCGCAACTGACCTGGGCCAATGTGTTGCTGCTAAGCGGCAAGACCAGTGATGCCCTCGCCAAAGTTCACGCCGTCGCCAGCGCCTATCCCAAAACGCCGGCGGGAGCCTCGGCGCTGCGCATTCTGGCCAACCAGACGAAAGCACTCAGCGCCGCGCTGACGGCGGGTAACGCCGGCGACTTCGCCGCGATGAACATCCTGCTGCAACTCGCCGCCCACCAACGGCCACACACCGCGCTGGCCGCCGAAGCCTCTGAAGTGCCGGAGGAAGTGACCGGGCAGATCGTTGCCTCAGCCAACCCTGCTGGCAACCGTATCTTTTTCGCCGCCTTCACAAGCCACACGGCGGCGACAAACTATTTCAATGTATCAGACGACGAGAGCGTGTTCAAGATCGCCTCGACGATCCAAGGCAACGGCAGCTACAGCGTGCGCCTGGTGCCGGGCTATTGGTATCTGGTGTTTTGGGAGGACGACTCGCAGAAATATTTTATCAACGCTTCGATCGCGCCGGATTACAGGGTTTTCTTTGTGCAACCCTATACTGTGCAGGACGAAGGGACGATTACGGGCTATTAATGCTCAGCGCGCTCGGCGCAGCGGCTCCCGCTCCGCCAGGCCAGCGGTGCCGTCGGCCAGCGCCAGCCCATCGATCTCGCAGGTGCCGAGCAGCGTGGTGTAAATGCGGTCGCCCAGGTGATGATAGCGCGCTGCGGGCGCGGCGCAATGCACCGTGATCGGCGGATCGTGGCGGGTGCGGGCCGTCACCTGAAATGCCGTGCGGTCGCCGGCCAGGCGCAATTGGCCGGTGAGCGGATGCAGCAGGGTCACGCTCGTGCCGGGCATGCGCAGATGGAAGTACCCGATGCGCGCCCGCAGGAAGGGTAGCCCGAAGACGCGCGTATCCAAGAGCATGCAATCCAGCGTCACCCCCGGCTCACGAAATGCATTGGTCGAGACCCAATACCAGCGGTCCGGCAAGCGTCGCCCGAAAGAGGTGCCGACCGTCCCCGGCTCGTGCGAAAACGAATAGCCGTGGTGTTCGACGCTGACATTGCCGCTGACGGTGACATCCGGCACGCTGCGCAGGCGCAGATCGAACGGGCGGAGCGCGCCCGTCACCTGGGGATCGAGCAGCGGCCCCGCCGCCTGGAAGACGAGATCCCAGCTCACTGGCCCGACGGCACCGCGTGATCCCGTGGGGCCAATCCAGGTGTTCGCCACGACGACGGCCCCATCGCTGTCGCGCTTGAGCGCCGAGAGGGGAAAATGCTCGGTATGGACGGTAGCGCCATCACTTGTATAGAAACAGACACGCAGTTCCACCTGGCGCCGGCGATGCCGACGGCGGACAATGACATCCACCAGCAACGCCATGCCGATCTCCGGCAGATTGAATTTGAAGAACACGTTATCATAGGCCGCATGGCGCGCCCCGAACCCGTCCAACACCTCAGCGATGGGATCATCTGTGGACTGCGCTTGCATTATCGAGGTCATGCAACTTCCGTTCTCCAATCGGTTGAGTACCCGCGTAGCATCTCCATTCCATATATCTCCCGTTTGCCACCATACTTGATTTCTGTCCTATCCTACCACAAAAGCGGTTATTGAGATAGAGAATATGCGGTTATTTATTACCCTCAGCATGTACACCCAGGCTTTCGCAGCATGGGCAGCTTCCCACCTCAGTGCGGCTGCCCAGCGCGAGGGATGCTTGTCGCCCTTCGGCGGATACTGGCGCAGCCGCATGTGAGTACAGTGGGACGACTGGCTCGCCATCGTATCTTACGCGGAGACGTTGAAGGCCAGGGTTGCCTGAGTGGTCTGATTGGCGAAATTACTGGCGCTGGCATTCAGCGCGAATCCGCCGCCGGAAAAGGTGAAGCCGCTCTGGCAGTCCATCGTCAGATCGATGGATTCGAGGAGGAAGAGATCGTCGAGGACGCCGCCGGTGCTATCGGGCGTTTGCGAGGTGGAGTTGGTAGCGATGTCCGCCGTCTTATTCTGTCCCGTATCACCAGAGCGACACGACCATGATTCGCCGCCGCCGACCGATAGGGTTTGCACGCCGGAGGGGGAGAGGCCGTGTACCGTCACATCATAACTGTCGCCCAGGGACGCGGTGATCGTTTGATTGCCAGTCAATTGTTGGGTGGCGCTGGTGTTCACATTGCGGATGTTCCATTGAATTGTTGGGGGCGTCGCGGAAGGGCCGCTATTGGCGGAAACGGTGCTACAGGCTGCCGTCATCCCAAGCACCAGCACGATACCGGCAGAGATAATGCCACGCAGGCAGGTGAAACGCAACATGTTTGGCTCCTTTCGTTTGGAACGCGCTAAAGTATCACGTATGCTACTTTAGCGATATGAACGTGCTGCATCATCTTTTTCGGGTGCGCGATGGAAGTGATTGCCGGTAAAAAGCACCTATGCATTGCTCCGTTGCGCCATTGCGCGCCGCTTTAACGCAGCTCTCATGCGGTGGTGATATGCTTGGTTAAGCGAATAAAGGGGGAGAGACCGATGGCAACCGAAGAATATGAAGGGCAGCGGACGGAAGCGGCGGGGTATTTTGGGCCGGCCAGTGTGATCTGGCGGGTAGCAGGCGAGGCCGCGCTGGTGCTGGGCGGCGGGCGAGCCGTCTTGCTGCAACTGGCGCATCCGTTGGTGGCGGCGGGCGTGGGCGCACACAGCAGCTATACCCGCGATCCCTGGCAGCGATTTCAGGATACGCTGCAATTGACCCAGGCGCTCGTCTTCGGCACCCGCGCCGAGGCGCGGGCAGCGGCACGCACGATCAACCGGCTGCACGTGCATGTGCGCGGGTCGCTGGATGCTGCCGCCGGCCCGTATCCCGCCGGTGCGGCCTATCGCGCCCAGGCACCGGACCTGTTGCTGTGGGTGCTGGCGACGCTGATCGACACCGCCTTGCAGGTGTATCCTCTACTGGTCGGCCCCCTGAGCCGTGCCGAGCAGGAACGCTATTATCAGGAAGAGCGGGCGAGCGCGATCTTGCTGGGCCTACCGGCCAGTGCGATCCCCGCGACGCTGGACGCCTTCGATGCGTATATGCGCGGGATGCTGGCGGGCGATGTGCTGGCCGTCACGCCGGAGGCGCGGCGCGTGGCCCACGCCGTCATGCATTTCACCGCGCCCTTCCCCTGGTGGCCGACGCTGTGGCCCGCCCGCGCCCTGATGTCGCAACTAACCATCGCCTTGCTGCCGGATCAGTTACGCGCCGCGTATGGCCTCACCTGGCAACCCTGGCAGGATGCCTGCCTGGCGCGCGAGTTGGCCGCGCTGCGCCTGGCCCTGCCACTGCTGCCGCCGGCGGTGCGCTATCTGCCGCTGGCAAGGGCGGCCCGGCGGCGCATCGCCTGATTACTTCAATTCCCAGGTCGAACCCTGCGCGGCGTCTTTCACCACCACGCCGTACCGTTCGTCCAGTTCCTTGCGCAAGCGGTCCGCTTCGGCCCAGTTCTTGGCTTGGCGCGCGGCGAAACGTTCCGCGACCAGCGCCTCGATCGCTGCGCGATCCGCCTCGTTGACCTGGCGGCGCACGTCCAGCGCCGGATCGAGCGCCACGCCCAGCACGCCGGTTAGTTCGTCCAGCAGCGCCAGGCCGTCGCGTAATGCGCCCGCTGGCATGGCCTCGCGCTTGGCCGCTAGCTCGTTCAGGCGGCGCACCAGATCGTCGATGGCGGCGGTGGCGCGCGAGGTGTTGAAGTCGTCGTCCATCGCGGTGATGAACTCGTCGCGCACGTCGGCGTAAGCGTCGGATCCCGCCTCTGGCATGGCGGTGTCTACTCCTGCCAAGGCGCGTTCCGCCGCTTGGCGCGCTTCCACCCAGCGCCGCCAGCGTGTCACCGTCGCCGCCACCTGGTCTTCCTTATAGGTGAACTGCGTGCGATAGGACTGTGCCAGCAGGTACAGGCGCAGCGCGGGCGCGGGAACGGTTGGCAGCACGTCGCGGATCGGGACGAACTTGCCGGAATGCGCCATCTTCTCGTCGCCATACTGCAAGAGGCCGGTATGCACCCAGTAGCGGGCGAAGGGCGCGACGCCAGTGAGCGCCTCGCTCTGGGCGATCTCATTCTCGTGGTGCGGGAAGATCAGGTCCATCCCGCCGCCGTGGATGTCGATCTGCTCGCCCAACGTCGCCATCGCCATCGTGGAGCACTCGATGTGCCAGCCAGGGCGGCCCTTGCCCCACGGACTCTCCCACCACGGCTCGTCGGGTTTGGCCGCTTTCCACAGGGCGAAGTCGCGCGGATCATGCTTGCGCTCGTCGGGTTCGATGCGCGCCCCCGCCTGCATAGCGTCCTCGCCGCGCTTCGAGAGCTTGCCGTAGTCGGGGAAGGTGTTCGCAGCGAAATAAACATCGCTATCTGCCCCATTCGCGGCGGGCAGCGTATAAGCGTGGCCCTTGGCAATCAACTGTGCCACGAAATCGATGATCTGCGGCATGTATTCCGTAACGTAGGTGAACTCGTCGGCGCGGCGCACCGCCAACGCATCCATATCACGGAAATAGCCATCCATGTAGCGTCGCGCCACCTCCGCTGCCGAGATGTGTTCACGGTTGGCGGCGGCGATGGTCTTGTCGTCGATGTCGGTGAAGTTCTGCACATACTTCACCGGATAGCCGCGATATTCCAGGTAGCGGCGAATGACATCGTTGGCGATGAAGAGGCGCGCGTGGCCCAGGTGCGGTTCGTTCTTGGGCGTGAGGCCGCAGACGTACATCCGCACGGGCAATGCCGCCGGCTCGAACGGCTCTTTATGGCCGGAAAGCGTATTCGTGATCTGCATCAAAGGTGCTCCTATCTGCTGGAACTGAAGGATCAATCAACTCATTCCGCTACGCGCGAACCCATGCTACCCAGGCGTATCCTGGCAGCCAAACGGATTCGCGCCAGCGACAGGCGCACCAAAGATGCAAGAAAGCTAACACGCTGCGGTTCCTTTTCTGCTGCGAAATCGTATCGCTTTCATTATCGCACAAGCCAACCAAGATTCAAATAGAGGGGGCGCTGCAATTATCATCGCCCATCTTGGCTAGCAGTGGTCCTGTGCGCTTCGGCAGCGGCGGCGCGCGGTGCTATACTTGCAATCACGATTGGGCAATCACGATTGGGCAACCATGAGCGACGGAAGCAGAAGGAAGCGAGCATATGACCACATCGACTTCGACGACGCCCTTGCCGGTGGAGTTCACTGAGGAATTATCCCAGGAAGAGGTGGCGCGACGCCTCGCCGTGGCATTGCGTATTCGCCCCCCACAGGTGTTGCGCACGCTGGAACTGCTGGACGACAAGAACACGATCCCCTTCATCGCGCGCTATCGCAAAGAGGTGACGGGCAGCCTGGACGAAGTGCAGATTCAGGCCATCGAAGACGCCGCCGCGTCGCTGCGGGCGCTGCACGAACGCAAGGGCGACGTGTTGCGGCTGATCAACGAACAGGGCAAGCTGACGCCGGAACTGACGCAGGCGATCAGCGCCGCCACGACGTTGCAGGCGGTGGAAGATCTGTATCTGCCTTATCGCCAGAAGCGCAAGACGCGGGCAAGCGTGGCGCGCGACAAGGGTCTGGGGCCGCTGGCGGAGGAGATCCTCGCCCAGACACAGGTGCCGGGGCAGACGGGCCAAGCCGCGCTGGATCGCGCCGCCGCGCCGTACCTCGATCCCGCCAAAGGCTTGCCGACCAGCGCCGAGGTCTATGCCGGGGCGCGCGATATCTGCGCTGAGGTCATCGCCGAACACGCGACGGTGCGCGGTGCCGTGCGCCAGCTCTTTTTCGCCGAGGGCCAGGTGCGCACGCGCCTGACGGTGAGCGAAGCGGAGCTGGCCGAGAAAGATCCCAAGGGGACGTACCAACTCTACTACGATTTCAGTGAGCCGGTGGCGCGACTGGTGCCGCACCGCACGCTGGCTATCAATCGTGCCGAGCGCGAGGACGTGATCCGTGTGGCCGTGGAGGTGCCGGTGGAACGCGCCCTGCCGCTGATGTACCAGACGTTTCCGGTGCGTGGCGCATCGCCCTTCGCGGGCGAACTGGCCGCCGCCGCCGCCGATGGCTATAAGCGCCTGCTGGCACCGGCCATCGAACGCGAGGTGCGCGCTGAGATCACCACCCAGGCGGAAGCGCATGCTATCGGCCTTTTCGCCACGAACGTGCGCAACTTGCTGCTGCAACCACCCCTGCGCGGCTATCGCATCCTGGGCATCGATCCGGGCTTCCGCACCGGCTGTAAGATCGCCGTCATCGACGAGACCGGCAAGTATATCGAGGGCGCGACGATCTATCCGCATCCCCCGCAGCGTGAGTGGGACGCCGCCAAACGTAGCCTGATCATGCTGTGCGCCAAGCACCAGATCAGCGCCATCGCCATCGGCAACGGCACCGCCTCGCGCGAAAGCGAGCAACTGGCAGCGGAACTCATCCGTGATATGCAAGCAATGGCGGACAGGCATGTCCGCCCTACGCCTGCTCTCCCCTCTCCATCCGCAGATGGGG
>DAIDGU010000011.1 GCA_027459785.1 Ktedonobacteria bacterium | reverse complement strand
ACCACCCCTGCCCTGTGAAGGGGACCAAGGTGAGCTATGCCGGGTGGAGCAAGACCACCGCCTTACGCACCTCCCATCCACGTGCTGTGCTCATCCCGCTCTCGACGGCCACCTGTCGCCGTCGCGTCTTGCAGCAAGCACCCACGCTTGTGGCGTAAGTTCATAGTTGCTCACTCTTTGGTGTAACGGTATAAGTTATTCAATTAAGGCTTGACACCGACGTTCCGCTGATCGTACAGTGGAAGCGCGACGTAGTGTTGCCGGCTTGTGCCGTTGTCTTGCTTGAAGGCGTGGCTCCGCTTTGAGCCAGAGAGGACATGTTGTTTGACCACTCCGCCAGCCTGGGTTGCCACCGCGTAACCACCGCGTACCTATCCTCCCCTATTCACCTGCCTCGATCCAGTCATCATCACCCCTATCTCTGCTTCTTTACCAGCACCCTGCCGCTGCGCGCCCGCGCGCCGCCCTGCATTCTTTTGAATCTGCGTATGCTCGCATGGGTTGTTTCGTTTGCTTGAAAATATTCCCTCCACGCTGCTTGATCTAGCGGCCCCCAACACGTGCGCACCGCGCACAGGTGATGATGACGACATATGTAACCGGCGTGCTGGAAGCCCGCGCGCCCGGCTCGGATGACACGGTTTGCTGGCTGACGCTGCGCCCGACACGCGGCGGACTGTTGCGCGCGATCTTTGATTATCAGGGTATCAGCCAGGCGCTTGTTATAGGCCGCACCTATGAATTGGCCCTGGAACTGACGTATCCCTGCCAGCATGGTTCCTCCGACGATTGCTGGCAGGGCATCGTGGTCGATCCGTTCTGGCCAAAGCCGGCGCAAGGCGTGGCCCGCGCCCCTTTCCAGCGCACCAAAGGCGATCGTTCCCCCACCGGACCGACCTGCGTGCTGGTGCAAGCCCCCTTCGGCCAATTGCTCTCCTCGGTGAGCCAGCTTCAGCATCACCTGCCCACCCTGCCACGCGCCGGCAGCAGCTTCACCTGCCCCTACACGCAACGGCTGGATGTGCTGGCCGTGCTGACCTGATCATCTGGCGTAGGGCCGTCCCCATGCCTGGTTTCGGCACTGATCTTGCGCACAATGCCTGAGCTAATTCTTGCAATCATTGGTTGCCCTCTTGGAGTAACATAGTATGGATGTGCGCACTGATGCCACCGTCGTGCCGGTGACAGAACGGCTTTTCGCGGGCGGTGGCGTGACGGGTGCAATCCTCAGCGCCATCGACTGGTCGGCTACCCCGCTCGGTCCTCTGGAAACCTGGCCGCAAAGCTTGCGCACATCGCTGCGCATTTGTCTGACCAGCCGGCATCCCATTCTGCTCTGGTGGGGGCCGGCGCTCGTCAAGCTTTACAACGATGCCTATGGACCAATTTTGGGACAGAAGCATCCGTGGGCGCTGGGCAAAGCGGGGCGCGAGGTCTGGCCGGAGATCTGGGATGTCATCGGCCCCATGCTTGAAAGCGTGGTCACGACGGGGCAGGCGACGTGGTCAGACGACCAATTGCTGCTGCTGGAACGCAACGGCTTTCAGGAAGAGTGTTATTTCACCTTCTCCTATAGCCCGATTGAAGATGAAACGGGTGAGGTGGGCGGCATCTTCACCGCTGTCAACGAGACGACGCAGCGCGTGCTGAGCGAACGGCGCGGGCGGCTGGCGCGCGAGATGGCGGCGGCCATCGCCGATGCCCGTTCCGTCGCGGATGTGGCGGCCCAAGCGGCACGCCTTCTCCGCACCGATCCGGCGGATGTTCCGGTCGCGCTGCTGTATCACATTGAGGCCAACCAGTCGGCCCACCTGTTGCAGGCGGTCGGGCTGCCGCCCCAGACACCGCTGAGTCCAGCGACGGTGATGCTTGACGATGCGGCGGATCGCTGGCACCTGGGCCAGGTCGTCGCTACGAACCAGGCGCTGACAGTGGAAAACATCGCCTGGGACGGCGTGCCGTTGGCAGTCGGCGCTGAACTGGTGCCACACACCGCGCTGGTGTTGCCCGTGACCGAACCGGGCCAGAGCGCGCCCACGCTGGTGTTGGTCGCTGGCGTCAGCCCGCGCTGTGTGTTGGATGCAGCGTACCAAACGTTTTTCACTCTGCTGGCGGGCCACCTGGCGACGGCAGTGGCGGCGGCACACGCGTATGAAACGGAGCGCCAGCGCGCGGAGGCATTGGCGGAGATCGACCGGGCCAAGACCGCCTTTTTCAGCAATGTCTCGCACGAGTTCCGCACGCCGCTGACCCTGATGCTCGGCCCCTTGACCGATCTGCTGGAACATGACGCTGAGTTGCCGCCACCGGCGCGCGAACAGGTTCAGCTTGTGCAGCGCAATAGTCTGCGCCTGTTGAAGCTGGTGAATACGCTGTTGGATTTCACGCGCATCGAAGCCGGGCGCAATCAGGCGAACTATCAGCCGACCGATCTGGTGGCATATACGGCGGATCTCGCCAGCGCCTTCCGCTCGCTGATCGAAAAAGCCGGGCTGCGCCTGCACGTCGATCTCACGCCGCTGCCGGAGCCGGTTTACGTGGACCACGACATGTGGGAGAAAGTCGTCCTCAACTTGCTCTCGAACGCCTTTAAATTCACGTTCCAGGGCGAGATCGCGGTGAGCTTGCATGCGGAGGGGCGCATGGCGGTGCTGACGGTGCGCGACACGGGGACGGGCATCCCAGCGGATGAAGTGCCGCATGTCTTCGAACGCTTTCATCGCGTGGCGGGCGCCCGCTCGCGCTCCCACGAGGGGTCCGGCATTGGCCTGGCGCTGGTACATGAATTGGTCGTGCGGCACGCTGGCACGATCACGGTCGCCAGCACGGAAGGCGAGGGGACGACCTTCACCGTGCGCGTCCCGCTCGGCACGGCGCATTTGCCCGCCACACCGCGCGCGCCGCAGACGAGCCTAGCTTCGACCGCGCTGGGAGCGGAAGCGTTTGTCACCGAGGCGGAACGCTGGCTGCCGGTGAGCATGGAAGATGACCACACCGCGCCGCCCTTGCCCGCCACGACGCTCGTCGCGCCGCAGACAACCGTGCCGGAGGCGCGCATCCTGCTGGCCGACGACAACGCCGACATGCGCGACTACCTGCGGCGGCTGCTGGGCGCGCAGTATCAGGTGGAAGCGGTCGCCGATGGCGCGCAGGCGCTGGCCGCGATTCAGCGCGACCCGCCCGATCTTGTCCTGGCGGATGTGATGATGCCGGTGCTGGACGGCTTTGCCCTCGTCGCGCAATTGCGCGGCGATCCACGCACCGCCGCGCTGCCGATCATGCTGCTCTCGGCGCGGGCTGGGGAAGAAGCGACGATCGAAGGGCTGGCGCGTGGGGCGGATGATTACCTGACCAAACCGTTTTCCGCCCGTGAGGTACTCAGCCGGGTGGCGGGGCGGCTGGAGATCGCGCGCACGCGCCAGGCAGCCGAACGGCGTACCCGGCAGGCATTGCAGGCGCTTATGGAAGCAATGGATCTGCTGGCACGCGATCCACACCCTGAACCCACGCCGGTCCGGCTGGCAGACGCCCTGGTCGCGCTCGCCCGCGATGTGTTGGGCTGCGAGATCGTCTCTTTGTTGGGCGTGGATGACAGCACGCTGGCATTCACCCCCCTGGCCACGCTGGGCCGCCCGCCAGCAGATGAGGCACGGTGGTACGCCGACATGGGCCAGTACACGCTCGCCGATTACTACGCCGCCGACGAAGTGGCGCGGCTGCGCGCAGGCGACGTGCTGGTGGTGGATGTCGCTGGCTATGTGCAACGCGGGCTGCCTAATTTTGGCACGCGCATGACGCTCGCCGTGGCATTGCGCCTTGGAACGAGCATACGCGGCGTTCTTTCGTTTGCTTATCATACCGACGATCATGTTTTTACCGCAACGGAAAGCGAGTTGGCGACCAGTTTCGCCCAGATGGCCCTGGTGGTGTTGGAACGCGAACGGCTGTTGGCCGAACGCGCATCCGCGCAGGCGCAGGTGCTGGCGCTGGAAGAGACGACGCGGCGCATGGATGAATTCCTGGGCATCGCCAGCCACGAACTGCGCACGCCCCTCACGTCCGTGATGGCGAACGTGCAGATGGGAACGCGCACTATCAAGGATTTACAGGAATCGGCGACGGGCAACGCGGTGGCCGCGCAAGGCAAAGTCGAACGCCTGCACCTCTTGCTCACCCGCACCGACCGCCAACTGGAACGCATCGACCGCCTGGTGAACGATCTGCTGGATGTCTCGCGGATCACCGCTGGTAAGCTGGAACCACGGCTGGAACTGTGCGATGTCGGCGTCGTCACGCAGGAAGCCGTCGAGGCGTTACGCGCGGCGTGGCCGGAACGCTGGATCATGTTCAAAGCGCCCAAACAGGCGTTGCCGGTGCAGGCCGATCCCGACCGTATCGGGCAGGTGGTGACGAATCTGCTGAACAATGCGCTGAAATATTCCGACCGCCAGGAGTCGGTCGTGGTGACGATGCGCCAGGCGCAGGGCAGCGTGCGCGTGACGGTGCGCGACCACGGGCCGGGACTGACCCAGGAACAACAGGCGCAGTTATTCGAACGCTTCGCGCGCGTCGCCGCCATTCCCCAGCAAGACGGCTCCGGCGTGGGCCTGGGGTTGGGCCTGTATATCTGCAAGACGATCATCGAACGCCACGGTGGGCAGATCGGCGTCGCCAGCACGCCAAGCAAGGGGTCGGCCTTCTGGTTCACCTTGCCGCTGGTTTTGATGAATGGTGCCACAAGCAACCCGTGAGCGCGACGGCGGACAGGAATGTCCGCCCCACGATCAACCTGGAGGACAGCCATTCCTGTCGGTCACACGGCGGACAGGAATGGCCGCCCCACGATTTCGGCCCTGATGCCTCACGCGCCAGGGGTTGGCTCCGGTTGGCGGGCGCAGTCGGCGCAGAGGCCGAAGATGGCGAAGTGTTCAGTGCGGGCGCGAAAGCCGAATTGGTTGAACAGAGCGGCGCGCAGGGGGGCGAGCATGGCATCGCCGATCTCGATTACTTGCCCGCAGTTGTCGCAGACCAGATGGTGATGGGGGTGGCTGCCGACGAGTTCATAGACGGCGGAACGGTCGCCGAGGTGTGTCTCGCTCACCAGACCAGCTTCGCGCAGCACTTCCAGGGTGCGATAGATCGTCCCCTGGTGAATCGCCGGAAATTTCGCGCGGATGCGGTCGCCGATCTGGTCCGCCGTCAGGTGGCCGTGGCCCTCGTCGATGACCTGCAAGATCATCAGCCGCTGCGGCGTCACGCGCATCCCCCGCAACGCCAGCACTTCACGATACATCACAAACGGATCGACCATACGACACCTGGTTTCTCGAAAATAGCAGAGCAGATCTGGGGACGACGCCAGACCGTCCTCACGTCGCCAGGTAGCCTGGTTTGGCGCGTGCCAGGAAGGGCTTGAGCAGCAGCGCGATGAGCGCGCCGGCCACGAAGCCACCGATGTGCGCGAAATAGGCCACCCCGCCGCCGCTGGCCGCGCCGGCAGCGTTCAGCGTCAGATAGCCGTCTAGCAGTTGCAGCACGAACCAGACGAGGATCACCAGCACGGCGGGCAGCGTGGTGAAAAAGAAGATGATCCCCAAGAAAACGAGCGTGCGGACCCTGGCGCGTGGGATAAGCAGCAGGTAAGCGCCCAGCACCCCCGCGATGGCTCCGCTGGCCCCCAGGTTCGGCAGATCCGCCGGGCCGGCGTGCAGCGCGATGACGGCCACCGTCTGCACCAGCGCGGCGATCACGCCGCAGACCAGATAGAACGCCAGGTAGCGCAGGTGGCCCAGCCGATCTTCCACGTTGTCGCCGAAAACGTAGAGGAAGAGCATGTTGCCGCCAATGTGCAAGATGCTGGCGTGCAGAAACATCGCGGTGAAGATCGTGATCCACGACGGCGGCGGATGAAACGCGGCATGGTGGCAATACTGCGCGTAAGCTGATGATTCCGCGATCTTGCCGGCCAGCACCGCGGGATCGAAGCTATATGCATAGACGAAGCAGTTGCTCGCCGCGCCTTGCAAGGTGATCTCCTTGATGAAAACGGCGATGTTGGCGAGGATGAGGCCGATGTTCACCCACGGGAACGATTGTTGCTTGGGCGTGTTGACATCTTGCAACGGGATCATGGCGGCTACCTCCGATCTGCGCTAGGGTAGACCCGCCGCCTGGCGGGCCAGTGTGATCAGGGGAGCAGGAATGATGCCGAGCGCGAAGGTGCCGATGAGCGCCAGCGCCAGCGCCACGACCGCGCCGACGGCCAGCGGCGGAGCCGTGGTGGCGAGCTTCGTCACGACGGCGGCGTTCAGGCCGGCCAGCGACACCGAGGGCGTGCCGGCGGCCAGCACCTCGGCGGTGGGCATGTCCGGCGCGGGGACGAAATACATCGCCCAGATCACGCGCAGGTAATAGTAGAAGCCGATCATGCTGGCGATGACGCCGATGATCGTCAGCTCGGCCTGGCCGCCAACGACGGCAGCGTAAAACATCGTGTATTTCGCCACGAAGCCCGCCGTGCCAGGGATGCCCGCCAGCGCGAACAGGAAGACCGCCAGCACCGCCGCCAGGCCAGGGCGACGCGCCGCCAGGCCGCGATAGTCGTCCAGGTGCGTCCCCAGGCCCGCCACGCGCTCCAACACCAGCACCACACCGAAGGCACCCAGGTTCATCACCGCGTAGGCCGCCAGGTAATAGAATAGCGCGGCGAGGCCCAGCGGCGTGCCGACTGCGATGCCGATCAGCAGATAGCCGGCGTGGGCGATGCTGGAATATGCCAGCATGCGCTTGACGTTCGTCTGCGTCGCCGCCAGGATGTTGCCGCCGAGCATCGTGATCACCGCCAGGGCGATCATGATCCCTTGCCACTGGGGCATGACGGGGCCGAGCGCGCCGACGAAGATGCGCGCCAGCGCGGCGAAAGCTGCCGTCTTCGTGCCGACGGACATCAGCGCCGTCACCGGCGTGGGCGCGCCCTGATACACGTCGGGCGTCCAGGCGTGGAAGGGGATCGCCGAGACCTTGAAGGCCAGGCCGACGGCCAAGAGCGCCATGCCGCCGATCAAGAAAGGCCCGAAGCTCGTCGCCGGATTCAGCGCGTGCGTCGCCACGAAATGGCGGATGTCGCCCAGGTTCGTCGCGCCCGTCGCGCCATAGACCAGCGCCATGCCATAGAGCAAGAAGCCCGACGCGAAAGAACTCAGCAAGAAATACTTCATGCCGGCTTCCTGGGCGCGCTGCTGGCCGGGCGCGAAAGCGCACAGCACATAGAGCGGCAGCGAGAGCAACTCCAACCCCAGAAAGACGATCATCAGGTTCGTCGCGGCGGCCATCAGCACCATGCCGGTCGCCGCCAGCAGCACCAGCGCATAAAACTCGCCCTGCTGGCGCGTCCCCTGGCGTTCGATGTACCCAGGCGACAGCAGCAGCGCCAGGCCCGTCGCCGCCAGGATGATCAGCGTGGTGAGCAGCGCCAACGGATCGGACGTGACCATGCCGCCGAACGCGCCGGGCGATCCTGTCGCATTATATAGGGTGACGACGCTGGCCAGCGCCGCCAGCACGCCCAGGAGGCCGATCAGGACGAGCGCGCCGCGCAGGCGCGCGGGGATGACGGCGTCCACCAGCATCACCAGCAGCGCCGCCACCAGCAGCGCCAGTTCCGGCGTGATGCGCGCCCAATCACCACTGCTGATGGCGTAGGTGAAGGCCATAGCTCAAAACTCCAACTTCTTGTCGATATGTGCTTGCTTATCTGTGGTCGAAGACGTGGGGAAGCGCGGGCGGGGCCGGATGCAGCGTCGTCATGACATTCTGGGTCACGGCGGGTTCGATGCGGTCCGGCAGCGGCGCGGGAAAGATGCCGATCAGCACCATCAGCGCCAGCAGCGGCACGAGGATGGCGAGGTCGCCCACGCCCAGGTCGCGCGCGACAGGCGGGCGCGGCAGCGTCACTTCAGCGCCATCCGCTGGGGCGGGTGCGGGGGATGGCTTCGGTCCCTCCATCACGCCCTGGAAGAAGCGCAACAGGTACCATGCGGCGGGGATGACCACCAGCGTCCCCAGCACACCGAAAGCGATATTGGCGCGGAACGCGCCCAGCAGCGCCAGGAACTCGCCAGCGAAGCTATTCAGCCCCGGCAAGCCCAGCGATGAGAGCGCGGCGATGCAGAAGACGGCGGTGAGGAGCGGCAGCCGCACCGCCAGGCCACCCAGCGCGCGGATGTCGCGCGTTCCCGCGCGCGTGGCGATCAGGCCGGCGATCAGGAAAAGCGCGCCCGTCGTGATGCCATGATTCACCATCTGCAACACCGCGCCGTCCAGCCCCTGCGCGTTCAGCGCGAAGATGCCCAGCAGGATCACGCCCATGTGGCTGACGCTGGAATACGCCAGCAGCCGCTTGAAATCCGTCTGCACTAAGGCTTGCACGGCACAATAGAGGATGCCGATGACAGCCAGCGTCTCGATGATTGGCGCGGCTTGCCGGGCAGCGTTCGGGAAGAGTGGCAGACAGAAGCGGATGAAACCATACGCGCCGGTCTTGGACATCGCGCCGGCCAGCAGCACCGTCACGGGGACGGGCGCTTCGGTGTAGGCGTCTGGGAGCCAGGCGTGAAACGGGAAGAGCGGCGCTTTCACGGCAAAGGCGGCGAAAAAAGCCAGGAACAGCACGCCCTGCGCACTCGCCGGCACGTGGCCCAGCAACGCCGGCAGGTCCAGCGTGTAATGGCCGACGCTGTTGCTCGCCGCCGCGCCCAGGCCGATCACCCCCGCCAGCATCAGCAGCGAGCCGACGGCGGTGTAGATGACGAACTTGATCGCGGCAGCGGCCCGCCGAGGCCCGCCGAACGTACCGATCAAGAGATACGCCGGCACGAGCATGATCTCCCAGAAGACATAGAACAAGAAGACGTTGGTCGCCAAAAAGACGCCCTGAATGCCAGCGACGAGCAGCAGCATCAGCGCGAAGTACGTGCCGGCGCGGCGCGGATCGCGCGCCTGGGGTGCCGAGGCGGCGATGGTGACGACGCCGAGCAGCGCGGAAAGGATCACGAGAAAGAGGCTGATGCCGTCCAGGCCCAGGCTGTAGTCCAGCCCCAGGCCGGGGATCCACGGCTGGTGTTCAGCGAACTGGAAGCCGCCGGCCCCGCGACTGAATTGCAGGGCGGCGACGATGGTGAGCACGAGATCGGCGAGCGCCACCGCGCCCGCCCAGGCCCACGCCGCCTGGCGCGGCAGAAAGGCCGCGATGACGCCGCCGACCAGCGGCACGAAGATGATGGCGCTGAGGATGGGGAAAGCCACTATTATCCCTCGCATGGCGAGATCGCGGTTGCCAGCGTGAGGCCCGCGCCCCGCCCACCAGCAACCCCACCACGGCGCGAATCACTTGCGATCCGCTGCCGAACAGTACATGTTTTCCCTGCTATTGTACCCCATTCACAGCGCGATGGCGAATGGTCCTATCGATTTCGACGGCCAGGTCCTTCTGCGCACTATCGGCACGCAATAACACGAAATACAAACCTGCTGTTATCCCCACTTTCGCGTTAGCTCGTGCTATTGCGCGTGCCGTCCTCGTCCTTTTTCGTGAACCTTTCGTGGCTTTCGTGTTCCCGCCCTCGTTCCCCCTCCGGCGGGTGGCGCACTCAGTTCAGATCGCCCGGCTCCGGCAGGGGCGGCAGATCGGCGATATCCATCGGCGGCTGGGTGGGTGCTTGGTGCGTGTGGACGTATTGCATGCACTCTTCGTAGCGATCCTGGCTGATCAAGCCTTGGGCATGGTAGTGGTTGAGCATCACTTCCAGCTTGAGGATGCTGATCAGGTTATAGCCGTAGTGTTTGAGTTGTTCCGTCGCGCCCTGTTCGCGGTCGATCAGCACGATGACATCTTTGACGACGATGTCGTTTTCGGCCAGGAAGCGCGCCGTGGCGATGGTGCTGCCGCCGGTCGTGATCAGGTCGTCGATCAGCAGCGCCCGCATGCCCTTGGTGTATTCGCCTTCGATGCCACGCGCGCCGGTGCCTTGCTGGATCATACGCGGGTAGATGCACGGCACGGAGGCTTCCAGCGCATAGGCCACCGCCAATAACACGCCGCCGACGGGGATGCCCGCGACGACCTCGAACGGATGGATGCGCGGCTTGCGCAGGGATTGCGCCAATTGCACTTCCTGGTCGATGAGCTTGGCGGCCACGCGCAGCGCCATCGGATTGCTGATGAGCTTCTTCGGATTGATGAATATAGGGGACTTCGCCGCCGACTGGCTGACGGTGAATTCGCCGAACTGGACGGCACCAATGTCATAGAGGGTTCGCGCGAGCCACAAATTGTCGAGTGACGGTTCCTTTGCCACAGTAACGGCCCCCTTCGTGTGATCCTGCTGGCCCACGGGCCGCCCTGGGGGCGTGCCGGGGATGTTTTGCAAACGTGATATCACGCTTTGTCCAGTTTACCAGATCGCCGATGCTTCTGACAATATCCGTCCAAAGCTGCTCAATCCGCCACGTTGCCGGAATTATCGGTCGCGGGCGGCGAAAGCGGCGACCCACCGCACCTGCGCCGGGGTATCGGGGACGGTGAAGCCGCGCACGCGGCTGAGGTCGGCGAAGGCGCGCTCCGGTGTGAGGCCGAGTTGCACCAGCACGCTCGCCGCCACCAGCGCGGATCGCCCAATGCCCGCCCAGCAGTGGATGGCGACTGGCTGTACCTCGCGCGTTAACCGGCGTTCCAGGTCGCCAATGAAGGCGAAGGTGGTCGCGGTGAAAGGCGGCACGCCGCGATCTGGAATCGGAAAGTTGCGGAAGGTGATGCCCGCTGCCGCCGACAATTCCGCTTCCTGCGCGAGATCCGCCTCCCAGATTTCCGCTGGCGTCAGCAGCGAGACCAGCACGCGCACGCCGGCGGCATGCAGCGCCGCGATCTCGTCCGCCAGCCAGTCGCCACCCCGTGGGTGCGGCATGATGCTCAGGTGATTGTGAAACGGGATCGGCAAACTATATATCTCCGCGCGCATAGCATCCTTTCATCAGAGCGAATTCCTGGGCGGCGTGGCCGCCGCTCATTTCACCGTGAAAACGACGATGAAGCCCAGCGCGTTATTCAGCGCATGCAAGATGATCCCCGGCCAGAGCGAATTCGTCGTCACGCGCAAGATCCCCAGGAAGATCGCCAGGATGAAAAGCAGCACGAACGATCCCGGCGAGAGATGCGCGAAGGCGAAGACCAGGCTGGTGAGCAGGATGGCGAGCCAGGTCGGCATGTTGTTGCGCAGCCCCATCAGCAGGAAGCCGCGAAAGAAGATCTCCTCGCAGATCGGCGCGACCAGCACCGCCGCCAGCAGCGTCGCCGCGATGACCAGCGGCATCTGATGCACCTGTTGGGTGAGTTGGTCAAGGTTGGTCGGCGCGTTATAGTTGAGCTTGGTGGCGATGGTACTATAGAGGTCGCTCAGGGCGATGAAGCCCGCCGCGCTCAGCACGATCAAGCCCAGCGCCAGGCCGGGATTGAAGCCGCGTAGCCCCAGTTCGCGCGGGCCGTCGCGTCCCGCCCGGCGTCGCGCGTATACGAACGGCGCGATGAGGAAGGCACCTTCCAGCACGCTCGTCAGGATGAAGGTGGCGATTGCCAGGGTGAGATCTTGCTGGGGCGAGAGCGGTTTGGTCGAAGCTGTGCTGCTGCTGCTCGCGCCGCCATAGAGGTTCAGCGCGATGAGCGGGACGAGCGTGAGGAGGGTGCCGATGATGGCATCGCGTGTGGTCCACGCGACGCGCTTGGGCTGTGGCTGTTCGAGCGGAGATGGTTGGTACATGCTGACCTCTTTACTGCGCAAAGCTATTAAAAGCTAAAATCAGCACGAACGCGGCACGGACGCGGCACGCACGGCGGCTGGTTGTGATCACCCCCTTGGGGCGAACCATCACGAAACCCGCCGATACGGATCTGGTAAGGAAGCAGGGTGCCAGGCGTGTGCTTGTGCTATACTGATACCAGTACTGATACAGACGACGGTCCTCGTGTGCTGGCAACGGGAGCCACGCAGAAGAGATACCAACCCGACCATCGCTTGATGGATTGCTAAGGAATGAGGCATAGCTGTGGCCGAGGACCTGCGTGAAGATCCCCATACCGGCATCAATTGGCATAAGCATCCGCGCGGCTGCCCGAATTATCGTGAACGCTGGCTATCTGATACGGATACGCGCAAAGGCGAGCCGCTTTATCAAGTCTTTTGCTTTTTGAATACGCCTCCCGTCACCGCTGACGAACAGGCGAAATGCCTGACGAGCCATAGCGGCTGCTGGCGGCTGAAAGGCCGCGCCAGCGCGAAGACCACCAGCGCGCCAGCGCCGGAGCGCGACACCGCATCATAAATTTTTTGGTAGTAAAGGAACTTGGGAGCGGGCGGTTGAAACCGCGCCTAAGCGCCTAGCGGCGACGAAGTCCGCCGTCGCGGACTGGAATGGACTGCGTTGCCATACTGGCGCACCTATATGGAGACGACCATGCCGACGAAAAATGATATTTTTATTGATACGGCGGGTTGGGGCAACTTTCTTGATGGTAAAGAGCCTTTGCACAACCAGACAGTGCAAGTGATTTGAACCAGGCAGGTTTCATCCGCTTACCCCAACAAGGATGATAGCCGGTCTAGCCTGTTTGCTCTCCCCCTCTCCATCCGCAGATGGGGAGGGGGTCGGGGGGTGGGGCTACGCCTCTTCGTCGCCGAAGAACAGGGCGATTTCGCGGCGGGCGGCTTCCGGGGAGTCGGAGCCGTGGATGGTGTTACGATCGATAGATTCGCCGAAGTCGCCACGAATGGTGCCGGGAGGGGCTTTCTTGGGATCGGTCGGTCCCATCAGAGCGCGGGCCTCGGTGATGGCATTGTCGCCCTCGATGATGGCGACTACCACCGGCCCCGACGAGATGTAATCGACCAGGCTGGGGTAAAAGGGCTTCTCTTTGTGTTCGGCATAGTGCTTTTCGGCCAGGGCGCGGGAGATGGTCATGTCGCGCCGTTCCACGATGGTGAAGCCTTTATCTTTGAAGCGTTCGAGGATTTGGTCGGCATAGCCGCGCTCGACGCCGTCGGGTTTGATGATGAGCAGAGTACGTTCGCGCATGGGGGGCAGTCTCCTTAACGAGCAGCGCGTGCGCCGCTACGGGTTGTGATGTTGTAGGATGCAGGATCATCCGCAGCCATTGTATGACGGCGGGAGCGCGATTGCCAGCCCTCAGCCGCGCATCTGCGCGGCCAGCAGCCGGGCGACGCGCAGCGTTTCCAGGCGCAGCCGGCCCAAGTTTACGCCGGTGCGCGCTTCCACCACCAGCAGCATGTCGTTCGCCTCGGTGATCATGACGACGGCGGTGTCGGTGGTGAAAAGCGCCTGGCGCGGCGCGCCCATACTGAGCTGGCGCGTGTAGCGCGTGACGGCCTCGAAGGTGGCGGCGGCATGCGCGGCATGGCCCTCGGTGCGGGCATCGTCAACCATGCTGGCGACGGGAAGGCCATCCTTGCCGATCAGCAAGATCGCCGCGACGAGATCGATGTTGAGCAACTGGCGGAGAATCTTTTCCATGAATTAATTGCCTACTTCATGGCGCAAGGCGGAGGCATGGTTATAGGCTTCGAGGGCTTCGACATAATCACCCTGACGGATGTAGGCGTCGCCCAGTAAGCGCTGGATCTCCCCTTCGCGCGGATCTTCGATGGCGGCGTCGCGCAGGTCGCGGATGATCTCCGGCATGCGGTCGGCGGTGGCTTTGACCAAGGCGCGGTATTCGACGAGCGCCTCGCCCATGCGGCCCGCCCGTCGCAGGCTACGCGCCTGTTCCAGGCGCTGGGCCACATCCACCGTCGGCGCGTCGGTAGCTTCGGGTGCCTGGCTCAGCGAGGAGGCCACCGCCGCCAGCCGACCTGTATCCAACCGGGCGAAGCCGGCGGAGTTCAGCCCTTGCTGGATGGCCTCGATGGTAAGGGGCGCGGGCGGCTCCTGGGGCGGTGCGGGATCGGGCGCGGGCGGTGATGGCTCACTCCTATGATCGCTGGCGCTGGCAACGGGAGCAGCCGGGGCGGACGGCCCATCTGGCGGCACGCTGTCCCATTCCGCAGCAGGAGTAACAGGCGGAGCAGGTGGGGGCGAGACGCGCTCGAAGGCGAGCGCCATCGGCGCATATTCCAACGCCGGAATGGGATCGGCGGACGGCAGCAGCGCCGCATCCAGTGCATCAACGTCACGGACCGCGTCGGCGGGCGCGGGAACGTCCACCTGTGGCTGCTCCTGGTATGGCGGCGCGGATGCCAGCATCGACGGCAGATCTTGTGACGGCGCGGCGGGTGTATCCGGTATCTCCACAGGTTCCAGCGGCGGGGCGGGTTCCGGTGGCATGATTGGTTCCTGCATCACGTCGGGTTCCGGCGGGAGTGGTGCTGGTGCGCGAGCAATGATGCTGTCATCGGCAGCCCACACACCACTGCGCGCGGGCGCGGGGGGTGACGGCGGCACGGGCGCGGCAAGGGGCGCGTCGGCGGCGACGGGTGCGGATTGTGCCGGCGTGGCTGGTGGTTCAGCGACAGCGGGCGCGGCAGCAGGGGTGGCGCGCGCACTATCCGCTGGCGCGACAGCGGCGGAATCATCTGCTGCGGCCCCCATATCTGCTAAAGCTTGTGCCAGGAACGGTGGCACCGCGATCTTGGGCTGATCGGTCGGCAGCACCGCGTCTTCGGCGGGGAGTGGCATGGTCAGGGGCCGCGCGCCCTGTGCTTGCAGCCAGCGCACAAAGCCCATATCCGCCTCATCGGTTGTGGGCGGCGTGGGGGTTGCCGGCAGCGCCGAAGCGTTAGCATTGCTCGTGGAGGTGCTAGCAGTGATCGTCGGGATCTCCACCGTAATCGGTTCCTCGTTGTCGCGGCTCCAGAGCATATACTCGGTCTCTTTGAAGACCATTTGAAACTCTTCAGGGATCTGCGAAGCGCGCGATTGGCTGAAAAAATCTTCGATGGAGCCTTGGTCACGTCCGTTGCCGTTGGCGACTGGCGGCATGTTGAGCTTGCTTGTGGGTGCGAGGTCCGGTGGCTGCGCCTGTGCCGGCGCGCGGAACAGCGGCCCCGTGGGCAACTGGCCCGTGGGTAACGGTCCCGCCACCGGGCGCGGCAGGGGGACGGCGGGGAAGATGCCCGTCTGGCTGTCGCGCAGCAGCGGCGAGGTTTGGGTGCGCACCGCTGACCGGAACAGGTGCGCCAGCGGCGCATGGCCCACGGCCACAAGATCGCTGAACAGCGCGCCTGCGATATGCTGTTCGGGGTCCATCTCCGCGACGAACTGGGTCAGGCGCTGCGCCTCTTCCATGCGCCCGGCATCTACCTCGAAGACGACCAACAGGAGCAATGGTTTGATGCAATTCGGCATGTGACGCAGGATGTAGCGGCAGACCTCCTGGGCGCGGGCGGTATCGCCCATGCGCCACTGCGTCTCGGCCATGCCGATCTGCGCGTCGAGCCGGTGCGGATTCGCTTGCAGGGCGCTATCCCACTCGCGCAGGGCGTGGGCGAAAAGTTCCGCGCGCAGGTAGAGGCGTGCCAAGCCGGTGTGCGAGGGCGTGTAGGGCGGGCGGCTGAGTTGCGCCGCCAACTGGTTGTGGATGGCGCGCAGGGACGCATTTTCGCGCGCCAGTTCACAGGCGCGGCGATAGCACGCCAGCGCCCCCAAGGGATCACCCTTGCGCTGCGCCAGATAGGCGCGGTCGCAGAAGGCATCCACGTCTTCAGGATGGCACCCCAAGATGCCATCGAGCAGTTTTTCGGCCTCCGGCAAGCGATTCAGGGCGACCAGGGCTTTCGCTTTCAACCGCTGCGCGTCCAGCCAGCGCGGATGCGTCCCCAGCAGTAGATCGCATTGCCGGAGCGCCTCGCCGGGGCGACCGGCCTGGATCTCTGCATCTGCCAGGGCTAATGCCTCGCGTAAGGGGGTAGTAGGCACGCGCGACCCTCCGGGTGGCCGGGGCGGTGGCGCACAGAGCGCATAACGCCGCGTAAAACAACCGCATGATATATGTCCCAGCCATTATGCGGTGTGCGATGCCATCTCGTCAAGAGGAAATTCTTCTCATTGCGCCATCCATCTAGCCCATCCGGCCCATTCTGCCCCATTCTGGTCAACTTGACGAACGCCGCGCTGTGTGAAACGATCAGAGCGCATGCTCATAGCTTCAGCAGAGGCACGAATTCAGAGGCACGAAGGGGTGCGCTATGGCGATAACACAAGTGACAATGCCGCAGTTGGGCGAAACGGTCGCCGAGGGGACCATCGGTTCCTGGCTCAAACATGAGGGTGAGACGATCCGCCGCGACGAATCGCTGGTCGAGATCATCACCGACAAGATCACGACCGAACTGCCCTCGCCGGTCGGCGGCAAGGTGATGAAGATTCTGGTGCAGCCGGATCAGACGGTGAAGGTGGGGACGCCTATCGCTGAGATCGAGGTGGTTGGCCCCACCCCCAGCCCCTCCCCATCTGCGGATGGAGAGGGGAGTCGGGGCGGCGCTCCATCTGCGATGGAGCAGGGGACACAAGTTGGCAATGGGTCGGCGGCGACAAGTGCCACGATGACCGGCGCTGCTGCGGCCAGCACCGGCAATGGCGCGGCGGGGGGTGAGCGTGTGTCGCCGCTGGCGCGCAAGCTGGCCGATCAGTACCATGTCGATCTCGGCCAGATCTCCGGCACGGGCGAGGGCGGGCGTGTCCGCAAAGAAGACATCCTGGCCTTCGTGCAGCAGCGCGACGCCGGCGGCACGGCGACGGCGACAGCCCCCGCGACGAGTACCACCTCCACGACTACAACCAGCATTCTCACCACGCCAGGCACCGGGCAACCCCAAGGGGCGGCCACGCCGACCGGCGAGGACCAGTTCATCACGCCGACGGCGGTGCGCCGTGCCATCGCGGAGCATATGGTACGCAGCAAGGCGACCTCGCCCCACGCGACGACGGTGGTGGAAGTCGATATGACCAACATCGCCCACTGGTTGGAACACAACAAAGCGACCTTCAAGCAACAGCACGGCTATAGCCTGACGTATGTGCCGTTCGTGACCAAGGCCGTCTGCGCCGCCCTGCGCGAGATCCCCACGATGAACGCTTCGTGGACGGCAGACAATCGCATCCAGATCCGCCAGCACATCAACATGGGCTTCGCCGTCTCCACGGATAACGGCCTCTTCGTTCCGGTGCTGAAAGACGCCGACCAGAAATCCGTGGCAGAGATCGCCGCCGCTGTGAACGACCTGGCGACGCGCGCACGGGTCAATCGCCTGAAACCGGACGAGATCCAGGGCAGCACGTTCGTGGTGAATAATCCGGGCGTCTTCGGCACGATCTTCTCGATCCCGATCATCAACCAGCCCAACGCGGGCATCCTGAGCATGGACGCCGTGGTCAAACGCCCGGTGGTGGTGGAAGGCGATGCCATCGCCATCCGCTCGATGATGTATATCTGCCTCTCGTTCGACCATCGCATCAACGACGGTTTGGAAGCCGCGCGCTTCCTGCAAGCGATCCGCCGGCATTTGGAAGCCTACGGGGGGGAGATCAACATCCACTAAGGGCCGGCGGGCGGGGGGGGACGGCGGGCGGTT
>DAIDGU010000010.1 GCA_027459785.1 Ktedonobacteria bacterium | reverse complement strand
CTTCGTCGCCGCCAGGCGCTTAGGCGCGGTTTCAACCGCCCGCCGTCCCGCCCGCCCGCGTCCTCAGCGCACCATCAACCGCCCGCCGTTTCCCCGTCCCCCGCTCGTCCCCTGTCCCCTGTCCCCTGTCCCCCGCCGTCCCTCACAGCGCCGCCGGCTCCGCCAGCTTTTTGCCCAGCGCCACGATCACGCCGATGCCGATGACCACCCAGCCGGCGATGATGTAGGGGATGAGGTTGAGCAACAGCGCGGCGGGTGTGGCACCATTGACGCCGGTTGATTGCGGCGACGTGAAGACCAGCACGAAGATGCCAACGATCAGTAGGGTGGCGAAGACCGGCATGATCCCGTGGCGCAGCAGACTGAAGCGTGCATTGCCCTGGCGTTGCTGGCGGCGGAAGAAGAACAGGCTGCCGGCACACACTAAAGCATAGATAATCAACACGGCCAGGGCATCCAGCGTGGCGAAAAAGGTGAAGGCATTGCTGGGGTTCATGATCACGCCGAGGATCATGCCGATGATGCCGCCGCCGATACACAGCGCCGTGATCGCGCCCACCGGCGTCTGGCGCGTGGGGTGCAAGATGCCCAGGAAGCCCGGCAGCAAGCCTTCGCGCGCCACGGTGAACATGATCCGCGCACTGCCGTTGAGGATGGCGATGCCCGCGCTGAAAAACGAGAAGACGCCGACGAGATCGACAAAGATCGTCAACCAGGGCGTGAAATGCCGGCTGATCGTATCAAACGGAGCCGCTTCGGTGACGAAGCCTGTGGCGATGGTGTTCATGCCATAGCCGACCGTTTCGGTATAGACCATCACCAGATAGAAGAGGCCGACGATGATCATCGAGCCGAAGACGGCGCGCGGGATGTTGCGCTGGGGGTCGCGGGTCTCGCTGCCCAGCGCGGCGGCGGTCTCGAAGCCGATGAAGCTCAGCACGCCCAGGATGATGCCCGAAATCAAATTGCTGACCAGGCCGTTGCCGCTGGAGGGGATGACGTTGAGGGTGAAGGGTGCCGCGCTCAGGCCGCCTTGCTGGCCGACATGGAACAGGACGATGCCCGCCAGCAGCAGGCAGACTGCGATCTCCACAGCCAGGAAGGTGAAATCGACATTCAGCGATTGACGGATGCCGGAATAGCAAATGGCAAAGGCGATCCCCAGTAACAGCACGAAGTAGAAAATCCACGAGATATCTACGCCCAGCGAGCGGCTGATGATCGTTTGCAGGTTGGAACTGAGGCCGACGAAGGTATAGGGGACGCCCAGCAGCACGGCCAGCAAGCCCGCCCAGGCGCTCATGAAGCCGAAACGCGGGCCGATGCTCTGCGAGATGAAGGTATACGACGAGCCGCTGGAATGGATCTGGCGCGAGAACTCGCTATACGAATTGGCAACGAGCAACGCGATGACGAAGCCGACGACATAGCACAGCGGGATCGCCGCGCCGACCGCCTGGCCCTGGGGGATCGTATTGAAGAAGACCGAGGCCGCAGGCGACATCACCGCGACCGAGATGATGACGGCGTGGCGGATGTCGAGCGAGTTACGTCGCAGTTGTGCCGTCTCTTCCGGCGGCGCGAGCGGCGCGATGATTTCACTCATGAGGCGTCTCCTGGATAAGCTGTTTTTTTGCAGCAGATGTGAACCGATCGAACACGAAAGCCACGAAAATCCACGAAAGTCAGAAAAAACCTTTCGTGCTTTTCGTAAAACTGTCTGATTTTCGTGTTCGACTTCAGCTTTGAACTGTGGTGGGTGCGCTGACCGGCACGGCGAAGAGGGCGCGCAGGTAGGCGTTGAGGAAGACGCCCTGCGGATCAAGCTGTGAGCGCACGCGGCGGAAGTCCTCCCAGTGGGGATAGTGTGCGGCCAGGTAGGCGGCGTCGCGCGTGTGGAGCTTGCCCCAGTGCGGGCGACCGTCATAGCGCGTGTAGATCTCTTCCAGGCCGGCGAAATACTCCTTGTAGGGCATGCCGCGATACATGTGGGCGGCGATGTAAGCCGAGTCGCGCCCGTAGGCCGTGCTGAGCCAGATGTCATCGCCTTTGACGAAGCGGCATTCGATGGGGAAGTTGACCTTATACCGCTTTTGGTTGATGCGCTCGCGGATCTCCGCCATCACTGCCGGAAAATGCTCCGCCGGGATGCTGTATTCCATCTCCTGGAAGCGCACCAGTCGCGGCGTGGTATAGATCAGGTGGCTGTAATTGACCTCGTCGATGGGCGTGATGCCGGCCACCGAGATCTTGCAGACGGTGGGCGCGAGCGGCGGCACGAGCCGACTGATCTCCGAAAGCACCTTCAGCGCGCCGTTTTCCAGCACGATCTTGTTGAAATTGGCCCATGCGCCCCCCTGCTTCACCGGCGCGTCCGTCGCGTTGACGAACTTCGCCTGCCCGCCGTCCGTGTAGGGGAACCAGTAGAACTCGAAGTGCGTGTTGGCGCGCTTATACTCGTCCAGGTGCGCCAGCATGCTCGTCAGCGCTTCGCGGCGGGTGCGCAGGTTCACCTTCTTGGTTGGCACCACGCGCAGCGTGACGGCGGCGACCACGCCCAGCAGGCCCAGGCTCACGCGCGCCGCCTGGAAGATCTCAGGGTTTTGCTCCGGCGAGCATTCGACCACGTCGCCCTGCGCCGTCACCAGCGTCAGCCCGGCGACCTGCGTGGCGATGCTCCCGAAGCCCGTCCCCGTGCCATGCGTGCTGGTGCTGATCGCCCCCGCGATGCTCTGCTGGTTGATGTCGCCCAGGTTTTCCTGCGCCACGCCGCGCGCGTGCAATTCCTCGCCCAGCCGCGCGAGCCGTGTGCCGCCAAGGACCGTCACCGTGCCACGATCCTCATCCGCGCTGATCACGCCCTGCATGCCGTCCAGCGTCATCAGCACATCGTCCGTCTGCGCCAGCGGCGTGAAGGAATGCCCCGCGCCCACCACGCGCACCTGCCGCCCGGCGCGGCCAAAGTCCGCCATCTGCCGCGCCAGCTCGTCGATGCTCGCCGGCTGCGCGATCGCGCGCGGCTGGCCCCGCACCGATCCCGACCAGTTACGCCACTTGCCCGCGCGCAGCTTCGTCTGCTCGCTCATCGTTTCCTCCTACCAGCCTTCTCCTTGCAACCATTTCGTGTTTTTCGCTGAATAGTGTGGCTTTCGTGTTCACTCGTATCTCTTTACAAGAACGTCTGCCCCTGCCCGCGATACGTCGCCGCCTCGCCGACGATCTGCCTATCGCTGACGAGGAGGAGGCGCGGGAAGTGTTCGCAGACCTCGCCGGCCTTGCTGTGGCGCAGGAAGATGGGATCGCCCAGCGCCAGGTGGTCTGGGCCAGCATAACGCACCGGCGTCTGCACCTCGCCCGCACCCTCGCGTGGCAACAGGCGCGCACCTGCCGGCAGATAAGGCTGGGGCTGTTTCTCCGGCCCCACCGCGCCGGAAGCGATATAACCGCCACCCAGGCAGGTGTAGAGGTCTGGTGCCGGCAGGCGCACGATCTCGATGGCATAGGCCGCCGCTGGCTGGAAGCGGAACGTGTGGTAATTGTCGAAGAGCGCGGGGCTATAAAAGCCGGAACCGACGGTGATCTCCGTCACGCAAGCTTCGGCGCGCGTCGTCGCCAGGCTACCCGTGCCGCCGCCGTTGACGAAGCGCAGTGTGTGGCCGACGGCTTCAATCTGCGCCACGACCGCCGCGCGCCGTTCCGCCGCCACCCGTGCCGAGCGGCGCTTGAGCGCCCGCACCAGGCGATTCTGCATGCCCTGGCCGCGAAAATTGTCGCCCACCCCGGCGATCTGCGCCTCGTAGCCCATGATGCCCGCCAGCATCACGTGGGGTGTAGCCTTCAGGCGCGCGAGCAGCGGCTGCACCTGGGCCGGCGAGCGCAGCGGCGAGCGCCACACGCCGAAGTGCAGCCCCGGCACGTCGATGGACATGTCAAGTTCGATGCATACCGGCAGGCGCACATCTTGATGCGCCGCCACGGCCTCGATCTGATCGATATGGGCCACGCTATCCACCATCAGCGTGATCTGCGCGCCCTTAGCCGTCGCCTGGGCCACCGCCGCGAGGTCGTCGGGGTGCCACGCGGGATAACCCACCAGCAGATCGGTGAAGCCCTGGCCTGCCAGCCATACCGCCTCGCGCGCCGTGTAGCACATGATCCCTTGAAACTGTGGATCGGTCGCCAGGATGCGCCGCAGCAGGTCCACGCAGCGGATCGACTTCGACGCCAGCCGCACGCGCTTCGTCCCGGCGCGCGACTGCACCGCCCGCACGTTCGCCGAGAACAGATCCAGATCGACGAACGCGAAGGGCAGGCGCTGCCCGGCGAAAACCTGTTTATAATAGGCATAATCGCGTTCCACGCCGGCTACCTCCTTTATGGCTCTTCACTGATCGGGGGTGTCGTCCCTTCCGCCAACGCGATAACCGCCGCGCTGAAGGTGCGCACGTCGCGCCCGGCGCGCGCCGTGTCATGGTCGCTGATGAATTGCAGGATCAGGCCGTCCAGGCCGGCGATGACGAAGCGCGCCAGCACGGCGAACGGCACGGCGCAGGTTTGGCCGGTGGCCGCACAGCCCTCGCGGAATAGCTGCTCCACCACCGCGCCATAGCCAGCATATTGCTGGCGGGCCAGCCAGGCCGACTCCGGCTGGCGCAAGGCATAGAGCGTCAGTTCCAGTTGCATGAACTGGATCGATGGATCGCGTTCCACGGTTTCCCAGAAGGCGGCGATGCTCTGGGTGATGAGGGTGCGTAGATCGGTCGCCGAGGTGCGCATGGCCAGCGCCAGCGCCTGCGTTTGCTGCATGAGTTCGTGCAGCACGGCGAACAGCAACTCGTCTTTACTGCCGAAATAATAGCCGAGCATCGCCTGATTCACGCCGGCTGCCGCCGCGATCTTGCGCGTCGTCGTCGCGGCGATGCCCTCGCGCGCCAACACCATGATCGCCGCCGCCAGGATCGCGCCACGCCGATCTTCACTCACAGGCTGATCGATATTGCACCCTCCTTTCGGCACCGTTCGCCTATTAGTCAGGCGATTGAATGATAGTGTACCTGAGGCAGTGCGTCCTGTCAAGGGGATAGCAAGAAACACCGCACAAGGGCAGAGAAAATATATTCATTTGTACCGGCTGCTATTCAATCGCCGTTTGAGTGCGCTTGATGTTAGGGCGGGATTTGCTCTGCGTATGCAGCAGAGCAGTATCAATTATACGGAGATTGCTAACAAAATGTTACACAAAGCTATGTGGATATAACGGTCCAACGAGAAGAAGCAAAAAAGCGGGCTTCTCCTCGTTGGATGCATGGTTTAATGGTGCTGTGAAGATTCCACCCGTGCCGGCATCAACCGCCCGGATTTATCTTCATCCTCGAAGCGGGATTCCTCGTGATACTCGGCGTCGGTGTTGACCTTCCAGGGATCGAAGTGCGTCCCCAGGGCGATGTTGCGCGCGGCGAGCAGCGCCGTCATCATCGAGTGGTCCTGGTTGTTGTAGTGGTGCATGCCGTTGCGCCCCACCAGTTGCAAGTTGACCAGATGCTCAGCGACGTAATCGCGGATAACGGCCAGGTGTTGTTTGTACACTTCATCATAGACGGGATACGCCTTCGGCTGGCGCACCACCGCGCCGCCCACCACATCCTCCGGCTTGCACATCTTCAGCTTCACCAGCTCTTGCGTGCCAAGCTTCACCAGATCAGCATCGCTGCTCGTCCACAAGCCATCGCCCTCGAAGCAGAAATACTCCAGCCCCAGGCACGTTTTATTCTCATCGGCCAGCATGCTGGGACTCCAGTTCTTGAAGTTCTGGATGCGCCCCGCGATGATGCCGGTATCGTGCAGATAGATCCAGTTATCGGGGAAAACATCCGCCTTGTTCAAGATGATCGCCACGGTGAGGAAGTCACGGTACTTCAGGCCGTTGGCTGCCTGGCGCACTGCCGGCGGCAGCGCGGGATCGCACATCTCGATCAGCGTGCGAATCGGCAGCGTGGAGATGAACTCGCGGCCCGGCATCTCGTAGAGCTTGCCCTGTGCGTCGCGCAGGATGACGCTGGTCACGCGCTGCCCATCGTGGCGCACCTGCACCACCTCGCAGCCCATCAGTACCCGCTGCCCACGCGACACGAGCAGGTCGCGCGTCCGCTCCCACATCTCCCCCGGCCCGTAGCGGGGATAACGGAATTCGTCGATCAGGGTTTTGATGACCTCGCCATTCTTGCCTTTGCGTTTGGGGAAAAGCGCGCTGCGAATGGCTTCCAGCATGTTCAACCCTTTGATACGTTGCGCGGCCCAGTCGGCGGATAGCTCTTTGGTGCTGATGCCCCAGACTTTTTCCGTGTAGGTCTTAAAGAAAATGGAAAAGAGCCGATGCCCAAACTGATTGCTCACCCATTCCTCTAAATTTTTGGGATTCTTAACAGGATGCAAGCGTGCGCCAGCGTAACTGGTCAGGCAGCGGATTGTCTCGAAGATCCCCAGCCCAAACAGCGCGTTCGTCGCCTTGAGCGGATAATCAAAGTATTTTCCTTGATAGAGGATGCGCGAGAGGCGCGGGCGTACGATGAGTTCATCGCCCAAAACTTCCGTCCAAAAATCTTCGATTTCCTGGCTTTTGGAAAAGAAGCGATGGCCGCCGATATCGAAGCGATAGCCCTGATATTGCGCCGTGCGACTGATGCCGCCGACATAATGAGGATCGGCTTCGAGGACCGTTACCGGCACACGATAGCGCGTCAATTCATACGCTGCGGTCAGGCCCGCCGGCCCCGCGCCCATAATCACGACCTGCCGTTGGGGGGCGGGCGTGACGGAATGGGGTGGTGGCAGCGGTGTGACGCCGGGTGCTGGATGAGTTTCGCCGGTTGGGTTTGGCACTGCCCGAACCCTGGGCAGTGTCGGTCCAAGTTGATCGAACTCGATGTCCATAACAAACCTCTTTGTCTTCTCGTTGTGTATGATCGCGCGATGGCCACTACAAGCGCAATCCTTTATCAAGCCTTGCACTGGCGGAACGTGGATGAATCTGCCTGTGTCAGCCAGGTGAATCTGGGTTGAGGGCGCACGGATACACGAGAGCTGAGCACACCGCTCGATGTCCTCGCACACGTTTGGCGAGCGAACCAGTTAATTGTGGTTGATAATACAAACAGACCGGCTGATCAGTGTGTATTGCGATAGTTGTGCGCCCCTCCTCGCTGTGCGTACATGCTACCGGAAACCGATGGGTATGTCAAGGGGATGGTGCATTATCTTGGGACTATTGCGCCAGTTAAGTCGGGTTTGTTGTGAAACAGGGCAAAAAGATGGGGCGAGCACCGCTGCCCACCCCATCTTTTCTGACCTTGCGCGGCCTTCTGGCGCTACTTGGCCAGCCTAGCGGGTTCTTTACGCCTGGACGGTGGCGAGCGCCTCATCCAGCATGCCGGTGGCTGCGTCGATGTCGGCTTTGGTGACGATCAGCGGCGGGATCAGGCGGATCGTTTTGGTGCCGGCGTTGGTGATGAGCACCTTGTGGTCAAAGGCGATCTTGGCGATCTGCGGCGCGGTGTCGCTGGCGAGGTCGAAAGCTTGCATCAAGCCCATGCCGCGCACATCCGTGATAAAGCTATACTTCGCTTGCAAGCCTTTGAGCTTGTTTTGCAGATACGCGCCGTTCTCCACGACCTGATCCAGCAAGCCCTGGCTGTTAATGGTGCGGATGGTGGCGACCGCCGCCGCGCAGGCGATGGGGTTGCCGCCGAAGGTGGTGCCGTGGTCGCCCGGCTCGAAGATGTCCGCGCGCGGCGCGGCGAGCATCGCGCCGATGGGGACGCCGCCAGCCAGCCCTTTCGCCATCGTCACGATATCCGGTGTGGCCCCGAAGTGTTGCCAGCTAAAGAACGTGCCGGTGCGCCCGATGCCCGCCTGCACCTCGTCGGCGATCAGGATCAGGTCGTTCGCGTCGCAGAAGGCGCGCAGCCCCTGCCAATATTCCGGGGAAACGGGATAGATGCCGCCCTCGCCCTGCACCGCCTCGATCAAGATGCCGGCGGTCTTGTCCGTCACAGCCGCCTTCAGCGCGTCCAGGTCATTGAACGGCACCTGCTTGAAGCCGTCCGCCAGGGGCAGCCAGGTGTCCTGATATTTCTTCTGGCCGGTGGCGGAGGTTGTCGCCAGCGTGCGCCCGTGGAAGCTGCGATCCATGCTGATGATCTCATATGCGCCATGGCGGTGTAGCCGGCCAAACTTGCGCGCCAGCTTGATCGCGCCCTCGTTGGCTTCCGCGCCGGAGTTCGAGAAGAACGAGCGCATGCCGCTGAGGTTGTAGAGTTCTTCGGCCAACTCCACCTGGCGCTCATTGAGGTAGAGATTCGAGATGTGGATCAGCTTGCCCGCCTGCTCGCGGATCGCTGCCACCACGGCGGGATGGCAATGGCCCAGGACGTTCACGGCGATGCCGGCGACGAGGTCCAGATAGACATCGCCGGTGTCGGTGTACAGCCGCACGCCCTCCCCACGCTCGAAAGTGACCGGCAAGCGTGCAAACGTGTGCTGATAATAGCGCTCTTCGAGCGCCAGCCAATCGCGGTGGGTGGGCTGTGTCGCTGTCATGGTGCATCGTTCTCCTTATAGTGTACAGACAGCAGCGAGCACCATTGCCCGCCGCTCGTGGGGTAATAGGGTACGCCTCAGTATACAACGTCAATCCAGGGGAATGTGATCGGGGGGACATTCGCCTGGCGGATAGTAAATCCAGTGAGGATTAGGTTGCCACCCCAGGGCGTGGCGCGCTGCCGGCTTCCGCGCCAAGGCGGTTGCCGACGAGGACGAACCAGACGGGCAGCAGCACCAGCGAGGGCAGGGTGATGACGAATGCCCAGGCGAAGAAGGCGGCGGCAAAGGAATACAAGGCGAAATCAATGGCGACGAAGAGGCCGATGCCGCGCAGCGCCCCCCGCTCTTGCGCCGATGCGGCGGCGATCCACAGCGCGGCGACAAGATTGATCGCCAGGCGCATGACGAGGTAGACCGATTTGGGTGCGCCGCCCAGTTGCAACAGATCGGTGAGCATATCGACGACGAGCCATCCATAGCCCGCGATCTGCGCCCAGCGTGGCGCGGGCAAAGCCGCGACGACGGGGAAGACGATCAGATGCTGCGCCACGGCCAGCACGCCCAACGCGATGGCGACGGGCAGCGCATTGGTCAGCGTCGCATCGCGGATGCTGGGGATGAAATAGGTGAGCAAGTGCAGCGCGAACAAGATCGCCGCGCCATAAGCCGCCTTCCTTGCGCCATTGGTTGTAAACATCGCTGAGCCTTTCAGGTAAGGAGTTCTCATTGCGCAATGGATGCGACGATAGTATACGTCAGGTCAATCCTGGTGTATACAGGGAGCCGCTCCTAACCGCGCACGACAGCGAGGATCACGTATGCCGCATAGGCCACCAGGAGCAGCGCACCGGTTGTGCGTCCCAGCCGACCGCGCCAGACCAGGCCCAGAAGTACCAGATGGGCGGCGATCATCACCGGCACGCCCACGTGCAACACGGTCGCGGCCACCGGTAATGGGCGTACGACCGCTGCCAGGCCGAGCGTCACCAGCAGGTTATATGCGAAGGAGCCGATGATCCCACCCACTAAGATAGCCGGCTGCTGGCGGCGTGACGCGGCCACGGCCAATGCCAGCATCTCCGCGCCAGTCCCCAGCGCGACGATCGTCAGACCGACCGCCGATTGGCGTAGACCCACAGCGGCGGCGAAACGGATGGCACCCTCGACGATGGCAGGGCCACCCACCCCCATCGCCACCAACCCGCCAAGCGTCTTCACCACGCGCTGAGCGCGCCCCGGATGCACGTCATCATCAGCATCGTCGTCAGCACCTTCCAGCGCTTCGGCTGCCGCTTGCCGCTCCAACGCCCGCCGGTCCACCCGTAATAGCACCCCCGTGTAGCCCGCGAAAAGGAGCAGGAGCAACACACCCGTCCAGCGGGGAATGAAGCCGGTGTAAAGGACGATAATCGGGGGAATAGCGGCCAGCGTTGCGATGAGCGCCTGAGCGCGTACCGTCTTATCGAGCACGATGGGTGCGAGTACTGCCGCCAGTCCCAGGGCAGCGAGGACGATGGTAACATTGGTGCCAATCACATCGCCCAGCGCGATTCCCGCCGCCCCCCGGCCGGATGCGATAGCAGCAGTCAGCATCTCTTCCGGTTCGATGCCGGCCAGCACGATGCCGACGAAAAGGACGCTCACGCCCACATCCCGTGCGAGATCGGTCGCGCTCTCCATGAACCAATCCGCCCCTTTAAGCAAGAGGGCTGTGCCACCGCCCAACGCTAGCAGCGCGATGAATACCATGAGCATTATCTTCTCACTCCTCTGCTTCCTCTGCACCGGTTACGCCTTCGCGGGCATAGACAACCTGCGCGAAAGCAGCCAAATCTTGCTGGCAAAGGGCGCAGGCGGCGACCGCTGTTTGGGCCAGTGGGGCCGTGAAAAAATCGCGCGCCTGAATCTGGACCAGCCAACGCTCCAGCTTGGCCAGATCATGCTCGTTCTCTTCGAGTTCGGCGAAGGTGTGTTTCCCTGCCGCAGTCTCGCGCGCCAATTCGTCACGCAATGCCTGACAACGTTCACAGAACTCCATATATTCATGGTCACGTTCGGCACGGAAGCGGGTCACGAGTTCGTTATCAAGGGTGTGAGCCTGGAAGAGCAAGCCCGTCCCACCTTGCTGGATGATGGTAGCCCGTTCCTCACGTAACAGCCGCTCACAGGCGGGAGTTGCTGGTAACACCCAAACCCCGTTCTGAATGCTGATAGCACCTGCCGCACGCAGATGGCGCCAGAGCTGGACACGCACGCTGGATGGCGTGGCCGGCACCTGCGGAACGAATAATAGCCAGGTGATCTCATCCATGCGCAATAGCCCCATGCAACAGGTGTTACATACATAGTGTAACACACTGACAGGATATGTGCAACAGGTGTTGCATACATCCCGTAACACCGCTTGCGCTTGATGGGTTATAGCCCACCTCACGCCCAGTGACAAGCTCCTGCCTTTCAGGCATAGGGCGTATTGACTTGAGGCCGCATATGGTACGCTGCATGAGAATGAGAGGAGGGCTTTCAGCCATGCAGCCAGTAATCTCGCCAGGCAGGGTGCAGCGCGTGCGCTACGTGAGCCAGGCGCTCGCCGGCAATCCGCTGGGCGATCCGGCGGAACGCGAGGTCGTCGTTTATCTGCCGCCCGGCTATGAAGATGATTCGGCGCGACGCTATCCGGTTGTCTTCGCGCTACCGGCGTTTCTGAGTACCGGCGTGGCCTTCCTGAATTGGGCCGCGTTCCAGAAGACGCTGCCGCAATATCTGGACGAACTGGCGGCAGCGGAGCCGGCGCGGGCGCTCATCGCCGTCTTCCCCGACGGTTTCACCAGCTATGGCGGCAGCCAATACCTCAACTCATCCGCCACCGGCAATTATGACGATTATCTGCTGGAACTCGTGCGCTGGGCGGACGCGACGTATCGCACGCGCGGCGATGGGGCGCGCGGCATCATGGGGCATTCCAGCGGCGGGTATGGCGCGCTGGTGCAGGCGATGCGCCACCCTGCGGTGTGGTCCGCGGTCGGCTGCCGCAGCGGCGACATGGGCTTTGATCTGTGTTACACACGCGACTTCCCGGCCTTTTGCAACGCGGTCGAACGCGCGGGCGGCGTGGACCGCTGGCTGGCGGAGATGCAGGCGCGCGAACGCAAGTCCGGCGAGGATATCGCGGCGCTGAACGTGCTGGCAATGGCCGCTTGCTACTCGCCCGATCCCGCCTTGCGCCCGCTGCCCATTGCGTTCCCTGTCGAGATCGAGACGTGTGCGCGCATCCCCGCCGTGTGGGAGCGCTGGCTGGCGCATGATCCGGTTGTCATGGTCGAGCAGCCGGCGGTGCAGGACGCCCTACGGTCGCTGAAGCTGCTCTACTTCGAGTGTGGTCGCCGCGACGAATACCTGCTGCATTTCGGGGCGCGGCGGCTGGCGCGCAAGCTGGATGCGCTGGGCATCGCCTTCGCGTATGAAGAGACGGACGACCCGCACGGAGGGACGTGGTATCGCCACCCGGTGGTGCTGGGGCGGCTGGCCGCCGCTCTGGAAGGATAGGCTGCTGATGACGGCTTCCCCTCCTCACCCGCGCCCCGCCTGGCGCGGCACCGCGCTCAACATCGCCTGGCGCGCGGCCATCGCCATCGCGCTCATCACCTTCATCGCGCTGCACCTGAATCTGGCGCGTGCCGGAGCGGCCTTGCGCCATATCGCGCCTGGCTACGCCGTGGCCGCCGCGCTGGTGATGGTGCTGGTGGGCCTGGTGGCGGCGGCGAAATGGTTCGTGCTGCTGCGCGCCCTGGGCATCGGCGTTTCCGTCGCGGAGATCGTGCGCCTCACGTATATCGCCGTCACCTGGAACCTGGCGCTGCCCGGCGGCGAATCGGGCAATCTGGTGAAAGCGGCGCTGCTGGCACGCCAGCAAAAAAGCGCGGCGGGAGCCGTCTGGGCCTCGCTGCTGGTTGATCAAGTCTCGCTCGCCGTGGCGCAATTGATCGTCGGCATCCTTACCCTGTTGCTGGCGCGCTACCCGCCGCCGCACCTTGCCGTGTGGCTGGGGACCGCTGGCGTCATCCTGGTCAGCATCCTGCTCCTCTACGCCCTTTTCCTGCTACCGTTGCACACGCAGCGGGTGGACGCCGCCGTCGCCGCGCTCAGCCGGTGGCTGACCGTGGGTGCGCGCGAGTGGCTCGCGCCGCTGTGGCACGGGCTGACGCGCTATCGGGGCCACCTGGGTGCGCTGGCGGGGGCCGTGGGGCTGGCAGGGCTGTATTACGCAACGATGTTCAGCGCCTATTGGCTGGCGGCGCGCGGGCTGGGTCTGCCCTTCGGCTATCCTGATATCGCCTGGCTGCTGGCGCTGGCGGGCATCGCCACGCTGTTACCGATCACCGTTGCGGGTGTCGGCGTGCGTGAGGGAATTATTGTATACTTTTTGCAGGAACGTGGCGTCGCGCCCACGACCGCGCTAGCGTTTTCCTTCGCGGTGCTGGCGCTGCAAATTGTCCTGGGCCTGCCTGGCATCGTCGCCCACTTCATCCGTGCCACGCCTGCTGCCACGCCGCAGTAATGTCGCCGTACTGCTCCCTATCTTGCAACGGGATCATAACATTGAAATAGAGGTTTCACATGGGAAATACGTCAACGCATGTTTTTCGCATCGGCGTTTTCGCCGTCATCGAAGACGCTGGCAAGGTGTTGCTGGCTCGCCGGCGCGATATCGGTTGGTGGAACCTGCCCGGCGGCGGCATGGAGGCTGGTGAGACTGTCGATGACGCCTTGCGCCGTGAGATCCGCGAGGAGGTTGGCATCGAAGTCCACATCGACTATCTGGTTGGGGTCTATTCCAAGCCGCAGAAGTCGGAGGTCGTGCTGACCTTTCTGTGCCATCCGGCCAGCGGCACGCCCGGCACCAGCGACGAGGTTTCTGAGGTCGGTTGGTTTCCCATGGATGATCTGCCGGAGCCGCTCTTGCCCAAGCACCGCCAGCGTTTGCACGACGCGCTGCGCCAGGGCGAACACGCAGTCGTCGCCGCGCAGACCACCACGACGGAAGAGGATCAGGGCGAGAAAACACTGCTATGAGTGACGCATGTCGGTATCTGATCAGCCAAATGAACCATAACAGTGTGATGCGCGGTGCGATATGCGATGCTGAATGAGACGGCTCCGCGCGCGGTGGTGGAGACGTGGGGAGAATTTCAACTCAGCGGAGGAGCAGCCATGAGCGCCACAATCCTTGTGGTCGAGGACGAGCTTGCGCTGGCCGCCATGCTGACGACGCTCCTCACCGGTGAAGGGTACGCGGTCGGCTTGGCGCACGCGGGCGCGAACGCGCTGGCGCATGCGCTGCAAACGCCGCCGGATCTCGTGCTGTTGGATCTCACCCTGCCCGACATGGACGGCTTCGAGGTGCTGCGCCTGATGCGCGCCGAGGCCAAGACGATGCATATCCCCGTCATCATTCTTTCCGGGCGCGACGCGCTCAACGACAAGCTGCATGCCTTCAACATCCTCAAGGTCAACGATTACCTGACCAAGCCCTTCAATAACGACGAGTTGCTGGCGCGCGTGGGCGCGCTGGTGCATCACACGCAGACGCACCTGCTGTCGCCGCTCACGCGCCTGCCGGGCGGCGTGCTGGTGGAACGCGCCATCGAGCAGCGTTTCGCCGCCGCTGAGCCGTGGGCTTTCGTCTATATCGACCTCGATCACTTCAAGGCGCTCAACGACGGCTATGGCTTCTGGCGCGGCAACGAGATGATCCGCATGCTAACGCGCGCCGTGCTGGCGGCGGTGAGCGAGCGCGGCAACCCGCAGGACTTCATCGGCCACATCGGCGGCGAAGATTTCATCGTCCTGACCACGCCGGCGAAGATGCGCCCGCTGTGCGCCGCCATCATCAACCATTTCGCCGAAAGCAGCAAACGCTTCTATCGTGCCGAAGATCTGGCGCGCGGCGCGTTCATGGCGGTAGGCCGCGACGGCCCCGAAAAACTCTTTCCGCTCGTCACCGTCTCCATCGCGGTCATCCCTTCCGACCAACTCAGCACGCACGCCACCTTCGAGGAACTCAGCAACCGCGCGGCACTGATCAAAGCGCAATCCAAAGCCGCTCAGGGCAATTGTTATATAATAGATGGGGAGGATCACGTCTATTGCGAAGGCGAGATGTAGGGTCGCCGCTTGATGGATCGAACACGAAAGCCACGAAGATAGCACGAAGGCCACGAGAAGAGTTTGTACAAGATGAATGATGATACGACGATTGAGTCGCCGTTGAGCGCAGCGGAGCGCCAGGCGTTGCGCGCGAATGCCACGCGCGTGTTGCGCGAGAGCCAGGGGGCGGCGATCTTGCAGGAGATGAACCGCGCGTTGCTGAAAGGGCGCGGCTGGTTCGACGAATACGATTCCGGCGTGATCATGAAGTGGGGGACGGGCTACACGCGCCGGCACATCTGGGTCCACATCGCCGACGACGAAATCCGCATTCGCCTGCGCCAGCACTTGCGCTGCCAGCCTGGCACCACGCCCGCCCGCTGCGACGGCGAGTACCACAGCTATACCCGCGCCCAGTGGTCCAATCCCGATCTGCTCAAGCAAGAACTGAAGTATTACTACGACCACGCCGTCGCCGAATCTTCCGACGACTAGCCGGCTTCCCATAGGCTGCACTAAACGGTGGCACCTTGCCGGGCGCTGAGGTGAACGAGCGCGCTGGAGGATCGGCGGCCCAGCGAAGGTTAGTGGCCGGCGACAGTGGGCGCTAGTCCGCGTGGCCGATGGCGGCGTGGGTGGGTTCATCGTCGTCAGCCAGGCGCAGTTCGCCGCGCAGGAGCGGCACCACCAGCCGCAGGAAGATGATCTGGCACAGTGCCATGACTGGCACGGCCAGCAGCGCGCCGGGGATACCGTAGAGTACCGCGCCGATCAGCACCGCCAGCAGCGTCACCAGCGGATTCAGCCCCACCGTGCGCCCGATGACCAGCGGCACCAGCGTGTTGCTCTCGAATTGCTGCACGATCACGTAGGTCAGCACCACCAGCGCGGCGCGCACCGGCGAGACGCTCAGCGCCAGCAGCACGGCGGGGAAGCCACCGATGTACGGGCCAACCAGCGGGATCGCCTCTGTCAGCGCGGCGAAAACGCCTAGCACCAGCGGATAGGGGACATGCAATAATGAGAGCGCGATGCTCGTGATGGCCCCGATGGCTACCATGTTGATGATCACACTGCGCACATAGCCACCGAGTTGCTGGCCCAGCTCGTCGCCCATCGCGTGCAGCAGCTTATGCGTGCGGCTGGGGAAAAGCGAGACGACGAAGTTGCGCAATCCGTCGGTAGCATTCAGCCAGTAAAAAGCCAGGAAGAGCGTGAAAGCGACGTTGAACAGCACGCTGAACGCGGCGGAAGGCACGGCCAGCAGCGCGTTTAGGATGGTGGTGCCGAAGGCTTGCGTCTGCGGTTCCAGCGCGCTGAAAACGGCGTCCCACGCTGGGGACGAATGGCGCAGCACCGCCACTTCGTGTTGCAAGCGATTGATGCGGTCCGGTAGGTTCGTGTTCAAGTTTTGGATCTGTGTTACCAGCGGCGCGACGACGATCGAGATCAGCGCGGCCAGGATGACAAAGACGCCCAGGTAGACCAGGATCGTCGCCGCCCAGCGTGGCAGATGCAGGTGGCGCATCCCCCACACGACCAGCGGGCGAATCGCCTCCGCGAAGATGATCGCGGCGAAAAACACCAGCAACACGTCGATGATCCGCGCAATGAACCAGATCCCCACCACCCCCACCACAGCGATGCCCACGATCTTCCACACGTCCGCCAGGGTGAAGGCGCGGCGCGTGGTGGGTGTACGGACGGGCGGCGGTGCGATGCCAACATAGCGCATAACACAAGTCCTCAGTCGCAAATCGGTAGTGGTACCTGCTGCTGATTGTAGCATACACACGCTGCGGAGTTGTTGTGAAATGTTACCCGAAAAATAGGAAAATCAGGTGTGTGTGCGCGGAAGGTGAGCAGCGAACGGTTGACATAAGGCGCAACGCGACATATGCTGAAGGCACTGAAAGGAGATCATCTATGCACCCACCATCCGAGCCTTCCCAGATGGACCTCTGGATTTCGCTCGCCCTGATGCTGATCATCACCGCGATCTTGTTCGCCGCGACGGTCATCATGATGGCAATCGGCGGCATCTTCTTGCCCTTCGGCTTCAACAGCGATTGGTTCACGCGCCTGTTGCCGCCGCTGGTGCTGGTGCCGCTGGGCGTGGTGACGGTGGTGGTGGTGGGCGCGGTGGTCGTGGTGACGGTGGTGCAGGTGCGCCGCCGCGAGCGCGTCCGTGCATAAGGATATTCGTCGCTAGGCCCATGCAATCAGGCGCATACGCTGCGACACAAGAGCAGGTGGCAAGAGCGGATAGGCATGATCCGCTCTTGCTGCCAACGTGCATGGTGAACGATGCTAGGGAGTCGTTGTCGTGATAGCGGTGCTGCTGAATGCGCCTGCAACCAGCAACCCACCCACGCATAGCACCGTGAGGCCGATGAAGACATAGCCGATGATCAATCCCGCCAAGGCTTGGCCGCGTGAACCAGCCAACGCGGGATTCTCTTTGATTTTGTTGAGCGCCATATGGCCGGTAATGACGGCTGGTATCCCCGTGAGGAGGCCAAAAAGGATGCTCAACAGCCCCAGCACGAGGCTGGCCGTCGCCAAGCCATTGCTCTGCGGAGCCATCGGCACGGCATAGCCCGGCGCACCGTAAGGCTGCCCTTGCGGCGCGTAGCCCGGTGGGGTCGCATAGTTCGGCGGTGCCGCATAATTAGGTGGCGCACCGTAGGGCTGATTGGGTGGGGCGTAGCCCGACGGCGGGTAGTCCGGCGTGGCACCGTACGGTTGGCTGGCGGGCGGTGGATAGCCTGGCGGCGTGCCATACGGCTGCTCGGCGGGCGGATAACCCTGTGGTGGTTGATTGGGATCGCTGGGAGGAGGATACATGAGCGCGACTCCTTTGGATACATACGTGGCACCGGCCGGGTGGCAGAGGTGTTGTATCCAGCATAGCACGACCGATTGATGCGCGCAAGCCGTGCGCATTTCTCATCGATATCAAGTGTGTAGCATTATCGCGCATTTGGCTTCATGCCAGCGCGATCGTATAATAAGACCGATAATAAAACGGATGGTATCCATGTCCCGCACTTAGCGCGCGGGGCATGGCGCATCGGCAGTGCAAAGGAGCATCATCAGACCATGGCTGAACACAACGCTGTGATCGTCAGCGCGGCGCGCACACCTACGGGGCGCTTTTTGGGCGCACTGGCGGGATTCACCGCGCCGGAACTGGGCGCGACCGCCATCCGCGAGGCCATCAAACGGGCGGGCATCGACGTGAACCAACTTGATGAAGTCATCATGGGCAACGTCGTTTCCGCCGGCGTGGGGCAGGCTCCCGCGCGCCAGGCTGCGCTGAAGGCGGGCATCCCCGACAGCATTTCCGCCTTCACTGTCAATAAGGTCTGCGGCTCCGGCTTGCAGGCCGTGATGCTTGCCGCGCAGGCGATCCGCGCGGGCGACAGCACGCTTCTGGTGGCAGGCGGCATGGAAAGCATGAGCAACGGCCCGTATCTGCTGGAGAAAGCGCGCACGGGCTATCGCTATGGTGATGGGCAACTGTTGGATGCCGTGCTGCACGACGGCCTGTGGTGCGCCTTCGAGCAATGCGCGATGGGCGACGAGGCCGAGATCATCGCCGAGAAGTACGACATCACGCGCGAGGCGCAAGATCGCTTCGCCTATGAGAGCCACCAGAAGGCGGCGGCGGCGACAGCGGCTGGGCGCTTCAAGGGCGAGATGGTCCCCATCGAGATCGCCGGCAAGAAGGGGACGACGGTGGTGGACCGCGACGAGCCGATCCGCGCCGACACGACGCTGGATGCGCTGGCCGCGCTGAAACCGGCCTTCCACATGGGCAAGCGCACCGTGACGGCGGGCAACGCGCCGGGGCTGAGCGACGGCGCGGCGGCGACGGTGGTGGCCGATGAGGCCCGCGCCCGCACGGACGGCCTGCCGGTGCTGGCGCACATCCTGGGCTACGCCACGGCGGCGATCACACCGAAATACATCTTCGCCGCGCCGCCCCTGGCGGTGAACCGCTTGCTGGAACGCACGGGCATGCACCTGCGCGACTTCGATCTGATCGAGGTCAACGAAGCCTTCGCCGCGCAAACCCTCGCCAACGGCAAAGATCTCGGCTGGGACTGGGCGCGCGTGAACGTGAACGGCGGCGCGGTGGCCTTGGGCCATCCCATCGGCGCGAGCGGGGCGCGCGTGCTGGCAACGCTGATCTACGAGCTGCAACGGCGCGGCGGCGGGCGCGGCCTGGCGACGCTGTGCCTGGGCGGCGGCGGCGCGGTGGCCCTGGCCGTACAAGTCGGCTGAACATATGCCACGCAAACTGCGTGAGTTACGCGCTGATCTGCGCAAAGCCGGCTTTGGCATTGACCACCAAACTGGCAGCCATCAAGTGTAGCAGCATCCGCTACTTCCTGGCATCAGTGTCAACCTGGCAGGCCAAGATGGCGCTGATGCTAAGTCTTATCAAGAGCAAGAGGTACGTGTCGCACGCCGACGACTGCGTGCAGCCCAGCGGCAGAAAGGGCAAAAACCGTGAGTGCTTCCCCGCACTATATGATGGTTATCCAGTGGTCCGACGCCGATCAAGCCTATCTGGTGACACTCCCAGAATGGGTCGATCGCGTGTTAGGACCGGTGACACACGGTGATAGCTATGAAGAAGCTGTCAAGCAAGGACTTGAAGCCTTGGAAGCGTTGATTGCTTCCGCGCAAAAACATGGTGAGCCGCTGCCTGTACCGCATGTTTTCGCCGCTGCTCCATAAACAGCGTAAGTAAAGGTGGAGGCACCCATGAAGCTGCAAGTCATCCTTGAGCCGAGCGAAGATGGCGGTTACACCATCTACGTTCCTGCCTTGCCCGGTTGCATTAGTGAAGGCGACTCTCTTGAAGAAGCGCTGAGCAATATCCGCGAAGCGATCCACCTGTATCTGGCGGAGATCGCTGATGATATCATCCCGCATGCGGAAGGGGCCGTCTTGCAGGAGCTTGAGGTGTGAGCAAAGTCCCTGAACTGCCGTATCACGCGATCATTCAGGCTTTGCAACGCGAAGGGTGGATCGTTGTACGCCAGGAAGGCAGCCATATTCGTCTGCAAAAGCGTGTGGGCGATGAGGTGTTCAAACTGACGGTACCAGCCCATCGGCCAGTGAAACGTTCGACATTGGCGCACATTTTGAAGCAGGCGCGGCTGGATGTCGAGGGTTTCTTGAAACTGCTTTAGATCAAGGGAGATAGATAGCGACGATGCTCGACCAGAAACTACCTAGCCACCGGCAGATCGATGCCGCGAGCGCCATGTATGATCGCAGCCAACTGACGACGCTGGCCGAGGTGCTGGCGCAGTGGGAGCGCGACACCGTGCGCCGGGCCAACGCGCGCATGCCGGAGCAGCGCGCCGCGTTCACCACGCAGTCCGGCATGCCCGTCAAGCGTGTTTACACGCCGCTGGATATCGCCGGGGATGACCCCGTGCGCGACATCGGATTGCCGGGGGAATATCCCTACACGCGCGGCGTGCAGCCGACGATGTATCGCGCCAAGCCGTGGACGATGCGCATGTTCGCCGGCTTCGGCACGGCGGAAGAGACCAACCAGCGGTTCAAGTATCTGCTGGCGAACGGGCAGACGGGCCTGTCGGTGGCCTTCGACATGCCCACGCTGTATGGCTATGACCACGACCACGAGATGGCTGCCGGCGAATTCGGCAAGTGCGGCGTGGCGATCTCCTCGCTGGCCGATATGGAGATCCTTTTCGACGGCATCCCCGTCGATCAGGTGACGACCAGCATGACCATCAACAGCCCGGCGGCGGTGATCTGGGCGATGTATATCGCCAACGCCGAGAAGCGCGGCATCCCCATGGCGAAGCTGGGCGGCACGCTGCAAAACGACATCCTCAAGGAATATATCGCGCAAAAAGAGTATCTCTTCCCGCCGGAACCCTCCGTGCGGCTGGTGGTGGATACTATCGAGTTCGGCACCCAGCACATGCCCAAGTGGAACACGATCTCGATCTCCGGCTACCACATCCGCGAGGCCGGCGCGACCGCCGTGCAGGAGTTGGCATTCACCCTCGCCGACGGCTTCGCGTATATCGAGGCGTGCCAGGAACGCGGTATGGCGGTCGATGATTTCGCCCCGCGCCTGTCGCACTTCTTCGACGTGCATAACGACTTCTTCGAGGAGATCGCCAAGTTCCGCGCGGCGCGGCGCATCTGGGCGCGCGAACTGCGCGAGCATTATGGAGCCAAGGATCCGCGTTCGTGGCTGTGCCGCATTCACGCGCAGACCGCCGGCGTCAGCCTGACGGCGCAGCAGCCGGATAACAACGTGGTGCGCGTGGCGCTGCAAGCCCTGGCTGCCGTGCTGGGCGGCACGAATTCGCTGCACACGAACTCGCTGGATGAAGCCCTGGCGCTGCCGACGGAAGAGGCTGTCTTGATCGCGCTGCGCACGCAGCAGATCATCGCGCACGAGAGCGGTGTCACCAACACGGTCGATCCGTTGGGCGGCGCGTACTTCGTGGAGGCGCTGACCGATGAGATCGAGCGCCAGGCGATGGCTTATATCACGCAGATCCGCGAGCTGGGCGGGGTGATCCCTGGCATCCGCAACGGCTTCTTCGCCCGTGAGATCGCCGAGGCGTCGTATCGCTACCAGCAAGAGGTCGATACCAAGGATCGCATCATCGTCGGCGTGAACGACTACATCGCCGAGGAGCCGGCTCCCGTGCCGACGCTATATGTCGATATGGCCAAAGAGCGCATCCACCTGGACCGCCTGCGCCAGGTGCGCGAGACACGCGACAACGCGCGCGTGGGCCAGACGCTGACGGCGTTACGCGATGCCGCCCGCCAGCCGGCGGCAAACACGATGCCCTACATCCTGGATGCCGTGCGCGCTTATGCCACGCTCGGCGAGATCATGGATGTCTTCCGCGCGGTGTTCGGTGATTACGCCGAAGCGCCGGTATACTGAACTTTAACCTCTTTTAACGCTTCCCTTCACCTCGCGCATGCTATACTGGGAGCGACATTGGCAAGTGATACCCAATTGGGGGAAAGACGGTGGTCAACGGGGCCGGACAGACAGGAATGGCTGTCCTCCGGGGGAAGCGCGACAGACAGGAATGGCTGTCCTCCGGGGGAAGCGCGACAGACAGGAATGGCTGTCCTCCGGTATCCATCCTGATTATCCGGAAAGGGTATGACGCGGGGCGCGGAGGGGATAGCATGGGAGCGGTGGCAGCGGGCCGAGCGTGGTTGCGCGTGGCGGCGTGGCTGAGCCTGTGCGCGGTGGCGCTATGGGTGTTGTTGCGCGGGCAAAGCGACCTGTATATGGCGGCGAACGTGCGCTGGACGCTCTGGCTGGCCGTGCTGGCGAGCCTGGGTATCGCGGGGTTGGATGGCTACGCCGCCTGGCGGCATGGCGCGCGTTTGTCCTTGCCACGCGCCGGCTGGTTCGGTGGCAGGCGTCTGCTCACGTTGCCCGGCTGGCTGGCTGCTAAGCAGCGACGGCGCGGAGCATCGTATGCGCTCGTCTTCCTGCCGATGGCCGTCGGCATCGCCATACCCCCCGCGATCTTCGGCATCCAGAGCGTGCTGGATAACGCCAGCGCCGTCACCTTGTTGGCCCCGCCCGCGCTGGCACAGGCGGCACTGCCAGCCACACCGCGCGTCCTCTCGCTGCTGCAATTGCAGGATCATTTGCAGGGCGGCGCTTTGCCGGCGGGGAGCCTGGTGCGGGTGAGCGGCTTCGTCGTGCATCTGAACGATCTGCCGCCGCATGCCTGGCTGTTGGTGCGCTTCATCACGCCGCACTGCGTCGCGGAGGCGCATCCACTGGCCGTGCTGGTGCAGCAAACGAGTGGCAAGACGATCCCGAACGACACGTGGGTGACGGTGACGGGCGCGCTGCACAGCGGCACCGCCGAAGGCCAACCCGCCGCGGTCATCGCTGATCCGCAGATCGCCGCCATCGCCATGCCGCTTGATCCCTATCTGGTCTATTGAAAGCACCTGGTGTTGTGAACAGCACCAAATCGTCAGGTGACAGACAAGAATGTCTGTCCTCCTAGGGGTCGTGGGGCGGACATTCCTGGCCGCCGGCATTTCACTCGAGATGGTGGGAGCATTTGAGAAAGAGGCGCTCAGCATGGCAACACTGGTACACGCACAGGTCTTGTTAGATTTTTTCGTATCGGATAACGACGGGCTGTATACGCTGTTGATGTTGGCTGCCGTGGGCCTCGCGGTCGCTGTGATCGTGATGGCCTCGCGCGCCTCGCGCCAGGCGGATCAGGCGCGCAGCGAGCGGTTGCGCCAGGCGACGGAACTGGCCGCTGCCACGGCAGAGGCACCTGAAACGACGGGATCACCCCAATGACGCGCGGCCCCAGCCCATCGTCCCCGCGTGCCAAGGGAACCGCGCGCCAAGGAACGCCGGCACCTACCCAACAAGCGGCAGCGCCGGCTAAGCCAGCTGCCACCCCGCCGCGCAAGCAGTCGTATCGCTGGGTGCTGGTGCTGATCGCGCTGGCGGTCGTCGTCTCGATCTTGCTGGTCTACGCCGAAAATCGCGTGTATAATCCGGCGACGCCTTTCGCGGGCGGCACGGGCGACCACGTGCATGCCTTCGCGCTCGATCCGATGCAGGCGCGGCACTATTACGTCGGCACGCATTACGGCTTCTTTCGCACGCGCGACGGCGGGCAAAGCTGGGACAGCCTCAAAGGCCAGGGCGGCCTGAGCGCGACGCTGGTGGCGACCTCCGTCAGCATCAGCCCCATCGACGGGCGCACGGTTTATGTCACCGGCTACCGGCTCGACACCGGCAACCCGACGGGCCTGGCCGTGACGCACGACGACGGCGCGCACTGGCAGACGCTGCCGACGGGCGGGGCGAACCACCTGCCGGACCCGCGCATCCTCTTCGTCGCCGCCGGTTGGGCGCAGGCGGGCGAGGTCTTCGCCTACGCGCTGGATACCGGCCTCTATCGTTCGCTGGACGGCGGGCAGACCTGGCGCAACGTGGCTCCGCCCTTCACCGGCCAGGTGACGACCTTCGTCCCCATGCTGGATTGCGGCACCACGGCGCAGCCCGCGCTCACCGGCACGGCTTGCCCCGAACGGCTGCTCGTCGGCACGACGCAGGGACTTTTCGCCGCGCCGGATGCGACCGCGGCCAGCATCGCCTTCGCGCCGGTCGCCGGCATCACCGGTTACGTCTATAGCATCGCGCCGCACCGCCCCGCGCCGTGGAGCGCCTACATCAGCACGCAGCAAGGCATCTTCCACGCCAGCGCGCCGCTGGGACCGTATACCGCGACGGCCAGCACGGCGAACGGCGCACCTACGCTGACGAATCTGGCGATCAGCGGCGGCGATCCCAATACCCTTTTCGGCGTGACCAGCACGAACATCGTCGTCACCTCGCGCGACGGCGGCCAAACCTGGGACGCCAAGGGCAACGGGCAACTGACGCGCGGCATCTCGCAGTTACAAAGCGGCTTGCGTTCCGCCACCGGCAACAACGCGCCGCAGTGGGCCGGCGGGCAGAACATCTTCCTGACGGTGCTGCAAGCGCCGGCGAGTTCTGGTACGACCGTTTACGCCGCCATCTCGTTCCCCGTGCAGCTTTTCCAGAGCAGCGACGGCGGCCACCTGTGGGACGAACTGGGGCAGGGATAAACGGCCCGTTTCTGACAGAAAGTGTATTGAAGAGATATACTAATCCAATGATTCAATACACTTTTTTTGAGGCAACCAGCAATGACCACTCCACCGGCAATCCCGCGTCTGGATGCCCATCTCGCCAAACGCATCGCCACGAAGAAAGCGGCACTTGATCGCTTGCGTCCCTTGCCGCCAGAGGTGGTGCAGCGGTTGCATGAAGATACGCGCGTGACGATGACGTATCATTCCAACGCCATCGAAGGCAACACGCTGAGCCTGCGCGAGACACAGATGGTTATCGACTATGGCATCACCGTACACGGGCATCCGCTCCGCGAATATCTCGAAGCCACCAATCATGCGGAAGCGTATCAGCAACTGGTTGATCTCATCCGCCTTGCCACGCCGATCAGCCGTGATACGATTTTGTTGCTGCACCAAGTGACGATGGCAAAGATCTTGGATGCGCCTGGGCAATTTCGGCAGGTCATAGTCACCATTCGCGGCGCGGCGGTCGCGCCACCGGCACCTGGTCAGATCGAAGAATTCATGCGCCAGTGGGTCGCCTGGGTCAACAGTGACGGCATGGCCTATGATGCCATCATCCGCGCCGCTGTAGCCCATCACGGCTTCGAGGCGGTGCATCCTTTCGTTGATGGCAATGGGCGCGTTGGGCGTTTGCTGATGAATCTGATGCTGATGCAAGCTGGCTATCCACCAGCGACCATCGAGCGTGAATGGCGCGCGGCATATCTCGCAGCCCTGGCGACGGCTGACGCCGGTAATTATCGCCAGCTAGCGAACCTGATCGGTAAAGCTGTCGAAATCGGTCTGGATACCTATCTGGCGGCATGCATCGCCATGCCCGAAGATCCCTATCAACCCTTGACCGTTTTGGCGGCGGAAACGGGTGTTTCCGCTAATTATCTTGGTTTATTGATTCGGCAAAACAAACTGCATGGGATCAAGCGGCAGCGCCGCTGGTACACCACGCGCGATGAGATCGCGCGCTACCAGGCCGATGTGGCGGCGGGCGAGCTACCACAAGGGCGTCCTAAACAGCAACTCCTTGTACCACCCATCACGCACAACCCCGTCGAGAGCTAGCATCGCTTGGCGACCATCTGCTATTGTTAATCCGGTACGCATCTACCGAGCGCACAGGACAAACATCATTAGGAGGAGCATCCATGTCACGTCCATCTCGTCGGATCGTCATTGCATCATGCAGCGTTGGCGCAATTATCCTCGCCATCGTGTTCGCCGTGATTTCACGCAGCAGTGCTACGGCGCAGACTTCTCCCGCGCCATTCGGCCCTGATTATTTAACGGGTGTGGCGCGTGCGCCGCAGCCTGATACTGGCATCCCCGCGATTCATCCGCACTTGCCCGGCTCAGGGCCGGCCTTTACTGCCGCTGATGCGCGTGATTACGTGACCACCCACGGTCTTGGTGGCCATATGGCAGTCAAAGGGGCGATCAACGTCACGCTCGTTGTATTTGGCACCGGAGCACAGATTGATCGCCAAGAAAGTCCGATCAATGTGGGCGTGGGCAATGATCGGCTCATTTGCTACGTGGAGATCCACAACACCATCATCATTGGCGATCCGGTAACACATGGTACCATTACCCATACGCGCGGCTTCGTCATTTTCGATGCGCACACCGGCAATTTCCTCGGCGATGGTGCCTTTGATTAACAGGTTGCCTTTTCAGCATCTGGCGCATTGAGCCGTCACCCCTTCGCGCGGATATCGGCCAGGGCGCGGTCGAAGTGGTGTTGCTCGATGACCAGCGCGGCGGATAGGTCGGCGGGGGTGAGCGTGGCGAGCGATTTGGGATCGCGGTCGCGCAGCCAGTCGCCCAGCGCGATCTGCGCGGCACGGCGGCAGACGGCCTCGATGTCCGCGCCGCTCAGCCCCTCGGACTTGCGCGCCAGTTGCTCCAGCGCCACGCTCCGGCCCAGCGGTCGCCCCTGCGTGTGGATGGCGTAGATCGCCTTGCGCGCCGTGCGGTCCGGCAGCGGCAGTTCCAACATCAGATCGAAGCGACCGGGGCGCAGGATGGCGGCATCGATCAGTTCCGGGCGGTTGGTCGCGCCGACGACGATCACGCCGCGCCGGCCCTCAATGCCGTCCAGTTCGGTCAGCAGTTGGCCGATGATGCGGTCGCTCACGGCGTCGAACGAGTTGCCGCGCGCGGGGGCCAGCGCGTCCAGTTCGTCCAGGAAAAGGACGCAGGGCGCCACCTGGCGGGCGCGGGCGAAGGTCTCGCGCACCCCGCGTTCGGACTCGCCGACCCAGCGCGAGAGCAACTCTGGCCCCTTCACGCTGATGAAGTTCGCCTGGCAGGCGGTCGCCAGCGCCCGCGCGATGAGCGTTTTGCCGGTGCCGGGCTGGCCGGTGAGCAGCACGCCGCGCGTCGCGCCCAGCCCCAGCGCGTCGTAGATGTCGGGATAGCGCAAGGGCCATTCGATGCTTTCGATCAGCGTGCGCTTGATCTCGTGCAGCCCACCGATGGCGTCCCAGGCCACCTGGCCGACCTCCACGGCCACCTCGCGCGCGGCGGAAGGTTCCAGGCCGCTCAGCGCCGTGCGGAAATCGGCCATCGTCACCGCCAGGCCCAGCAGTTCATCCAGCGAGATGCGCCCGGCGATGAGGGTGGCGCTGGGGAAGGTGCGGCGTAGCGCCGCCATCGCCGCCTCGCGGCACAGCGCCGTCAGGTCCGCGCCGACGAAGCCGGGCGTGATGCGCGCGATCTCCGCCAGGTCCACATCCGCCGCCAGTGGCATATCCAGGCTGTGGATGCGCAGGATCTCCAGCCGGCCCTTGGCGTCTGGTGCGTGCAGGGCGATCTCGCGGTCGAAGCGCCCCGGTCGGCGCAAGGCCGGATCGAGCGCGTCGGGGCGGTTAGTCGCGCCGATGACGATCACCTGGCCGCGCGCGGTGATGCCGTCCAACAGCGCCAGCAATTGCGTGACGACGCGCTTTTCGACCTCGCCATAGACCTCCGACCGCTTGGGCGCGATGGCGTCGATCTCGTCGATGAAGACGACACTGGGCGCGTGGCGCTGCGCTTGCTCGAAGACGCGCCGCAACTGCGCCTCGCTCTCGCCGTAATACTTGCCGATGATCTCTGGCCCGCTGATGCTGTAAAACTTGGCGCTGCTCTCGGAGGCGACGGCGCGGGCGATGAGCGTCTTGCCCGTCCCTGGCGGCCCATGCAGCAGCACGCCCTTGGGCGCTTCGATGCCCAGGCGCTCGAAGACTTCGGGGTGCTTCAGCGGCAGCTCGATCAATTCACGCACATGCTGCAATTCGCGGCCCAGGCCGCCGATATCTTCATAGGTGATATGGCTGCCATGCGGGGCCACGCCGCTGCCGGTGGGCTGCAAGCGCACAATCGTCCCTGGCTCCAGCGCGACGGCGCTGGCGGGATTGGTCGTAAGCACCTGAAATTCGCGCACGGCCCCCAGCCCCGGCACACGCACCAGATCACCGGCCACCACGAGCTGGCCGCGCAAGGAACGGCCCACGTGGCGCAATTCCGTCTCGTTCAGCGCGGGAGAACCAGCGGCAGGCACCAGCGCCACGCTCGCCGCCGGCGGCGCGGCCACACGCTGCACCGTCACAGCGTCGCCCAGCAGCGCGCCCGCGTTCTGGCGCGTCAGCCCATCCATTGCGATCATGCCCGTCGCGCCGTTTTCGCGCGCCGCCGCGTGGTCCGCCGGCCAGGGCGTGATGCGCGCGACGGTGGCCCGCGCGCCATTGATCAGCACGGCATCCCCGGCGGCGCAGCCCAGCGCGGCCAGCATGGCCGGCGCGACCATCGCCCCGCCGCGTGGCACGCCCACCCCTTCGATCACTGTCAGTTGCCGGCCCGGATCGTTCATGCGCGCCACCTCTTTCTGGTTCGTGTCTTTCTTGTACAAAATATCAGATTTTTGAGGGCCACCGCTAGCGAATCGGTCACAAACCGTACCCAGCGCGAGGTGCTGACCGTTGCGGGTATGCGCGGGTAGGTGGTGCCAGACCGCGCACCTGGGCTACAACTGCCGGCGGGAAGATGGGCATATTCCCTGGTGCTGCATCCCGCGCGCATGCTATACTGCAAAGAGGAACCGGAAACACGAACGACTCGCAGAGATCGAGGAGCGCGCAAGCGTATGGCAAGCTTATATCCGGTGCATTCGTGTCACGAGTGCGAGGCCGAGGCGGCGGGGCGCTGCCAGTCGTGCCACCATCCTCTATGCATGGAGCATTTCCCCCGCCATGCTCATGCGCCCTGTGCGCGGCACCTGGCGCAGCATCACGAGGAATACATCTGTTATGTCTGTGGCGTGGAGGTCGTGCCGGAACAGTGGTCTACTGCGATCTTCGCGCACCACATGGATAGCCATGCGTGTAGCGGCTGCAACCGATACATCTGCGACGCCCACACGCAACGGACCGATGAACACGTGCAGATCGTGCAGGACGGTTTGCGCAGCCATCGCTATCATGTCACCGCGCGCTCGTGCGGCCTCTGCGCGCCCTTGCGCAGCGTGGGCGGCCTGACCGGCGCAAGTTGGTGGGCGGCGGGCCTGGCGACGCTCGCGCTGACGGGATGGTTCCTGTTCCGTGGCTAAGTCAACATTAGACCACGTGGCACGCGAGCAGGCGCAGTTGCAGCGCGTCTTAGGTCGTTTCCAGGATGACATCCTGAGCGAACTGCGGCGGGTGCTGGCGGGAGCAGATGCTGATCCCCTCACCCGTCCTTTCTATGGGCAGATGGCCTATCACCTGGGCTGGGTCGATGCCCAGTTCCAGCCGCTGGCCCAGCCGGCGACGGGCAAGCTCCTGCGCCCCGCGCTGGTATTGTGGTCCTGCCAACTCGCTGCGCGGGCGGCGGGGGCCGACGCGGTGACACAGCGCCAGCGGCATCACCAGGCGCTGCCGGCGGCGGCGGCGGTAGAACTCGTCCATAACTTCTCGCTGATCCACGATGACATCGAGGACGGCGACCGCTTGCGCCACGGGCGACCGGCGCTGTGGTGCGTGTGGGGCGAGCCGCAGGCGATCAACACCGGCGACGGCATGTTCGCGCTGGCCCGCCTGGCGCTGTGGGAAAGCGTGGCGCGTGGCCTGTCGGCCAAAAAAGCTATCACTCTGGCCAGCCTGCTGGATGCCACCTGCCTGCGTCTGTGCGAGGGGCAATATCGGGACATGGCGGCGGAGGCCAGCGACGATGTGACGCCCGATCTGTACCTGGACATGATCGCGCGCAAGACGGCGGCGCTGATGCGCGCGGCCACGACCATCGGCGGCACCATCGGCGCTCCTGCGTCCAAAGCCATCCCGGCGGCGCTGGCGCAGTTTGGCCAGGCGCTCGGTTTGGCATTCCAGATGCGCGATGACCTGCTGGGCATCTGGGCCGCCCATTCCGAACTGGGCAAATCCCCCGCCGGCGACTTGCGCCGTAAGAAGGTCACGCTGCCGGTGATTCACGCGCTGGCCCACGCGCCCGCCGCTGACCGCGCCCGCCTGCGCGCGATCTATCGCGCGTCGGAAGCACCCAGCGACGCCGACATCGCGTATCTGCTGGATGTGCTGGAACAGACATCTCACGCCTGGTGCCGCGCCCAACTCGCCGCCCAATGCGCGGCGGCGCAAACGGCGCTCACCCACGCCTGCGGTCCGGCGTCGGGGTCCGACGCCGCCGAAGCCCTGCGGGCGCTGGTCGCTTACATCGCCATCGCCGCGCGCGCGTGAAGGCGTGGTTCGCACTGGAGACGGGGACGCAGGGGAGACGGGGGGCGCGTGGGAGATGGGGGCGCGATGAAGCGCGCCCGTATAAAGGATCGGGGACGGGAATGCATGGATGAGTTGGCGGCGGCGCAGTTCGCCAAGTTGCGGGCGGTGCGCCCCATCGCGGAGCGCGCGGACGCGGCGATCTGGCTGATGGAAGGCGCGGCGGGGGCGCAGTTCGCGCGCAAGACGATGAGCGTGCCGCTTTTCGCCGTGCGCTCGCGTGGCCTTTTCATGCAGCGCCTGCATGTGCTGGCGCACCTGCACCACCCCCATCTCGCCAGCGTGCCAGCAGGGCGCGTGCAGAAGCGCCGCGAGTGCCTCGTTTATACCGAGTATGCGCCACGTGGATCGCTCTATGACGCCGTCGCCGCGCCCGGCAAGCGCCTGTGGGCGCTGCCCCTGCCGCCGCTGGACGCGCTGCGTCTGACGCAGGAGATCGCCGAGGGGGTGCAGGCGCTGCATAGTGCTGGCCTGATCCATGGCGGCTTGAAGTTGGGCAACGTCCTCTTGGTGGCGGATGCCGACGGCCAATGGCGGGCCAAGGTGACGGACGCGCTGCTGCACGAGGGCTTCGCCGGCGGAGCCTTGCGCGGCGGCTCCGCCCGCCCGACAGACCTGGCCGATCCATGGCTTTTTCTCGCGCCGGAACAGTACGCCGGGCGCCCGGAGCTGGCGAGCGACCAATATGCGCTGGCGGTGCTGGCCTTCGTCTTGCTGACCGGCGAGACGCCCTATACGCTGGATGCCGTGGCGCACCTGCAAGCGCGCGATGTGCCGCCCTACCAGAAAGCGAGCGTGGCGAACCCGATCCTGCCGCTGGGCGTAGATGCCGTGCTGTGGCGCGGCCTGAGCCGCGCGCCCAAGGCGCGGTATCCCTCCGTGCGCGCTTTCGCGGCGGCGCTGGCCGGCGTGCTGGGCGACCGCGACGCGCCCCGCGCTGTCAGCATCGCGCCGAGCAGCATCCCCATCCTCCGCGCCGCTGTGCCACCGCCGCCCGTCGCCCAGTTACACGAAGAGATGCACATGCCCCAGCCGCTGGCCGTGCGCACCGAAACCGGCTCCCTGCCCGTGCCGGGGCTGCCCGACCTGCCGGCGAACTACTCGTGGGTTCCCGATGTCGTTTCCGCCTATCGAGCGCCGGATGCCCCGGTCATCTCCGCTAAGACGATGACGCGGCGCAGCGCCGTCCCCGCTGGTGTGATCATCGCCGTCACCACGTTGTTGCTGCTGCTCGCGCTACTGCTGGCCGTCATGCTGCTGCATCATTGATACGTGGCGCACGCGAATTGGGCCGAAATGCCTTCCCACCCAGGACGCTTCGGCAAGCATTGTTGTGGCACTGATAGCCGGTGCTGCTCTATAGTTATAGTAGACCAGCAACACGAACAATCCATGGACAAACAGTAAACAGATCGAGCATGCTAGCTACCCAGAAAGGAACAACCGCCATGACCATTCTCGTGACCGGTGCCACCGGCTTCGTGGGCCGTGCCGTGGTGAGCCGGCTGATCAAAGAGGGCGAGCGCCCGCGCTGCCTGGTGCGCGACGCCGAGCGGGCGCAGCACGCCTTGCCCGCCGCCAGCCTGGATTTCGTCACCGGCGACATCTTGCAACCAGCGACGCTTGACCCCGCCTTCGCGGGCGTCGATCTTTTCGTCGATTGCTCCTTCATGACGGCGAACTTGAAACAGAAGGGCGCGGAGACGTATTACAACGTCAACGTTGATGGCACGCACAATCTCATCGACGCCGCCAAGCGCGCGGGGACGAAGCGCGCCGTGGTGATGAGCGGCCTGGGGACGAAAGAGGACAAGCCCGGCAGCTACATGCAGGGCCGCTACCTGGCCGAAGAAGCGTTCAAGGAAAGCGGTCTGGGCTGGACCATCCTCCAGCCATCGGTGTTGTTCGGTTCGCACGCGGCCTTCTTCAAGGGACTGGCCGATCTCATCAAGCAGGTGCCATTTGTCGTCCCCGTCGCGGGCAGCGGCAAAGAGACCTTTCAGCCGATCTGGGTAGAAGATGTGGCGACGTGCGTGCTGCAATGCATCCGCGAACCGGCGCGCGACGGTACCACCTATGCCATCGGTGGCCCCGACATCTTCACCTATAACGAGATCCTCGACCAGTTGATGGCGAGCCTGCACGTCAAGAAGGCCAAGATCCCCGGCCCTAAGCCGTTCGTTTTCTTGGGGGCGGCAGCCATGCAGGCGCTCTTGCCCAATCCGCCGATCACCACCGCCGCGCTTGGCCTGTTCGCCTTTCCCAACACGACGGATCTCGACGCGGTTGCGAAAAACTTTGGCTTCGCGCCGATGTCCTGGCCAAAATATCTGGCGCAACATGGCGCGCACTGACGCGTCGCAGCCCTGCTTATGCCGAGTAACAAGCACGGCTGGGATGGTTCGCCGCGCCCCCTGCGGTGCCGGCGGGCATTAAGCATTGTCCGTGGTTGTCGGCTTCTATAAAAAAAGTATCAGCCATAGCAGGGAAGTCACAGATGGCAACAGATATGCGCCAGGCAAGCCCATGCGGGGAAGAACCTGCATCACCGAAAGGATGCATAGCATGAGCTTTTGGCATGGGCTGACGCACTTTTTATATCATAGCTTCGTGCATTATGAATTCGTCCTGCTGTTCGTGCTGCCGCTGATCGAATCGGCAGGCATCCCGTTGCCGGTGCCGAGCGATACCTTCATTCTGCTGGCAGGTGCGCGGCATGCGCCTGCGCCAGCCTACACCCTGGCGGTGCTGGCGACGGCGTGGGTGGGCGCGCTCATCGGCGCATCGTTGCTTTTCACCATCATGCAGCGCGGCGGGCGGCCATTTCTGGATCGCTACGGCAAATATATCTTCCTCGAAAAGAAACGGCTGGAGCAGATCGAGGGCTGGTTCCGGCAGCGCGGGCGCGGCATCGTGATCGCCGGCTGGCTCATCCCTGGCTTGCGCATCCCTACGATCATCATGGCGGGGCTGTCGGGCATGGCCTACACAACCTTCTTGCCGCTGGCGATGGTAGCCGTTTTCATCGTGGTCGCGTTTTATTATGGGGTAGGCATCGTCATCGCCACACAGGGACATCATTTCATGCGCCTGGTCGTTGCCTTCGGTGAACGCTATGCCGCGCTCCTGATCGTGAGTACGATCCTGCTGGCGCTCGCCCTGCTTCTGCTGGCATTGCGCCGTAAGGGACTGCTTGCGCGGACGGAGCGCGGCTAAGGGCAAATAGTGGTGTGGGCTTGCCTGATGGCACATGGCAATGGCATATCAGGCAGGCCCAGGTGGCAGCGTTAGTACTGGTAGTCTTCCGGCTGAATCTCGCCCAGGTAGGTGACCAGCAGGTTGATATCGGCCTCGATGTCGCTGAGCGCCACCATCTCGTTGACGGTGTGGACGTAGCGCGAGGGCAGCGAGAGCGTGGCGGAGGTTGTGCCACCGCGCGCCTTCTGCATGGCGGCGGCGTCGGTTGAACCGGCGGGCAGCACCTCCATCTGGTAGGGGATGCCTTCGCGGCGGGCGATCTCGCGCAGGTGGCGTACCAGCTTGGGATGCGCGATGTGGCCGCTATCCATGATCTTGATGGCGACGCCCGCGCCCAGCTTGGTGACGGCCTCGTGTTCGCCGCTGCCGGGCATTTCCACCGCCAAGGTCGTATCCAGCGCGATGGCGACATCGGCATCCACGGTATACGCCGCCGCCTGCGCGCCGCGTAGGCCAACCTCTTCCTGCACCGTCGCCACGGCGTAGACCGTCGCCACAGGGTTTTTCAGCCGCCGCAGCGCCTCAAGCATCACGAACACGCCGGAGCGGTCGTCCAACGCCTTGCTGATGACGCAATCGCCGACGACTTCCAGCGTCCGGTCCATCGTCACGAAGTCGCCGACCTCGACCATCTCATTGACCTGCTCACCCTTGATGCCCAGGTCCACGAAAAGGTCGGTGAGGGCCGGCGCACCCTCGGCTTTGTCGCGCTGCAAATGGATCGGCTTGCGGGCGGCGGTCAGCACACCGCGCAGCGCGCCGTGGTGTTCGGTATGCACCAGCACGCGCTGGGCCACCAGCACGCTGGGGTCATGCCCGCCGACGGGCTGCACGCGCAGGTAGCCGTTGCTGGCGACATGCTTCACCAGAAAGCCGATCTCGTCCATGTGCGCCGCCAACATCACCTTGGTCGTGCCGCTGCCGCGTTTGACGCCGATGACGTTGCCCAGGGCATCCACCGAGATCTCATCCACCAGCGGCTTCATCTCGCTGAGGACGACCTCGCGCACCTGTTCTTCGCGGCCCGACGTGCCGGGCGTCTCCGTCAGCCGTTTCAGCAAGCCCAGGTTGATCGGCGTGGTCGCGCCGTGTGGCAGCGCGGTCGTCGTGTGGCCGTTGCCGGTGTCGCCGGCGAGCGCCGTCGTCTTTTTCGCATCACTTTTCTTGGTCATGCCCAAACATCCCTTCCACCGCGCATCATCTTCATCAGCGGTCTTCCCACGCCGGGATGATGTGCTTGTTCTATCTGTGTAGTATGCCACAGTCGTCGGCCATGTGGAAAGGCGGCGGGACCATCCGCGCCGGCACGATGCCCTTCTCCCCTGGCTGGTCAACATCTTGCGTACAAAAATGATGTCGTTCATCCCTGGCCAAACGCTGCGCAAAGGTTGTGCAGCACGCGGCGTTTCACGCGAAAGGAGCACCATGACGATGCAAGCGCATGATCGAACTGATGCCATCAAACGGGTCGCGGAGAAGATCAAAGATATCCGCCTGGCGATGCTGACCACCCAGGAGGCCGACGGCGTGTTGCGCAGCCGCCCGATGGCGACGCAGCGCACGGAGTTCGACGGGACGCTATGGTTTTTCACCCAGGCCGACACGCCGAAGGTGGATGAAGTGCAGCGCAACCAGCAGGTCAATGTCAGCTATGCCAAACCGGGCAACCAGCTTTATGTGTCGGTTTCCGGCACGGCGCGGCTCGTGCGCGACCGGCAGCGCATCCACCAATTGTGGCACCCCGACCTGAAAGCCTGGTTCCCGAATGGCGAGGACGATCCGAACCTGGCGCTGCTGGAAGTGACGGCGACGGAGGCGCAATATTGGGATTCGCCCTCTAGCCCCGTCGTGAAGGTAGTCGGCCTGGCGAAATCGCTCGTCTCCGGTGAATCGGCGGACCACATCGGCACCAATGAGAAGGTCGATCTTTAATACTACCCGTTGCGGGTGATCCATATGGATACCGGAGGACAGACATTCCTGTCTGTCACGCTTCCCCGGAGGACCACCATTCGCCATAGCACCCGGAGGACAGACATTCCTGTCTGTCCGGCCCCACTGACCATCGTCTTTTCCCACCACACAAACGACGGGATGCTCCCAACAGAACATCCCGCCTCTGTGAAAACCGCCGCCGACCTGTCAGGCCAGCGAGTGCAAAATCGCCGCGATGGGCGGTTCAGCGCACACCGGCTGACCCGGCGTGGCGGGCGGCGCGACGACGGTGAGCGCCCCCGGCGCGACAGTGACGAAAACGGGCGTGCGCCCGGCAGTGTAGCCCGCGACGGCCACGGGAACGCGGTCGCGGCCATAGATGCGGACCTGGCGTGCGGTATATCGCTGCACATCCACGTCCTGCACGCGCCGGCCCTCCATCAGCGCCCAGTAATTCAGCAGATAACGCCAGCGTTGGGTATGGCGTGAGATGACCACATCCAGCTTGCCGTCATCCAGGCGAGCGTCCGGCGCGGCGGCGAAGTGCAAGCCGTAGAGCGGCGCGTTGCAGATCGTGATCTCCCAGGCGTGGACGTGGTGGCGCTTGCCGTCGATCTCCATCGTAAGGCCGTGGCGTTGCAAGCGCAACAGCAGGCGCAACCCCTCGACCATGCCGCGCAGCGCCGACCCGAAGCCGTGATGGCGTGCGGCTTCGCCGACCGGCGAGAACGCCGCTTCCGCGCCCACGTTGACCACCTCGACGAACGGCGTGCCATTGGCGATGCCCATGTCGATGCGCCGCTGCTGGCCGCTGGCGATCACCGTCAGCGCCTCTTTGATGTCGAGTGGAATGCACAGGCTGCGCGCGATATTGTTCATTGTCCCCAGCGGCAGCACTGCCAAAGGGACTTTGCTATGGATCATGCCAGCGGCGACTTGCTGGATGGTGCCGTCACCGCCGCCGGCGATCACGAGATCATACCCCGCGCGCACCGCCGCGCGGGCCAGCGCCGCGCCATTGCCGGAATCGGCGATCTGGACGATATCAAGCTGATAACCCGCCGCATTGAGTTGGCGGCGTATCTCGTCCTCGATCTCCTGCGATCCCGCCTGGAAGGCACCGGGATTAATGAGCAGTTGCGCGCGTGGCATACTTAGCCCTCCGCCTGGTCGCCCTGGTTGTCCGCGCCGTCCGACGGGATCGTCATCGTCTCCGAATCGCCGGAATCGCTGTAGCCGGCGGCCCCACGGTCGCCCTGCCCCCAGGCTTCCTCGCCGATGATCGGCGCGTTGCCGCTGGCTCCCTGGCTGGCAGAAAGGGGATAGACGCCGCTGGTGCCGGTCTCGTCACGGCGGCCCGCGCCGTCGCCGGGCATGCCGCCGCGCGCCGCGTCGTCCTGGTCGCTGGGCGTGGCGCGCGCGTCTTGCGGGCTGTTTTGCCCCATCGTCGCCTGTTGTTGCATGCCGTCCGCTTGCAGATCCTCGCTGGGGAAGCCGCGCTGCTGGAGCGTATCCTGGTTGCCAGCCGTCTGCTGTTGCATGCCACCCTGATTACCTGACGCCTGTTGGTTCAGGTTGCCCTGGTTGCCAGTCATTTGCTGTTGCGTGCCGGTCTGGTTGCCGGCGGGTGCCTGATTGAAGCCGCCCTGACTGCCGGTGGCCTGATCTTGCTGGTCCATATCATCCATGTTGGGGATCGTCCCTTGCTGGGGATCGTCGTTGGGATGCATTGGATTCGCCATCGCTTGTCTCCTTCCATCCAGGGACGTATCATCCCTGGTACTCATGGGCTGCTTTCGCAGAATTGAGACCAGCGTGCATGCTTGAGCTTAGATCTGGGCCGTGGTCGCGTGTGCAGCCGGCGCGGCTTCCGTAGCGGTGGGGGCGGGGCGCGGTCTGGATTGCTGGAGGCCGAGCGCCAGTCCGCCGGCGGTGGCAACGAATGCGGCGGGGCCAACCCAACCCGGCAGCTTGAGCTTGAAGGCGCGATCCAGCGAGAGATCGCCGGGGCCGCTCAGCGCCAGCGCCGTGGCGATGGCCAGGTTGGTGATGGGGAACTCCGCGCCGCCTTCCGTCACCCAGATCGGCTTGCCGCCATGCACGCGGATCGCCGCCATGCCCATCGCGCCCATCGACAGCACCGGCCCGATGGGGCCGAGCAATCCCAGCGCCGTCAGCAGGCCGCCCATGCCTTCAGACGCGGTCGCCATCGCCGCCCAGGGCTTACCGGGGCGCAACCCCAACCCTTCCATCATGGCGATAGTTTTCTTGAAACCGCTGCCACGAAAGATGCCGAAAAGCTTCTGACTGCCATGCCCGGTCAGCAACAAGCCATAGGTGCCGCGTAGCACCAACAACGCCAGGTTTTCCCTGTTCATCTGCCTGCTCCTTTGATGATGTGTGATCGTAGGCGTTGCCGCTGCATACGTTGTGCCAGGTTACACGGCGCAAATGCTGCTCTTCTCCTTGCCGGCCAGTAGGTGGGGGCGCGCTAGCATGTTGCGATTAAGCTATACCCTTTGCGGATAATCAATAGGGGTAACGGAGGACAGACATTCCTGTCTGTCACCACGGCGGACAGGCATGTCCGCCCCACGACCACCCGGAGAGCCGCCATTTTCCATAACACTGGAGGACAGACATTCCTGTCTGTCCGGCCTCGATGGCCACCGTCTTTACCCAAAATGGGTATTACGCGCGTTTGCTGATGGACATAGCCGGCGTGGGAACTGGTTCCGGCGCGACCTGGGGCAAGGTAAAGATGAAACTGGCACCTTCACCGGGGATGCCTGTACTGGCGACCGTGATACACCCCCCCATCGCTTCGATGAGCAACCGGCAGAGATAGAGGCCCATGCCGGTGCCACGTACCTTGCCGGCGATGTCGCGCGGCAGGCGGGCGAACTGCTGGAAGAGTTGGCCGGCTTCCGCTGGCGGAATGCCCAAGCCCCGGTCGCGCACGGTGATCTGCACCATCGCTGGCTCCGCCGCAGCGACGATTTCCGCCGTAATGGTGATGGGTGTCCCCGGCTCCGAGTATTTCAGCGCGTTGGATAGCAGATTTAGCAACACCTGGCGCAGACGCTTTTCGTCGGCATACACCGTCAGGTTAGGTGGCAACACCAGCGTGATGTCGCGGGCCTGGTAGTTGCCGGGGGCTAAAGCGGGTTCGCCGATCTCGCGCGGATCGAACGCCTCTAACAAGGCCGTGATCAGCGGTCCGATAGCCAGGGTGCGCGGGGCGAGTTGCAGCTTGCTTTCCGCCAGCGATGCATCGAAGATCGTGTTGAGCAGGCCTAGCAGGATATCGCCAGCGCCGAGGGCGCGCTGGAGCAAGGTCGTCCGCTGCTCTGGGGTGATGCGTTCGCCCAGCGCCATCAGAAATTCAACATTGCCATAGAGCGCCATGATGGGCGTCCGCAGTTCATGGTTCGCGCTGACGATCAGTTGGTCTTTGAGCTTGACTAACTCGCGTTCGCGCATGAAAGCGCGCTGCGCACCCTCGAAGCCGGCGCGTGTGGTGCGCGCTACGATCCAACTGATGGCGGCGATGAAGAGCGCGAGCGTCACCAAGATGCTGACGAGGGCGAAACGCACCTGAAGCGGCGTGCTGCCCGGCCACGTGAGGCCAGGGGCCAGCGGGGTGAGGAATATAGACGCGGCCATCGTCGCGGCAATGAGGAGTGTGATGAGGCCCAACAGCCAGGTCGCTAAGGTCAAGCCGGCGATCAAGATCAGCAGCGCATAGTAAGGGCGATGCATTCAAAAAAAGAATCCTCCTGGTACCAGACATGGTGTGAAAAACGGCAGCAATGACAAAAGATGTTGGCTCAATTGGCACGAGGGAAACCGATGTAGTACCAACAAAGCCCTAACCAATCCTTAACAAACTATAACAAACAATAGGCCTTCGTGAGAAGATGTCAGAGACTGTTACAAAACGACATAATGCAACGCTCTCGTATGGTTGCGTCAGCAATCGGTCTTGCAGGCAACGCCGGCATTCGGGGGAGGGGGACGACAGATGCGCTGATTCGCGCTATAATTCATATAGGTACACCGCAAAGGTACATCGCATAGGGTACAGCAAAGGCACGCTTTGTGAAGAACACCAAATGCTATCTCTCGTGAGAGGAATCCTGATCGCATGTCCGCCTATAAACCGCTGCCTGAAAATCCCGCACGCCGCCCGTGGTTGACCGTTTTGTCCGATCCCGCCAACTTGCTGAGCGCGCTGAAATGGGGCGCAATCGTCGGCGTCGCCTATTACCTCGTCAGCCTGCTGGTCATCGTGATCGAAAATGCGCTGGCGCAAGGCAGTGCGAATCCGGCGGCGAACCTGGCTTTCGCTGTGCCGCTGTGTGTGGGCGTCTTCGCCATCATCTTCGGCCTCTATTCTGCCGGCTACCTGGCGGGCCGCGAGCGCCTGCATGTCGCGCCGGGGGTGGTGAGCGCGCTGGTGATGGTCATTGTCGCGTCGATCCTGGCGAAGATCTACACGCCGGGCGTGGCGCAGGCGAGTACGGTGAAGCAGCCGGCATCGGCGCTGGGCGCGCAGATCGCCGGCTTCATCGTCTACCTGGCCATCGTCATCGGCATGGGCTACCTGGGCGGCTTTTATGGCGTGAAGAATAAGCTGAAGGCCCAGGCCAAGAGCGAGTAGGCTGCTTTTACTCGCTCTGGTTGCCCATCAGCCCCATCAGCACCGTCACCGCCTGGCCACTGAGGAAGACGCGCTCGTCGGCCAACCGCACCCGCACCACGCCGCCCCGCGCGGACGCCTGGTAGCCGGTCAGGGTCGTTTTGCCCAGTTTGGCCGCCCAGTAGGGTGCGAGGGAACAATGGGCCGAGCCGGTCACGGGATCTTCGTCGATGCCCACGCCCGGCGCGAAATAGCGCGAGACGAAATCATAGCCGGTTGTGGCGGAGCGGCTGGTGACGATCACCCCGTGGACGCCGCGCATGGCGGCGAAATCCGGCGTGAGGGCGCGCACCTGCGCCTCGTTGGCGAGTTCCACCAGCCAGACGTTATTCGCGTTGACGACGATGTTGGCGACGGGACCGCCCAGCGCGGCGGCGAGATCGAAGGGTGGCGTGGCCGGGGTGACGGGCAGCACGGGCAGATCGATGGTGATCCAGCTTTCCGCTTTGGTGGCCCGCAAGTCGCCGCTCTGTGTCTTGAACGTGATGGTTTCGTCAGACCTGAAGACGCCGCGCTCGAAGAGCATATGCGCACTGGCCAGCGTGGCGTGGCCGCAGAGCGGCACCTCGGTGGTGGGCGTGAACCAGCGCAGGCGTAACTCGCCATTCGTCGCCTGGATGAAGGCCGTCTCCGACAGATTCATCTCGCGGGCGACGGCTTGCAGCCAGGCGTCGTCATGCGCCTCCAACAGGATGCACACGGCGGCGGGGTTGCCAGCGAAAGGCGCGGCGGTGAAGGCGTCGATGTGGGCGAAGGGAATGCCGGCGGGTTCAGCGGCGGCATCGAGATAATTCACAGCATCAATCCTCCTCGAAGAACAGGGCGAGATCGGCGACCGTCGCCGCGTGATAATCCGGCGCGGCGGCGCGCAGTTCCGCCGCCGTGCCAAAGCCGTAGCCGACGGCCAGGGCGGCGATGCCGTTGGCCCGCGCGCCAATGATATCGTGCTCGCGGTCGCCCACCATCAGCGTGCGCGTCGGATCGCTGGCCGGCACGGCAGCCAGGGCGGCGGCGATGACCTCGGCCTTCGCGGTACGAGTGCCATCCAAGTGGCTGCCGACGATGGCGGCAAACGCCTCCGCGATGCCGAAATGGGCCACGATACGCGCGGCATACACCGTCGGCTTCGATGTCGCCAGCACCAGGGTGTGGCCCTGCGCCTGCAAGCGGTCTAACAGCGCGGGAATCTCTGGATAGAGGGCATTCTCATAGATGCCGATGGTGTCGTAATATTCACGATACCACTCCACCGCCTGCAAGGCCATCGCTGCGTCGCCGCCGCAATATGCCTGGAACGAGTGATGCAGCGGCGGGCCGATGAACGGCACCAGCGCCCGCCGATCCGCCACCACGATCCCCATTCTCGCCAGCGCGTATTGCACGGAGCGCGTGATGCCCACTTCGGAATCGGTCAATGTCCCATCCAGATCGAAGAGGACGGTCGCATAGCGGTGCATCAGGCAACCTCGGTCACAGCAAAATCCATTGCAAGCTGATCCTATTGTCGCACAATTCCGGCGCGGCGACAGAGACCACGGAGGCCGATGGTCGCGTCCAGGGGCAGGGGGTGGTGCCAGGCAGCGTACCAGCGCCGCCAGCACGCCGGGGAGGGCATCCAGCAGCGCCGCCAGCACGGACGCCGGGGGTTAAACCCCCCGGCTCGGAAAAGGAACCCCTCCGGGCTAGGACGAGGTATACCCCTTGTGGGGAAAGACGGTGGTCAGCGGGGCCGGAAGGACAGGCATGGCGGTCCTCCGGTAGCCATTGTGGAGTACCTGCAACAGGTAGTATACGCGATTCAGGGGTTGATGCTTGAATGGTAGCATTGCGAGGATGTTGCACAGTTGTTGCGGTTCGGGAAATGGCGCTTGACAATGCGAAGGTTTCCGTGTAAACTATAGGTATGAGCGAATCATCTTCAACGTCTGCCGTAGCACCGTTAGACACCTCCCTGGCTTTGGCACCGTCGCTCGTGACATGGGTGCGCTTGATGCGCGTGCATGCGCGCGTTACGAGCCAGATCACCGCGTTTTTGCGCGGGTGGGATCTGCCGCTGGCTCAATTCGATGCCTTGACGCAGATCGCCGCCGCCGAGGGCATTTGCCAGCAAGATCTGGCGGCCCGGCTGTTAGAGACCAAGGGCAACATCTCACGCCTGCTGGATCGGTTGGTGGCGCGTGGCTGGATCGAACGCCGCAGCGAAGGGCATGCCAATCGCCTGTACTTGACGGAGGCGGGCCGATCCCTCGCGCACGCGGTCATCCCCGCGCAAAACGCCCTGGTGACGCGCCTTTTCGCGGCGCTGCCGCCCGCCGACCGCCGTCACCTGCACGCGCTCCTGCGGCGCTTCGAGCATACCTTGCGCGCCGACGCCGACAGCGCCTGACCCCCGTTGCCAGGGAACGGGACGGCGGACAGGAATGTCCGCCCCACGCAGATCGCTGTCCGCCTCACGACATTGTATAGGCGCGATTTATCGCGCCCCGCGCTCCGCCAGCGCGCCCACGTTCCCCATGTTCCCTCGCGTCTCGCCCGTTGCATTCACCATGAAGGTTTACAAAGAAACCTTCACACAACCAAGGAGTTTCTTGACCATGAGCGATCTTTCGCTGACCGGCTTGCATCACATGAGCGCCATCACCGGCAACACGGCGCGCAATGTCGCCTTTTATACCGACGTGCTGGGCTTGCGGCTGGTCAAGCAGACCGTCAACCAGGATGATGTCTCGGCGTACCACCTCTTTTATGGTGATAACATCGGCCATCCTGGCACCGAACTCACTTTCTTCGATTTCACCGATGCCGCGCCGAATCGACCGGGGACGGGCATGATCCACGAGATCGCCTTGCGCGTGCCGGACCGGGCGGCGCTGGCATGGTGGCAGCAGCACCTCACCGCCGTTCTCTCCACTCCCCTAGCACCCGGCGATCTCCAGATCAGCGCGCGTGGCGACCGGCTGGCTCTGCCCTTCGCCGATCCGGATGGCTTGCGCTTGGCCCTGGTGGCCGATCCGCTGGTACAAGGGGCAGATGATGCCATGCAATGGCAGCCGTGGCCGGCAAGCCCCATTCCCGCCGCTGTCGCCATTCGCGGGATGGCCGCCGTGACGATGCTGGTGGCGCGGCTGGAACCGACGGCACACCTGCTCACGCAGGTACTCAATTTCCGCGAGGCAACGACGTATATCGAGGGTGGGCCGCTCTATGGTGACGCGCCGCTTACCGTGTATACAACGGGGGCCGGCGGCCTGGGGACGGAGGTACACGTGCAAGCGCGCCCGGAACTGGCGCGGGGTTATCCCGGCGTCGGTGGCGTCCACCATGTCGCCTTTCGCACCCCCGACGACGCGCAACAGCGCGCATGGCGCGAACGCCTGGTGGCAGCGCGGGTCAACGTGACCGAGGTGATCGACCGCTTCTACTTCCATTCGCTGTATTTCCGCGAACCGGGCCACGCGCTTTTCGAGATCGCCACGGACGGCCCCGGTTTCGCCGCCGATGAGGATATCAACCATCTGGGCGAAGCGCTGGCCCTGCCGCCGTTCCTGGAACCGTATCGCCGTGAAATCACTGCCGGGCTACATCCCTTGCTGGCTCCGACGGAACAAGGAGGCGTTTGATGACACACCCCGCGCTGGATTTTGCGCATCGCTATGTTCCCGCGCCCAACGAGTCCACGGTCCACCCGCCACGGCTGCTCCTGTTGCTGCACGGCACGGGCGGCGATGAGGATGACTTGCTGCCACTGGGCCGCCAACTTGATCCCACTGCGCACCTGCTGAGTCCGCGCGGCAAGATCCGCGAACAAGGCATGCCTCGCTTCTTCCGGCGCTTCGCCGAGGGGCAGTTCGATGAAGCCGATCTCATCCAACGCACGCATGAACTGGCGGATTTTGTGGCCGCCGCCACCCAGGCGTATGCGGTTGGGCCAGCACAGGTGTTCGCCGTGGGCTACTCCAATGGCGCGAACATCGCGGCTAGCCTCTTGCTGTTGCGCCCTGCCACCCTGGCAGGGGCGATCCTGTTGCGGGCGCAGGTGCCGCTCGTGCCAGCGCCGCTGCCGGATTTGCATGCGCGCCCCGTGTTGCTGAGCGCCGGTCGCACCGATGCGCTCATCTCGCCCACCAAGGCCAGCGCCCTCGCCGACCTCTTGCAAGCAGCTGGCGCATCAGTGACGCTGCACTGGGCGCAGGGCGGCCATGGCCTGACCCAGGCCGAGATCCCTGCCGCCCGCGCTTGGCTTGCGCATCTGGCGGCGTAACGGCGGGGGGAGGACGGCGGGGGGACGTGGTGCCGGGGGGACGGCGGGCGGTTAAAACCGCGCCGGTGGGGCCATCCGGCCACAAAACCCGCCTACGCGGGTTAGTATCCTAGTCCACGCAGGTGGACTTCGTCGCCGTCAGGCGCTTAGGCGCGGTTTTAACCGCCCGCCCGTCCCCGTCCGTCTCCGCCCGCCCGTCCCCGTCCGCCGGTCTCCGCTCGTCGTCCCTGGCGTAACGCCGAAGACCCCCTCCCTATCGGCGGATAGCGAGGGGGTCAGGATTGGGTCGCGCGACGCTACTTGCTGACGGCGTTTTGCAACTGCTGGTGGATGTCTGCCAGCGCGTTCAGCAACGCCTGGTGCGCGGCCAACACGTCGCGGATCTCGCCGGCACGGCTTGCCAGGTTAGCCGCCATATCAAAGGTTTTGGACTGGCTCACGCCGTCGGCGAGCTGGTGCAGGTCGGCCAACGCGGCCTGTTGCGCGCTGGACTGCGCGGCGTTCAGCGCGGTTTCGAGCTGGCTGAGGGCGCTGCGCACGCGGTCGCGCACGATGTCGGCCATGTGGTCGGCGTCGGCGATCTGCTCATTGAGCTGGGCGTGCAGGCTCTGGATCGTCGCCAGCAGGGCCACTGCGTCTTGGCGCTGCGGTGCGGCGGCCACGCGCTCGCCGTTCAGCACCACCTGGTTCTGATACGTACTCGCCGCTTCTTCGCGCTCCACTTCTTTGCCGTTGACGGTATGCACATACGAGCCTTGGGCATAGCCGGACGACATGCCGATTGCGCCGACCTCTTGTTCTGCTACAGCATCGAACGCGGAGAAGGGGCTGGCCGCGACGGGCGCAGGCTCAGCCGCAGGCGCATCGTAGAGCGGCGGCGCGGTGGGCGGCATGGCGAAGCCGCCGTTAAGGGGCGCGGGCGGCGGCGGTGCCGCGACGGGCGTGCCATACCCTGCGCTGGCCCACCCAGCGGATGATCCGTTGCTGGCAGGCGCGGAGCCGCCGATGCGAATCGTCTCGACCACGGGTGCGCCGGGGGCGACGGCCACATTATCATTGGCGGCGGCGAAGATCAGATCGTAATCGCCGATGGTCACGTGATCGCCATCCTTTAAGGGGGTTGGCTCGTGGATCTCGCTGCCATTGATCAGCGTACCATTGCTGCTACCGTTATCGATCACCGTGACATTGATTCCCTGGCGGCGTACCGTTGCGTGGCGGCGCGAGACCATCTGGTCGTCGTTGAGTACGATGTCGCAGGTTGGCGCACGCCCGATGGAGATTTCGGTCGCAGTCATCTCGAAGTCATGGGTCGCGCCATCAGTGGTTTTCCAGGTAAAGCGGGGTGGCTGTGACATGCTTGGCCTCATTGCATCAAAAGATAGCGTGGCGGCTGCCACGGATGGATGTTCCGCCGGCGCGGCACTGGCCGGCTCCGTCCCTGGGGATGGCGCGTGGCCCCAGGGCCACGGCGGCAGGAAAGTCGGTTGTGCCGCATCTTGCCGCTGGCCGCAATGCAGACAAAAATTGTCGCCGGGCCGAATTTCCCGACCACATGTAGGACATTGCTGCGTCGTTTGCATCATGCCACTTCCCTGTACCGTTATCGCAGTCGCGCGGGTGGTGGCGGCATGCTGCCCGAAGTCGCCGCCATTATACCACGACCTGCATCATTTGTAACTAGCCAATCGATCAACCGGGCGTGGTCAGCTCCGTTTGTCCTCACGATCCTCAGATTGCCGGCTGCGAAAGACCAGGCGGATGGCTGTACCGGGGAAACGGAACTCCTGGCGCATCTGGTTTTCAAGATAGCGTTCATAGCCAAAATGTACTAATTCGCTATCGTTGACGAAGAAGACGAAGGTCGGCGGATTCGTCTCCGGCTGCGTGACATAATAAACCTTAAGCTGGCGGCCCTTGATGGGCGCGGGCGGGTGTCGCAGTACGGCTTCGCGGATCAGTTCGTTCAGCCGGGCGGTGGGGACGCGCTGCTCGCGCACCTGCGCGATCTCCAGCGCGGCATCAAGGATCGCTTCGACGTGATAGCGAGTCTTGGCGGAAGCGAAGATCACCGGCGCATAGGGGATGAACTTCAGTTCCTGCTGCACCTGTTCGCGGTAGTCGTCGGCTTCCAGCGGCACATCGTCTTTCGGCGTCGGCAGGGTGGGGTCGGCATCGGCGGCGGCGAAGGCGGCACGGCGCTCACGGATGAGATCCCACTTGTTGATGATGATGATGACGCCCTTGGCATTGTCGTTGATGATGCCCGCGATGTGCGTATCCTGCGCGGTGACGCCGTCCAGCGCGTCGATGACCAGCAGCGCCACGTCACAGCGTTCAATGGCCCGCGTCGCGCGCAGCACGGAATATTTCTCGATGCCAGGATCGACCTTGCCGCGCCGCCGCACGCCGGCGGTGTCGATCAGCATCAGATCGACGCCGCGATGTTGGACGGTCGTGTCGATGGCATCGCGCGTGGTGCCGGGGATGTCGCTGACGATGACGCGATCTTGCCGCAAGATGCCGTTGAGCAGCGACGACTTGCCCACGTTCGGTCGCCCGACGATGGCAAACTTGGGCAATTGCGCCTCTGCCGCGCTCAGCTCCTGTTCGGGCGGTAGCGCGGCGGTGATGGCGTCTAGCAGGTCGCCGGTGCCGGTGCCTTGGCGCGACGAGAGGGTGATCAGATCGTCCATGCCAAGCTGGTAAAAATCCACGCTTTCCGCGCGCAGATTGGCGTTGTCGGCTTTGTTCACGCCCAGCACCACCGGCTTCTTCGTGCGGCGCAACAATTCGGCGATCTCTTGGTCGGCGGCGGTGACGCCGTCACGCGCATCCACCAGGAAGACGATGACATCGGCCTCTTCGATGGCCAGTTGCGCTTGCGCGAAGACGCGGCTCATGATGTTATCCGCTGACCCCAGTTCCAGGCCGCCGGTGTCGATGAGCGTAAAGGTGCGCCCATTCCACTCGGCGTCGCCATAGATGCGGTCGCGCGTGGTCCCTGGCAGATCTTCGACGATCGCCAGGCGCTCGCCGATCATACGATTGAAGAAAGTCGATTTGCCCACGTTGGGGCGTCCGACGATAGCGACGAGTGGTTTCATGAGCTTTTTCCTATTCTTGTACGACAAACACGTTCGTATTTAGCATACCATATCATATGAAAGGGAGCAAAAGCGCGAGCGGCGAATGGCGGACAGGCATGCCCGCCCCACAATGCGTAGTTGCCCTATCAGTGAGTGTCAAGAGACGACTTCGCCCGCGCCGCGCGCCCGCGTCGGCTGGGCCAGCAGGCGCTCGGCCTCGGCGGCGTAGGCTCCGCGATATTGGGGCGGCAGCATGGTGGCGATGGTCCCCATGATCAGGTTCGTCGCCTCCGCCAGATCTTCTTTGGTGTACTTCTTGCCGCTTGGCACGAGCGTGATCGGCGGCCCATAGCGGATGTGGATCGTCGGGCGGCGGAAGAGGAAGCGTCCGCCCTTACCCACGTCTTCTGATCCCCAGATCGCCGCCGGCACTACCGGCGCGCTACCTTTGAAGGCGATCAGCGTGAAGCCGTCGTGCGCGGGGATGAGCGCGTGGTCGTCGCTGCGATGGCCTTCGGGATAGATCGCCAGCACCTGGCCGGCCTTCAGCACCGCCAGCGCGTTGCGGATCGCGCCCATGTCGCCCTCACCGCGATCCACGAAGAACGCTTCCAGCTTGGTGAAGAGCCAGCGCATAAAGCCGTTACGGGCATACTCGGACTTCGCCATGTAGTGAAACATGCGGCGCGGGCGCAGCGCCAGCGCGGGGATATCCCAGAAGCTCATATGATTGCAGGCGACCAGCACGGGGCCGGTGGCGGGGATGTTAGCTAACCCCTGCACGTCGAGGGCGAAAAAGAGGTTGCCGGCAATCAGCACGAAACGGCGCAGCCGCTCATAGAATCCGCGCCGTTCTGGGGAGCCGGGGACGAAGTCGGTGGTGTCAGCCGTAGCGTTCATGGGCAACCTCCACAATGCGATCAACCACTTGGTCAATCGTCAGATGATCGGTGTCGATGATGAGGGTATCAGGAGTGAGCAGGGTGCGGTCGCGGTCATTGCGGTCGCGCTCGATGATCGCCAGGCGCAATTGCAGCAGATCGACGGGCGTTGTGGGGTCGTGGCGCTGCATCTCCGCCGCGCGGCGCTGCACGCGCTCATCCAGCGAGGCCGACAGCATGATCTTGACTTTGGCGTCGGGCATGACCTCGGCGGCGATATCGCGCCCGACCATCACCACGCTCTGTTCCGCCGCCAGCCGGCGCTGCCACACGTGCAGCGCCGCGCGCACGCGCGGGTGCGCCGCCACGATGGGAACGGCCTGGTTGATGGCCGCCGACCGGAGATCCCAGGTGATGTCTTGCCCGTCCAGCAGGGCGGTTGCCTGGCGTCCGTCGTCCACCGTCGGCGGCAACAGTTGCAACGGCAGCGTCGCGGCAATCGCGCCACACGCGGCATCATCGTGGATGTCCGCGCCGCGCGCGAGGGCGACATATGCGACCGCGCGGTACATCACGCCGGTATCGACATACAAAATGCCCAGCCGGTGTGCCACCATCTCGCCCACGGTACTCTTGCCGGCAGCGACAAGGCCGTCGATTGCGATCTGCATCTGCTGGTTGTCTGCCATGCGCCCATCACCGCCGGTTGCTCGAAATCGCGCCAGGGAATTCCCGCATGGATTATAGCATACGATGCGGTCGTTTTCGGATTCCGTGGGGCGGACATTCCTGTCCGCCATGCCCTCGCTTTGCTAGAGGTTGTTAATACAGAAACCACACATTGGAGCTGACATGGATATAGCGGTAGTTGACCAGGCCGAAGCCCGCGCCGCGCCAGTTGTCGTTCATCTCGCTCACCAGCAGCCAATAGCCGTCGGGATTGATCGCTACGACCTCAGCGTAATGGCCGGAGGCGCTTGCGCCCTGCTCGCCCGCCGCCAGCCAGGCCACCGCGCCGACCACCGGCGTCGCGTGGCGCGGCAATTGCAATGCCTGGTCGCCCTGCAAACTAGGATGCATCTCTTCCACCCACCAGTTGCACCAGCCCCAGTCCGGGCGCGCGGGATAGGCCGCCTGGTCCGGCGTGTAGATCGCGCCATAGCAGCCCGGTGGCACAGCCCATTGCGCGATCGGCGTCGCCCAGTAGTCGGTGGACTGGCACGGTTCCAGGCTGGTCGTCCCCAGCACCGGCACGCCCGCGCCGGTCAGTTGCGGCAGCCCCTTCTGCGCCGCGACGACATTCCACTGCGTCTTGACCCACGGCGGCGCGATGGCGCTGAACGTCAGTCCGATAATAACCAGCAAGAGTACGCTGCCGATGATATGGCGTCGCATCCCGTTGTGCCGCTCCTTGCGCTGCATAATCACGCTGACTATACCACGCGACGGGGCGAGGGTGCTAGCGTGCATGGATCACAACCCATGCGCTCTTTTTTTGCCGCTTTTTTCCTCAGCAAAAGAATGACTTCACAGGTAATAAAATCTCTTCTCAGGAGGAACTGCGACAGTGGGAGTTTGGATAACGCCGTATGTGATGCCGGCGGATGGTCGGCTATGTAGCCACGATGATTTCACGACGATGATTCTGCGCACGCTGCATGAGGGACATGGGCAGGGACCGGTGCTGGTCGCCCACGGTCTCGTCACGCACCCATTTCAGCAAGGTGGCGACATGGTACACTATCGCGGCTATCTTGATATTGCCCAAACTATTACCACGTTTCCCACTGAACGCGCGGTTGAACGTTACCATCCTGTGACCGGCGAACCGACTGGTGAGTATGGCACGGTGACGATCTGTTATCACGGAGATGAACGTGACGCCCTCGCCCGCGCGTTGGCGGCTTTGCCTTATGGGCGTGAGGACATCTGGGTGAAGTTTGCTTCCTGGGATGGTCCGGAGTTTTTTGCTCTGACGGGAGCGCGCACCTTCGGCTTTTTTAACGCCTATGCCCCCCATGATGAAACCTATGCGCTCACGGCGCAGATCTGTGAACTCAGCGGCGGGTTACGTGATGAGGACGATGTTTATCATGAGTCCATCCTTGCGTTACTAGAGGAATATTATGGGCCGGGGATGTGCATCGCCTACAGCTATGCCTAGTTGGCACCAGGCAGCGGTTGCAATCACCCCACCTGGCACGCCGCATGCGGCTGAGATTGGCGGAGGTGCATTATGCCTGACACCGATGCTAACGCTGCCCAAGATGCGCGTTATGCCCGCCAGCGGGTCTTCGCGCCGCTTGGCGCTGCCGGCCAGGCGCGGCTGGGGGCCGCGCGCGTTGCGGTCGTTGGCTGTGGCGCGTTGGGGACGCACCTGGCGGATATGCTCGCCCGTGCCGGCGTGGGGCGGCTCATCCTCATCGACCGCGACGTGGTGGAATGGAGCAACCTTCAGCGCCAGATGCTCTTCGACGAAGCGGATGCCGAGGCCGGCGCGCCCAAGGCGCTCGCCGCCGCCGCCCGGCTGCACGCCGTCAATAGCGCCATCGCCATCGAGCCGCGCGTGCAGGATCTCGGCGCGGAGGAAGCGCGCGATCTCGCCGCCGAGGTCGATCTGATTCTGGACGGTTCTGATGCGTTCGAGACACGCTACCTTATCAACGACGCCTGTGTGGAGGCCGGTATCCCCTGGATCTATAGCGCGGTGGTCGGCGCGGAGGGCATGACGATGAATTGCCACGTCGCCACGCCGGAGGGTCGCACCCCCTGCCTGCGCTGCATCTGGCCGGACCCCGCGCCGCCCGGCACGGCGGCTACCTGTGACACTGTCGGCGTGCTGAACGGCGCGGTGAGTATGGTCACGGGCATGGCCGCGACCGAGGCGCTCAAGATCCTGCTCGGCAGCGCATCAACCAGCCGCGAATTGCGCACCTTCAACCAATGGGACGGCACGTTCGAGGGCATCGCGCTGGGGCGCGATCCAGCATGCCCGGCGTGCGGGCGCGGCGAATTCGACTGGCTGGACGGCACAGCCAGCGAGGCAACGATTCGCCTCTGCGGACGCGATACGGTGCAGGTGCGCCCGGAACGGCCCGCCGGCGCACCCCGCGCCGCCCCGCTCGATCTCGCCGCCATCGCCGCGCGCTGGCATACCCTCGGCGCGGTTCACCTCGCCCCCGGCACCTTCGCCCGCCTGCACGCCGCCCCCTATGATCTGACGCTTTTCACCGACGGTCGCGCCCTCATTCGCGGCACCGACGACCCCGCCCTGGCGCGCTCGCTCTATGCCCGCTATGTGGGGATGTGAGCGTGAATGGTGGCCCCACCCCCAGGGCGACCACAAGGGTCGCCCCTACACCCCATCTGCGGATGGAGAGGGGAGCGCAGACGGTTTGGGCTGAGCAGCGAATTCCATGCGAGCACTAAACGTTATGGGCTGATCTGCAAGATTTACGCGATCAGTCTCAACGTCTGATCACCCCCTCTCCATCCGCAGATGGGGAGGGGGCCGGGGGGTGGGGCCACGGCTACGCGGAGACGGTCAGGATCAGCGCCACCAGCGTGATCGCCAGCAAGAAATAGCCGATCACCAGGCCGGCGATGGCCATGCCCGTCCCGCGCGAGACCTCTGGCGGCGGGCGCTGTGCCAGCGCGAAGTGGCCCAGGATGATCGCGGCTAGGCTGATGAGGCCGGTGAAGTAGGGAACGTTGCCGGTGCGTGTGGCCGTGAACAAAAACGGGAACGCGACGATGCTGAGGATCATCGCCACCAACGGCAGTTGATTGACATCCTTCTCGATGCGGTCCATCACCTGATAGGACGGATAGGGCATGTAGGGGACCATATAGCCCCACGGTGATCCTTGTGGCTGCGTGGGAGCCGGATAGGGATACGGTGCCTGTGGCTGCGGGGGTGGCTGGGGTGGGGTGAACGGCGGCGCGTCGGGCGCGGGCGCGCTCTCTGCTGGTGGGGGTTGTTCTGGCTGCATGGTTGACGATCCTCTCTGGCGCAAATGCTGTCCCTCTGGCTGCTGCCATTCTAGCACATTCAGCAAGAGGTTGCGCGCTTGCTACCCAAACGGCTACTGCTGTTTGCAAGGACGATTGACGCCGTTCGTTGGTCAAGCGGAAGGCCGTCACCCGGCCACGGTGGTTGCCAGGACGGGATCGGGCAGCACGTCCGTGCCGGGGGCGTCGGGCGCGAAGCTGCTGCGCAGGTGCAGGGGAATACCCCATCGGACCAGCGGTTCCACGGTACGCGGGTGCAGCACCTTGGCTCCCGTGGCGGCGATGGCACGCACCTCGGCATAGGTCAGCGTGGGCAGCAGGGTGGCGTCCGGGAAGCGATGCGGATCGGCGGTGTAGATGCCCGGCACGTCACTATAGATGTAGAGCGCCTCGGCCCCCAGCGCGGCGGCGATGATGGCGGCGGAATAGTCTGAGCCGTTGCGGCCCAGGGTGGTTGCGCGGCCCTCGGCATCGCGGGCGATGTAGCCGGGCAGCACCGGCACGCCGTCGCGCAAAAGCAGCGGGCCAAGGCGTGGCACCAGGCTGGCCCGCGTCGCCAGAATCGACGGCTCCGCCAGCGCGAAGGGATCACGATTCGCCAGCAGCACGGGAGCCTCCGTGAAGCCTTCTGCCAGGGTGCCGGCGGCGATGAGCGCCAGTGCCAGCAGCGGCACGCTCAGCCGTTCGCCCCAGCCTGAAAAGCGCGCGGCTTCTAGGGCGGCCAGTTCCGTCGCCGGGTCGCGTGGGGGCAAGGTCGCTGCCTCTGCTAGCAACGCCGCCCACTGGCGCGCGAAATCGTCGGGTACGCGGCCCGCCAGGGCGCGATAGATTGCTTGATGCCGTTCCGCCACCTTCGCCAGCGTCGCCTGCCACGCCCCCTCACCCATCTGGATCTGCCCTGCCGCGCGCAACAGCGTGTCCGTCACGCTGGCCAGCGCCGAAACGACCACCACCACGCGCGCCTGCGCCTGGTGCGCCGCCACAATCGCCGCCGCCGCCCGCAGTCGTTCGGCATCCGCCACCGACGACCCGCCAAACTTCACCACCCGCATACTAGCCACCTTTGCAGTACAAATACAACAAATACCAATGCATACAAGAAAGGACGGAACACGAGATGACACGAGATCTTGCGCGAAATGCCACGAAATGTTGTTTCAACTATTGAACTTCATTTCGCGTCTTCTCGTGCCTATTTCGTGTCATTTCGCGTTCCGTATCTCCATTTTCCGTGGCCTCCGTGTTCCCGTCTCTGTTTACACGCCGGTTGCGGCACGCAGCGCCTGGTCGATGTCGGCCAGGATGTCATCGATGTTTTCGATGCCGATGGAGAGGCGCACGAAGTCCGGCGTCACGCCTGTGGCGATCTGCTCTTCTTCGCTCAGTTGCGAATGCGTGGTGCTGGCCGGATGGATCACGAGCGATTTCGCGTCGCCCACGTTCGCCAAGAGCGAGAGCAACCGCGTGCTGCCGACGAACTTACGGCCCGCTGCCAGGCCGCCCTTGATGCCGAAACCGACGATGGCACCATAGCCATGCTGGAAGTAGCGTTGCGCCAATTCGTGCGAGGGATGACTCGCCAGGCCGGGATACAGCACCCACGAGACAGCGGGGTGGGCTTGCAGGAACTCCGCCACGCGCAGAGCATTCTGGCTGTGGCGCTCCATGCGCAGCGCCAGCGTCTCGATGCCTTGCAGGAACAAGAAGCTGTTGAACGGGGCGATGGCTGGACCAAGATCGCGCAGCAGTTGCACGCGCGCCTTGATGATATAAGCCAACGGGCCGACCGCTTCGGTGTAGCTGACGCCGTGATACGACGGATCGGGTTCCACCAGGCCGGGGAACTTGCCGCTGCCGGCCCAGTCGAACTTGCCGCTATCCACGATGATGCCGCCGATGCTGGTGCCGTGGCCGCCGATAAACTTCGTGGCGGAATGCACCACGATGTCCGCGCCATGTTTGATGGGGTTCAGCAGGTAGGGGCTGGGCAAGGTGTTATCCACGATCAGCGGGATGCCCGCCTCGTGCGCGATATCGGCGACGGCGCGGAAGTCCAGCGTATCCAGGCGCGGGTTGCCGACCGATTCGGCATAGATGGCGCGGGTGCGCGGGGTGAGCGCGCGGCGGAAGTTTGCCGGATCGCGGCCATCCACGAAATGGACCGTGATGCCCAGGCGCGGCAAGGTCTGCGAGAACAAGTTATACGTGCCGCCATAAAGGCTGGCGCTGCTGATGATCTCGTCGCCAGCGTTGACGACATTGATCAGGGCCAGGAACTCCGCCGCCTGGCCGGAGGCCGTTGCGAGCGCGCCCACCCCGCCTTCCAGCGCCGCGATGCGCTTCTCGAACACGTCCTGGGTCGGATTCATGATGCGCGAGTAGATGTTGCCGAATTTTTTCAGCGCGAAGAGGTCGGCGGCGTCATCGGCATCCTCGAAGACATAAGAGGTCGTCTGGTAAATGGGGACGGCGCGGGAGCGCGTGGCGGGATCAGGGTCTTCCTGGCCCACATGCAGCGCCAGCGTCTCGAAGCCGGGGGTGCGGGTGGGCGGCGTGGGGACGGCAGGTGTGGGCGTGGTGGTATCAGTGTTAGCGGTCACGGTGGCATCTCCTGTTACGATGGTGTCGGTCACGACGGTGGTGGCATCAGCGGGGACCACAACGGCAACGCTGGTGAGATCAGTGACGGCAACGGGTGTCGCCGCGCGGGGCGTGAGCGCGTCATCTGTTGCGGGTGGCGCGTCAGCGGCGTCAGGTGCCGCAGCGTCAGCCTCTTTGTGGCGGAAGCGATCGAAGAGTGACATGTGCTTGTCCTTTCGGCGGGTGTGTAGGGCGCTGATGCGCCAGGATCAGGATCAACCATTGCCCTACGACTTTGTATGGGCGCGATTCAGCGCGCCCCGGTCTCGTGCTGGTGCAGGAACGATTGCAACACGGCGCTGAGTGGTTCCCAGTCCTTCAGGAAGGCGTCGTGACCATACAGGGAGCCGATCTCCCGGTATGCCGCGCGCCCACCGGCCCGATTGATCCCCTGGGCCAGCGCCCGCACGTCGTTGGCGGGATAGAGCCAGTCGGTGTCGATGCCGACGGCCAGCACCTGCGCCCGAATGCGCCCCAGCGCGGCGTCATCCGTCCCGCGCCCCGGCCCCTGGGCGGCGTCATAGCGATCCATCGCTTCGGTGAGATAGAGATAGCTGTTGGCGTCGAAGCGGGCGTTCAGCTTGTCTGCCTGATGCTGAAGGTAGGTTTCCAGATCCAGCCGGGGGCCAAAGGCGGGCCACTGGCTGGGCCGCGTGGCGGGCGCACGCCCGAAGCGTTCCTCCAATTCCTCGCGCGAGGTGTAGGTGAGCATGTTCAGCATCCGTCCGATGCCCAGACCCACGGCGGGTCCAGCGTCAGCGGCATACGCGCCGCCCTGCCAGGCGGGATCGCCCATGACGGCCTGGCGAGCGATGGCATCGATGCCCACTCCCAGCGCGCTCAGGCGTGGCGCGGCGGCGATGACGATGGCGCGGTCCACCAGATCGGGGTAGGCGATGGCCCATTCCAGCGCCTGCAAACCGCCGATGGAGCCGCCCACCACCAGCGCCAGCCGCCGGATGCCCAGCCCCGCCAGCAGCGCCCGCTGCGCGCGCACCATGTCGCCGATGGTGATGTGCGGGAAGCGCAGCCGATAGGGCAAACCGTCGACGGGGTGCGCGCTGGCTGGTCCCGTGCTGCCATAGCAACTGCCCAGGATGTTCGCGCACAGGATGTAAGCGCGCTCGGTGTCGAAGACGCGCCCCGGCCCGATCAGCGGATTCCACCAGCCGGCGCGCGGATCGTCCGGCTGGGCCAGATCGCCGGCGTGGGCGTCGCCGGTGAGCGCGTGGCAGAGCAAGATGACGTTATCGCGTGCAGGTGCCAGGCGCCCCCACGCCTCGTAGGCGACGGTGACGGGTGCCAGTTGGCCGCCGCCATCCAGTGGCAACGCCGGCAAGGCGAAGCTACCGCGCCCGTTCGGCGTTCCGGCCCCCACCGACACCGGCGACCCAGCCTCCACCGACACCGGGGGACAGATCACGGACACCGGAGGACAGACATTCGTGTCTGTCATTGGCGGCGTTTCAAGCTCACTCATCATGCGCGATCCCCCTTTTTGGGGCGCAAAAAAACCTCTCCCCCGTGCAGGGGCGAGAGGTACGCGCTACCACCCTGTTTCGCCGCACACTTCACGCATGCAGCCTCCGTGACGCCCGCCAGATTGGAAGTGGCGAGGTCGGGGCCGCTAACGGGGCCAAACCGGCGGGGCTTACTGACGCAATGCGCGTTCAACCTGCGGCAAGGAAGGGCATCTTCAACGGGTCGCCCAGCGCCGAATTCGCAGCAGCTACGGCTCTCTGTGGCTGGGCGCGCACCGCTTACTCGTCTTCGTGCGCCTGTGAGTATCTTTTTGTTACTATAGTTACTGAATGAGAGTATACCGAATGTCAATGCCTTTTGTCAAGGGCGCGGTGGATCGTGCATAATGAAGCCGTTACCGCCAACTGGTACTGGTTGCAGCGTCATCATCACCGAGGAGCTTTTTGCTATGCGCGCGTTATTTTCCGTCAATGATAAGACCGGCAGCGTGGCTTTCGCCCAGGGCTTGACGGACCTGGATTGGGAGATCATCTCGACAGGGAAGACGGCAGCGACCCTGCGCGCCGCCGGGCTGCGCGTGACGGATGTCGCCAGTGTGACGGGCTTCGCGGAGATGCTGGATGGGCGCGTGAAGACGCTGCACCCGGCCATCCACGGCGCGATTCTGGCGCGGCGCGACCTGCCAGACCACCTGGCGCAACTGGCGGCGGCTGGCATCACACCCATCGATCTCGTCGCCTGCAACCTCTATGACTTCGCCGGCACGGTGGCCCAGCCGGACGTGACGGAGCCGGCGGCGGTCGAGCAGATCGACATCGGCGGCGTGGCGCTGCTACGCGCGGCGGCGAAAAATTACGACGCCGTGACGGTGGTGGCGCAACCGGCGGATTACGACGCCGTGCTGCATGCCCTGCGCGACCAAGGGGAAGTGTCGCTGGCCCAGCGGCGCAAGCTCGCTGCCACTGCCTTCGCCCACACGGCGAACTACGATGCGCAGATCGCCATGTATCTCAACGCCGCTGATGACAATCTTTTTCCCGCTGAACTGGCGCTGCCTTTGGCGCGCAGCCAGACGTTGCGCTATGGCGAGAATCCGCACCAGCGCGCGGCCTTCTATCGCTGGCGTGCGCCGGGCGGCGTGGCCCACGCGACGCTGGCGGCGGCGGAGACGCTGCATGGCAAGCAACTCGGCTACAACAACATCATGGATATCGATGCGGCGCTGAACGTGGTGCGCGACTTCGCTGATCCCGCCGCCGCCATCATCAAGCATGCCGGTCCCTGCGGCGTCGCCGTCGCCGACACGCCGGAGGTGGCCTTTCGTCGCGCGCTGGCGGGCGATCCCGTCTCCGCCTTCGGTGGCATCATCGGCCTGAATCGCCCGGTAGATCTGGCGACTGCCCAGGCGATCCGCGAGACACATTTCGATGCGCTCATTGCGCCGGCATATGACCCCGCCGCGCTGGCCCTCCTTGAGAAACGCAAGAACCTGATCCTCGTCGCCACCCACCGGCCCATCATGCCCCTGGCGGAGCCAGCAGACTTCGCCGCGCTGGACGTGCGGCGCATCAGCGGCGGGCTGCTGGTGCAGACGCCGAACCAGCTCACCCCGGACCAGATCGCGCGCGATGTGGTGACGCAGCGCGCGCCGACGGCGGCGGAATGGGCCGATCTGCTTTTCGCCTGGCAGTGCGTCAAGCACGTGAAGTCCAACGCCATCGTCCTGGCGCACGACCAGATGACCGTCGGCCTCTGCGGCGGCCAGCCGAACCGCGTGGACTGCATCCGCATCAGCGCCGAGCGCGCCGGGGCGCGCAGCCAGGGAGCCGTGTTGGCCTCCGACGCCTACTTCCCCTTCGCCGACAATATCGACGCCGTGGTGGCTGCCGGCGCGACCGCCATCATCCAGCCGGGCGGCTCCGTGCGCGACGCCGAGGTGATCGCCGCCGCCGACGCGCACGGCCTGGCGATGGTCTTCACCGGCCACCGACACTTCCGGCACTAGGGCATTAAAAAAGTTGGCCCATCTCAACCGGATGAGCCAACGCGCAACGTCATTAGCGGCTGCTGGTCTGGCTTTGCGACTGCGACTGATTTTGTTGGCCGCCGACGAGACCTTGTTTCTTGGCTTCGTCTTGCGCCGCGTTCGTCGCCGTCTTGGCGACCTGCTGCACCTTTTGGGCAGTATCTTGGGCGACACCCTGCGCTTTGTTCATCAGGTTGTCGTGCGCCTCGCCCATCAGTTGCTGTTCCTGCGGCGTCTCTTTGATCAAGAGGCCGATGCCCAGCCCTACCAGGGCCAAGCCGGCGGAAAGCAGCAACGGATTATCCTGCCAGGTCTCTTGCAGCCAATCGCGCGCCTGGTAGGCACCCTGTTGCATCGTGTCGCCGAAGTCGCCCGCGCGCTCTTGCACGGTGTCGGTGAACTGGCCCATCGTGTCTTGCACGTTGCCGGCGAGGTCGCTGGCCTTGCCCTTGATCTGGTCGGCGGCCTGGCTGGCGCGGTCGGAGAAGCCAGGCGAATTGTCGGCGTCGTTGGTGCCGTTGGGCATCGTGCCGGGCCGGTTATAGCTTTCCCAGTTGTCGGGCGAACCATACGGCTGACCGGCATAGGGATCGACATTGTAGCCATAGCCATAATCGTAGGGTTGGGTGCGGTAATAGTTGCGATTCCACCCGCTGCTGCGCCCACGGCGGCGGCCCGCGCTACTGCTCACACCTTTATAGATCAGCCAGCCCAGCCCCGTGCCGGCCAGCAGCGCCGGAATGGGATTCTGGCGGACGGTATCCAGCACCGTGTACCCCGCGTCGTTCGCGGAGTCGCGGACGTTGTTCGCCATGTCCTGCACCCTCCCGATGGTTGCTTCTTTGACGCTCTCTTTGGCGTCCGACACCAAGCGTTGCGGCGACAACCGCTCTTGAATGGCGTCGATGGTATCGCTCATGTGTGAGCGCGTCTGCTCGATGTTCTGGCGGATGGCGTTCGGGTCGTCCGCGTTGGTGTCTGTGGTATCGGCCTGCGCGTCACGCTGATCGACGGTGACATCATCGGTGTCGATCATCTCGGCTTGCGCCTGATAGATGATTTGGTTATCGCCGACGAGGCCACCCTGGTTATAGAGGTTGGCGTCATCTTGGTTCATTGCGCCTGGGTTTGTTCGTGCATCCATTCGGCATCCTCCTTCAGCGTATCAATCGTTTGTTCCGGCGCAAGATTCGTCGTCTTGAGCGCGGACATACCGCGTTGGACGAAGACATAGCCGACGATGGCGACGATCACGCCAACGATCAGCGCCGAAAGCCACAGTGGCAGCACGCTGGCCAGCGCGGCGATGGCGGCGGCGACAATCGCCATGAAGCCGACCAAGGCGACCACCCCGCCGGCGGCCATGAAACCGACATCTTTGCCGACGCTTTTCGCTTTCTGCGTGACTTCGGTCTTGGCCAACGTCACTTCCTGGTGGAAAAGATCGCTGATTTCCTGCGTAAGTTCGGAGAACAGCTCGCCAATCGAGCGTTCCTCACGTCGAGCTTGCATCATTGTTCCTCCTTGGGGTGGGATAACCGCTTGGCCGGCGGGAGACGCAGGTTTGCGCGCCTCATGTGCAGCGGGCAAGGCGGTCATACCGCAAGCGGCGGAGCGTCCTGGCTAAAAGCCGCCGCGTGTTGACGTGGTGTTGCCGCCGGTTTGCGGCAGCGTGCCGGGTTGATCCTGCTGATAATCCGGCTGGTTGGGATAGCCCTGAGTCGGATTGGTGTTGGTGCGCGGCTGGCCGCTCTGGGGCGCGTTGGGCATGCCGGGCCGGCCATACATCGGCGGGTTCGTCGGCTGCGCGTAGCGCGGCGGCATGTAGTTCTGGGGCCGGCTGGTGTAATAGCGGGGCCGATAGCCCTGATTCTGGTTGTACTGGCCCTGGTTGTACTGACCCTGGTTATAGCGGCCCTGCTGCGCGCTGCGGCGCTGGGTGGACTGCGGGTTGCTGCTCTTCAAGAAGCGCGATCCCAAGAAGCCCACGACGAACGCGCCCAACAAGACGGCAACGGGCTGCCGGCGCGCGAAGTTGTTGGCATCATCGATGATGTCGGTGACATCTTTTTGCAGATAGTCCGATAGGTGCTCGATCTGGTCGGCGGCCTTGTCGGTGTACTGCGCGATCGAGTCTTCTTTGCGGTTGCGCAGATCCTGGCTGAAGTCGCGCACCGTCTGGGCGAACGTATCCAGCCCATGCGAGGCGACGGCGAGTTGATTATTCGCCTGCGTCTTGACCTGCTGTTGCAGATTGCTTGCCACCTGCTGCGTCTTCTGCTGCACCTGCTGGGTGGTCTGCTGGGCGGTGCCACGCAGATCTTGCTGGGCAGCCGGCAAGTTCGTGCTGCTACCACTGGTGGCGTTGCTCGCCGTCAGCGCCGGATTGCCCTCAGCGGGCGTGTTGTTCGCCGAGGTGTTGGTGATGTTATCCGTGTTTTTGGGCATCTGGTTGCTCCTTCCCCTGAATCCGATGCATGTGCATATCCTGTTTGACTTGTTGGGAGAGCGGACATGCGAGGATGCCCTCCTCTGGCGCATACATCGTGCCAGCCTGTCAGGGGAGGGATCGCCAAAGGGGGGAAACATCCGCTAACTTCACGGTTTGCTCTGCCGGGTGCGCGCGTGCTATATGATAAGAGACGCGGCGTAGCGTGGCTGCGCCGTCTAAGCAAGCCAATACCGGGGAAGTGTTCCCCGTTGTATGCTGAGAGGAAACGTGTACCGATGACCGCACCGCAGAGCCTCGCCCAAAGCACCACCCTGAAAGTTGGCGATCACGCCCCCGATTTCACCCTGCCCGACGCCAACGGCAATCAGGTGAAGCTGAGCGATTTTCAGGGCAAACAGAATGTCGTGCTCGCCTTCTTCCCCTTCGCCTTCAGCGGCACGTGCAGCGCACAGATGCCGTCGTATGAAGCGGAACTCAACCGCTTCCAGTCGTATGACACGCAGGTACTTGGCATCAGCATGGATGCCCGCCACGCGCTGACCGCCTGGGCCAAGCAACTCGGCCTCACCTTCCCGTTGCTCTCGGACTTCTATCCCCAGGGCCAGGTCGTCGATCTCTATGGGGTGCGCCACGCCGCCGGCATGCCGGAACGCGCGCTCTTCGTCATCGACAAAACCGGCACGATCCGCTGGGTTCACGTCCACCGCCCCACCGGCGAAGCGCCCGACAACGAGGAACTCTTCGACATCCTGCGCAAACTCTAGTATCCAAAAGCAAGTAAAAGGACAAATCAAACAAGGATAAAAGGACGATCGAACACGAAAGCCACGAAGAATCACGAAGAACACAAAATTATTCTTTTCAAAACATTTTCGTGGTTTTCGTGGATCTTTCGTGGCTTTCGTGTTCGATACAACCCTTCTTGCAAGATGAGGTGGCATGATGGCGATGTCTCGGCGCTGCATTCCGTATACACCGCGCCGGCTCGCGCTGGCGCAGGTGAAGTTCGCGCTGGTGAGTACGGCGGGCGTGCATCTGCGCACGCAGGCACCGTTCGATGTGGCAGGCGACAATACCTGGCGCGAGATCCCCGGCGACGTGGCGGCAAGTGACCTGATGGTGACGCACGAACACTATGATCACCGGCACGCCGATCAGGATATCAACTGCGTCTTCCCCATCGACCGCTTGCGTGAGGCGGCGGCTGCAGGCATCATCGGCGGTGTGGCGCAGCGCCACCTGGGCTTCATGGGCTATTCCCAGCAACTGCGCGACCTGTATGAACGCGCCGCCCCGGCGATGGCCCACCTGATCGAACGGTCGGATGCCGACGCCGTCTTGCTGACCGCCGGTTGACCGCTGTGTCATCGCACGGTCGTTGCGATTCAACGCGAGATCGAGATGGTGGGCATCCCGACGGTCCTGATCACGCTCGTCCCTGAAGGCTCGCGCCAGATGGGGCCGCCGCGTGGGTTGCATCCCGTTGGTTTTCCGCTGGGCGACTGCCTGGGCGGGCCGGGCCAGGTGGGCGTGCAGCGCCAGGTGCTGCGCGACGCCTTCGCCCGCTGGGAGGCCCGCGAAGAGGCCGGCACCATCTGGGAGCGTGACTACCCAGACTACGTCCCCGACCCGGCCATCACCAACAACGGCGAGGTCGTCGATGCGTAGTCGTGCGCGTCTCGTCCTGCGCGCTTTCCTTCACACCTCGCGCTCGTCGGCCAGGCCGCTGCCGATGTCGGCGGGGTGGTGCAGGGCGATGTCTTCCGCGTGCCATTCCAGGGCGCGCTCATAGACGGCCCCATAGCGTGCGGCGGAGGCACGCCAGGAGTGATCGACGGCCATCGCGCGGCGCATGAGGTCATGCCAGGAGTCCGGGTAGCGATAAGACTGCACGGCGCGGGCGATGGCGGCCAGCAGCGACCAGGGATCGAACTCGTGGAAGGTGAAGCCGGTGCCGGTGCCGCGCTGGGGATCGAACTCCGTCACGGTGTCGATCAGGCCGCCGGTGGCGCGCACGATGGGGATCGCGCCATACCGCATGGCGATCATCTGGTTCAGGCCGCACGGCTCGAAGCGCGAGGGCATCAGGTACATATCCGCGCCAGCATACAGCGGCTGCGTCCAGTCCGCGCCGAAGTTGAAATGGATGGCGGCGCGGCGGGGGTGGCGCGCGACACACTGCGCGAATAACTCGTGATAATGCGGATCGCCGATGCCGACGATGGCGATCTGCGCGCCCAGTTCGATGATGTGGTCGAAGGCTGCCGTCAGCAGATCGGCCCCCTTGGGGCGCGCCAGGCGCGAGACGAAGCCCAGCACCGGCACGGCGGGGTCCGGCTCCAGCCCGAACTGCTCTTGCAGGGCGCGCTTGTTCGCCGCCCGCTGCTCCAGGTGGTCCGCGTCGTAGGGCTGCGCGATGTAAATATCCGTCGCGGGATTGAGCACCTCGGCGTCGATGCCGTTAAGGATGCCTTCCAGGCGGTTCGCGCGCTGGCGCAGCAGCCCTTCCAGCCCCTCGCCATATTCGGGCGTGAGGATCTCCTCGGCATACGTCTCGCTGACGGTGGTGACGACATCGGCATACGCGATGCCGCGCCCCAGCAGGTCCACGGCGTCATCTTGCTTGTCGGCCAGGGCGGGCAAAACGAACTCCTGGTTCGCCAGGCCGGCGACTTCTAGAATCCGATGGCCGAAGATACCCTGATAGGCCATGTTGTGGATGGTGAAGACGCTGGCGGTGGTGGAGAAAATGGGATCGTGCCGATAGAGGGTATGGAGCCAGTTGGGGACGATGGCCGTGTGCCATTCGTGGGCGTGGATGACATCAGGCGACCAGTCCAGCGCGCGACACATCTCCAGCGCGGCGCGGCAAAAGAGGATGAAGCGGTCGCCGTCATCCTGGTAGCCCAACACGTTTTCGCGCTGGAAGTAGCGCGGGGCATCCACGAAGTAGACCGGCACCCCCCCCACCGTCGTCTCGCGGATGGCGGCCTCTTCAGTGTTGTGCTTGAACGGCACCGGCAACGCTTCGATCAGCGTCGTCATGCCGAACTGTTCGGGACGGATGGAGCGATAGCAGGGCATCGCCACACGCACATCATGGCCCATGCGGCGCAGAGCCTTGGGCAGCGCGCCCACCACATCGGCGGGACCGCCGATCTTGGCGAAGGGTACCATCTCCGCCGACAGCATCAAAATCCTGAGCGATGACGTCACGGTTTTCGTCCTTTTATCACAAGCGCCGACTTCGGCGCGCAACGGCCCGTTCCTTTGCTGCGCTTCCGGTGCAGTAGAGATCAGTATACCAGAAAAAATTGGGGGAGAAAAGGCGATTTGGCGTGTTTCATATACGGCCCATAGCCTGGCGCACGCTATCCAGCGGCAGGAAGGTGCCGGTGCCTTCGATGCGGTGGACCAGTTCGCTCAGGCGCGTGAGGGCGGGCGTGGGAACGCCGTGCTGCTGGCCCAGGCGGGCGACGGCCCCATGCAGCGTGTCGATCTCCGTCGGGCGCTGGCGGCGCAAGCTTTGCAGCAACGGATCGATCAGCGTGGCGCTACTATGAAAAATGTGCATCTCCTGGCGCACCACCCGTCCGGCGAAGATGCCCGGCATCGTGTGCAGCCGGCGCAGCTTGCCCATGTCCACCCCCGGCACAGCGGCAGGAGTGATGCCGGCTTTGGCATAGACGCGCGCCGCTTCCGTCAACAGCGTCGTGCTCAACCCAGCGGCATAGCGATCATCTTCGAGCATGGCGAGGGGCATGTTCACCAGGGCGCTGATCGCCTGGGGCAGACTCAGCAGCACATGCGCCCAGCGCACGTCCGTCAGGGGCGCAGTGCGGGCGACGGGCAGCGCGCGTGCCAGCGCCGCCACCCCAGCGGGCGCGGGGACCGCGCCGGGGTCCAGCGCGAGGGCGGGCGCGACGACGCGCGCCACGCCAGGGGCAACGTATTCCGCGCTGCCGGTGAAGATGCCGCTCGTGATCGGGCGACCCAGCGCCGCCTGCACCGTGGCATCGCCTTCCGGCGCGGCGTGCAGCGCCACCACTGGCGCATCGCCGATCAGACCGACCAGGCTGGCGGTGGCAGCGGCGAGATCCGGCGCTTTGACGCAGAGGATGACGAGATCGGGCGTTTCGCTGAGCGCGCTGACGGCGGGCAAGATGGCCCAGCGGTCCTCGTGGCCCGGCTCCGTCACCTGCGTCTTCAGGCGCCCCGCCTCCGGCAGCGCGGCGGGCCGAACGAGCAGGGTCACTTCTTCGCCCGCGCGGGCGAGATCCGTCGCAATGACGCTGCCCACGGCACCAGCCCCTACAACGACGATATTCACGCGCGCCCGTCCTTCATCAGATGCTTCCTTGGTTCCATCAGCGGTGATGGATGAGCAGCATGCCCACCGCCAGGCCGATCAAGATCGCCGCGATGAGCGACAGCAGGACGAAGATCGTGGCCGCTGGAACCTTCCCCCGGCGCGGGCGCTGAGTCGCGCTGATCGCGCGTGCCACCGGCGGCGTGAGGCTGACGACGGCGGGGCGCTGGCCATGGACGCGCTCGGCGCGCATGCGCTGCAAGGCGTCGTCTTTCAATGGATTGCCGCAGATGCCACAGAAATCATTGCCGGCATCCACCGCGCTGCCGCAACGGCCACAGAACTGCCCGGAACTGGGATTCGTCCCCGCCGGATCATCGGTGGTGTGCGGTTCGGTGATGAGCAGGGAGGGCGCGGCGACGGCGGTTGCCACCGGTGTAGCTGCCGGCGTGTGTGCCACTTGCTCGCCTGAGTCGCTGACCTGCACCGTCGCCTCTTCGGCTGGTGCCGGCGCGGGTGCAGGAACTGGCTGTGGCAACGGGTCAGGCGCGATTGTGGCGCGGGCGACCCGCACCGGCGTGACATCCGGCAAGCGATTGTGCGCGCCGCAACTCAAGCAGATGCCCTGCGCATCGAAGGTGCTGTTGCCGCACGCTTTGCATACCATGCCACCGGTTTCCTCTCACTCTACTGTGCATCTCGCAAGCGCAGTATACGCCCAGGCAGGTATCATGGCAAGAGGTACTATCCAGCATAGGGGGGATGTTTGCCGATAGCCTCAGCCGCTTTCTCTCCCCCATTTCTCCCCCTGGTTTTGCGCTATTCCCCCGCTATGGTACGGTGAAAGGAACACAGGTTCCAGGCTATGCTGGGCTGAAAGGAGCGCGCGTGCATCTCAAACGGCTGCAACTACACGGCTTCAAGAGCTTCGCCGCGCGCACCGCGCTGGAGTTCAGTCCTGGCACCACCGCCATCGTGGGACCAAACGGATCGGGAAAATCAAACGTAGCAGACAGCCTGCGTTGGGTGCTGGGCGAGCAGAGCATGCGCCAGTTGCGCGGCAAGAAGAGCGAAGACATCATCTTCGCGGGGGGGCATGGGCGCGCGGCGCTGGGCATGGCTGAGGTCACGCTGACGCTGGATAACACGTCGAACTGGCTGCCGTCGGAGTTCAGCGAGGTGACGGTGACACGCCGCATCTTCCGGTCCGGCGACTCGGATTATCTCATCAACGGGACGAAAGTGCGCCTGAAGGATGTGCTGAGCTTGCTGTCGCAGGCGCGCATCGGCCACGATTCGTATACGATCATCGGCCAGGGGTTGGTGGATCAGGCGCTGTCGTCGCGGGCGGAGGAACGGCGCAGCCTATTCGAGGACGCTGCCGGCATCCGCCACTTTCAGGCGCAACGCAACGAGGCCGAGGGGCGGCTGACGCAGACCCACACCAACCTGAGCCGGCTGCACGACATCCTCAATGAGATCGAGCCGCGCCTGGGGCCGCTGGCGGAGCAAGCCCGACGCGCCCGCGATTACATCACCGCCCGCGCCGACCTGGACCGCATGCAGCGCCAGTGGTTCGGCTTCCAGTGGCACATCGGCCAGACGAAGGCGACGGCAGCGGCGGCGACCGAGACGGCGGCGACCGCGCGCGTGGCGGAATTGCGCGGCGCGCTGACCGGCCATGAAGGCGAGCAAGGCGTGCTGCGCGAGCAGCGCCACACGGTGATCGCCGCCATCGCCGAACTGCGCCGCCAGCGCGGCGAGGCACTTTCGCGCGTGCAGACCTTGGAGCGCGACGGGGCCGTGGGCCAGGAACGTGCCGCCAGCCTGGAACGCCAGCGCAAGGAGCTAGACGGCGAGCAGGGCCGCGTGAATTGGGCGCTGACCGAAGCATCGGAGCGCATCCAAACGCAGGAAACGCAGCTCGTCGCCACCGAAACGAGCATCGAGGCCGCCCAAGGGGCCATCGCTGATCTCGAAAGCCAGGGCCACCGCGCCCGCCAGGAGCAGGAGCGCACCGAGGCGCGCTTGCGCGCCGCCCAGCGCGACGCCATGCAGGCGCAGGCGCGGCATGCCGCCGCCCAGGCCGAGATCGGTCGGCTGCACAAACAGGCCGCCGACCGTGCCGCCGCCCTCGCCACGCGCCGTGCCGCCGCCATGCAGGCCACCGAGCGCGCCAGTGCTGCGACGGCGAAGCTGGACGCGCTGCGTGAGGCGCACGAAGCCCAGCGCGCAACATTGGGCGATAAGTTGGTGGCACGCGAGCAGGCCGCGCAGTCCGTGGCCGAAGAACAGGCCGACGTGGAGACGCGCCGTGGCGAACTGGCGGATGCGCAACGCGAACGACGCGCCCTGGCCGACCGCCTGGCGCTCCTGCGCGAATGGGCCGGCAGCCAACGCGATAGTGCCGCCGCCCTCGCCGCGCTGGCCGCAATCCCCGACGACGAGCGCCCGCAGATCTTCGGCACGCTGGCGCAACTGGCCCAGGCCGCGCCAGCCTACGAGGCCGCATTCGAGGCCGCGCTCGCCCCCTTCCTGCACGCGCTGGTCGCCGCCAGCGAAGACGATGCCTGGCGCGCTGCCGCCATCATCCAGGCTGCCCACGCCGGGCGCGCGACGGTGCTGTGGCCGGTGGAGACGCGGCCCCACCCCCCAACCCCCTCCCCATCTGCGGATGGAGAGGGGGAGATGGTCGGGCGCGATGCATCGCACCCATACAACGACCGTGGGGCGGACATTCCTGTCCGCCAGGTGCAGCACCAGCCAGCGCCAGGGCGACCAACACCAACCACAGGGCGATCACCAGGGCCAGGGCGATCACCAGGGCCAGGGCGACCACAAGGGTCGCCCCTACAGACCGCAGCAAACGGTGACGGCCACACCCCCAACGGCCACCATCACACCTATCCAAATGTAGCGCGTCCAAATGCAGCGCGCAGGGCGCAGCATGCGCCCGTTGCTCCCCTCTCCATTGCAGATGGGGAGGGGCTGGGGGAGGGGCCGCGCCTCGCTGATCTGCTGCATCCGGCGGTTGAGCCAGCCGTGGCGACGGTCATTCGCGCGCTGGTGGGCGAGATGGTGGTGATCGCGCTGGCTGAGCCGGACGAGTTGCGCTGGCGGCTGGACGGTGTGCCGCTGGTGACGGCTGACGGCGCGGTGGCGCACCCTGCTGGCTGGCTGGCGGTGGGGCAAACGGCGGCAACGGGCGCGGACGATGGCGTATTGGCGCGGGCGCGCGAATTGCGCGAATTGCCAGCACAGGTCGCTGCCGCCGATCGGGCGATCCGCGAGCGCGAGGGGTTGCTGGCGAATGCCCGCGCCGCGCTGGACGATGATCGCGCCGCGTTGGCCGCGCTGGAACGGGCGATCAAGACGCTGGAAGCGCAACTGGCGGAAGGCGCGAAGGTGCTGGGCCAGGTGCAGCGCGAGGCCGAACGGTTAGGCAACGAGGCGCAGTTGAGCGAGGCCGTGGCCGAACAACTGGCGGGTGAAACACTGAACCTGACCAACGAGATCGCCGCCGCCGAGGCGCGCGTGACGGACGCCGATGCCGCGCAGCGCGACGCCGCCGAGACGCTGGAGACGATCCAGGATGATGCCACGACGGTGCTGGATCTCGCCCGCGCGCAGCAGGAGGATCTCGCCCGGCGGCGCACGGCGCTGGCCGTGCAGCAGCAGCAATACCAGGCGGCGCAGGCGCAACTGGCCCAGGCGCGCACCCAGGCGCAGGATCTCGCCGGCCAGGCGGATCGCCGCGCCGCGCGGCTGACGGAACTCGCGCAGGAGGCCGAGCATCTGCGCACGACGATGGCGCAGCAGGGCGAGGAGCTGGCTGCGCAGCGCGTCATCCTGCGCGACCTTTCGGCGCAATTGCACGAGCAGGAAGCGACCGCCGCCCAGATCGAACAGGAGATCAGCCGGCTCGAAGCGGCGCAGGCCGCCGAGCGCGTGGCGCTGACCCAGGCGGAAGATCAGTTGCGCCGCGCCCTGCTCGATGCCCAGCGCGCCCGCGACGCGCTGGATGTGTTGCGCACGCAGATGGTGGAGGAGATGAGCGCCGAAGACGCCGACGCTATCATCGCACGCACCGGCGACCAGCCGCCCGACGACCTCCCAGAGCCGGATGATCTGGCGCGCATGCGCCGGCAGATCGATAGCCTGCGCGGGCGCATGAAGTCGCTGGGCGGCTATGATCCCGAAGCGCCGCAAGCCTACGAAGAACTCAAGACGCGCTACGAGTTCCTCACCGCTCAGGTGCGCGATATGGAGGAAGCCTCCGCGCGGCTGCGCGCCGTGATCATGGAACTGGATGCGACGATGAAGCGCAAGTTCGAGGAAACCTTTCAGGTGGTGAACGAACGCTTCGGCCAGCATTTCACCACGCTCTTCCAGGGCGGCTCGGCGCGGCTGGAACTCAGCGCGCCCAAGCGCGGGGCGAAGCGCGATGAGGATGACGACGACGCGGACGATGACGCGCCCGACATCCCCCCTGCCAAACGTGGTATGATCGGTGGCGTTGAAATCTTCGTGCAGATTCCTGGCAAGAAGGTGCAGGAGTTGAACCTGTTGTCCGGCGGCGAACGCGCGATGGTCTCTGCCGCGCTGCTTTTCGCCCTGCTGGAAACGAACCCGCCCCCCTTCTGCCTATTGGACGAAGTGGACGCCGCGCTGGACGAATCCAACGTGGTGCGGTTCTGTGATATCCTGAATACCCTGGCGCACCAGACGCAGTTCATCGTCATCACCCACAATCGCGTGACGATGACGCATGCCAACGTGATTTACGGCGTCTCGATGACGGAAAGTGTCTCGCGCATCCTCTCGATGCGCCTGGCGGAGGTACCCACGCGATGAGCGAACAACCGCAAGCCATTCCAGGGCCACGCCATGAGTGCGGCATCGACGATTTCGAGCGCGCGGATATCCGCGTCGGGCGCGTCATCGCCGCCGAGCCGTTTCCCCAGGCGCGCAAACCGGCCTATAAGCTCACCATCGACTTCGGCCCGCTGGGCATCAAGCGATCCAGCGCGCAACTCACCACGCACTACACGCCGGCTACGCTCGTCGGTCGCCTCGTGCTGGCCGTGGTGAACTTCCCTGCCCGCCGCATCGCCGGCTTCTCGTCCGAAGTCCTCACTCTGGGCGTGCCGGATGCCGAGGGCGCAGTGGTGCTGCTGCAACCAGAACGCGACGTGCCGCTGGGCAGCCAAATGTTCTGAAGATGCCATGTCATCCGCATGACCGCCAGAATGGTATACTATTTTGCGGCAGGTACGAGCAAAAATCGAGCGGGTGGGGGCAGCGGTATGGCGACACCGGCGATCAGCGAGGCGCCGTCGTTTAGCGTGTGGGTGCTGGAACGGTTGCGGGCGGGGCGCTTTCGTCCGCGTGCGTGGGTGGGGCTGTTGGCGGAGTCATGGGCGCAGGCGCGCGCGACGGCGCGGGCGCAGCTGGCGCTGGCGCGGGAGGCGCACGTCTTTGCTGCCGGGCTGAGCGCGGCGACGGGGGCGGCGCTCACGGTGACGGCGACCCGCCACGGCGGGCGCGCAGCGGCGCGGACGGCGCTGCCCCTGCTGCTGGCGACGGCCTCCCAGGCGACGGACATCTGGGCGCACCTGGGCCTGCACCGGCGCGGCAACGCCCGCCCCTACCAGTACCACCCCACCTTGGGGCCGGCGAATATGCTGACGACTATGCGCGGCTGGGTGGCATCCTGGGCATTAGCGCGCCTCCTCGCTGGCACGCCGCTGGACGATGCGGAACTGGCGCTGGCCTTCGCGCTACTCTTCATCACCGATACCTCCGATGGTCCCGTCGCCCGCCGCACGGACCTGGCCTCCCCGCTGGGCCGCTACCTGGACGCCGAAGCGGATATCTTCGCCGGGCTAGCACTGACGCTGACGCAGATCCGGCGCGGGCAGGTGCCGGCGTGGTTCCTGGTCGCCTTCGCGCTGCGCTGGGGTGCGCCGCTGGCGCTGGGCTTCGGGCGCACCTTCGCCGAGGCTGATCCCGTGGCACTGGCCGGCTCCACCGTGGCGCGCACCTCCGGCACGTTGCAGGCGCTGATGTCCATCGCTGGCCTGGCCGGATCGTGGCGCGCGGGGCAACCTGATGCGCTGATCTGGCGACGCACCCGCGACGGCCTGGCGCTCGCCGCCAGCGCGCTGCTGCTCGCCGCGATGGGCGGCCATTTGCGCCGGCTGGTGCGTTAGGGCCGTATCTTACGGCAACCGCGCGATAGCGTACCGATCCCACCCCGCGTAGTCCTGGCCGAGGGTGATGGTCGCAGCGGGGAAGGCGGCGGCGAGGAGATCGCGCACGGCCTCGCCCTGGTCGTAGCCGAATTCCAGCGCCAGGATGCCATGGGGGCGCAGCTTCGCGGGTGCCTGCGCGATCAGCCGGCGGATGTGGCCCAGGCCACCCTCCGCGCCGAACAGCGCGAGGTGGGGTTCGTGCTTGACGACGGCGGGCATGGCGGCGTCCGGCGCGTCGCCGACATAGGGCAGGTTGGTGATGATGAGATCGACCGGTACGGGGACGGGAGCGAGCAGATCGCCCGCGAGCCACGAGACGCGGTCGCCCACGGAACGGCGGTCGCCGTTATGCCGCGCCAGATCGAGGGCATCCGGGGAGATATCGACGGCGTAGATGCGCCCGATGCGCGGTTCCAGCGCCGCCAGCGCGATGGCGATGGCCCCGCTGCCCGTGCCGATGTCGGCGGCCAGCAGATCCGCCACCGGCGCGACAGTCCCCGCCGGCGCATCCTCGTCCTCGTCGGGCAGCGCCCCCAGCCGGTCCATGAGCGCGGCCAGGGCGGCTTCCACCACCAGTTCGGTTTCGGGGCGCGGCACCAGCACGCGCCGATCCACCAGCAGGTCCAGTCCCATGAACTCTTTGTGGCCGGTCAGGTACGCCACCGGCTCACCATCCGCCCGCCGCGCGATCAGATCGGTGTAGCGCGTATCCTGTTCCGGGGTAAGCATCCGCTCTGGAAAGCCCAGCAGCACGGCGCGCGGCACATCCACCACATGCGCCAACAGCACGGAGGCATCCAGCTTCGGCGTGGGCGATGCCTCCCGCAATTGTGCCACGCCCCAGGCCAGCCGCGCCCCCCAGGTGGGAGAACTTTCCTCAGCCACGGATCAACCTCGTTCCCAATATGCAACACATGACGATGATATCTCTAAAACGTTGACACTCCCCTGGCTACAGTCGAGGGAATGCTTCCTGGCCGGTCAGCCTTGCGAGCTTACAGGCGTCGGATTCTGGCTTGCGCTAGCAACCGGGACGGTTGCCCGTCCCCGCCGTTTGTCAGAACGGACTACGCTTGCCAGCCGAAATGGGTGACGATACGTGATTGCCTCACGTGGCACCATTTGAGCGAGTTTGCCTGTTTGGTGTTTGCTGAGGATGTTCGTGCTGTCCACATGCTCCCGCTGGCCGACACACCCGCCCTGCGCACAGATGGAGCATATCGCGCTGCTCGGGTTTCCGTCTGCGCTTGCAGGCGTTTCCGGCTGGCTACCAACTTCTTCCAGCGGCGCGAGCCTGGCATGCAACGGGCAATCACCTCTTGCAGCTCCGCCGTCTTCTTATTGCGATGCGGGGCATTCGCCCGCACCGCCCGACAGGCAATGAGGTCACCTTCGCCCCCTTGGTGCAGGCCGCCGGATGAATCTTGCCCCGAGCCACCGCCATGACGCCGGTGTGGGTGGTGGGCTGGGGGGCGCTCCCCTCCTCCACGCCGCGTGCCAGTGCCAGGCGCATCCGCCCGTCCACGATCGTGCTGCCCGTGTTCTTCCAGGTGGTCGTGTGATAGCACGTGCGTTTGTAGGGATAGCGGGCCAGGGAATTGCTCGGTTTCAGAGCTTTCGCCGTCTTGCAGGCTTCATAGAAGTTTTGCTGTGCGGCCTGATAGCAATGCGCATGCAGGAAGCTGAGACCGCAGAAGGCTTTCAGGACGCGCTCATGTTTCATAGGATTCAGCCACCCATGGCCCGCCTGTTCTTTCGTCGCCACACGGTCCACTCACGCGCACCCGACGGGGGCCTGGCAGTGCCGCCACGAGCCGCCACGTTGCGCGGGTCTTCGCCCAGAGGCGGGTTGAGCGGGTTCCCTGTAGGGATTTTACGCTATTTTAATACCGTTGGGCAAACACCAGATACGGTGGCGCGGCGGCGCTTTCATCCCCCGCTTGCAAGATACGGGTGGCGTAATCCGATACCAGGCTGCCAGCAGTAGGCGTGGCAACGGCGAAACACGTGGTGTGGCGAACGGTTCATCATGCCACTACTTCAGTCAGTTCCAGCTCCAACACATATTTCCCATCAATGGGCCGGCGGACCGACCGCGTCTGCCGCCTGGCGAGCGGTGAGACCTTCCACGGCTTGCACAATGGTGACGATGAGCAGACGCCACGGAGACCAGGTGGGTGGGCCGCGTTCAGGAAAGAGATCGGCACAAGCAGTATCGGGGTAGCTATCGGGTAACTGCATCACCATATTACCGGCAGGGTAAAAGGCGTGGGCCACCGCGTCGGTGGTCGCTGGAATCTCGCCGAGGGGCAAGGGGGTG
>DAIDGU010000009.1 GCA_027459785.1 Ktedonobacteria bacterium | reverse complement strand
CCCACCCGCCGCCCCTTTCCCCTTGATCGCCTGTCCCCCGTTTGCGCGCTACCGTGCTGCCGCCAGTTCGTCTAGGATGCGCTGCGCCGCTTCGGCGGGGGAGCCGATGCCCTCCGGCGGGCGCGTGATGGGGCGACCGATCACCAGGAAGTCAGCGCCGGCCTGCATGGCCTGCGCCGGCGTCATGATGCGCTGCTGGTCGTTGGTCGCGGCCCATGCGGGGCGCACGCCTGGCACCACCGTCATGAAGTCCGCGCCGCACGCGGCCTTGACCGCCGCCACTTCCTGTGCGGAGCAGACGACGCCGGCCAGGCCCGCCTCCTGCGCCAGCCGCGCCAGATGCACCACTTGATCCGCCAGGCTGCCTGGCACGCGCACCTCGTCGTTCAGCGTCGCTTGATCCATGCTGGTGAGGACGGTCACGCCGATGACGGCGGGCCTCGCGGGGGCGGCCTGGGCCGCCTCAACCGCCGCGCGTAGCATCGCCGATCCGCCGTCGCAGTGGACGTTGAACATGCGCACGCCTGGCCGCGCCACGGCAGTCGCCGCCGCCGCAACGGTGTTGGGAATATCCTTGAACTTCAGATCGACGAAGAGCGCGCCGCCCGCCGCGCTGACCGCCGCGATCACCGTCTGGGGACCGACGTGCATGCACAGCTCCAGCCCCACCTTGAAGCCGCCGACATGATCGCGCAGTTCTTCCACCAACCGCAGCGCATCGGGCAAGGTCGCCACATCCAGCGCGGCCAGGATAGGATTATTCATGGGACAATGATTCCTCTCGTTCGCTCGCAAACGCCGGCTCCCGGCTGGCGATGGCGCGCACCAGCGCGCGATTGATGTCTTTGATGATGCCTGGCCCCTGGTAAATGAAGCTGGTATAGATCTGGATGAGCGCCGCGCCGGCGTCGAACATGCGCTTGGCGTCGTCGGGACCAGCGATGCCGCCCACCCCGATGATCGGCAATTGTCCCGCCAGGTGATCGCTCAGATAGCGCACGATTGCCAGCGCCCGCTGCGCCAGCGGTCGCCCGCTCAGGCCGCCGGCCTCGCCAGGATCGTGATGCAGCCCGCTACGGTCGGTCGTCGTATTCGTAGCGACGATGCCCCCCACGCCGGTCGCCAGCGCCACCGCGATGACATCATCGATCGCGCTCCACGTGAGGTCCGGCGAGATTTTGACGAGGATGGGCTTGGGGCGGTTGGGACCGGCCAGGCGCGCGGCCTCGCGCACGACCGCGCCCAGCAGCGCCGCCAGGGGGGCGCGCTCTTGCAGTCGCACGAGGTCCGGCGTGTTGGGGCTGCTGACGTTGATGGTGAAGTAGTCGCCGAAGGGATAGAGCTTGCGGAGGGAGAAGAGGTAATCATCCACCGCCTCGTCCAACGGCGTCACCTTGGATTTGGCGAGCTGCCAGCCGATGGGGATGCGCGTGCGGGGTTCCCGTGCAGCGACGGGACGGGGCGTGTGTGCCAGCCGCACGGCGATGGCTGCCGCACCCTCATTCGGCAGGCCCATCCGGTTGATCAGCGCCTCATCCTGTGGCAGCCGGAAGATGCGCGGGCGTGGCTGCCCTGGTTGGGGAAACCGTGTGACGCCGCCAGCCTCCACGAAGCCGAAGCCCAGCGCCGCCAGCGCCGCCAGCGCGCGGCCATTCTTGTCGAAGCCGCCCGCCAGGCCGACGGGATTGGGGAAGCGCAGCCCGAAGACCTCGCGCGCCAGGCGCGGATCGTGATACGCATTCGCGGCGGCGATGATGCGCAGCAGCGGTGGCAGGTGCGCCGCCAGCGCCAATTGCCGCATGATCAGATGATGCGCGATCTCTGGGTCGCGCCGCGACAGGCGAAAAAGGGCGGGACGCACGATTACAGTGAACATAGCCGTTTCCCTGGGGACGAAGTGGGCCGATGGACCCAGCACGCATCGTACCACATACAGGGGCGCGGCGCAAAGCTACGGGAGCAGGTGCATGTTACCCCGAACTGCACACCATGCCATCGCTTTTGCTGTTATAATCAAAAGCAGCAAGATTTTGGCGGCCAGGAAAGAGCTATGCGTCCTTCATCTGTTCTTATCTACCATATCACTCATTGTGACAACTTGTCTAACATAATCAAGGATGGGGGATTATATGCGAATAGCCGCCTGAAGTTGCTCGAAACGGTATATACTGACATTGCGCATCAACATATTCAAGTCCGACGAGCGCGCAAAACAGTTCCTTGTGGACCAAAAGGTACTTTACAGGATTATATTCCTTTCTATTTTTCACCCAGGTCTCCAATGCTTTATGCTCATCACAAAGGCAATGTGCCGCTTAATCAACAGGGCCAAAAACCAATCATCTATCTTGTCTCTACGGTTGATACTGTCATAAAAGCAAATAAGTAATTTATATTTACTGATGGCCACGCTACAATGGCTTATACAGTGTTTTATGATGATATAAGGAGATTGGATCAGATAGATTGGCAGGTTATGAGTGCCAAGTTGTGGCAAGACACAGAAGAGGATAATGACCGGCGACGCAGACGCCAAGCAGAGTTTTTGGTGCATAACTTTTTTCCTTGGCACCTTGTCAGGGGAATAGGAGTCATGCATGCCGACATGGCAACCCGTGTTGAGAATATAATGAAGGAAGGCACACATAAACCGACGATAAGAATCAAAAGAGATTGGTACTTTTAGAGGTGACGAGATGATCGAACATCATGAAGGCAATTTGCTGGAAGCCGATGTTGAGGCATTAGTCAACACGGTTAACTGCGTTGGCGTTATGGGAAAAGGTATCGCTTTGCAATTCAAGCAAGCTTTCCCTACTAATTTTCGTGAGTATGCTGCTGCATGTCAAGCCGGTAAAGTTCAAATCGGCAAAATGCTCACTGTAAAAGTGGGTAGTCTTACTAGCCTAAAATATATCATTAATTTTCCAACCAAGGGCAATTGGAAAGGGAAATCTAAGCTCGAAGATATTAAATCAGGTCTAGAAGACTTGATAGCAGAGGTAGTACGGTTAAACGTTGCTTCGATAGCTATTCCCCCTTTAGGTTGCGGCAATGGGGGACTTGAATGGACAGAAGTTCGTCCTGTAATCGAGCAAGCTTTTGCTAAAGTACCTCATGTCCGCGTTTTACTCTTTGAACCACAAGGTGCGCCTGCAACTGATCAGATTAAAATCGCAACGAGTAAACCAAAGATGACGCACGCTCGTGCGCTTTTGATACGCCTCATCGATCTATATCGCATGGTTGAAGATTATCGCCTGAGTCTTTTAGAGATACAAAAGCTTGCTTACTTTCTTCAAGAAAGTGGTGAGCCACTGAAGCTGCAATTTACCAAGCACCAGTATGGACCCTATGCGGAAAACTTGAATTTTATCCTACAACGAATGGATGGACACTTTATTAAGGGCTATGGCGATAGAACAAAGCACGCTGAGATTTATTTGCAACCTGAAGCTGTTACTGAAGCAAGTGAGTACCTAGCGAGACAACCTTTGGCTATAGAGCACTTAGAACGTGTTGCGCGCCTGATCGATGGATTCGAAACACCTCGTGGAATGGAACTTTTAGCGACGGTTCACTGGGTTGCAGGAGAACATCCTGATGAAGCATTGAATGGAGAACGCCTGATAGAATTTGTTTTCTCATGGAACGAACATAAGCGTAAAAGTTTCAAACGTGAGCAAATTATTATAGCTTGGCAACGACTAAAAGAAGAAGATTGGCTGCCAATCAAGCGAGATCCTCTATTAACCAACGTAACAACATGAGCATGGAAGCTGATCATTTTGTACGTTGAGTTGTAGTTACAAGATAGGCCGTACAGCCGCTACGGCTTTAGCCTCTGCGGATGCAAGGGCGTGCGTCGGCTTGAGCCAGAGGTCGTACCCTTGACTTTACCCTCGCGTAGAAAGTATACGGGAGGCAGAGGATGAACATGGCCGCTTTGATAGTGACTTGCGCGAATAACTCAGGTGGAGGCGGACAAACATGCCCGCCCTCTAATCGATGACGGGTGCAGCTAAAAGCGATCAGAGTGTGAAGAAGGTCAGCAAGACCGCTCTGACCATACGGGGCATCGGCGGGCGCGGGCGACTGGGCGACGGGAGCAGCAGATAGGCGGAACGCCCGGAAGCATGGCGTACGAGTTGCAGACGATCATTGACCGGGACGGCGTGGCCAACCTGATCGGCAGCCAGCGTGACGTGTGTCGTGCGAAGAAATAGGGCGGGCAGGCAGAGGCGAGCATGCGCCAGCCGTCGGCCAAGCTGGCTATGCGTCCACACTTCCCAACTGACGATGGTCGCGGTAATCACCACACAAACGAGGGACAACAACATGGCGGCGATCCTTTCTAGCAAGGCGGCTGGCTTGCCGAACGGGAGAGGATGTGTGATCTGCTTGTCCGGCGTGAACCGAACACATGTTCATGCCCTTATTTTAGAACATACATACTAAAAACGCAAGGGGTGGTACCAAAAGTGGCTAGGGGCTGCAAAGAGATAACGCTCAATCTGCCAGGGGAGGCTGCTGCCATAACTCATAGGTGCTGCTGCTGCTGAGGATGCCACCGGCGGCGCGCACCCGCGCCACATCCTGCGCCGTGCGGATGAAGCCGCCCGCGATGAAGGGGCCGGGCAGCAGGGGTTGCAGCACGGGCGCGATCTCTGGGAAGACGACGCCCGGCAGCACTTCCACCATGTCTGGCGCGGCGCGGGCGATGGTGCGCACGGCGGTATCCAGACCAGCATCGTCCGTCAGCAAGAGGCGCTGGATCGTGATCAAGCCTTCCGCCTTGCCAGAAGTGACTAATTGCGAGCGGCTGGTGATGATACCATCCACCTGCATCTGGCGCAGAAATTGGATGCCCGCGCGATCCTTGCCGATGCCATCCATCAGGTCCAAGTGTACCACCACACCTTTGCCGCGCTGGTGCGCTTGCGCCACTCGTGGCCCCAGATGCAAGGCGTCGCCTTTCAGCACGAAGAGCAGCGGTGCCGCCGCGCCCAACGCCACGTCCCAGTCTTCCGCCGATTTAATGGCCGCCGCCACGGGAAAGGCGCGTGCCAGGCGCAAAAATGCCTGCTTGACCATCACCACCATCTTCTTTCAACTGGCGACTTTGCGACCCACAAGATATCAGTGCATATCGTCAGAAAGCCTACGCTCGTCATCATCCTTCAACGTAGCTGCACCCCCTCATTGTAGCGAATGATTGTGTAGCGCGTGATTGTCATCTCATGATGCTGGTTCCCTGAACAGTATACATCATCCATCGCCCCTTCTGATTATCTGCTCGCATCCTTTTCGCAAAAAGGATCGCCTTACTTGCGGGCCTGATAGCAATTGACGAATTGATCTGGCACGCCGCATCCCAGCCCGGAGGGGTTCCTTTTCCGAGCCGGGAGGTTTAACTCCCGGCACTCCCGGCACCTGTGGGCCGGATGGAATCTTGCTCCCGGCTTCCCGCGCCCCCGCAATCCCACGCCTGTGATAGCTCCTCCCACCGGCCATTGATCCCCTGCCCCGTTCGGGCTATAATCTCCCGCAACAGAGGAAACACAGCCGGCGCAGGAGCGCAACGACGAGATCAGGCGCATGGGGGCAGCGGCCAGCGCGTCGCCGCCAGAAGGGACCAGCTATGACAGCAAATGGGCAGCCTGCCGACACCACGACGGCGTGGAGCTATGTCAGTGGCACCAGCGACACGCCACTCTTGGGCTTGACGATCGGCGACGCCTTCGATCAGACAGTGGCGCGTTTTCCCCAGCGGGAGGCGCTGGTTGCGCGCCAGCAGAACCTGCGTTACACCTGGGCGGAGTTGCAGTGGGAGGTCGATCTCTGTGCGCGGGGCCTGCTGGCGCTGGGCATCCAGCAGGGGCAGCGCGTCGGCATCTGGTCGCCGAACCGCGCGGAGTGGACGATCACGCAGTTCGCCACGGCCAAGATCGGCGCGGTCCTCGTCAACATCAATCCGGCGTATCGGTTGCACGAACTGGAATATGCGCTGAACCAGTCGTCTTGCACGGCGCTCGTCCTGGCCCCCAATTTCCGCACAACCGATTACCTGGGGATGGTTCAGACGCTGGCACCGGAACTGGATCGCTGCCTGCCCGGCCAGCTTGACTCGTATAAGCTGCCGCACCTGCGCCACGTCATCCGCATGGGCAAGGAGACGACGGCGGGCATGTGGAGCTGGGGCGACGTGATGTATCGCGCCAGCGCGATCAGTGCTGCCCAACTGGCCGAGGTCCAGGCCAACCAGGAATTCGACGACGCCATCAACATCCAATACACGTCAGGGACGACGGGCAACCCCAAGGGCGCGACGCTCAGCCACCACAACATCCTCAACAACGGCTACTTCGTCGCCCGGCTGCAAGGCTTCACCGAAAACGACCGCGTCTGTCTGCCGGTGCCGCTCTATCATTGCTTCGGGATGGTGATGGGCAACCTGGGCTGCGTCACCCACGGCGCGACGATGGTCTATCCCGCTGAAGCATACGAACCCGCCGCCGTGCTGCAAACCGTGCAGGACGAAAAGTGTACCGTGCTGTATGGCGTGCCGACCATGTTCATCGGTGAATTGGCGCATCCCGACTTCGCCACGTATGACCTCAGCACGTTGCGCACGGGCGTGATGGCCGGCTCGCCCTGCCCCGTGCAAGTGATGCGCAACGTCATCGATCTGATGCATATGAAGGACGTGGAGATCTGCTATGGCATGACGGAAACCAGCCCGGTCTCGTTCCAAACCCACCTGGACGATCCGCTGGCAAAGCGCGTCGCCACCGTCGGCCAGATCCATCCGCATGTCGAGGTCAAGATCGTCCATCCCGAAACCGGCAAGGTGTTGCCACGCGGAGCGACGGGCGAACTTTGCACGCGCGGCTATTCCGTGATGTTGGGTTACTGGGATAATTCCACCGCCACCGGCAAGGCCATCGACGCCGGTCACTGGATGCATACCGGCGACCTGGCGGTGATGGATGACGACGGCTATGCTAATATCGTGGGGCGTATCAAGGATATGGTGATTCGCGGCGGCGAGAACATCTATCCGCGCGAGGTCGAGGAGTTCCTGTATACCCACCCAGCGGTGAGCGATGTCCAGGTGATCGGCGTGCCGGACGAAAAATATGGCGAGGAATTGATGGCGTGGGTCAAGCTGAAAGACGGCGCGGCGGCCACGCCGGAGGAGCTGATCGCCTTCTGCAAGGGCCAGATCGCCACCTTCAAGATCCCGCGCTATTGGAAATTCGTGGAGGCGTTTCCGATGACCGTCACTGGCAAGGTGCAAAAGTATCTGATGCGCCAGCAGAGCATCGCGGAACTGGGCTTGCAAGCGGCGGATGCTGTGCAGACGGCATGAGATGATGTGCTGGGGAGAGTGGTAAGAAAGAGGTGCCAAGGGGCGGAATCGAACCGCCGACACTAGCATTTTCAGTGCTATGCTCTACCGACTGAGCTACCTTGGCCTGCCGAGGACATCTCTAGGATAGCACGTAGCAGCCGCGATGTCAAGTCGCACCTTTCTGGGTGCCAGGCAAACGCATGAGCCGGGGGTGACACACAGCCACACTGCCCGGCTCAGCAGACATACACCATTGAATAACCAAACTGACAGGAACGCACGACGAGGACGACGCTACGCAAACGCACTCCACGCGACGAAGCTACACAGGACGCACGACGAGGGACGCACTACTCAGGACGCGCTACGCGATGAACAACACCGACTGGGGGGACGCGCTACGAATCTGTTCAACGGACACCAACCGCGCTCCCGGTAAACCGCACCGCGAGCAGCGGGCAAGCGACGCACGCCATCCTGTACAGGACGCCACGTGCGGAGGCGGGATCGTTTGACCACCTCTGTATTTAAGATACGGTTGCCGCCAAATGCATGAAGCGCGCGACGATGCATGTTCGGCGGTGGGAAGGTGGCCCCTAGGGTTTTTGCCGCTCTATGAGACCAGACGTGGCATGCCATTGGGGGTAACGGCGCGGAATGTGAAATAGGACAATGTTCTGGCAGGTGTGGTACCATTAGGTGAGATGCATCACATGCCCCCTCCTCTAGTTCACAGCACGCACGTAACGACCAGAGGCAGGTGTGCTTTTCAGCTTGTTACGAATAAGGAAAATTAGTCCATGCAGCCAGAAACACCGCTCGCCGAACAGGCCGTCACCCCTGTTGCCCCCGCCGCGCCGGAGGCCGTCGCCGTGTATGCCAGCCCCGGCGTGACGACCAACCGCAAGATCGGCACGGGGATTTTTTTGCTGCTGCTGGCGGCGTTCACCATCTTTGTCGCGGCGGAACAAGGCGCTTCCGTGGTCGTCAGTACGATCATCGGCGTACTTTTCATCGGCGGCTTCATCGCCTATCTGCGCATCGTCGCGCCGCCCCCCTTTTGCATCACCCTCGCCCCCGACGGGCTGCACCGTGAGGAGCAAGGGATGGAACGCATCGAGATCGCGTGGGAAAATGTCGTCAAGGTGAAAGAAGATCGCTTCCCCAACGGCTTGCCGATCAGCCTGGCGGTTTTCAAGCGCGTGGGGGCGAAGGGACTGCACCGCGCCTTCATCGTCTACCGCGACGATCTGCCCGGCTTCGAGGACTTTTTGGCTGATCTCAAGCGCCGCGTGCCACCGACGACGCGCTGGAACATCGATATCGTCCACGAATGACGGATTGCGGGAGGACACCACCAGCGACCGGCAATACACACCCATTTCGTAGGGCGGACAGCGATCTTCGTGGGGCGGACATTCCTGTCCGCCGTGTAACAGACAGGAATGTCTGTCCTCCGGGTGGTCGTGGGGCGGACATTCCTGTCCGCCAGCGCCAAATGTCTGCATCGCACCAACAAAGGAGCAATCCAGTTATGGCACAAACTTGCCGTGATGACCGCTTTCCCCTAGGGCCGGAAGACGAGGCGGATGACGATTGGGTGGATGACAGTGACGACGACGAAGACGAGGATGAGATCGATTTCACCGGCGAAGGCGAATGATAGGGATTTGGCTACCAGCGTGCGCGCTGGCGCACGCTCCCTCTTGTACTGAGCGGTGTTGCTGCGCGGGGGCGTGGTGATCGTCGCCCGCGGTCTATCACAGATAGGAAGGCTCTGTATGCCCAAACCGCCCCGCAAAAAAACGACCACGCCAGCCAACAAACCGGTCAACAAGGCCGCCACCCCCAAAAAGCAGCCAGCCGATCCTTTGCTGCGCTTGCCGCGCCGCGCGGAGGCCGTTATCATCGGTGGGCGGCGCACCTTGCAGACGACGCTGGAAGACGACGAGGGCCAAGCGATTCAGCCGCAGATTGTGCTGTGGGTGGATCAGGGCAGCCAGTATGTGCTGAACAGCGGCATCACGGCGCTGAACCGTAGCCCCGATGACGGCGTGACGGAGGCGACGGAGATGCTCATCGCCAGCTTCGCTGATCCCGGCGGCGCGCTGAATGCAGAGATGCCCCTGCCGGCGATCCCGGCGATGAAGCGCCTGAAGGGCTTGCCAGGCAAGGTGATCGTGGCCGATCCGGCCCTGGCGGCGCAGGTGAGCGCGCGGCTCGCACCCTATCAGATCACGGTAGAAAACGTGGATGAACTGCCGCAGATCGATGAGATGTTGTCCGACATGCTGGAATCGCTGGGGTTCTCCGCTGATGGCGCGCCCCCGCCGCCTTTCGCCTGGGATCTGCCACAAGCTGCCGCCGTCGCGCTCTATGCCGCCGCCGGACAGGTGTGGCAGCAAGCGCCGTGGGAATACCTAGCGGAATATCCGACGGTGGCGATCACGCTGGATGCGCACGGTCCCGCGCCGGAGGTGCCGACCCTGTATGCCGCCATCCTGGGCGGCGGTGGCGAGGTCTTGGGCATCGCCTGCTATTATTCAAACACGGCGTATGAGCAGATGTTGACGCAGAGCATGGCGCTCAACCAGAACCGCGACGAACTGCGCCGGCAAGCCATCGAGCAGATGCGCGCCGCCGGCCTGCCGATGGACCTGCTTTCGCCGGAGATGCTGGAAGGCGTGGTGGACCAGGCGCTGGCGGAAAACCCAGACTTCGGCGGCGACCGGCTGGCACAGGACGCGCTGGTGTGCTTTTTCGACGCGCGCGACGAACTGGACCAGACCTACCTGGCCTGGCTGGACGAGCGCAAGATCAAGCCGCCCAAGGACGGCGTGCCGACTTTCCTACGCACGTCCCCAGAAGCTGAGCCACGTCAGCCGGATGTGCGCGAGGCACGCGCCTTCACCCTGGCGCTGGCCGCCCTGGCGCAGTTCTGCGCCCAGTTCAAGGCGACGCTGCTGGACGATCCGGTGATCGACGAACCGCTGACAATGACGGCGCAGGTTGACAAGGAAGCGGTGCCGATCAGCTATGTGCCGGCAGATGCGAACGCGCTCATCGCGCTCACCTTGCCCCCCGAAGCCCGAACGACGGTCTATCGGCTGCACGTGGCGCTGGACTGGGTGCCAGACGTGTGGCGGCGCATCGAGATCCGTGGCGACCAGACGCTGGATGACCTGCACCTGGCGATTCAGGACGCTTTTGGGTGGGCCAACGACCACATGTATGCCTTCTTCCTCAGCAACAAGCCGTGGGATGCCAAGACGGAGTACCAGGGCAATCCGCTGGGCGAGGGCAACGCGGGGGTCACGGCGATCTACACGCTGGAGCTGCACGCTCGCAAGCAATTCCTCTATATCTTCGATTTCGGCGACGATTTGCGCCACCGTATCAAGGTGGAAGCGGTGGTCAAAAACGGCGTGGCAGACGACGCAGAGTATCCGCGCGTCAGCGAAAGCCACGGCACGGCCCCGCCGCAATATCCCAACGCCGAAGACGACGAGGACGATATCATCGACGCCGACACGAACGACGCGGAGGAATAAGCGCGCCGCGCCCCAATCCTCCCACCCCCCTTGTGAAGTTGCCGCAAGTCCGCTATAGTGAGCGTGCAAGCACACCACAGGGGGGAAAGCAAACGATGGCGGTGAAAGATAGGCCGACGCTCCAGGCGGCGCGGCGAACGCGGTGGCGCTGGCTGCTGCTGATGGGCGCGCTGCTGGTGCTGCTGGCGCGTGGGCTGCTCGCCGCCGGCACGCTGCTGGGCCAGGCAAACGTGGGCGCGCTGCCGGTCGCCACGGCGGTGTTGCCGACGCTGCCACCCTCGGTGCATCAGATCACCCCGGCGGAATATGCCGCCATCCTCACCGGGCGCATGTCGCTGGCCGACGAGGTCGCCCAGATGCTGATGCTGGATGAAAACGGCTATCAGTTGCCACCGGAACAACAACAGATGATCCAGCAACAACACGTGGGCGGGGCGCTGCTCTTCGGCTCGGATATCGCCTCTGGCAACGGCCAGCAGGTGCAGCAACTCAACGCCAGCATGCAGCACGTCGCCTCGTACAAGCTCTTCATCGCCATTGATCAGGAGGGCGGGAGCGCGGTGGACCGCCTGGCGTCGATCGTCGGTCCCACCCCCGGCGAGCCGGCGATTGGCCAGCGCGACGACCCCACCTATGCGCGCAGCGTCGGTGCGACCACCGCGAAGAATCTGGAAACCTATGGCTTCAATCTGAATCTAGCTCCGGTCGTTGATATCGACGAGCCGACGATCAATAATCCGGGCCTGGTAGGCCGGCGCTACTCCAGCGATCCGCAGGTTATCGCGCAAATGGCGAACGCCTACCTCGAAGGCTTGCAGGCAGACGGCAAGGTGATTGGCACGCTCAAGCATTTCCCCGGCCTGGGATCATCAAGCACCAACCCCGACTACGCGCTGCCGGTGGTGAATCGCTCCCAGGCGCAGCTTGATGGCCACGAATTCATCCCCTATCGTGAACTGATCGCGCAACGGAACGTCCAAGCGATTATGGTGACACATATCTTGCTGCCGCAGATCGACAGCACCTACCCCGCCTCGCTCTCGCCAAAGATCATCACTGGGCTGCTGCGCGGCGATCTCGGCTTCCAGGGCTTGATCATCACTGATGACTTGCAGCGCATCCGCAGCTTCGAGCCAGATATCGGCCAGGCAGGGCTGCTTGCCATCGAGGCCGGCGCGGACATCCTGATCGGCCCGCTCTTCCCGCAGGACGTGACCGCGATCGTCACGGACGTGACCAATGCCATTGCGAACGGTCAACTGACCAAGGCGCGCATCGATCAGTCGGTGGAACGCATCTTCACGCAGAAGATTAAGATGGGGCTGATCCCGCTGCCCCACTTAAAAGTGCAAGGCACGCCCACGCCCCGCCCCACGCGCACGCCGCACCCCACCACACCCACGCCCCAGCCTGATCCCGCGCCCACGCCGCTGGCCTACAAGTCCTAAAACTGAGTGGCCGTAGCGGCGGTCAGACGCGATGGTAGGGTAGCACCCACAGCCACATCACCAGCACGAAAACGACGCTGCCAGCGATGACGAACAGGTGAAAGATCTCGTGGAAACCGAAGACCTTGGGGAAGGGATTGGGCCAGCGGCGGGCGTAGACCAGCGCGCCGATGCTATAGAGCAGCCCGCCCGCGAACAGCAGCGCCACGCCGCGCCAGGTGAGCGCCGCCAGCAGCGGCGGCATGGCGAAGACGGCGACCCAGCCCATCGCCACGTAAAGTGCGGGGGCCAGCCAGCGCGGCACGCGCCCCGTCAGGAACGCGACGACGACATTGAGCGCCGCCAGCGTCCAGATCGCCACCAGCAACGCCACGCGCGCCGGCCCCGCCAGCAGGTTGACGCACAGTGGCGTATACGTGCCAGCGATGAAGAGCGCGATGTTCGTATGGTCGAAGATGCGCAGGAGGCGCGCGGGCGTCGCCGGCCAGCGCCCGATGTGATAGGTCGCGCTGACGGTATACAGCGTGATCATCGTGGCCCCGAAGATCAGCAGCGAGGCCAGCTTGATGCTGTCATGGCGGCTCTGCCAGGCCAGCACGACGGTGGTGATGATGCTCGCCACAGCACCGGCGGCATGGAACCAGCCGCGCATCAGCGGCTTGGCCGGCAACGGCGACGCGGACGAGGCCGGCAAGGATGGTGATTGCATCGTGGCGCTCCTCTTACACGCTTTTCGGGTGATCAGTAAGGGTATCGGAGGACAGACATTCCTGTCTGTCCGGCCACGATGGCCACCGTCTTTACCCGAAATGGGTATTACTAGATCCTGGTAATCCTCACATGGGTATTGGAACGTATCGCGCTAACAAAAGTTGCGGTAGCCGGAAAGCAACATGACGATCTGGCCGCGCGACGCGCCCGTTGCGGCAGGGCTGTTGCCCCTTGCGGCCTGTGCTACCATAGGGGCGAGATGATTTTTATCACAAAGGGGATGCTGATGGGTTGGTTTCGCAGGAGTTCCACCACGACTCAACAGACCGGCACCACGGGGGCGCGCTTTGGCTGGCTGCGCGGGCGCAAACGTTTGGCTGAAGCGCCCTATCTGCTACCGAGCGATTTTGTTGAGGGCAACCGACTGGACATGCAGCATTATCTGCTGAAACTGGCGTATAGTGGCAACTACATCGCGCCCTTGCAGTCGCCCCAGAGCATCGTAGATATCGGCTGCGGCACCGGACGCTGGGCGCGCGAGATGGCCTTGCAATTTCCCCAGGCCAATGTCGTCGGCATCGACATCAAGGAGCCGGAAGCCGATGTCGCTGCGCGCCAGGTAGCCGACCTGGGCCGGTTGCCGGATAATTATGTCTTCGTGCAGGGCAACGTATTGCAGGGCTTGCCCTTTCAAGATGCGACCTTTGATTATACTCACATGCGCTTCCTGAGCCTGGCACTGCCGCGCGGCGGCTGGCCGCCCTTGGTGAACGAGATGGCGCGCGTCACGCAGCGGGACGGATGGATCGAAATCCTGGAGTTTAATATCCCCACCGGCGGCGGACCGGCCTTCGAGCAGATTCAGGTCTATTGGCGGGCGCTGGCCGATAAGTTTGGCATGCATCCGGGCGCGGGGTCCGCCGTGAAGGGCTACCTGGACGGCGCGGGGCTGCGCAATGTGCAGGAGCGCATCGTCCGGCTGGACACTGCCGACCGCAGCCGCACCGCACGCATGGCCGCCGTCGATCTCTACACCGGCCTGGCCAGTTCCGGGCCGGCGATGATCGCCGCCGGCATCGTCCCTAAAGACGAATTCGACCGCCTCTATGCCCAGGTGCGCGATGACATCACGCGCTATAACACGATCTGGGAATTGCACGCCGTCTGTGGCCAGCGGGCGTAAGCTCGCGCCCTCTTGCCGCGTACTCCTTGCCATTGGCTCCCCTTTATGCGCTACAATGTCTAGGCACATCAGACATTCGAGAAAGAGGGCGAGAGCAAAGCGCATGAGCGATTCTCCTGAGATCGGCGCATCCCCGACGGTCACGATCCATTTGCGCGTCAACGACACGGACCACACGCTGGAGGTCGAGCCGCGCCTGACGCTGGCCGAGGCGTTGCGTACGCAACTGGGCCTGACGGGAACAAAGCTCGTCTGCGCGCAGGGCGCGTGTGGCGCGTGTACGGTGTTGGTAGACGGCGCGCGCGTCACGTCCTGCATCATGCTGGCGGCGATGGCCGACGGGCGCGCGATCACGACCATCGAGGGGCTGGCCGACGCGGATGGCACGCCGCATCCCCTGCAAGCGGCTTTCGTGGCGCACGACGCCCTGCAATGCGGCTTCTGCACGCCGGGACAGATCATGTCCGCCGTCGCCTTCCTGCGCGATCACCCTCATCCCACGCTGGACGACATCCGCCTGGGGATGTCCGGCAACCTGTGCCGCTGCGCGGCGTATGTCGGCATCCGCGAGGCCGTCGCGGACGCAGCGGGTCGGATGGAGGGCCAGGCATGAACCGCTTCGGTTACACGCGCGCGACGACGCTGGCCGACGCCTTCGCCATGCTGGCCGCGCCCGGCGTGCAGCTCATCGCCGGCGGTGCCGACCTCGTTCCCCTGCTGGCGGATGACCTGGCCGCACCCACCACGCTCGTCGATATCGCGCGCATCCCTGATCTCCGCACCATCCACGACGATCCGGCGGACGGCCTGTGGTTGGGCGCGACGGCGACGTTGGCGGAGGTCATGGCCCACCCCGTCGTGCAGGCCCAGTACGGTGTGCTGAGCCAGGCTATCGGTGAAAGCGCCAGCCCCCAGATACGCAACCTCGCCACCATCGGCGGCAACCTACTCCAACAACCTCGCTGCCCGTATTACCGCGACCGTGCGTTCGCCTGCCTGCGGCGTGGTCCCACCCCTAACCCCACCCCATCGGCGATGGAGCAGGGAACACTAGAGCGCGATGCAACGCGCCCATATAATGACGCGGGTGGGGATATGGATTTCTGTGCGGCGCTGGTGGGGGAGACAAGCCGGCATGCCCTCTTTGGCTACGGCCAGCCTGATCCGTATGCCACGTGCGTCGCGGTGCATCCATCGGATGCCGTGAACGCGCTGGCGGCGCTGGACGCGCAGGTGGTGCTGCGCAACGCTGCTGGCGAACGGCGCGTGCCTGTCACCGATTTTTTCGTCGCGCCAGCGGACGATCCGCGTCGGGGAACGGTCATCGCGCCAGGCGAGATCATCGTCGCCCTCAGCGTGCCACGCCCGCCTGCCAGCGCGCAGGGCGTGTATGTCAAGATCCGCGACCGCGCAGCGTATGAGTTTGCCATCGTCAGCGCCACCGCTGTCGTCGCCGAGCAGGATGGCATCATAGCGCATGCGCGCTTGGTGCTGGGCGGCGTCGCCTGGGGACCGCACCGCGCCTCGGCGGCGGAAGCCGCGCTCATCGGCCAGCCCCGCACGCCGGAGGTCGCCGCCCACGCCGCGCAGCTCGCGCTGCAAGGCGCGCAACCCCTGCCCGATAACGCATACAAGCTCCCGCTGGCTCAAACAGCCCTGCGCCGCGCGATCCTCGGCGGGTAGCCAACCATGGGGCGGACAGGAATGTCTGCTCCACGATCCCTTGGAGGACAGACATTCTTGTCTGTCACACGGCGGACAGGAATGTCTGCTCCACGATCCCCTGGAGGACAGACATTCTTGTCTGTCACACGGCGGACAGGAATGTCCGCCCCACGATCCCCTGGAGGACAGACATTCTTGTCTGTCACACGGCGGACAGGAATATCTGCTCCACGATCAGTAGCGGAGGGTAGGATGGCAGAAGAATGGCGGCGCGATGGTTATCTGCTCAGCAGCGATCCCAACGCCGTTGATAGCAGTGTGGTGCATGATTTCTTGCGGCAATCGTACTGGGCGCGTGGGATTCCGTTGGAGGTCGTCCAACAATCACTCGCACACTCGTTGAACTTCAGCTTGCGGCACGAGCAGCGGCAGATCGGCTTCGCGCGGGTGATCACCGATTATGCCACCTTCGCCTATGTGGGCGATGTCTTCGTCTTGCCAGAGTACCGGGGCCAGGGATTGGCTACCTGGATGATGCAGTGTGTTCTGGCACACCCCGATCTGCAAGGGCTGCGCCGGTGGTGTTTGATGACACGCGACGCCCAGCCGGTGTATGCCCGCGTGGGTTTTCAGCCCAGCCCGACGCCGGAAAACTGGATGGAAATACGTGATCCCGCCGTCTATCAGCGCGGCACTCATGCAAATTCCCAAGAAAAACCTGACGAGAGGTAGCAACATGACGACCATCACAACAAGAAGACGGCGGATCTGCAAAAGCTGAGCGCCCGCTGCACGCCAGGGTCGCGCCGTTGGAAAAAGCTCGTTGCCAGTCGGAAACACCTGCAAGACCCGACGGAAACCAGGCAGCGGGATATGGTGCATCACCTGACTGTTGCCCATCGGCACAACCACCTGCGGCAACTCATAGAGCCCGTCACTAGCAGTCGATGCAACGGTTGCGTCTACAAGTCAACCATGCTCACTCATTCTGAAAGTTGGCAACGCGCCTGTTGACCAAGCGCACGGCACCTACCCGCTGGCGCTGAGTCAATCGTCGCTTGAACCATTCTGATTTGCTAGAGATCAAGGGGTTAGCTTTCCCGATCTTGCACAAGTCAAGGTTCGCTCCGTTCAACCCAGCGGTTAGTTCGCAATTGCTGTACGCATGTGGCGACGGATGAAAGCGAGCAGATCATCGTTGTCGAACGGTTTGGGTAGGAAGGGGATACCTACCATCTGCGGCAGCTTGGGCCGCGCGCTGCTCATCAGCGCCAACGGAATCTGATGAGTGAGCGCGGATGCCTGTAAGCGCAGGATCAGGGTGTCGCCATTGCCACCGGGCATCATGAAATCGATCAACATCAGCGCCGGCTGTTGCTGACAGGCGACGGTGAAGGCGTCTTCCGCGTTATAGACCACATGCGCCCCCAGGCCGGATTCCAGCAAGAGCTGTTTGAGCAGGTTGGCGATAAAATGGTTATCATCAACAATCAGCACGATTGGCACTGAACTTGCTGCCGGTGATGGGAGGGGTTGGTAAGTCGGTTGAAACGCGCTGCCAGCAGGTGGCTCATCGTTCGTAGTGTACGCAGTGGCCTGGTGGCTGGCGCGGGGAAAGGTGGCAGTGGGGAAGTGTGAAGTGATGATCGACATGGCATCCTGCTCCTGTGTATGATACGGCGCATCTTCGTCGCCTCAGCCGGAGCAACTCAGCAAGTGGCGTGCCAAGCATACGCGGATCATGCATCATTTTCAGCGCCAGGCGGCACAAGTTCGCTTTCGATGGCGAGGCACGTTGCACCGCGCGCCACCAGCGTACCATCCTGGTTCGTAGCGATGATGCCACACTCGACGGTCGCGGCAGCCGCGTTGGTTGCCAGCAGGGTGATCGTTACCGTGATCTCATCCTCAACGTAGGCCCGTGCCGGATATTCCAGCGTTTGGTGCTGAACTATGCCGGGCATGCCAGGGATGGTGGAGGCGAGCGCCGCCTCGATAATGCCGCTGATGAGCGCGGTCGGGAGTACCCGTCGCCCGAAGCGCGTGGCGCTGGCATAGTGTTGGTCCAGATGCAACGGCTGGGGGTCGCCGGTGATCAGGGCAAAGAGCGCGACATCGGCATCCCGCACCGGGCGCGTATACGTTGCGGTCGCCCCCGGTGTATAGCTGGCGAGCGCATCGTAGGTGGTGGTCATGACCATTCCTCACCGACAAAATACCCTTGGCGTGTCACATGGACCGCCCACCAGTTATAACATGAACGCGGCGTGCGCTCAACGTTGTCGCCAAAGTTCCCACTTGTGTGACGCCCTTTCGCACGGACATGCTATGCTGTAAGGGCCATTCACTGTGAGGCGTATATCTTGTAGCTCCTTGGCCTACTGCGTTTCCTTGCGTAACGGATTACTATTTTTTATCTTGGGAGGCTTTTGTGCTATTGTCATCACAGCCAGCGCGCCGGCTGATCGCATTACGGAATAGCATGCTGCTGCTGGGCATGGTCGCCTTCATCGTCGCATGCAGCAGCACGGCGACGTTATTGGTCGCGCGCCACGCGCCAGCGCACCACCTGGCGACTATCCCCACGGCGCCCCCGCCCCCTACCCTCGCGCCCACCTATAGCGCGTTGGCAGTTAATCAAGCGGCAGGAGCCGATTTCAGTGCCTATGCCCAAAAACTGCCGACGATCCTCGGCACGGCCATCACGCCGGAACTGGCTGACGGCAGCAGTGTCAAACAGGTGTTCACGAACGGTGTCGTTGAACGCAGCGGCGATCAACTGGCCATAGTGCCGCTGGTGGCGCTGCTGATCGGCAATCGAGCGGGGATAACGCTCGGCCCCACGGGATCGCCGCTCACCTATGCCGCGCTCGCGCCCGCTTTAGGCGCGGCGGGGATGACGCCCGCTCCCTGGTGGTGGGATGGTGGTAAGCGCCCCACCGTGGCCGGCGACTTCATCGCCCAGGCACAGATCAACCGCGCGGCGGTCGGCTATTATATCCCGGCGACGTTCATGCCCTATCTTACGCAGCTAGGTAACTGGCAAACCCTCATCGGCTTACCCATCACCCAGGTGCAGGCCGTAACCGTACCAGCCGCCGGCGGCCCGCACCATCTCGCCTTGCAAGCGTTCGCCAACGCGGTGCTGTGGTATGACCGCGACGCCCCCGGCACGCCAGTGATTCATATGCAGCCGGTCGGGCAAGACTATCTCGCCGTCTTTGGCATGCCACCGGTCATCGCCGCTGCTAACCAGCCGGCCTGGACGGTGGGAACGCCGGAGACCGTGCGCGCCGCGCCCGGCAGTGACACCACGACCGCGACGTTCCTCACGCCCTTCGCCGTCACGCTGACGGGTGATGACGAGTGGGTGGGCCATACGTTGTGGTACCACATCCAATGGCAGAATCTGCTGGAAACGCGCGACGGGTGGGTGGATGGCACGCAGATCGCCTTCCACACGCCGGGCAGCGTGGGCATGCAGATCGCCGGCCTGGACGCCCTCGCCCCGCAATTGCTGGCGACGGCCCGCGCCTATGGCGATGACATCGGCATCGCGCTCTATGATCCATCAAGCGGCCACTATTATGCCTATAATGGCGATCTCGAACTCGAAACGGCCAGCATGATCAAGGTGCCGATCCTGGTGACGTTACTGCACGAAGTCGAAGCGCAAGGCCGCAGCCTGACGGCGACCGAACAGGCTGATGCGACGGCGATGATCGAGCAATCCGATAATGATTCGGAGATCGCGCTCTATAGCGAGGTCGGTGGTTACGACGCGGTCACCAGCTATATGCGTGCGATCGGCATCGATGATCTCGCGCTCAATGATGGTAGCCCCGGCTTCAGTTCGTTCACGCCGCTTTCCAGCGTGCGCTTGATGGAAGATCTGCGCACCGCGCGCATCCTGACGCCGGCGGATTGCCAATTCATCCTGGGCCTGATGGCGAACGTCATCACCTATCAGCAGGTCGGCGTCGGTGATACGGCCCCCAGCGGTGCAGCCTGGTCGATGAAGATCGGTTATGGCATCGGCGGCAATAACATGTGGCTGATGAACTCGATGGGGACGGTGACCTACCAAGGCCACGCCTACGACCTGGCGATCTATAGCCAGAGTGACGGCGATTTCGCCACCAGCACAACGCTGGTCGATGGCCTCTGCCGCCAGGCGGTGCAGGCGTTGCTGGGGACGCCTTAATCCGTGTGGCCCAGCAGGGCGGGCAGTTCGTCCAGGCTGTGGATGACGGGACAGTCGAGCGTGGCGGGGTCCAGCCGGCCCCGCCGGTCGATCAGGATCGGATGGATGCCGACCGAGCGCGCGCCCAGGATATCTTGCACATAGCTATCGCCGATATACACCGTGTAGTCCCCCAGGGCATCGGCGCGCTGCAAGGCCAGATCGAAGAGGGCGGGGTCCGGCTTGGCGCGACGGCTGGTGGCGGAAACGACCAGGAAGTCGAGCGCGCCCAGCAGATTGTGCGCCCGCAAGATCGGCCCCAGGCTGATGCCCCAGTCGGAGATGATCCCCAGCGTGTAGCGCCCGTGCAGCCACGCCAGGGTCGGGCGCACATCGGGATAGGGTTCCCAGGCGGCGGGGCCGTCGAAGGCGCGCAGGGCATCGGCAACGCAGTCCCGCAACACGTCCGACTGGTCAGGCGGCACAAAGGGCGCGTAGAGGTCGGCGAAATAGGCCATCCATGCGGCATTGATGGCGGCGTTGTCGGCCCAGGTGCCACGCAAAACATGCGCGGTGCCGGCGAAGTGGTGGGCGGCGTTGGGCAGGTGCGCCCGGAGGTCGTCCAACGAAATAGCGAGACCGTGCGCCGCGCCGACGCCCACGAGGATCTCCGGCAGCGAGGGTGTGGGGCGGATCAGGGTGAAACCGGCGTCGAAAATGACGGCGCGGATCGCCTGGGGCTGCGCCAGCCAGGGCGCGATGCTAAGGAGGCGCGGGTCGTGGTCACGCGGCACAGTACACCACCCGCCAGCCACCACTGAGGCGGAAGCCGATTTTGGCATAGACGCGCGCGGCGGGCGTGTTGTCGATGAGGTAAAAAAGGTGCGGGCGCAGCCGTTCGCGCAGCAAATCGGCGCACAGCGCCGCGACCACTGCCGTGCTCAGCCCCTGGCCGCGCGCGAAGGGGGCAGTCCACACCCCACCGATCATCGCGGCGGCATACGATTCGGCGCTGGTGGAGGCGGCGGCCAGCACGCGCCCCTGCGCTTCCGCCAGGTAGGTGCGCAGGTGGCTGACGCGGTTCATCATCGTGTTGCGCACCTGGGGATAGGTCAGGTCTTCGAAGCCGCTGGTGTTGAAGTACAGCCGCGCCAACGCATCGACATCGCGCGGCACGCCGCGCCGCACACGCACGCTGGGCGGCAGCGCCACGGCGGGCGATTGGAAGCGATGCTGCGGCAACTCGGCGAAATGATGCTCCTCGACACGCTGCACCCGCGCGCCCAGCCGCGCCTGCACACGCGCCATCACGCGCGCCTCGCCCATGATGAAGTGCAGCCGTTCGCACACCGCCTCGTCGATGAGGGGCGTGGGGTCCGCGCCTTCCGCCACATAGAGGTTCGCGTTGTGGCCAGCGAGCATCAGCGCGCCTTCCAGGTGTGGTGGCGCGTGGGAGGCGTGGTGGAATTGGCCCCAGAAGCGGAGATCAGTGCCGTTCAGCCCAAAAGAAAGCATATTGCTGGTGATGAAGAGTCCATAGCCCCGGTCGGCTTGCAAGAATTGGGCGAGGGCGGCTTCGTCGGGGGCGTGCAGCCGCCGCACCTGGGCTGCCGCCGCCACCTGCACGCCGGCGGGTGCCGTTTCATCCACCTCCACGGTATCTCGCTCCTATCTGGCTGGCCGCAAACTCATCTGGCTCTACGCTTGTCTTCGGACGGTTATTGCACCGCGTATGGTCGAACGCAGGCGCCTTACATATCACCTGATCACAGTGTACCGCGAATTTTTCGCGTGTGTCAAGCAAGGCCGCCAGGGTAACAGGTGGCAACGGGGCGCTGGGCAAGGACACCAATCACGCCAAGCTGTGGCGCGAGCCTGCGCTGAGCAGCCTGAGCAGCGCCGCCTACACGGCGAGCTATGCCTATGACCAGAACAACCGCTTGACAACGGGACCGGCGGGAACGTATACCTATGGGGACACGACTCACCTGGATGCCGTGACCAGCGCCAGCGGGGGCTACACCGCCAGCTACGACGCGGCGGGGGACATGCAGTGCCGTACTCGGCTCAATTTTGGCGGAATCCCAGTCGCAGATAAAGCCAATGGAACGCAGGCGAAAAAGAGGAAACCGGTGGAGCTATATATCCGTTCTCTCACCGCATTCGTAAAGGTGAAGAAGCATTAGAGATGGGATGGCTGCAAGATTTAAACGAATCCAGGAGGTTACTTATGGGAGGGACACCTAACCAGACGTACAAAAAATTTACTAGACGTTTTTTCTATGCCACTATTATCGTCTCAATTATTTACTTATATTTGTATATTAAAACTCCGTCAAACATGACTACCTCACAGCCAATGCTACCACCACTCACCGGTATCCATTCTTATACAATTCCTACACCGGATAGTCAACCTACCTCCATTGCAGTTGGCAGTGATCGTGTTTGGTTTACCGAGAATCAAACCAATAAAATCGGTGCGCTTTTTGCGAATGGCAGATTTCAAGAATATATGGTACCCACAGCGAACGCTCAGCCAGCAGGAATTACGCTTGATGAGAAGGGGGTACCGTGGTTTACGGAATGTGCAGGAAATCGTATTGGTTTCGTCAATCCAGCAACGGCAACGATAACAGAATTTGCTGTACCAACCCCTCATGCCTGTCCATCGGGAATTACTGCTGCCTCCGATGGTACAATTTGGTTTGTCGAGACTGACGGGAATAAAATTGGAGAAGTGAATGACCAAGGTCAATTTCGCGAATTTACGCTTCCTAGCCGGGACAGCGAACCGGGGAGCATTGTTGTAGATCACACAGGTAATATATGGTTCACCGAATTCAACAAAGTCGGCGAGTTGAATCAGCTTGGTGTCATCCGTGAGTATCCAGTTGGCAATCCACGTACCTTGTTGACTGATATCATGCAAGGAACAGATGCCTCAATCTGGTTTCTGGATTCCGGGGCTAATGCTATTGGAATGCTTTCGGGGCAAGGGAGAATAACAAAATACACAATACCCACAGCAAATTCTCTTTCCAGAACGTTTGTATTCGATGCAAAGAATAATATTTGGTTTACAGAAAATGATATAATTGGGGTTCTTACCAGTACCGGAGAGATTAAAGAATATAAACCAAACCCCAGTGGCGCATTATTAGCTATTGGATTTGGCCTTGGAGGAAAAATTTGGTTTGCCAATCTCTGGGCCAATACAATCAATTATTTTACGCCGCAAAGTGAAGGATTTTCATGACGGCAGCTAGATGCTCAATTTTGCCATTTTCATGAGGAGGAGTTCAGATACATTGGCACTTATCTGACTCATGCGACAGGTAGTAGCAACACACCTATCGTGGCTGATATAACAAAGAGGAGCAACGCCGTGACGTCCATTTTCTCAGGTTGGTAGTTCATATGCTGGCGCAAACAAAGGAGGGAGGAAGCATGAAAGAAGCTAACAACGTATCTCCCCAGTTGAAATATCCGTTTCGGGTAGATGTTCTCATCAGAATCATCTTTCTTTGGCTTTTACTTTGGGGAGGCGCAGTCTTTGAAGTGCTGCCAAAGACGCACTACTCGTTTTATGAAGATCCTATAGTAGAAGCAATTGCGTGTATTGGTGATTTTTTAGCAGGTACCTTCTTTTTACAAGGTTTGGTTGCCATCATTACCCATTGGGAAAAATATAACTTTAGTATTGATCAAGAGGGATTGCATGGAGTAGGTGGTATCTCCTTTATCGCCTGGTCAGAGATTGCTTCAATTGGCGATAAGACCAGGCGCTACACACTTCTTGGGCAACGCTCTCATTTTTTGACGATTCGTGTCCGCTCCGTCAACAAGATTTTGCAGCGAGAGCACAGCTATACGACGTGGGTCCGTCGATTAGGGAAATCACCAGATTTCCCTATCGTTAATGTAAAAAGAAAGGAAATTCAAGCAGCCTTGCGCGACATTGAACGCATGTTTCCACACGAGCTTCAGACATATAACATTCGTCTCTATGGCCTCACCAGTTTACCAGCAGATCGGGCAACATGAGACGCATGGGAGACAGGGTTCGCCTAGCGAGGGCAGCACATCGCCGCCGGGCAGCCTGAGCAGCGCTTCCTACACCGCCAGCTATGCCCACGACCAGCAGAATCGCTTGACAACCGGCCCAGCGGGGGCGTATACCTATGGGGACAGTAGCCACGTGGATGCGGAGACGGGTATTTCACTATCTGAGGAGGGATGTGCGATGAGCCATATCGTCCATGTACCCCTATCTGATGAGCAGTATGACCGCCTAACGGCCTATGCGGCTCAGCACGGGCTAGCGGTGGAAACGCTCCTCCAGGATGCCTTAGAGCAAGGAATGGCCAAATTAGCTGGTAGCGTTGCAGTGGACGAGGAAGAAGCAATCTATGATCCCGCCACTGATCCGCTGGCCGAGTTTTTAGGAGCCTTCGAGGCCGATGTGCCGGACATCGTGCGGCACCACGATGCCTATGTGGGAGAGGCCTATGCCACAGACAGCACATCCCCCCAGTGATGTCTTTGTGGACACATCTGGTTGGGCCGAGGCGGTCCTTAACAATACGCCCGATCATCGGGCCATGGAAGCCTTCTATAAGCACTGCATCGCCCAGCGGCGGCCTTTGCTCACCTCGAACTACGTCCTGGCGGAAGTGGTGGCGCTGTTGCAGGCGCGCTCACGAGCTTCGCGTGAGGCGATCTTCCGTTTGATTCGCCAGATCAAGCAGGTAGCTCACAGTGAAATCATCTACATCGATCGGGATATCGACGATGCCGCTTGGGAGATGTTGGAGCAGTATCGGGACAAAAGCTGGTCGTTGACCGATGCGACGAGTTTTGTCATCATGCAGCGGCGCGGTATCCAGGAAGCGTTTACCAGCGATCATCATTTTGAGCAAGCAGGATTCGTGTGTGTGCCTGTTAGGAAAACCTAGCCTCCCCACTGGCAGCAGCATGGGAACGGTGTGGTACTGTTACGATGGGCTGAATCGCAAGATCAAGCTGATCACGGGCGACCAATGTAGCACGAGTCCGACGCTGGCGACGTGGAGCTACGACAGCGGGACCAACGGGCAGGGCCACCTGAGCGGGGAAGCCTTCACCAGCAACGGCGTCAACGGCACGTATGCCTACACGTATGACGCGCGGGTGATCAACAACGTGAGCTACCCCTTCACCACCGGCTACAACGACGCCGGCATGCCGACGAGCGTGAGCTATCCCGATGGGGATCAGCTCACCACGGGCTACAGCAGCCAGGGCTGGCCGGCCAGCGTCACCGAGAGCCTGAACGGCACGACGAACGACCTGCTGAGCGCCGTGACGTACAGCGGCATTGGCGGGGCGGTGATGGAGCCGGGCTGGCCAACGGCACCTCCACCGCGAGCTACAGCTACGACGGCATGGCTCGCCCGCTCAGCACGAGCACGCAGTTGGTGAGCAACCAGAGTATGCTCTTCATCTGGATTTTCGGTTTTGAGAACGCGGCTCGTCAGCAAGATGAACTGCTTTGGAAGCGTCGTGCAACGCGAAAAGGTGGCGCGGCGGTTCAGAGGCGCACGGCAAGGTTGATGCCCAGCAGCAGCGCAACGACCAGTTCTAGGCCGGGCAGTTGGCCGAAGCCCACGCCGAAAGCGACCATTGGCACGCCCATGATCAGCGTCATGATCGCCACCGTCGTCCGCTGGCCAGACCCCAGCCCGCGCGGTTTCGCCGGGCGTTGACGGGCGGCCTCGCGCCGCAGTTGGCGGGTCAGCGTTTCCGCGAAAGCTTGCAGCACATGGTCGTCATAATCAGCGCCCAGCTCCTCGCGCGTCTTCAGCGCCGCCTTGAGTTCATAAGCCACGTCATCGGTTGTTGGCAGGTGAGTCATGCTCGTATCCTCGCGTGCAGTGGTGCGCCAGCGTTCCTGCATGCAGCATAACATATGCGCGCGTGCCAGCAACAGCGAGGAGTGTGACGCACCTCACAGAATGGACGAGACGAAACGCGCAATGACACGGAATGTTCGCGGAATGGATTCCCATGGTGGCCAAATATGACGCCCCCTGAAAAACTATCCCGCGTTGATTCCGCGCCGATCTCGCCTCCCCGCATTACTTTTCGTGGTCCTTCATGCCGCTTTCGTGGTTTTCGTGTTCGGTCAATTGCCCCTTACGCCGCCGGTTTCTGCGAAACGATCATGTCCAGCGTCATCTTGCCTTCGATGAAGGTGCGCATGATGATGCGCAGATAGACCTTGAAGCGATGGTAATACTCCTTGCCGACCATGCTTTCCAGTTCGGCGCGGTGAGTATCCATGTTGTTCAGCCAGCTTGTCACCGTCTTGCTGTACTGCGACATGGGGATCTCCTCGATGGCCTTCAGGTCGAAGCCGGCCTCGTTCACCAGGCGGAATTCCTCTGCCAGCGGACGGTAATTGCCGGTAAAACCATAGATCTCGTTGATATGCGAGATGGCGCGGTTCATCTGGCTATAGCGTGGGTGAACGTAATGCAACTCCTTGTTGAGCATGCGCCCGCCGTCCTTCAGCAGCGCGTATGCCTTGGCGAAGAAGCCGCCGAGATCGAAGAAGTGGACGATCACCTCATCGGTATAGACGAGATCGAACGGGCGGTCGTCGGTGTAGTTCTGCCAGTGGCACACCTGCACCTGCGCGTTGACCCCCGCGCCGGCGATGCGTTCCTGCGCCGCCGCGAGTTGCTTGGGTGACAGCGTCAGTCCCACGCCTTCCACGCCGTACTTCTGGCACAGATACGTCAGCGGCCCGCCCCAGCCGCAGCCAACATCCAGAATGCGCTGGCCCGGCTTGAGGTCCACCAGTTGCGCGAAGCGGTCGAGCTTGGCTTCCTGGCTGGTGGTGTCGTCATGCACGCCCGGCACGTCCCACAGATTGCAGGAATACACGTTCCATTTACCGCCGGTGATGGCATAGAAAAACTCCACCGGTTGCTCATAATGGACGTTCGTGCGGTCCTGGTCCTCGTCGGCGGAATACTGCTGATAGAACTCCGTCAACTCGGCCTGCTTCTGCTGTGGCTTCGATGTGGTCATGGTCATGCCCCTTTCGTTGAAAATGGTGGTTCAGTGACTAGTAAGAGGCACACAAGCATAGGTTTTGTTTCAGTGTTCGCGGTCAATGGCACTCACCCCGCGCATGTGATATGGTATATCTGTAAGCCCGACCCGGCGCGTTGCCGGATCGCACCATGCGCTCAGTGCCGAAACAACGGGGTTTCGCGGGGAGCCATCCGCCCTGCCGCAACGGGCCTCGCCCGCCGCCCCACATTCTTTGGAGGTTCCGATGGCAGCAGATTTTCTCCCGATCAACGACTGGGATCACATCGAGTTTTACGTCAGCAATGCGCGCCAGGCCAGCTATTTCTATAGCCATGCCTTCGGCATGGAGATCGCGGCGTATGCCGGCCTGGAAACCGGCGTGCTGGATCGCACCAGTTACCTGCTGCGGAGCGGCGACATCAAGTTCGTCGTCACCGCGCCGATGCATGCCGAGGGGCCGATCAGCGATTTCGTGCGCAAGCATGGCGACGGCGTGAAAGACATCGCGCTGGAAGTGGATGACGCGGCTAAGGCGTATCACGAGACGGTCAAGCGCGGCGCGGAGGGCGTCCTGGAGCCGACCAAGATCGAGGATCCGCACGGCAACGGCTACATCGTCCGTTCCACCATCAAGACCTATGGCGATGTCGTCCACAGCTTCATCGAGCGTCACAATTATCATGGTCCCTTCCTGCCCGGCTTCACCAAGCCTGCGCGCATCATGGGGCCGCGCCCGACCTTCACCGGCTTGCAGCGCATCGACCACATCGTCGGCAACGTGGAACTGGGCAAGATGAACTATTGGGTCAAGTGGTATGAAGACGTGATGGGCTTCGCGCTCAGCGACCACTTCGACGACGAACACATCAAAACCGAGTACGCCGCGTTGATGTCCAAGGTGATGCAGAGCGGCAATGGCTACATCAAGTTCCCCATCAACGAGCCAGCGGCGGGCAAGAAGAAATCGCAGATCGACGAATACCTCTTCTATAATAACGGCCCCGGCGCGCAGCACATCGCGCTCCGCACCGATGACATCGTCGCCACCGTCTCGCAGATGCAGGCGCAGGGCGTGCAGTTCCTGCCCGCCGTCACGCGCTATTACACCGACCTGGAAGACCAGTTGCACGAACTGGCACGCGAGGGGCGCGGCACGATGGGGCCGCTGGGCCAGCCGATCAAGGGTCAAGCCTACGTCGATAAGATCCCCGAATTGGGCTTGCTGGCCCAACTGGGCATCCTGGTGGACGGCGACGACGAGGGCTACCTGCTGCAAATCTTCACGCGCATCGTGGAGGATCGCCCCACCCTCTTCTTCGAGGTCATCCAGCGCCAGGGCGCGCGCGGCTTCGGCACCGGCACCTTCAAGGCGCTCTTCGAGGCGCTGGAACGCGAGAAAGACGCCCGTGTCCAACCCGCAGCCCTGCAAGGGGCCGTCGAAACCGTCCCCGCCGAGTAAAGGGAAGAGTGTTACGGAACGCGACATAACGCGAGATTTGGCGCGAAATGACACGAAATGTTTGTTTTCGTAGGGTAGACATTCCTGTTCGCCCTACGTTATTGTCATACGATATTTCGCGTTATGTCGCGGATGATTTCGTGTCATCTCGCGTTCCGTTCTATTGAAGGAGGAGATCACGATGCCCAGTTATTATCGGCTGGGGCAGGTGCCGCACAAGCGCCACACCCAGTTCCGCAAGCCCGACGGCACGCTGTATACGGAGGAGTTGTTCGGCGAAGAGGGCTTCGTCGGCATGGCCTCGCTGCTCTACCACCAGTTCCCCCCCACCCGCGTTTCCGGCTTCCACAGCCTGGGCAAGATCAAACATAAGGTGTGGGAGCAGGAGAATCACCGGCACCACCACTTCAAGACGCAGCCGTTGCCCAAAGAGGGCGATCCCGTCGGCGGGCGCAAGGTGCTGATGTTCAACAACGATCTCACCATCGGCCTGGTGCGTCCGGCGGAGCCGATGAACTATTTTTATCGCAACGCGATGGCGGATGAGCTGCTCTTCGTCCACCACGGCCAGGGGCAGCTTGAGACGACCTTCGGCATCCTGCCCTATGAGGAGGGTGATTACCTCGTCATCCCGCGTGGCACAACCTATCGCGTCAATCCTATGACGGAGGAGACGCGCATGCTGACGGTGGAGGCCTTTGGGGGGAGCATCCTGCCGCCCAAACGTTATCGCAACAATTTCGGCCAGTTGCTGGAATCCTCGCCGTATTGCGAGCGCGACTTCCGCGCGCCGACCGAGTTGCCCAACAATAATCCTGGTGGCAAAGCGGGCGAGCAGACTTATGAGGTGCGCATCAAAGTCAATGATGAGCTGATGGCCTACGAATATGACTTCCACCCGCTGGATGTCGTGGGTTGGGATGGCTATAACTATCCCTACGCCTTCAACATCGCCGACTTCGAGCCGATCACCTATCGCATCCACGGGCCGCCGCCGACGCACCAGACCTTCGAGGCTCCCAACTTCGTCGTGTGCAGCTTCGTGCCGCGCAAGCTGGACTATCATCCGCTGTCCGTCCCCGCGCCCTACGCGCACAGCAACATCGACAGCGACGAGATGATGTATTACGTCAATGGTAACTACAGCGCCCGCAAGAACATCGAGGAGGGATCGATCACCTTGCACCCGCGCGGCATCGCGCACGGTCCCCAGCCCGGCGCGGCGGAAGCCAGCCTGGGCCGCGAGGCCACCGACGAGCTGGTGGTGATGATCGACACCTTCCGCCCGCTGCATTACACCGAGGCTGCCCGCCACCTCGACGACGCCAGCTATCCGATGAGTTGGAAGAGCTAGCGTGGGGAGATATAGGCGCGGCCATGGGACGAGCGGGCGGCGACGGGCGAGGACGGGCGGGCGGTTGAAACCGCGCCTAAGCGCCTGGCGGCGACGAAGTCCACCGACGTGGACTGAAATCCTAACCCGCGACGGCGGGTTTCGTGGCGGCACGCCCTTAGGCGCGGTTTCAACCGCCCGCCGTCCCCCCCGCATGACACCCGCCCGCCGTCCCCATCGCCCCGCCCGCCGTCCCCCCCGCATGACAC
>DAIDGU010000008.1 GCA_027459785.1 Ktedonobacteria bacterium | reverse complement strand
GTAGCTCCACGTCGCCAGCGTCGGACTCGTGCTACATTGGTCCCCCGTGATCAGCTTGGTCTTGCGATTCAAGCCGTCGTAACAGTACCACACCGTCCCGGCGCTGCTACCACGCGGGTCACTCGCCTCCACCAGATTGCCGTTGCTGTCATAGACATACGTGTAACTGCCCAGGTCGGGATCGATCGAGGCCGTCAGCCGCCCAGCGGCGTCATAGCTGGCGGTGGCCACCCCGCCGGTCGGCGTGGTCGTCTTGAGGGGATGGCCCACCACGTCATACTGGTAGCTCGTCGTGGCATACACCGTGTAGCTGCTGCTGCCGGTGTAGCGCCGCGTGTAGCCCGTGCGCCCCAGCGCGTCCGTCAGGCTATCGCTGCGATGCGCGTTGGCATCCGTCATCAGCGCCTGTTCGTAGCAGCCGCTATCCCCGCTCACCGGGCTGCACACGATGGCATACGCTTCACTGGTCGTCTCGCTCAAGGGATCGCTGCTGCTCAGCGTGCGCCCCAGCCCATCATACGTGCTGCTGCTCACCGCCACTGTCGTATCCGGCAGCGAGAAGGCGGCGGCTCCCGGCGCGCCGGTGTAGGCGGCGACGAAGTACTTGATGCTCGTCTGGTCAGCACGGCCCATCAGGTCGTAGAAGGTGTAGCTCACCACATCCTGATTGTTGGGTCCCGGCGTGCGCGTCTCCACCAGGCGCCCGGCCCCGTCATAGAAGCTGCGTGTCGTCACGGTCGTGCTGCTGTCCAGCCGTTGGGTGCTGTCTTGCTCCACGCACGGGCTTTGCGCCCCCGTCGCCGCGCACCAATTCGTGTAACTCTGGCTCGTCGTCGTGTCGCCGCTCGTCTCCCCCGGCAGGGTCGTACTCAGCGTGCGGCCCAGTGCGTCATACGTGTAGCTCGTCGTGTTGCCATTCGCATCCGTCATGGCGAGCGGCCACAGGCCGAAGCCTCCGCTGGCCGTCTGGCTATAGGCGACCCCCGTGCTCTGATTCTTGGCGTTGGTCGTCTGCGTCGGATTCGCCGCGCGCGTCGTGTCGAATGCCCGGCAGACCGTCGCGGTGGTCGTGCTGCCACTGACCGTGCAGCCGGTGTGGGTCGTATTGCCCGCGTTGGCGTCCGGATCGGTCGTGGTTTGCTGGTTGCCATGCCCATCATACGTCGCCGAGGTATACAGCGGCCCGCTGGGCGTGTAGCCGTTGCTGGATGTGCCACAGCTCGTGTAGCGCTGGTCGCTGGTCTGCAAGCCCTGCAGGATGTTGCTATCCTGCCCTGTATGATAGCTCTGGCTATCATACAGCCGGTAATCACAGGTGACGCGATCGCCGCTGCTATCTTCGGTGTCGGTGAAGGCGGGCAGGTCCACCAGGTAGGTGCCGCTGACCGTGCCGGTGCTGCCAATCGTCGGATTGACGCCATCGTTATAGACGTACACCGTGTTGTGGACGATCGTCCCCGGCGTGCCACCGTTGCTCGTCGCCTTCTCCTGGGTCACCCGCCCGTAACTGTCGTAGGTGTCATTCGTCGTCACGGTAGCGGCGTTGCTACCCCCATCCGTCGTCTTCACCACCTGCTGGGTCTGGTTCACGTCGCACACCGCGACGGGATTGTTGATATCCAACTCCGCCACCAGATTGCCATCCCAGGTGATGCCATTGACCGCAGGCGAGCCACTCACCCCGCTCGGCGGACAGGTGGCGCTATAGCTGGAAGTCGTCTGCTTGAGGATCGTCTTCCCATCGGTGGCATAATAACTGGCATCCGTCTCCTGACCATGCGCGGCGGTGTTGATATTCCACCACGGCGCGGCATGGCAGGTCGTGTTCACCGGCGGCAGGTTCGACGGGCAACTCGTCACCTGGCTAGTATCGAAGACACCCCAGCCCTGGCCGGCATAATAATGATGCACCTCGAAGGAGCCATCCGCATGCGAGACGGAGGCGGCGTAAAAGCCCATGAAGGTCGGATTATAGTAATCGAGATAATCGCCATCGTTTTGGTTGCCCCAATACATCCCCGCCACGCAGTCACCGCACTCTTGCGCCGCCAGCGGATATTGCAGGCTGTAGGCATAAACTTCTTTGGTATCTTGCGTGAGGCTGGTCTGCGTCCCACCTTGCCCGGCCTGGCTGAGTTGGACCACACTATCATCCCGCTGGGTGAGCACCATACGGCTCCACGCCTCATCATCCGCCGCGTCGCACGGATACGCCGCCTGCACCGTACTGCTGGCAGTGGTACAATAGAACGGGCGACTGGGATACTGCCCGGTGGGCAAGCCGTGGGTGTTGTTGCGCGCGTTCTGCCAGGAGAAGGTCGTGTGTAATCCCTCGCCATTATCCACCGTGGCCAGATAGCGATCATTGCCCGCATGGCTTACGCTCCACAGCGAACAGCCCGTGCCAGCGCCCGTACTACCGGCTCCCGAATTCCAACTGAAGCCACAATAGCCAATCGAATAGGGATAAAACGTCGAGTCGATATAACTCTCATCATACGTGGCATAGCCGAGGGTGGTGGCGGGATAGGTCGTCGAGCCATCATCCCCAACTTCCTGAATCTTCGTCAAATCCAGCATGCCAGCGGTGGATTCATACTTGCCGGTGGTGCTGTCCTTGTAGGTCGTAGCCCCCGATGGCCCCGATTGCTCATAGCTGAGCTTATATGTGCGCACGCTGTCCCAGGTACCACTCTCGTTGGCCTGCACGTCGATGTCATTGAGCACGAACGTGTGCTGTACCTTCGGCGCGCCAATACCCCCGCTGCCCGACAGATCCAGCGGATCATCACAGCGATAGTTGGTCCCTGTGTTGCAGCCGCTGGGCGTATTGGTCAAGAGTGTGGGGCTATGGCCGGCGGCGAACCAGACACGATATTGCGGTGCCCATTGGTTGGGAGCCGTGCCACCGGTGGTGCAGGCCGTCGTATTGTTGGCACAGTTCGGCGAATCCCAGGCGATGGTTTGAAGCACGGTATCACGCGGATAAGTGTATGTCGTGCCGTTATAGGTGGTGCTGACCATATCCTGCTGATAGCTCACGTGTACCTGATTGCCTTCAGGACTCACGATCAGATCTAGGAACCAGTTGGCGATCTCCATGCCCACGCCGGGGACATAGTAATACTGCAACGAATCAGCCGTGCAGCCAAACTCTTCCATCACCCCGTCTTGCATCCAGACGCGAAAACACGGTGGCGCAGTGGGCATCTGAATATTCAGACTGCTCGGCATCGAGTAGATTTTGATATGTGCTTCATCCGACGTGTGCCACCGTTGCACGGAGGTCGTCGGCCCATTGGGGCTGTCATCGTAATAGGTCGCAAGGTTGGTATTGGGCGGAATGAGATCGGCGCTCGTGCCGAAGGGATCGACCAATTGCCAGCTATCTTCATACAGCGTTTGGCTATTATTGACCTGCACATTGTGTTCCGCCCAACTGATCTCGCCCAACCCCATCGACCAGCCTTCGCCCACCCACGCGGCAGCCCCACGCGGATCATGCTGATCATTGACCGACGCGCTGTTATAGGCCAGCGTGATATTGGGCAAGGTTCCCGCCGGCCCATTCGGCACATCAATCTGCACACCGTCGGACAACGAACCAGCATTGAGATCGACGCTGAGGGGACTGGGTGCGCCATAGAACGGCTCATAGGTATAGGTATCCCATGTAAACGTGGTCAGCGGATAGCAACCACTAGGGCAGTTCGCCAACGCCACCAGCGCGCCGATGTGGGGTGTCGGCGTGGCTGTGGGATTTCCCGTTGTCGGTTGGTGCGGGATGCGCGTATCCAGTCCCCACGTCACGGACAGCGTATGCGCGACGCGATCATGGCTGGCAGCCTGGGTGCTATAAGGACCACGCGCTGTCACGTTCGTGCCGCGCGGCACACTGCCATTGAAAACGACGAAGGCGTGGTCGAGATCGAAGTCACCTTCTTTGCCATAGTGATAGGTCAACGTCGCGGCTCGCCGTAACCCGTAGGCCACCGGCTGCCCCGCCCCATTGAGCAATTGCAACTGATACGTGCCAAACGCGACCAACCCGCTGCCGCCGGCGCTACCGCCGGCCCCCGGTGCAAGCTGCTTGACATGCAGATGAATACTGCCGCCGGCGCTTGCGGCATCGGCGGCGGTGATGGCCCCGGCGGGAACCGAAATTTCCAACTTGCCATCATTGCTCAGAAAATGATTACCGTTCGTGGGATCAAGCGTGATGTCGGCGGGGGTCAGCGAAGGCGCGAAGAAGCGGTTGATCGGCTGTAGGGAAGATTTCGCGGTGAACGCGGGACCATGATCGAGATTGGGGACGTGGATGATGGGCGTATGGCCCCGCGTGGGATCAGCGCGATTCGGCTGATGCACCGTCGGGCGCTGAGCGATTTCAGCCGCGATAGCCTGCGCATGGACAGTACTCGCGTCTATAAAGTTCTCCGCCAGGTTGAAGAGCAACGCACATAGCACGACCAGAATGCCGATGTACCGTCTCGTGATGTGTGTTACCTGCAATGACTGGTGCATCCCTTTGCAGCTTTTCATCGTTCCGTCCCCTATGTTGCCAAACAACTCGTCCCGCGAACGCCATTTCGCCCGCTCTGCTTTACAGGATACCTGACTCTTCGCCGTTTGTCCCTACGCGAAACAACGTAGGTCAAAAAACCTACGTACTACACAAGACGACCTACGTATTGCGCAGGTAGTAAAACAATCCCAAGTTCCTCGCAGCGATGAGCGCTTCGATCAGCCCATGCACCCCCAACTTCTCATAAATCTTGGAGTTATAGGTCGTCACAGTACGCCTGCTGATGACGTAATGCGCTGCGATGACATCGACCGTCCAGCCCGCCCACACCAACGTGATGATCTGGCGCTCGCGCGGCGTCAATGGGTGCCGATAGGTGATCTCCGGATGCTGCTGATAAAAACGGGCATATAGTTGGCCCTCGACGGTGGCGATGACTGTGCTACAGAGGTGGGCCAATGCCTCGATCATCACCGTATCTTCGGTGGTAGACTGGATGTACCCGTAGGTATAATTGCTGGCGCTGATCGCTGTGCCTGGTGTGGTGGCGACGGCCTGTGGTGCAACCCAGCAGAGGCGCGCAGAGCGCTCCGTCAGCGCCGTGACCAAGCGGGATAGCTTGGAACTGAGGGCTGTGGGCTGGCTGGCCAAATGGGTGCGTGTTTCTTGCACTAAGGGATGATCAAAGAATACCGAGGGCGCGGATGAAAACGAGTGCGGTCGTCTGCGGGCTTCCGGTTGCGGATCGGTTGACATGCAGCATCTCCATTCCTGCAATTCTTACGACAAGCCGGTGCTGTGAAAGAAACCGCTCTCCTTATACCAATCCCATCCATTGTTGTCAAGTCCTTCGTTATAAAGATGATGAAAAATCAGCGAAAGCGTTTGCGGATGCTAGCCAAGAGAAATAGACACGCGAAACGGTACGACACCATATATAACAAGTACATAAACATGAGCGTGCATGGCACCGACGAGGCAGGATAACCATCCCCGTTCCCGGCGCTGATAGGCTATAATGAACACGGACTCAGCACGAAAAGAGGCTCATTGGTTTTCATGGATGCGAGCAACGCTGCTCAACCGCTGGCTGAGGCCGGCCAGCACTATCTGTTACGGCCCGATGTCGTCTTCCTCAATCATGGCAGCTTCGGCGCGCGGCCCCGCCCCGTGCTGGACGCCGCGCAGCACTGGCAGCGCGAGCTTGAGGCGCAGCCGGTGGAGTTCCTGGGCCGGCGGCTGCCCGACCTGTTGCGGGAAGCGCGTGCGCAGGTGGCACGCTATGTCGGCGCGGAGCCGGCCAATCTGGTCTTCGTGCCGAACGCGACGCATGGCATGAATATCATAGCCCGCTCGCTGCGCTTCCAGCCCGGCGATGAGATCCTCAGCACGGATCACGAGTATGGCGCGGTGGAACGCACCTGGCGCTTTATGAGTGGCCACACCGGTGCAGTCTTGCGCACGCAGCCGCTGCCCTTGCCCATGACCACGCCGGAGGCTCTCATCGACGCGCTCTGGCAGGGCGTGACGCCGCGCACCCGGCTCATCGTCATCAGCCACATCACCTCGCCCACGGCGCTCATCTTCCCCATCGCCGCCATCTGCCGCCGCGCCCACGCAGAGGGCATCATGGTCGCTGTGGACGGCGCGCACGCCCCCGGCCAGCTTGAGCTGAACCTGGAACAGATCCAGCCGGATTTCTATGTGGGCAACCTGCACAAATGGCTGTCGGCTCCCGTGGGGGCTGGTTTTCTCTATGCGTTGCCGGAGCATCAGGCGCGGCTGGAACCGCTGGTGGTCAGTTGGGGTTACGAGGCGCGCAAGCCTGGTCCCTCGCGCTATCAAGATTACTTCGAGTGGATCGGCACCGACGATCCCTCGCCCTATTTGAGCGCGCCAGCGGCCATCGCCTTCCAGGCGCAGCACGACTGGCCGGCGGTGCGGGCGCGCTGCCATGCCCTGGCGCTGCACGCACGCGACGCAATCGATCACCTCACCGGCCTCCCACCCATCGCGCCGGATGCCTGGTTCGCGCAGATGTGCGCCTGTGCGCTGCCCCCCTGCGACAGTGAGGCGCTCAAAGCGCGCCTGTACGATGACGATCACATCGAAGTGCCGATCATCGACTGGAATGACCGTCAATTCGTGCGCGTCTCCATCCAGGCATACAATTCGCCGGCGGATGTGGACCGATTGGTTGAGGCGCTCGCCCACCGGCTGCCTGCGTGACCGGCTGGCACCGCCTTCGCGTCCTTCGTCCCCTTCGTTGATCTTCGTGTCTCGTCCGGAATAGCCATGACGAAAAGAGGCCCAGATGCCAGCGGATTTATTGCAGCGCGTGACGGCGACGATGACCGAGTTGGTGGGATTGCCAAGCACGTCCCATTACGAGGATGCGGTGCGTGATCACCTACGTGAACGACTGTCCCGCGCCGGGTACATGACGACGACGGATGCCGCCGGCAACCTCATCGTGCAGGTGCCGGGGACGGCGGGGCGCGAGCAGGAACCACCTTTGCTCTTCAATGCCCATATGGATCGTGTGCCGCCCGGCCTTGTCTGCGCGCCGCGCGTGCAAGACGGCGTGATGTATGGCGACGGAGCGACGAACCTGGGCGCGGACGACTGCGCCGGCCTCACGATCATCCTCCTCGCGGTGGAGATCCTCCACGAGCGCGCTCTGGCGCACGGGCCGCTCGTGCTGCTCTTCACCGTCGGGGAAGAGGTCGGCTTGCTGGGCGCGCGGGCCTTCGATCCGGCACCGTGGGGCGTGCGGGAGGGCATCGTCTTCGACAACGCTGGCGACGCGGGCGCGGTGGTGACGCGCGGCGCGGCATACCTGGCATTCGATGTCGTCTTGCGCGGGCGCAGCGGGCATCCGGGCAAGGATCTCGCCGGCACCGCCAGCACGGTCGCCATGCTCCTCAATCTCGATCTGCCGCTGGGTAGCCTGGATGATGGCGCGACACGCCTTTCCATCGGCCAGGTCAACGGCGGCACTGCCCGCAACGCCATTCCTGATGAACTGACCGTGCGCGGGGAGTTGCGCACGTTGCTGGGGCCGGCGGGGGAAGCGCAGTGGGTCGCGCGCATCACATCAGCCTTTCAGGCGGCGGCGGCCAGCGGCGGCGGCACGGCAGCGATCTCGTTCGATCCGCATGGCAGCGCCTACGCCGTGGCTGAGCAGGAACCGCTGGTGCGCGCCTTGCGCCAGGCATGGGAGGCGCAAGGCCAGCCTTACACGACAATGGCGACCTTCGTCGGCAGCGACGCGAACGCGCTGCGCGACCGCCTGCGTATCTTCACCGTCTCGACGGGAGCCACCGACGAACATACCCTGGCCGAGCATATCGCGCTCGCGCCGCTGGTCGATCTGATCGAGGCGACGGTCGCGGTGGCGCAGCACTATCACGGCACAACCAGCGAGGATCAACGAGCATGAAACGCCAGACTTCAGCAAATACTCCAGCGGGTCCAGTCAATTCCAGCACGCCGGCGGTGCGGCGTGAGGGCGCGCACCTGGTCATGCCAGGGATGGCCACCGTGCATTCCCACGCCTTCCAGCGCGCCTTGCGCGGGCGCACACAGCGGCGCAGCACGCAGGCGGCGACGTTTTGGTCCTGGCGCGGGCTGATGTTCGCCCTGGCCGAGCGGCTGAGTCCCGACGATCTTTTCAATATCGCGCGCTTCGCCTTCGTGGAATTGGCACTGTCGGGCGTCACGGCGGTCGGCGAGTTCCATTACCTCCACCACGATCAGGGCGGGCAACCCTACGCCGACCGCGTCACCCTGGCGGAGACGATGATCCAGGCGGCACAGGCCGCCGGCATTCGCATCACGCTGATCCGCGCGGCGTACATGCGCGCCGGCTATCAGCAGGAAGTCGTCGCGGGGCAAGATCGCTTCTGCGACGAGGATGTGGACGATGTGCTGGCCGATGTGGAAACGCTGGCCGGGCGCTATGCCGGCGATCCCCTGGTGCGCATCGCCCTCGCCGCGCACAGCATCCGCGCGGTCCCCCTCGAACATACCCTGACGTTGGCGGCGTATGCCCGCGCGCGGCAGATGCCGTTTCACATGCACGTGGCCGAGCAGCGGCGCGAGCTGGCGGAGTGCGAGCATGAATATGGCACCACTCCCGTCGCCCTCCTCGCGCGACACGGCATCCTGGACGAACGGTTCGTAGGCATCCACGCCACCCACCTGAGCGCGGACGAGATCGCGGCGCTGGGCCAGGCGCGGGCCTACATCGGCCTCTGCCGCACCACGGAACGCGACCTGGGCGACGGCACACCTGATCTGCCGACGCTGCTGACGGCGGGCGGGCGGCTCTGCTTCGGCGTGGATAGCTATGCCGGCAGCGATGCCTTCGAGGAGGTGCGCGCCGCCGAACTGGATCTGCGCGTGCAAGCCGAGGCACGCCACGTGGCGGCGGAAGCGCCGGCCTTGCTCACCGCCGCGACGCGCACCGGCTACGATGCTATCGGCTTCGCCGACGCCTGGCAGGACGATGTGGTCACGTTACGCGCCACCGATCCCGCCCTGGCTGGCGCGGACGACACTTTGCTGGCCGACGCCGTCATCTTCGGCGCGACCCTGCGTGCCGTCGAGCGCGTCACCGTCGCCGGCCAAGTGATCGTCGAACATGGTCAACATGTGCGCTACGCCGAAGCCCTCGCCGGTTTCACCCAGACGATGCACAGCGGCCTCCTGGCGCACGCCGGCTGAAATCATCAGGCTACCCGCATGAGCATGATGCGTCTAATACGCTTTTCGGATACCCAGTATGGGTACCGGAGGATCGCCATTCCTGTCGATAACTCCGCTCCCCTGGAGGACAGACATTCCCCCTCACCCCGGAGGACAGACATTCCTGTCTGTCCGGCCCCGCTGGCCACCGTCTGTACCCGCAATCGGTATGACTCGCCCAGCCGGTCGGCGAACATATTGCCCACCGGCCAGCGGCCTGCGATTACCCGATTATTTCGGCAATCTACGTCACTCGTCCACTGGCTTCAGCGGGGCATTGGAGGAAGCCGCGACCGTGGCGCGCGGTGGCGTGGTGGCCTCGTGGTGCATGATGCCGAGCATGCCCAGTAGACTGAAACGGTGACCACCGATCAGTTCCCAGGCGCGCGTGAAAGCGAGGCCATAGGTGGCGACGATGACATAAAGGACCATATTCATGCTGCTGGCATCATGAGACGTCTGCAACAGGGCGATCGCGCTGAACAGTTGCAGCCCGTAGAGGATAAAGCTGGCGAGCAGAAGTACAATCCCCTGGCGCAAGGCAACGCGGTTCGCTCGTTGCGCGACGAACGACCAACTCAGCGAGAGGGTGCTGAGGATGCCGAGGCCGCTCATGACGATGACGAGGCCGCCGAACGAACGGATTGTGCTACTGGGGATGAGGGCGACGAGCGAGATGAAAAAGGCGTTGATGAGCGCGAAAAATGCGCTAGATGCCGCCGCGCGCCGTTGGTGTGACGCGCCTTGCGCGACTGTCTTTTCAGGATCGATGGCGATGGCGACGAAAAGCAGGCCGACAAGGGCGGCAGCCGCTCCCACGCTGGCGATGAAAAAGCTGCTATAGGCTACTAGCGACATACGGACATCCTTTCACGACGGGGATGATGCCGCGCGATCAACCTGCTCGGCGATGCGCCGCGCCCGCTCGGAGGGCGCGTATTCGCGGAAGATACGTTTGCCGATCTGCCAGCCCAGCCAGCCGAAAAAGATGGTGATGGTGAGGACGATGACGACGGTGGCGAAAATATACCAGCCCGCCGGCACGCCTTTACCAAAGTGTTGTAATTGCACGATCTGCAAGAGGGGGCTGCTGATGAAGCTGGCGATCAGGCAGCCGAAGACGATGCTCACCAGGCAGCCTAAGGGGCCGCCGTGCGTGGGCCATTCGCCCAGGCCGTCATCCGGCACAGGGATCGGCGGATCGACGAGGGCATCGCCCGTCGCCAATTCCAGTGGATCGCCAGGGGCATCTAGCGCAGCGGGATCATCGTCGCCGGGTGTGGGAACGTGGGGTGCGTTATCGGACATGGTACAACTACTACCTATTAATCTCTCTCGTACTACGCGCACGCCTGGCAGGTGTATACCTCGTGGCGTCGCGCCCTAGCGCATGATGCTGAGCCATGCATATTATACCGCAGAACGGGGGCTGCGACACCAAGGCGGCGATATAGGAAAGCGTGGCACCGCGCGCTACCCCATCTATCCTGGCTGTTTGACAGGCTCGCCCCCAGGCGTTACAATCGCAGACACAGCTACAGCAACGCACAGACCGCGCAGAAAGGCGACATCGGGCATGCGAGGAACACCGCCGCCGGGCCGACCCGGCTCTGGGGCGAATTGGGGACGGGAGCGACCGTCGCGCCCCAACGACCCCGACGGCACCATCGTGGGGAATGGCCCGCCCTATCGCGGCGGACCAATGGCTCCCGGTCCGGCACCCGACCAGACGATCTATCGCGGCGGACCGATGGCCCCCGGTCCGGCACCCGGCCAGACGATCCATCGCGGCCTGGGCGGCAGCCATCCCAGCCGTTCGACCGTCTCGCGCCCGCAACCCGGCGGCAGCTACGTGGGACCGCTCGCGCCCGATGGCACGATGCGTTCGCGGGCGATCAGCGCGACCTCGCTTCCCGTCGCGCCCAAGGAGAACCTTTTCACCGGCAATCTGCGCCGCCTGTGGTTGAGCGAGATCTTTTCGACCGCCGGCGACGTGATCCTGGGGACAGGGACGGTCATCTGGTATCTGCAAATCACCCGCAGCTTTGTGCCGGTGCTGCTGTTGCTGCTGGCCTTCGCCGCGCCAGCGGCGCTGATCGCCTTCTTCGCCGGCTCGCTGATGGCGCGGCGCGATCCCCGGCGCGTTTTGCTGGCGCTAGGTGTGCTGCGCGTGGCGCTGGCGCTGGTCTTCATCGCCATGTACTTCCACACCATCCCCCAATTGATGGTGGCGCTGGCGGGCGGGCTGGCGCTTTCCAGCAGCCTGCGGGCGGCATTGCGCCGCGCGGCGGTGGCGCGTGGTGTGCCGTTGCGGGCGCGCGGCACGCTGGCATCCGGCGACCAATTGGCTGCCGGCATCCTGGCGGTGGCAGGGCCGGCGCTGACCACCCTGCTCTATGTGCTGGATGGGGAGCGCATCTTCACCATCGCTGTCGGCGCGGCACTCTGCTACATCGTCGCGCTGATGGGCGAATCCCAGGCCGAGCCGCTGCCCGACAAGATCCTCTATCAGCGCCCCGCCGGCGATGCGCCGAAAGTTGCAAACGTGTGGGACGACGACGAAGACGAGGAGGCGGATTCCCAGGTCATCGCCGCCGAAGCGCAGGCGCAGGTGTGGGAATTAGCGGCCCCGCCGACCCCCGCGCAGGCGTTCGCCGACATTCGCGCCGGCCTGGACATCGCTGGCACGTCTACCCATGCGCAAGCGGCCTTCTGGGCGCTGACGCTGCTGGCACTGGCCGGCGGCGTGCTGGCCGTGGCGGAGCCGTTCTACCTAGGGCTAGATCTGGGGCAGGAACCGTTCATGCTGGGGCTGCTCTTCACGGCGACGGGCCTGGGTGCGGCGGTCGCCAGCGCCCTCGTGGTGGAAGCGCGCCGGTTCGGGCGCATCTTCCTGGTGGTGGGACTGCTGGCCGGTGGCGGCGGCCTCATTGCCCTGCCGCGCCTGACGGATCTCCCGCACGCGCTGGGCGTCATCGCGCTGATCGGCGCGGCCAATGTCTGTGCCATTCGTGGCGGGCAAATGGTGCTGTTGCAGCACTTCCTTCCGACGGCGCAGCGCGCGGTTGCCAGCGCCAGCTTCGCCGTGACGGCGCTGATGGCCCCGCTGGGCATGCTAGCCGGCTTCGTGATGATCCACGGCGTCGGCGCGAGCGCCCCCCTGGGGTTGAACGACGCGCTGATCATGGGCGGCGCGGGCATCGCGCTCAGCGGCGTGGCGACGGCAACGCAGGTGCTGTTGCCCAACAAAATGGCACCCGATGATTCGCCTGCCGCCGGCTATACCGATGTGGACGCGCTGGCCGATCAACCGGACGACTGGGACGACGATGACTATGACGACGAGGACGACGACAAGGACGACTCGCGTCGCTACCCGCGCTATCAGGGCCGCTACGACGACAGCGCTCGCTACGAGGCATATTCCGCTGAGTACCCGGCCTATAGCGACGAGTATGAGACGCCGCGCCGGCGGCGCTATGACGACGACGATAGCGCCCCCAGCCAAAGGTACCCACGCCGCTAGCCAGGGCGAACGGGATGTGCTATAATGTAAAGGAATGCGAGGAAGGTTCGCCCAGACCCTCCTCACCACCAACCGTCAGCGTTCGCCTGGAACGCTGCTCCGTGTTGAGCACCGCGCGCCTCTGCGCATTGCCCATCGGTGGTACGAGGCCGTATCACATTGATCGTTCCTCTATATATACAGCGCGCGAAGGTCGCGCCTGAAGCGAGGGATGCGGTGTTCCGCATCGAGCAATGTCATTTTGTGAACATTCCGCGCCTCCTGACCCTGGCCCGCATCTTGCACGATGCCAGCCCACGTGTGCCACCTACTCGGCATATCGGGCTAGCGCGCGCCACATCACCCGTTCCCTGCCAACCCATGTCTGAGGACGAGCCGAAGAGGATAGCAACCCGATGCCCAAGAAAACCTGGACGAGTTCCCGCATCCGCGAGACCTTCCTGAAATATTTCGGCGAAAACGGCCACAAACTCATGCCCAGTTCATCGCTGGTGCCGCACAACGACCCCACCGTCTTTCTGACGACGGCGGGCATGCAGCAGATGGTCCCCTTTTTCCTGGGGATGGAAACGCCGCCCGCCCTGCGCATGACCTCCAGCCAGAAATGCTTCCGCACGGTGGATATCGACGAGGTCGGCGACGCCCGCCACCTGACCTTCTTCGAGATGTTGGGCAATTTCTCCGTCGGCGATTATTTCAAGCGCGGAGCCATCACTTTTGCATGGGACTTGCTGACAAAGGTCTATGGCCTGGAGCCAGAACGGCTCTATCCGTCGGTTTATCCTGCTGATGACGAGGCTATCACACTCTGGGGCGAGATCGCCGGCATCCCCGCCGACCGCATCACCCGCCTGGAAGATAACTGGTGGGATCGCGGCCCCACCACCCCCGGCCCCTGTGGACCGGACTCCGAGATCTATTATGATCGCGGGGAACAGTATGGCTGTGGGCGACCGACCTGTGCGCCCGGCTGCGATTGCGACCGCTACCTGGAAATCTGGAACCTGGTGTTCATGCAATACAATCAGGACGGCCAGGGAAATAAGGAGCCACTCAAGAAACAAAATATCGACACCGGCATGGGGTTGGAACGCCTGTCGATGATCCTTCAGAAGAAAGAAACGGTGTTCGAGACCGATCTGTTCTTGCCGATCATCAAAAAGTTCGCCCAGATCGCCGGCACGACCTATGGCAAGGATCTCAAGGCTGACACGAGCTTGCGCGTCATCGCCGACCACGGTCGCGCGCTCGTCTTCCTGGCCGGCGACGGCGTGTTGCCCAGCAACGAGGGGCGCGGCTATATCTTTCGGCGCGTGTTGCGCCGCGCCGTGCGCCACGGCAAACTGCTGGGCCTGGACCGCCCCTTTTTGGGCGAAGCGGCGGATACCGTCATCGAGTTGATGGAGGGGCAATACCCCGAACTGCGCACCAACCGCGACCGCATCGTGGATGTGCTGACGCTGGAAGAGCGCAAATTTGGTCAGACGCTCACCACCGGCCTGCACCTTTTGGGCGAAAAGCTGGCGGACCTCGAACGCGCCGGCCAGCACGAATTACCTGGCGCGGACGCCTTCGCCCTGTATGACACACATGGCTTTCCCCTGGAACTGACGCTGGAAGTCGCCCAGGAACACGGCATGACCGTGAATGAGGCCGACTTCAAGGCCGCAATGGGCCGCCAGCGCCAACAGAGTAAAACGAAACACGGGCTCGCAGATGAGCGAGAGGATGAATTATGGACACATTTGACGGCGACCCTTCCACCCACGGGCTTCACGGGGTACACGACGACACAGGGAACGAGCCGCGTCGTCGCGTTAGTCGCCGAAAGCCAGCCGCAGGAGATGATCACAGCGCCGGAAACAACGCCGGTACCCCTGGAACCGACGAGCGCGCCGCTACTGGCGGTCCTACTGGCGGAGACGCCGTTTTACGCGGAGAGCGGCGGCCAGGTGGGCGACCAGGGCGTGCTGCGCAGCCCGACGGGAACCTTTCAGGTGGTGGATACGCAGCGCCCGGCGGGCGGCCTCATCGTACACCTGGGCCAGATGACCGAGGGCTACCTCAAGATCGGCAGCGAGGTGCAAGCGCAGGTGGACGAAACACGCCGCGACGCGACGCGCCGGAACCACAGCGCGACACATCTGCTGCACCGCGCCCTCAAGGACTTGCTGGGCGAGTCCGTCGTGCAACAGGGCAGCCTGGTGGAACCCCACCGCCTGCGGTTCGATTTCAATCACCCCCGCCCGCTGACCCCCGCCGAGGTCGAACAGATCGACCAGGCAGTCAACGAGTGGATTCGCCACAATTTCCCCGTCAATACCGCGCTGACCCCGCTGGACGAAGCGAAACGGTCCGGCGCGATGGCCCTGTTCGGCGAGAAATATCCCGACCCGGTGCGCGTGGTGACAATGGGTACCAGCAAGGAGCTGTGCGGCGGGACTCACGTGGCGGCGACGGGGCAGATCGGGGTGTACGTTACGACACAGGAAATCAGCAGCGCGGCGGGTATCCGGCGGATCGAAGCCCTAACGGGCCAAGCCGCCGCGACATATCTGATGGGGCGCAAGCACCTCGTGGACGCTTTGGCGTCGCGCCTGCAAACCTCCCCGGATATGCTCGAACAACGGGTGGCCCAACTCGCAGCGGACCTGACCAGCGCCCGCAAGGAACTGGACCGCGCCCAGCGGGAGAGCTTCCGCGACGAAGCCGCCCGGCTGGCAGCAGCCGCGACCCCCGTGCGGGGCAGTTCGGTGGTAGCAGCCTCCGTGATCGCCCCCAGCAACGAAGCGCTGCTGGAGATGAACGACCGTATCCGCGAACGCCTCGGCCCAGCGGTTATCCTGCTGGCAACCAAAACGGTGGAGGGCGGAGCGACGTTCGTGGTTACGGTCAGCCCCGAACTGACCAGCCAGGGCTGGCACGCGGGCAAGATCGCCCAGCGCGTGGCGGAACGCCTGGGCGGCAAGGGGGGCGGACGCCCGGAGTCGGCGCGCGGCGGCAGCCGTTCGGCGGCCCACCTCGCGGAAATCGTGGCTGAGGTGCCAGAAATGGTGGCCACGCTCAGCTAAGTGGCCCCACCCCCGGCGGCCCCACCCCCAACCCCTCCCCATCTGCGGATGGAGAGGGGAGCGCAGACGGGGGCAAACCTTCCTGTCCCTCACGCTTCCCCGGAGGACAGACATGCCTGTCTGTCCGGCCACGATAGCCACCGACTATACCCGAAATTGGTATAAACCCGTTGTCGCGCAGCCAACCGGCGAAACCAGCCGGCGGGTAAACCCGCGCCTTCGATCTGTAAGGCTCCCTACTGAGCCTGGGACGAGGCCGATCGCGCGGGGCCAATCAGACCGCAGCACTGAGGCCATATCGAGGGGCCGTCCTATACCCTTCGCATGGGACCGTGTGATTCGGAGCTTTGCCCCTTAGCCCTTTTGTTCGTGGTGCGGTATACTTGACGATCAGTGATGCAGGTCGTCGTGCGTGTTCCCCGTCGGTACTCACTCGTCCTCATTGCGACTGTATTGTTTTGCCCATGAGAGAGGTTCCCGCCAGCATCTCATTGCCCCTGTAAGGAGCATCAGTGCATGAAGAACATACCATCCAAACCGTCAGCCCCACAGCCTGCCGGTTCGGTCATTCAATGGCTGCTTGATGGCGACCCGGCCATCCGCTGGCAGGTGATGCGCGACCTGACTGGTGCCTCTGCGGATGCGGTGGCGACTGAACGAGCGCGCATCGCCACCGAGGGCATGGGAGCGCAGCTGCTCGCCTTGCAAGGGTCCGATGGATCGTGGGCTGGCGTGGCATGGAACCACGGATGGGACTCTACCATGCACGTCCTGTCACTGCTCCGCGAACTGGGGCTTGATCCCGCCAGTGCCGCCGCGCAACGCGCCGTAGGTCTGGTCCGCGACCAGGTGCGGTGGCAAGGATGGGACTGGGATGGCACCTGGCGAGGACCGGACTTTGTGGGTACTCCGTTCTTCGTCGGCGAGGTCGAGCCGTGTATCAATGGGCAGGTGGCGGCGAGTGGAGCCTATTTTGGTCAGGACGTGCAGCGGATCATCACCCGTCTGCTCAGTGAACAACTCCCTGATGGCGGGTGGAACTGCGAAGCCGAGAACGGTTCGCAGCGGTCGTCGTTCAATACGACGATCTGCGTCCTCGAAGCCCTGCTTGCATACGAACTAGCCGGTGAGCGCCGCGCCGATGTGACCGAGGCTCGCCTCCGTGGGCAGGAGTATCTCCTTGAGCGCCGCCTCTTCCGTCGGCGATCAATCGGCGATGTCATCGAGCACGACCGCAAGGGCGGCTCCGCATTCACCCGCTTCGCCTTCCCGACCTGGTGGCACTACGATGTGCTGCGCGGACTCGACTACTTGCGCAGTGCTGACGTCACGCCAGACGCGCGCGTGGCTGAGGCGATCGCGCTCGTTGAGACAAAGTGTGACAGCGACGGACGGTGGCCGATCGAGATCCAGCACCCAGGAACGATGGCGGTTGCGGTGGACGAAGGCCAAGGCCGCCCAAGTCGGTGGAACACGCTGCGCGCCTTACGGGTGTTGGCTTGGTATGGCGTCGTCACGGGACACGTCATCTATGCTGATGAATTGCCCGCTGATACGCAGCAAACGGCCTCGTAACCAGCATGGCGTTTTCTAATGCGAGCGAGAGAATATGATGCTACCGTTACCAGATCACTTCACCCAGGCGATCAGCGCCAGGCATGGCGACGCGGGGCGCGACTGGCTGGCGCGGCTGCCCGCCGCCCTCGTGGCGTGCGCCCAGCGGTGGGATGTCGTGGTGGCTGCGCCCTATACCAACCTGTCGTACCACTTCGTCGCGCCGGGGATGCGCGGTGATGGGCAGCCGGTGGTCGTGAAGATGTGCGCGCCGACGGGCGAGTTCGCGCGGGAAGCCGAGGCGCTGCGCCTTTTTGCCGGCCAGGGCATGGCACGCTTGCTGGCGAGCGATGCAGCGTACGAAGCGTTGCTGCTGGAACGGCTGGTTCCCGGCACGCCATTACGGGCGTTGGATGATGATGTGCGCGCGACGAGCGCGGCTGCCAGTGTGATGCGCGCCCTCTGGCGACCCGCACCGGCAGAGCATCCCTTCCCCACCGTCGCGGATTGGGGGCGAGGACTCGCCCGGCTGCGCGAGCAGTATGGCGGCAGCACCGGACCGTTTCCGTCCGCGCTGGTGGCCGAGGCCGAGGCGCGCTATGCCGACCTGTGTGCCTCAATGGGTCCGCCGACTTTGCTGCACGGCGACCTGCATCATGATAACATTCTGGCGGCGACGCGCGCTCCCTGGCTCGCCATCGATCCCAAGGGGCTGATCGGCGAGCCGGCCTACGAGACGGGCGCGCTGCTGCGCAACTGGCTGCCGGACCTGCTGGCGCAGCCTCAGCCGGGGCGCATCCTCGCCCGCCGCATCGATCAACTCGCCGACGAACTGAACCTGGATCGCGCCCGCATCCGCGCCTGGGCCATCTATCAGGCCGTCCTTTCCGCCTGGTGGGATGTGGAAGACGGCGGCCAGCCCAGCGCCGCCATGCTCACCTGCGCCACCCTGCTCGCCGCCAGCAAACGCTAACCGCCGTTCACCACCTGCCACGCGCCGTTGTCATAATGCACGATGGTCCCGCCCGTACCAGTCGCCCAGCCTTCAACAGATGAGAGCAGGATGACAGCATTGAGCGTGGCATTGATGGGGAGCTGTGCGAAGGCCCATTGCCCATGTGCGCCCTGCCCCAGCGCGCCGTAATCGCCCACAGCCCAGCCAGCATCCGGCGAAGTGAGGGCGATAGCATTGTAGCTCAACCTGTAGCTATGAGCGGCATTCGTATACATCACATCCGTCCAACCGTTGTTTTGCCAGTGGAAGATCGCCGCGTAGCCAGGCTGCTTAAGATTCGCGCTGCCGGCGGGACCACTGCCACCCAGGATCGTCCCTGCCCCCCACACTTCGTTCGCGCTGACGGGCGCGAGCGCATTCAGGCGCGCATACGGGATCGGGAGCGTCTGGCGCACCCAGGTTGACCCGACTTGTCGCACCAGCACGGCGGGTGCCGTGGCGTCGTTGCTGCCACTGTGTTCATCCACCCCCGCCAGCCAGAGCGCGCCGTTGGGATCAAGCGCAGCGGTAGTAAAAGTGATGGCGGTGAAGGCCGGATCAACGACCTGTTGCCAGGCGGTGCCGTCATAATGCAGCACGATACCCTGATTCACGTCGCTAGGGTGGCCGGGATCAGCGGTCACGGTAGCGCCAACCGCCCAGCCGTCTGTCGGGCTGCGCATAACGATATGCCAGAGATTGGCCGGTGCCTGGGCAACCGCGACACGCCAGACACCCTCATGAAAATGCAGGATGACGCCGTAAGCGAGGCCGTCGCCTGTCGGACCAGCATAACTGCGCCCGACGGCCCAGCCTTCTTGCACCGAAAGCATGGCGACGCCGGTGAGGATGATATTCTGACCGTGTAGCGCGGCGGGCGGCGCGACCATCTGCCAATGGCCTGCATGATAATGGGCTAGCTTAGGCGAAATGACGAGGGGAATCGGGATTGGCATCCCTGGCAGCGGTGGTGTGGTGCTGCCGACGGCCCAACCGTCATCCGGCGTGCCAAAGGCAATGCTGTTGAAGGTGATGTTCGTTGGCAAACCGGCATTTGTAGGCGGCTTGGTGATCGGCGGCTTTGCCGGTTGTTGGGTTGCCGTTACCGCCGGAACCTTGCTAGGATGCGCCGCGCCCAGCACTGCGAAGACCACGGCGGCGGCTACGATGACAGCGGCGAACGCGATGAACGCCGCCAGCGGGCGCTGTATCGGCGGCGCGCTTGGTGCAGAGGAAGACGCGGGGCGCGGGGAAGAGGATGCGGAGCACGATGAATCGCGCCCATACCATGCCCCTTGTGGGGCGGCCATGCTTGTCCACGGCTGGGGATCTGCCTTTTCCGGCGCGAATGCAGCGTTTGCCGTCGCTGGCGCTTCGGCAAGGTGCGGGCGGATCGTTGCCATGCTCCGGCTGAGCGATCCGGCGCGCGGCGTGTCACCTGGGCGTGGCGCGGCCACGGCGGCGGTGATCGCACGCCAGGCGGCGAGGTCGGCGCGGCAGACGGCGCAGCCGGCCAGATGTGCGGTGACGAAGGCACCATCGGCCTCCGGTGTGGCGGGGTCGCGCGCGTACCACGGCAGGGCGGCGCGGCAGCGAGCACAAGCGGCGTTCATGGCAACGCTCCTTTCTTTAATGCGGCGGCCAAGGCCCGCCGTGCGTAACTGAGCCGGCTTTTCACCGTCCCCACTGGCACGCTGAGGATCTGCGCGACTTCTTCCAGCGCAAAGCCGTGATAGCAGACCAGATCCAACACTTCCTGGTGCTTGGGGGCGAGCTGGAGCAGCGCGTCAGCCAATGCCAGGCGGTCGAGGACGGCATCTTCAGGCGAGGGTAATAGTAGATCGGTGCGAGCGGGAGATCGATCTTCGGTATCATCCGTTGTGCTGAGCGGGTGGGTAGGGTGACGCGCCTGTGCCTTGCGCGCGTTAATCGTCAGGAAGCGCGCGATGCTGAAGAGCCATGTGGCCGGCGTGGCCTCGTTCCGGTAACGCGCGGCGGAACGCCACACTGCTAGATAGACCTCTTGCAAGGTATCTTCCACCAGGGCGCTGTCGCTGCCCAGTTGGCGTGCTAGAAAGCGCCACAGCGGCGCGTGGAAGCGCGCCGCCAAGGCCTCCAGCGCCGACTGATCGCCTCCCGCGATGCGTGCCAACAATGTGCGGTCGTCTTCCGCCATGTCCCCTCCTTCGCGCGGCACATGCTGCCGTCATCACTATAGCCAACGGGGAACGGCGTAAGGTTCAAATCGGGCAAAAAACGACCCCGCCACAACCAGATGGTATCTCTGGTGGGACGGGGCCGCTGGCTGAGCGCGGGGAGTGCTTATGCCGCCGCTTTCTTCGGTGCGACCTGTTTATTGATCAGCACAAAGAAGACGCCGAAGACGATCGCGCCGAGCAATGCCGCGATGATGCGCACGCCCTCGATTTTTACGTCAAACGGCAGCAAGACGTAGAGCGAGAAGATGTACGAGCCCAGCAGGGCGAGCAGCACAGGGGTGACCAGGCTCTTGCCCGGCTTCGATCCCGCCAGCTTTTCGGCGACCGCAGCGGCGGCCAGCGCCACCACCAGCAACACGATCAAGCCCGACAACGTGACCTTATATCCCCCGGACTTGTCGAAGAACCCGAAGATGTTGATGATCATGTACGTGTGGTGGAACAGCAGATCCAGGAATCCCCCGTTGGAGGGGATCAGGTTGACGGACTGAACGCTCGCTGTGACCATGAGAAAGCCTCCTGTGTTGTGATGGGGTGTTTTATGTAGGATGACCACGAGGATTACGCGCAAGATACGTGCCACCAGACGGTTTAACAGGCGCATATCCGCAGGATCACTATACCATAGATTCATGGTCGTTTTGTCAAGCCGCACACGATGTTATACTGAGGACATGGATGACGTAGCCGAGACCACCAACCGCATCCCGCTGATCGCCGTCGTGGGGCCGACGGCCAGCGGCAAGACGGCGCTGGGCATCGCGCTGGCCGAGGCGCTGGGCAGCGAGATCGTCAGCGCCGATTCGCGCCAGATCTACCGCGCGATGGAGATCGGCACGGCCAAGCCGACGCCCGCCGAGCGCGCGCGCATACCTCATCACCTGCTGGATGTCGTCGCGCCGGACGAAGCGTTTACCCTGGCCGATTACCAGCGCCTGGCTACGGCGGCCATCGCGGACATTCACGCGCGCGGTAAGCTGCCCTTGATCGTCGGCGGCACAGGCTTGTACCTGCGCGCCGTCCTCGACGGCCTGGCGATCCCCAGCGTCGCCCCGGACCCGGCGCAACGGGCGGCGTGGGAGGCGCTGGCGGCGCGTGAGGGGCCGGCGGCGCTGCACGCGCTATTGGCGGCGCGCGATGCGGACGCGGCGGCGAAAATCCCGCCGAATAATGTGCGGCGCGTCATCCGCGCGCTGGAAGTCGTCACGGCGACGGGCCAGCCTTTCGCGGCGCAGCAACAGCGCCACCCCACGCCCTATCACCTGCTGATGCTCGGCCTGAATACCGACCGCGCGCGGCTCTACCAGTGGGCGGATGCGCGGGTGGCGGCGATGCTGGCGGCGGGCCTGGTGGCAGAGGTCGAACGTCTGGTGGCGCGCGGCTATGCTTGGTCGCTGCCGGCGCTGTCCAGCCTGGGCTATGCGCAGATCGGCGCGTATCTGCGCGGCGAAATGACGTTGCCTGCCGCCGTGCAGCGCCTGCAATGGGACACCCACGGCTTCATCCGCAAACAACTGATCTGGTTCCGGCCCGACACGCGCATCCGCTGGTTGGACCCCGCCGCGCCCGACGTGACGGCGCAAGCCTTAGCGCTGGCCCGCCATCATCTGATACCCTTTGCGGATGACTAGTATGGATACCGGAGGACAGCCATTCCTGTCTGTCAACCCTCCCTGGAGGACAGCCATTCCTGTCTGTCATTACGATCCCCCGAAAGCGTATAAGACCGCTGCCATTCCCCCCTTCTTTGCGCGAGTTTTACGCATTCGCGCATCAAACCCTTGACATTTGCGCGAGAATAAGATATATCTTTATATGACAACGATATATCTTGATGTATATCGCCAACGAAGGAGAAACCTACCAATGTTCAACAACGATGAAGAGAACGGCCCGGCCTTTGCCTGGGCCGGCGGCCCCCACAGTGGGCCACACAGCGAGCATGGCTCGCAGCACCACGGGCGCGGCGGCTGGCGCGCGTTCAGCGAAAGCTTCGGCTTTGGTCCCCCGCCCGATTTTGGCCCCCGGCCTGGCTTCGGCCCCCGGCGCGGCTTCGGCCCCCCGCCCAGCTTCGGCCCGCGCATGTTCTTCTGGGGCGCATTCGGCCCCGGCGGGCGACGTGGCCCGAACATGTATGGCCGTGGCGACCTTAAGTTCGTGCTGCTGGAATTGCTGCAAGAGCGGCCCAAGCACGGCTACGAGATGATCAAGGAACTGGAAGGGCGCGCGGGCGGCTTCTATACCCCCAGCGCGGGCGCGGTGTACCCGACCCTGCAACTGATGGAGGATCGCGGCTGGGTGACGAGCGCGACGGACGATGGCAAAAAGGTCTATACCATCACGGATGGCGGGCGCACCGCCCTGCAAGAACGCCAGGCGCAGCACGAGCAGCCCGGCCCCGGTCCCCGCGAACATGGTCCCGGCCACCATGAGCGCGAACACGGCCATGGACCGCGCGACCATGAACACGAGCACGAGCATGGCCCTGGACCGCGCGGGCCACACCGGCGGCATAAGCACGATAGCCCATTTGGGGGATTCGCCAGCCCCGAATTAGAGGCATTGGGACGCGACAGTATCGAGGTCGCGCGGCTGATGCGCGATGCTGTGATCGCGGCGCGCGGCGACCCCGCGAAACTCACGCAAATCCGGTCAATTGTCGCGCAGACACGCCAGGCGTTGAGCGCACTTTTGCAACAGGATGGCTCGCAGCCCAATCCCACCGCAAAGGAACCGCCGCCAGAAATGGTGTGATTGTGATGCGATGTGATCGGGCAATGTGATCACGCCGCATGTGTCAGCCAGTTTACACGCGATTCTTCACGAACTTGTGGTATGCTCAGTGAGCCACAAGACGAGTGGCTCCGCTCTCCGAAGCGAGAGCGGAGCTGCTGTTTTGATTGAACGATTCGCACGATCGTTCACGCAGCGCATCCATCGCCAAACGCTGCGGGCGGGCGCTTCCCTCAAACGCTGAAGCGCCGCAAACAAAGTGCTGGTAGCTGTGTGGTGCTGGGTTGGGAATAGCATTCGTGTGGCTGACATCGTCGGTGTGTGCCGACACAATCGATCGTTTCCCGGCTTCCCGTGCGCGTTTTCTGGGCCGCGCGGGACGGCAGCGCATGGCTATCCGCGATCACTCGCACAAGAAGGATAGCGATGAAGTATTTGATCACCCATCTCGGCGCGACGCTCACCGCCGCGCTGGCCGCGTTCTCTGCTGCGCCCGCCGCGCATGCCGCCCCTATGGTCGCCCATGCGGCCCCACAGACGGCGCATGTCGCCCTGGTGCCGCTCAGCGCGAACGCGAGTTGTACATATATCGTCCAATCCGGTGACACGCTCAGCGTGATCGCCGCGCGCCTGGGCATCGCCTGGACGACGCTGTATCAGATGAACACAGGTGTCATCGGCAGCGATCCAAACCGCATCATGCCGGGCATGCAGCTCGCCACCTGTGGTGGCACAGCGCATACGCCCGTCGCGCCGAACCCGCCGGCAAATAACGCGCCTGCCGGCAGCGGCAGCGTGCAAAGCATGATCTCGCAGACCTTTGGGGGTTATGCCAGCAGCGCGCTGGCCGTGGCGCGGTGTGAATCGGGCTTCGCGCCCAACGCCTATAACAAGACGGCGGTCTATTATAACGGGCATTATCTGGGTCACGCGATGGGTGTTTTCCAGATCGTCGATGCCACCTGGGCCTCGACTTCCTATGCCAAGGACAGCCCCTACAATGCCTGGGATAACATCCAGGCGGCGCATGAAATCTTCGTGCGCGACGGCTATTCCTGGCGCGAATGGGAGTGCCAGCCATAAAGCTGGGAACTGCCCTTGCCTTTGCCCCTGCGTTGCTTCGGCGGCGTGGGGGCATGCTTGTGCCGCACATCCATTTCAAGGCGGTTTTTCTAAAGCTATGCCAGCTTTCCCGCTCGCTGGATTATGCCGATTTGAGATGGCGCACGAGTTTGGGCAGCATCTGCCAGCGCGACGCGAGCCGTAAGCCCACGAAGCCGAAGACGCAGCCGGCGAATGCCAGCAGGTGCAGTTCGACTTGCCCATGATAGAGCGGATTTTGCAGATCCAAGATGAGCGCCAACAAGCAGGCATAGGCGAGTACCGTCAGACCGACGCCGGCGAGGAATGATGCCTGGTGGTGATTGGCCGAGGCATCGGGTGGTGTATGGATTGTGTTCATTTGTAAGCTCCTTTGCAATGATCTTGTCTTTGTGGAGCATAAACGCATAGCGCGTTCCAAACCAGCAGGACGAGCGTCATTCGCAAAAATAAACGTGGGCGGCGCGGTTTTTTCGGTGGATCTGAGAAAGCTGCACCGGAAGACGCTGCCATTCTGGCTATACCGTCCGGCATATCGGTCGTTCTGTTACAATGGCGGCGGGGATTGTGGCGCAAAGCGGTGGCGCGGGGCATGCCAGGCGCTCCGGTATGCTGGATGCAGAGGAGGCGTTGACGCCGCTGCCGGGAAGCAGGATAATTGAGTGCATTCCCGCACGCGATCCCGTCGTCTGAATCGTTATACCTACAGAGCAGACGCGGGGATTGCCGGTGCGTGTGCGCCGCCCTTGGCCGGCCACGACGGCCCGCCCGCCATCCCACGCGCCGCATGCGTCAAAGGAGTTCGATCTCGTGAAAATCGTTGGCCGGATGGCCGTATTTCCCGCCCTGCCGGAGCGCCTGGCCCGGCTGTATTCCCTGGCCTATAACCTGTGGTGGACCTGGCACCCCCAGGCCCAGGCGCTCTATCGCGCCATCGATCCGCAGGTGTGGGCGGCGACCAACCATAACGCCATCCGCACGCTGTCGGAGGTGCGGCCCAGCCGCTTGCAGGCGCTGGTCAATGACGCCGCCTTCGTCGCCGCCTATGATGCCACCGTCGCCGCCTTCGATGCCTATATGGCTGGTGCGGCACAGACGTGGTACGAGCAGGCGCACGACCACGTCATGCCTGGCCCCGTCGCGTATTTCTCGGCGGAATTCGGCCTGCACGAGTCGCTGCCGATCTATTCCGGCGGCCTCAGCATCCTGGCGGGCGACCATAACAAAGAGGCGAGCGACCTGGGGCTACCCTTCGTCGGCGTCGGCTTCCTCTATCCCCAGGGCTACTTTCGCCAGCGCATCACCCGCACCGGCGACCAGGAAGCGATCTATGATCGCCTGAACTTCGCCGATCTGCCGGCGGAGGTGGCGCGCGACCCCCAGGGCCGCGAGGCGAAGATCAGCGTGGATCTGCATGGCCGGCGCGTGGCCGCGCGCATCTGGCAATTCCAGATCGGGCGCAATCCGCTGTATCTGATGGATACCGACGTGGAGGAGAACGACCCGCGCGACCGCGTGCTTTCCGCGCGCCTCTATGGCGGCGACCAGGATATGCGTATCGCGCAGGAAGTTGTGCTGGGCATCGGCGGCGTGCGGGCGCTGCGGGCGCTGGGTATCAAGCCGGCGGTATGGCACATGAATGAGGGGCATGCCGCCTTCCTGGGGCTGGAACGCATCCGCGAGTTGGTGGAAGGCGAGGGGATGAGCTTCGCCGAGGCCAGCGAGGTCGTGGCCAGCAACGGCGTTTTCACCACGCACACCCCGGTGCCGGCGGGCAACGATGCCTTCGCCTTCGATCTGATCGCCAGCCACTTCGCGGACTACTGGCCGCGCCTGGGCATCTCGCGCGAGCAGTTCCTCAACTTCGCCCGGCAGGATCAATCCTGGGGGCCGAGCTTCTCGATGACGGTGCTGGCGATGAAGACATCATCCAAGCGCAATGGCGTCTCCGCGCTGCACGGTGATGTGTCGCGCCGGATGTGGCAATTCCTGTGGCCGGAACTGGATGCCGAGCAGGTGCCGATCACATCCATCACCAACGGCGTGCATACCCCCACCTGGGTCGCGCCGGCATTGGCCGATCTTTATAGCCGCTATCTGGGCTTGAACTGGATGGAGCAGGTGGACGATCCCGCCACCTGGGCGAAGCTGGAGGCGATCCCCGATGGCGAACTCTGGGCGACGCACCGCCGCCTGAAGGAAGATCTGATCGCCTATGCCCGTCGGCGCATTCGCGCGCGGGACGAGCGGCTGGGCGAAGGCGCGAGCCTCTTGCCCGGTGGACGTGACCTGCTGCATGTAGATGCCTTGACCATCGGCTTCGCGCGCCGCTTCGCCACCTATAAACGCGCGACACTGCTTTTCCGCGACCGCGACCGCTTGATCCGCCTGCTGAACATCCCCGGCAAGCCGGTGCAGATCGTCTTCGCCGGCAAGGCGCACCCCGCCGACCAGCCCGGCCAGGCGTTCATCCGCCAGATCGAGCATTTCACGCGCGAACCGGAGTTCGTGGGCAAGGTGGTGCTGCTGGAAGAGTATGACATGGATATGGCGCGGCACCTCGTCGCTGGCTGCGACCTGTGGCTGAATACGCCCATTCGCCCGCACGAGGCCAGCGGCACCAGCGGCGAGAAAGCTTCGCTCAACGGCCTGCCGAATTGCAGCATCCTGGATGGCTGGTGGGCCGAGGGCTTCAACAGCCACAACGGCTGGGAGATCGGCGACGAGCGCGAATACCTGAATCCCGAAACGCAGAACGATGCCGACGCCGATTCGCTGTATACCGTGCTGGAACGCCAGATCATCCCGACCTTCTTCGATGCCGGCCCCGACGGCATTCCCCACGCCTGGGTGAAGGTGATGAAGGAGGCGATCCGCACCGTGGCACCGCAGTTCAGCATGCGCCGTATGGTCAAGGAGTATGTAGAGGATCTCTACCTGCCGGCCTCCCAGTTGGGCCAGGCCGTCACCGCCGACCACTACGCGCTGGCCCGCCAGCTTGCGGCGTGGAAGGCGCGCGTGCGCGCCGCCTGGCCCGCTGTGCAGATCTCGGCCCAGGGGCCGCACGACGGGCAGATCGCGGTAAACCAGGCGGTGGATGTGCATGCCTCGGTGCGCCTGGGCGGTCTGACGATGCGCGACGTGGCCGTGGAACTGGTGTGGGGCCAGGACGACAACGGCAAGCTGCGCGAACCGGTGGTGCTGGCGATGGAGCCGGGCGAGGCGCTCAGCGACGGACGCCAGACCTACCACATGCGCTTCACCCCCAGCCGCAACGGCGCGCTGATCTATGGCGTGCGCGTGCGCCCCAACCATCCGGCCCTGCCCGACCCGAACGAACTGGGCCTGGCGACCTGGGCAGAATAAGGCTGCCTGGGTAAAATGTCCCGTTGGTCTACCGTTCCCTCCCGGATTATGTTACGATGGACGAGCATTCATTCGGCACATCTTTGGGGAGGGAACGCTACGTGCAGATCTCATCGGCGGGAACGGCGGGCGCGGTGGCCGCGCGCACCTATCGCGTGACTGATTGGGGCGGGTGGGTCGTCCTGGTGTTGCTGGCCGGCATCTTCCTGGCGACCGGCATCTCCATCCGTGCCGCGCTGCACGCGCAACATCCTATCCTGGGCGATGGCGCGGTGTTCGTCGCGGGCGGGGTGGCGCTGGCCTGGGCCGCGTTGTATTACAGCTTGCGCGTCTCCGTGCATGCCGTCATCAGCAGCGAGGGTCTCGCGCTCGTGCATGGTTCCTGGCAACACGTGATCCCGTGGCGCGACGTGGTGCGGCTCAGCGAGTGGACGACGCTGACGGATGGCATTCGCTATCGCTGGCTCGCGCTGTGGGCGGCGAATGGGACGCGCCTGCAAGTGCGCCAAGACCTCGTCGGCGACTTCGATGCCTTTCGCAGCGATCTGCTGGCCCATCTGGATGCGCCCGCCATCCCGCCCGCCGCGATCACCGACCTCAACCAGCCCATGTACCTGACGGCGGATCTACGCCGCACGATCAACAGCTATGGCGCGCTGATGGTGATCGGCATCGCTGGCGGCGTCATGATGCTCGCGTTCCTGCCCGGCATCGCCATCGCGGATCTCGTGGTGGTGGGGCTGGGCGTGGTCGCGTTCCTGGTGGCGCTGGGCATCATCTTTTTCCGCCAACACATCACCGTCAGCAGTGCGGGCGTGCAAACCCGGCGCGCGACCTTCAGCCGCACGATCGCCTGGGCAGCGATGTACGCGCTGGAACGCGACCACGGCACGGGGCTACGCGGTGCGGCGGCCATCCTGGGTCGTGGCCTGGTGATGCTCCTTTTCCGCATCGACCGCCGCTCCGTGGTGGTGCCGGGCATGGAGCGCAGCCATAGCACGATCACCATTCGCGGCAACTCCGGCGAACGCATCCGCATCCGCGAGGAGTCCTACCACCATCCCGAATGGCTGCGCGCGCGCCTGCGCGCCGAGGTGGCCGCGCTGCAAGCGGCAGCCGCGCCCATCGCGCCGACCGTGCAGCCGCTGCCCCAGACCGGCCCCCTGGCCCCGGACGCCGTGCTGCCCCCCGACCCGCTGGAAACTTCGACCCTCTGGCTGCGCGAGAGCGCCGAGTTCGATCCCTTCCGCCAGTAGCCCACGCCACATCTTGCCCGCATCCCCAACTTGCTCCCGACACCGTTCAGCGGCGAGAAAAGATCAGGGCGGTGGCGTGGTGAGGGCGAGCGTTCCCAGTGGTGTGATCGCTTCTTGCTCTGCTGCAAAGGCTCGGTCGTGACATCTTCCCCATTCCATTCTCGGCTCAGGTGGGGTATGATCGGAAGGATGAATCAACCATTTCCGCGAAGGAGTCCTCCTCCGGCATGCCCACTCGTTTCAAGCGCCTTTTGTTGCTCACGGTCGTCTTCCTGGCCGGCATGACCTCGCTGGCCGTCGAGCTTTCCGCCTCGCGCCTGCTCGCGCCCTATTTCGGTGATTCGCTCTTCATCTGGGCTAATCTCATCGGGATGGAACTGATCTTCCTCACCATCGGCTATACCATCGGCGGGCGCTGGGCCGACCGCAACCCCAGCGCCGTGCGGCTCTATGCCATCGTCGCCGTCGCGGGCGTGGCCACCGCGCTCGTGCCGCTGATCGCCCGCCCGATCCTGGGCCTTTCGCTGGCCGGTTTCGCTAACCTAGATGTTGGCGCGTTCCTGGGATCGCTGCTGGGTGTCAACCTGCTGCTGGCGATTCCGGTGATCCTGCTGGGCATGGTCACGCCCTTCGCCATCCGGCTGGAGATCACCAAACTGGATAAGGCCGGCAAGACGGCGGGGCAGATCTATGCGCTCTCCACGGTCGGCAGCATCGTCGGCACCTTCGCGCCCGTTTTCGTCTTCATCCCCACCGTCGGCACGGCACGCACCTTCGTTATCTTCGGCGTGGTGCTGGCTGCCGGCGCGCTGCTGGGGCTGATCGCCGCCGGCGTGCGCGCGCCGCTCGCGCGCGTGGCGCTGCCGACGAGCGTGTTGCTGGGGATCAGCGTGATGGGCGTGATGGTGCCATTTCAGATCAAGCCCGGCTTCGATGGCCGGCTCATCGTCGAAAAGGAATCGCTCTATAATTATATCCAGGTGGTGAAAAGCAACGGGTGGTACGAACTGGTACTCAACGAGGGCCAGGCGATCCACTCGCTGTATAACCCGAACTACGCCGTCACCGGCGGCGAGTGGGAATATTTCCTCGCCGCGCCGCTTTTCAACAACCCACCTTATACCACGGCGGACCTGCACAGCGCCTGCATCATCGGCCTGGGCGCGGGCAGCATCCCGCGCAACATCGACAACACTTACGGCGCGATCCCGATGGACGGCGTGGAACTGGACCCAGAGATCGTCGCGCTGGGCCACCGCTATTTCAACATGAACGAACCAAATCTGCACGTGGTCGTACAAGATGGGCGCTACTTCCTGGCGCTGACGCATAAAAAGTATGATCTGATCGCCATCGACGCTTATCAGCAACCCTATATCCCATTTCAACTGACGACCAAAGAATTCTTCCAACTGGCACGCGCCCATCTGACACCGCACGGTGTGGTCGCCATCAATGCGGGCCGCGCGGGCAACGACTTCCGCCTGGTGAACGCGCTCGCCACCACGATGCACGCCGTCTTCAAGAACGTTTTCGTCTATGACGTTGTCGGCGAGGCCAACAGCATCGTGGTGGGCATGAACGACGACAGCGCGCAGATCACCAATCTGGCGGCCAACGCGCAGCAATTGACCCAACCAGATTTGATCAACCTGACCACCAATGTGCTTTCCCCCGCCAGCAACCTGCGCCTCGGCACGACGCAAGGGCTGGTCTTCACCGACGACCGCGCGCCCGTCGAGACGATCATCGACCAGATCATCCTGGGCTACATCCGCAATGACGGCAGTGGGAACCCATGAATTTTCTGGTTTTCGTGTTCGATTGAATTCGCATAGGGAAGGTAGCTATGGAGCTTCCAGGAGAGTTGCGGGCGGCGTTGGATGACGCGCTGGCGGCGCTGCCGGCGAAACGGCTGGCGACCGTGGCGGCAGACCTCTCGCTGCGCTATCGCGCCGGCACGCCCCCGCCCGGTGGCACCTTCGCGCGCTCGCGCGAAGACATCGCGGCGTATGCCGCCGTCCGGCTGCCGGCGACCTACGCGGCCTCCTATGCCGCCTTGCGCCAGGTGCGGGAACGGCTGCCCGACTGGGAGCCGGCGACCCTCGCGGATTTCGGGGCCGGCCCCGGCACGGCCATGTGGGCGGCATCAGCCGTCTGGCCGGATCTGGCGCATAGCACGCTTGTGGAACGCGAGGCGGAGATGATCGCCTTTGGCCAGCGCCTGGCGGCGGAAGCACAGTCATCTGCTATCCACGCTGCCACGTGGATCAAGACTGATCTGCTGGGGACGTGGGACATCGCGCCACACGATCTCGTCATCACCAGTTATGTGCTGGGCGAACTGCCGGAACCACAGCACGCGGCCTTCCTTCAACGCCTGTGGGAGCGCACCGCCGGCACGCTGGTGATTATCGAACCCGGCACGCCAGCGGGGTTCGCGCGCATCCGCCAGGCGCGGCTCCAATTGCTCGCTGCCGGCGCACACACCGTCGCCCCCTGCCCGCACGATCAGCCCTGCCCGATGGTGGATGATAACTGGTGCCATTTCTCGCAGCGCGTGGCGCGCTCGCGGCTACACCGGCAGGTCAAGGGTGGCGACCTGGGCTTCGAGGACGAGAAGTTCGCCTTCGCCGCAATGGCGCGGCTGGCACCAGAACCTATCCGTGGGCGCGTCATCCGCCATCCCCAGGTGCAGAAGGGACACATCGACCTGGAACTTTGCACGCCGGCTGATGGCCTTCAGCGCACCGTCGTCACCCGCAAGGACCGCGCCCGCTTCCGTCAGGCGCGCGACCTGCGCTGGGGATCGATCCTGCCAATGGCCGATGAGCAGGCTGAGCCAGCGGAGGAAGATGACGCGGCGGATTGAATGCTTGGGAGACAGGAAGCGGTGAATGCAGATCGACGAACCGATCAAGCATGCCTCGTCCTAGCCCGGAGGGGTTCCTTTTCCGAGCCAGGAGGTTTAGCTCCTGGCGCAAGCACGACAGCAATCATCCGCCGGTTTCAGCGCGCGGCGCGGTTACCATAGGCCCGCACGGCGAGCGGGACGAAGATGACCAGCATGGCGACGCAGTAGCCGACCGCCGCCCAGACCGTCGTGGGATCGGCCTGGTTCAGCAGCAGGCCACGCACGGCGTTGGCGATGACGGAGACCGGCTGGTGTTCGGCGAAACCGCGCAGCCAGAGGGGCATCGTCTTGGTGGGGACGAAGATGCTGCTGGCGAAGGTCAGCGGGAAGAGCCAGATGAAGCCGGCGGATTGCGCCGCCTCCACGGTGTTGACGGCCAGGCCGATGGTCGCGGAGATCCACGAGAAGGCGAAACTGGTCAGCAGCAGAATGCCCACCGCCGCCAGCCAGGCCAGCGGGGAGCCTTGCGGCTGAAAGCCTACCAGCAAGCCGACCACCCACATGACCAGCACGACGAACGTGTTGCGCACCAGATCGGAGAGCGTGCGGCCCGTCAGCACGGCGGATTTCGCCATCGGCAGCGAGCGGAAGCGATCCACCAGGCCGCGCTGCAAGTCGTTGGCCAGGCCGATGCCGGTGGTCGTTGAGCCGAAAATGACCGTCTGCGTGAAGATGCCGGCCATCAGGTAATTGACATACGTCGTCCCCGTCCCTGCGATGGCCCCGCCGAAGACATAGCGGAACAGCAGTACGAACATCACAGGCTGGATGGTGGCAAAGATCAATTCTTCTGGGATGCGCGGGATCTGCACCAGATTGCGCTTCGCCAGGGTCAGGGCGTCGGCGATAGCCCACACGAAGCGCGGGCGCTCCAGCGGGCGCAGTTCCGCGCGCGTTGGCGTGGATGCGATGGTCATGCGTTGCTCCTTGCGAGTGGGCGCGCATCGGGCGCGGCATTATCAGTGGCGTCGCTGGTGGCCGGCTGGCCGGTCAACGTGAGGAAGACTTCATCCAGCGTCGGACGGCGCAGCGCGAGATCTTCGAGGGGAACATGGGCGGTGTCGAGGTCGCGCACCACAGCGGCCAACTGGTGCGCGCCATTGACCACCGGCACGATGATATGTCGCCGCTCCGCTTCGAGCTGGATCTCGCCGACGCTGTAGGGGCGCAGCGCGTTCATGGCGTCCGTCAGGTCGCCGCCGCGTGCCACGGTGATCTCAAAGCGTTCGCCGCCGACCTGTTGCTTCAGCTCATCGGCGGTGCCACTGGCGATCACGCGGCCATGATCGACGACGGCGATGCTGTGCGCCAACTGGTCCGCTTCTTCCAGGTATTGTGTCGTCAGCAGAACGGTCGTGCCATCCGACACCAGGCCGCTGATGATATCCCACATGCCCAGGCGGCTGCGCGGATCGAGGCCCGTCGTCGGCTCGTCCAGGAAGAGGACCGGCGGCGTCATGACGAGGCTGGCGGCCAGGTCCAGGCGGCGGCGCATGCCACCGGAATAGGTCTTCACCGTGCGCTTCGCGGCATCGGCGAGATCGAACCGGGCCAACAACTCGTTGGCGCGTTGGCGCGCGACGCGGCCCGCCAGGTGATAAAGCCGCCCCACCATCTCCAGATTCTCGAAGCCGGTCAGGTTCTCATCGACGGCGGCATATTGACCCGCCAGCCCGATGCGCGCGCGCAATTGGTCAGCTTGCTTCACCACGTCCAGCCCGGCAACCTCCGCGTGGCCGGCATCGGGCCGCAGCAGGGTGGTGAGAATGCGCACCGCCGTCGTCTTGCCCGCGCCGTTCGGCCCCAGCACCGCCAAGACCGTCGCCGCTTCCGCCTGTAAATCTAAGCCAGCTAGTGCCTGTGTTTTCCCATAGCGTTTGTACAATCCCTCAGCGAAAATCGCTGGTCTGTTCGCCATATGCACCCTTCCTTTTTTGACGTTAGCTACTAAAGGAGCGGTAACTGCGTATTTCAGCCACGTTGCCCTCTATCTTTCACTTTTATTCTGACAGTTGCCCGTCTTGACGGCAGTACACGGATATGGTACGCTGTAAACGGACACCTGTCACTATTATAACGGACACATGTCCACTTGTCAAGGGGGCCAGATATTGGACGATGGGTGACGCAACGATTCCGATCACTTCGGTACCTGCGCCAACGGGGCGGCGCGAACGGCGTGATGCGGCAGCGCATCGCCAGCGCATCTTGGAGGTGGCGCGGCAGCTTTTCGCGGCACACGGCGTCGCGGCGATCAGCATGCATCAGATCGCGCGGGCGGCGGGGGTGGGGCAAGGCACGCTCTATCGGCGCTACGCGAACAAAGGCGAACTCTGCAAAGATCTGGCGCGTGATGAACACGAACGCTTTGCGGCAGAGCTGATGGCCTGGGTAAATGCCACTGCAACCACCCTGTCGGCGCTGGAACGGCTGGATGGTGTGCTGGCGCGCATGCTCACCTTCGTCGTAGAGGGTATGACGCTACATCAGGAGATCGCCGCCGCCGAGTGGCGCGAACTGGTGGCCTGTGAGGATGGCGCGGCTGTCCTCGATGCGAGTTGCGCGCCGCCTGGCCAAGATCCGTGGCTACAGTGGCTGCTCGATCTGCTGGCGCGGTTGCTGAACGAGGCCGTGGCCGAAGGCGCGCTCGCCCCGCTGGATGTCACCCTTACGGCCCATCTGATCCTGGGTGCGCTGAACCCGATGTTCCTGGGCTACCTGTACGCCCAGCACAACGAACACGCGGACATCCATGCGCACCTTCTCGCCGGCCTCCGCCGCATCTTCATCACCGGCATCACCGGACGATAATACATCCTTGGTAGCTTTCGTGTCCTTTCGTCCCCTTCGTGGCCTTCGTGTTCCCGTCCCTTTCCCTCCTACCTTACCTTGGCGATGATGCCGTTGTGCGCCTTAATGCGCCCATGCCGCAGGATCTCGAAGCCGTTCTCATGGGCATACAAGCCCAGATGGCGCACGTCCATCAGTTCGCGGTAGGCGAAGTTCATCGCGTCGGCGAAGATTGTGTAAAAGATCTTGGAACGCACCTGGGCGCGCGGCGTCGTCATGATGGCATAGCCGCCGGGCTTGAGGAACTTACGGTGCTGCTCGAAGGCCCACGGCTTGTAGTCGTCGGGGAAATGCTCGATCAGGCCGATGCTGACGACGATATCGAACTGGCGGCCATAGCTCAACTCGCGGATATCGGCGACCTCGAAGTCGATGGCCATCTCATCTTTGTACCAAACCTTGGGTGCGCCGCTGGCGGGGTTCACCCCCAGGAAGGGATACGCTTCTGGGAACTGGCCGAAGCGGTGCGTGCGGCAATAGTCATCGTAGTCCACCAGCACGGCATGCCCGCCCGGATACTGCGCCATCAACTGCATCGCCTCGTAGCCGTCCGCCGCGCCCAGGAAGAGGATCTCCGGCTTCTGCACATCCAGCCCCTCGAAGAGGGCGCGCTTGCCACGCGGATCCCAGATGGCGTCTTCGATGCGGTGCGCCTGGTTCCAGTACGTCTCCTGCACGATCTCCTCGAAGGCTTCCAGCGCCGCCCCCAGATGCAGCGTCCCCAACCCCTTGCCCAGCGCCCGCAAGGCTGTGCGCCGTTCGGCCAGGGCGTCGTCATCGAACATCTGCTGGAACGAGCGGTTGAACATCTCCCAGGAGGTCTTGACGGGCAGGGCTTCGTCGTGTTCTTTCTCCCAACGCTGCTTCTCCTTGGACCAGCGTTCCACGCGATAGGGCCGCCCGATCGCAGCCCACGACAGCGCGGCCCAGTCGATGGCCGGCGACTGATAGAACACGTCCTTGCCGTCCGGACGCAGATCCACGCGGTACGTGGGCGTGAGGTGCGTGGTGCCGATATCGGCTTCACTGTAGGGATGGGTGGTCGGGCGGGCGATGGTCGTCATTGACGCGCTCCTTTTCGTGCGGCAAAAGCGAATAGTTTTTCATGTTTCGGATGCTAGAATTATGCCTGGCACAGCTATTCGTTGTCAAGGGGTATCTGCCCGTGTCTTCGTCATCTTTGCGCAAAGCACCCCAGCAGGCGCGGGGCGCGCAACGCATCGCGCGCATTCTGGATGCCGCCGCCGAGGTGATCGGCGAGGTCGGCTATGATGCCGCCACCACCGTGCTGATCGCCCAGCGCGCCCATACCGCAATCGGCTCGCTCTATCAATTCTTCCCGAATAAAGATGCCATCGTGCAGGGGTTGCTGGAACGCTACCACGACGACCTGCGCGCCGTTTACACGGCGATCCTGACGCCGGAACTGCCCCATCTGCCGCTGCCGGTGATGCTGGATCGCATCATCGATCCGCTGATGGAATTCGAGTTGGGCCGGCGCGGCTTCATGACGCTCTTCATCGGCATGCCGACCTCGCCCGACCTGGCCCGCCCGGTGAAGGCGATGACCGACGAAGTGGTGCAGCGCATCGCCGGCATCTTCATCGCGCGCCTGCCTGGCATCGATCCCAAGGTGGCACGACGCTATAGCACCGTGGTGGTGCATATCACCAAGGCGTTCCTGGGCATGGCCAATCCGCCCGTGATGGAGCGCGCCGACCTCATCACCGAACTGAAAGCCGCGCTGCTGCGCTATCTGGAACCCATCACAGGCAGGTGAAAACAATGCAACGGATCTACGTTGATTTTGGTAAAGGAATAGATTTGAGAAAACCGTAGATTCAACTTCACCACATGCGAAGAAGCGTGCCACCTCATTGAGCGCACGCGGCATTCTCGGTCAAATTCATCCGATACAGCGCGCAATCGGTGCGGTCCCCGGTCACTTGCCGGCTGAGCTTGCCGGCGGCGACGAGGGCGGCGAGTTGGGCCTGCGCCTCCTCTGGGGCCAGTTCGCAGGCGAGGGCGATCTCGCCCAGGGGCGCGCTGTGCCAGCGGGCGAGGTACGTGGGGATGTCCGGCGGGGCCGGTGGCGGGGGCAGCGCCGGCATGAGTTGCGCGCAGGCGGCGTAAAGGCGCGCGAAGGGGCAATAGCCCGTCACCAGCAGGCGGCGGGTGCCGTCGCTAAGGAGCAGCGCGGGGAAGCGCGTGATCTGGAGATACGCCGCCTCACGCATGTCTAAGCGCAGCGCGTCTTCGGTCGCTGGCAAATCCAGGTCCGCCGCGAAGCGGGCGCTGTCGAAGTCGGCACCGACCGCGCTGGCGATCTCATCCGCCAGATCGTGCAGCACGGTGAAGTCACTGATGTCGCGCCGTTCCAGCATGGCCGCCTCGCGTAACCGGCGCAGGTAGTGTTCCGCCGCGTCCCCGCCCTGGCACTGGGCCGCCTTCACGGCCAGGCACGCTGGCAACGACGATGCTGGCGGAGCATCATGCCACAGCCGGTCATCCAGCGGCATGCCGGTCTGCTGCTGGATAGCGTACCACTGCACGCCCATCTGCGCCGGACGCTGGATCTCATTAACAGGATCGTAGTACGACTGCCAGTTGATGAGCATGCCGCCCATGCGATAGCGCCAGCACCAACCCGCCGGCAGCGCCAGGCGCAAGCGCCGCCAGTGCGGTTCCAGCGCCCAGCTCCACGAACACAGCGGATCTGTATAATATTCGATGCTCAGCGTCGTCTCAGGCGGCGTGGCATCCGGCGTGAGTTCTTGTGGCGCATGCGTCACCGTCCGCGCCCATCGCTATTCGCGGGTGTGCCGGTGATCGACCAGCTATTCTGGCCGGAACTGATGGCCTGATTGACCTCCTGGCTGCGCTGGCGGCTCATCTGCTCGTTGAGTTGCCGCATATCCTGCTCCGTGCGATTGGTGCCGCGCACCTGGCGCTGGATGCTGCCTTTGGTGCGCAAGACCTCTTGCACCGGATCGTCCACGTAGTCCCAATGCTCGCCCTCGCCCCACGGTCCCTGGCCCTGGTTCCACGGGCCGCGCGTGCTTTGCCCGTTCGACATGTTGTAATACACGTGCGTATAACGTGGATCACCCTGCAACACGCCTGGCGGGAAGTTCGGCTGAATCGTTTCCAGCGCGGCGGTGAACATCTGCATGTGCGCGACCTCGCGCGTCATCAGGAAGCGCAGCGAATCGATCACATACGGATCATCGGTGAACTGCATCAGATATTCATAGACGATCTTGGCGCGCGATTCCGCCGCGATGTTCGAGCGCAGGTCCACCGTCAGGTCGCCATTGGCGTTAACATATGATCCCTGCCACGGCACACCCTGGCTGTTGGTCAAGGTCGGGCCGCCGCCGGAAAGCACCAGGAATTGCGGGTTAGTCGCAGCTTCCTGAATGAGTTGCTCGCGCTCGCCCGTGCCGCGCATCAGGCGCATCAGGTCGCTGCTCTCGGCGGCGTCTTTCAGTTCGCCGTTGATGCCTTGCAGCAGCATGGTGATGGTCGCACCGACGATCTCAAGGTGGCTGAACTCTTCGGTGGCGATATCCATCAACAGGTCATATTTCTCAGGGTACGGCTGGCGCGCGGAAAATGCCTGCACGAAGTACTGCATCGCCGCTTTCAGTTCGCCGTTCGCGCCGCCAAATTGTTCGAGCAACAGCGTGGCGAAACGCGGATCAGGCTTGGTGACACGCGCATCGAATTGCAGTTCCTTCACATGGTGAAACACAGAGGATCGCTCCTTCTAGGGTTGGGGGCAACAACTAAGCCGCATGTCTGCCATCAGCCGCCGGCCTGGCACCTGACGTAACACGTGAGAGCCAAGCCCCGCACAGCCGATACCGGAGCGCCCTGACGAGCCGCTATCATGCGCTGCGCGCCTTTTGAAACGCTCTATAAGCGCAGGCGACCGGCAACGACGGGCGGCAGGCGGTTTCATCCGCCGTCCTAACTGAAAATTATCCGAATTGTGTATCACACCGCCGGTGCCTTGATGGCACACAGCACCTTATAGCGCTCGTCGCCCTCGACCTCGGCGACGTTGCCGAAGAGCGCGCTCAGTTGCCCTTCGTAGGGCTGGAAGCGATTGGCAACGAAGTAGGCGCGGCCACCGGGATCGAGCATTTCAGCGGCGGCGCGCATGAAGCGCGGGGCGAGGTCCGGCGCGTGTTCGTGGCGCTGGTGGAAGGGGGGATTGCAGGCGACGACGGAGAAGCGCTGGCCGGCGATGGTATCGGCGATATCCGCCGCGACGACGGTGATGGCGGCAGCCTCGTTATGCGCGCAGTTGCGGCGCGCGAGTTCCAGCGCGTAGGCATCCGCGTCGGTCATCGTCACTGTCACGTCGGGAGCCAGCCGCGCGGCGACTATCCCCACAACGCCGGAGCCGCAGCCGAGATCCAGCACACGGTCGCCCGGCGCGATCTCCAGCGCGTCAATCAGCATCGCCGTCGCGTCATCGACCCCGCCGCGCGCGAAAACGCCCGGCTCGTATTCCAGCGCGAACCACATATCGCGCAACTCGGCGGCATATGCCTGGGGTTCCGCTGCCCCTTCTTCAGGCGGCGGGAGCGCGCCGAGTTTGTGCGCAGCGACGACACGCTGCCCCTTGCGATAGGCCAACGGCTGGGCGTTGCCGAAGATCTCTTCCAGCCGCTTCGTGAAAGATAGAATCCCGGCATCCTTCGGGCCGGCGGCATACAGCACGCCACCCACCTTCAGGCGCTGCGTTGCCGCCCGCGTCACGCGCAGTAGCGCGGGATTGCTGGGATACGCCGACACGTCGATGGCGACGAGATCGAAGGGTTCGTCGCTCAGGCCGTCCAGGTTGCCGGCAAAGACTGCATCCAACGGCAGATGCTGGGCATGCTCGCGCTCCACCTCCAGCCGCCGCCAGTCCAGCAGCCAGTGTTCCACGGCCACCACCGCGCCTGCCGCACCGACCGCCCGCACCCACTCGCCCGCGACCTCCGCCGCCACGCCGAGCGCCAGCACGCGCTGCCCCGGTTCCGGCACCAGCGCCTCGCGCAACAGTTCATTCGTATAGATCCGTGTATCGGCAGCGCGTGGCATAGTTTCGCCTCCAAACGAGTGATTAAAAGGGAAGCGGAACACGAGATACCACGAGATAAGCGCGAGAAGACGCGATGGATTTGCTACATATCCCATCATTTCGCGTTATTTCGTGCCGATCTCGTGTCATTTCGCGTTCCGTTGCAGGTTCGTCCCCATGTAGTATCGCACACCGCGCGGCACCCCAAGCAGCGGCAAGATCGGATACACTAGAGGGGAGATCATCACGAGAGACGAGGAAGCAGCCATGCCAGTAGATATCCGCGATGTCGAAGCCATCATCGCCGCCCAGAACGAGTGGCGGGCGCAGTGCCTGAACCTGATCGCCAGCGAGACCACGCAGAGTCCTGCGGTGCGCGCCGTGCAGAACTCTGACTTCATGGGCCGCTACGCCGAGGGCCACCCGAACACGGCGACAGAGACCAACCGGTATTACCAGGGGACGCGCTACATCGACGAGATCGAGCGCATGGCGCAGCAAGAAATGAGCGAACTGCTGGGGGCGCGGCAGGTGGACGTGCGGCCTATCAGCGGCAACGCGGCCAACACCGCCGTGGCGCTGGGCATGCTGCGCGGCGGCGACAGCGTCATCGTCAATTCGACGGATGCCGGCGGCCACATCAGCCATGCGGCCATCGGCGTCTTCGGGCGGCGCATTCAGTCGCGCGGGATGCTGCTGAAGACCGGCGGCGACAAAGCCATCCCCATGCACTTCTGGCCCTTGACGGCGGATCACTATCACATCGATGTGCCGGCGGCGCTCGCACTGATCGAGCAGGTGAAGCCGCGCATGGTCGTGCTGGGCAAATCGCTCTTCCTCTTCCCGGAGCCGGTCAACGAGATCGCCGCCATATGCCGGCAATACGAGATTCCGGTGCTGTATGACGGCGCGCACGTGCTGGGCTTGATCGCCGGTGGCGCGTTCCAGCAGCCATTACGCGAGGGCGCGACCTGGCTGACGGCCAGCGTCCACAAGACCTTCCCCGGCCCTCAGCGCGGCATCGTCGCGGCGAACCTGGACCCGGAGCAGGAGAAAAAATACTGGCAGCCAGTAGATCGCGGCGTCTTCCCTGGTTCGTCAAGCAACCATCACCTGAACACGCTGCCGGCGCTGGTGGTAGCGACGCGCGAGATGCGCGCCCACGGCGCGGCGTATGCCCACGCGACCATCGCCAACGCGCAAGCCTTCGCCCGCGCGCTGGATGCCGCTGGCGTGCCGGTGGAAGCGCGCGATTTCGGTTATACGCAAAGCCATCAGGTGGCCGTCAATGTCGCCGGTTTCGGCGGCGGCGTGGCGGCGGCGCAGCGGCTGGAAGCGATGAACATCATCTGCAACTATAACCTGCTGCCTGGCGACGCGGACCCCAAAGCGCCATCGGGCCTGCGCCTGGGCGTGCAAGAGATGACGCGCTTCGGCATGGGGCCAGATACGATGGGCGCGCTGGCCGAACTCATGGCCGATGCGCTGAAGGGCAAGGACGTGCGCGACGCGGTGGTCGCGCTACGCGCACGCTATCAGGAACTGGGCTACCAATAGCTCATTCCGTGTGGTAGACTATCCTTGAATCATTGAACGATCACAGGTGATGCGAGGGAGGTCACGGTTGAGCGAGCCGACCTACGACAGCGTGTGGAAAGCCTTACCGGATATCGTGTTGCTGGCGCTCGCGCGCCTGGCCGAACCACGGATCGGCACCACGATCAGACCGTGGAAGACCGACATCAAGGTACTGTTCGACCGTGACCTCGACAATGCCTTTCTGGTTGAAATCAGCGGCTTGCTGGTCATTCTGCTGCTGGAATACCAGAACTATGCGGATGCATCCATGCCCCGGCGGATCTTCCACTATGCCGCATCGCTGAAGCTGTCGTATTTTCAACAGTATCAGCAAGACATCATCGTGCTGCCAATCGTGATCTGGGCGATCCCTGGCATGAAACCTGCCCCCATCTATGACAGCGCCATTGCTGCCGATGCGGGCATCACCTGTCGCTACCGCGAGATCCGCCTGAGCGAGATGGACTGGCACACGGTTGATCCACTGCTATTGGTGCTGGCACCCTATTTGCACGGCTTCGCTCCGACGGAACTCGAGGATGCCGCCGTGCAGATGTATGCGGCGGCACCACCTGAGTATCGGCGCTTGCTACTGGGTGCATTGCTCAGCATCAGCCAACGCAAATACAAGGATATCGCCACAATTGAGCAAGCGATTTTGCAACGAGTGAGGATCACGATGGACGAGATTTTTGCAGCGATCGCCGAAGGCCCCATCGGGCTGAAGATCCGCGAGCAAGGCAAAGCCGAGGGCAAAGCCGAGGGCAAGGCCGAGGGCGAGGCTAAAGGCAAGGCCGAGGGCGAGGCCAAGGGCAAGGCCGAGGGGCTGGTAACAGCGATCACCGTCCTATGGCACCATCGTTTTGGTGCGCTGCCGCCGGAAATGACTGCCGCGCTGGGCCAGGCGACGCTTGACACCTTGCAGCGCGTGTTGGAAGCCCTCGCTGGCACCCCAACCGAAGCGGAGGTGCGGGCGCTGCTGGGACTGTGAATCGAGCGCCGGTCTGGCAATTGATCGCATGGCCAGCGGGAACGCCCGCGCTTTATTGGGCTGTTTCAGATTGAACGCTCCTATTCATTAGATTCGGCATCAAGGGTGAGATAATCGCGTTCGATCCAGCGCTGCACTTCCGCGGCCCACAAAAGTTGCGTTTCGGTTTGCGCTTCTTTCTCGAACAGCGCCAATGCATCTTCGAAGGCATCCTGTGCCAGATCAATGTTGCCCAGGTTGAGGGCAACAAAGCCGAAAAAGAAGTGATAACGCCCACGGATGTGCGGGAACACCTCTCGGTTCGTAAGATCCGCCTGCATAGCTTGGAGGCGCGTTTGGGTAGCTCGCAGTTGCTTGAAAACCGCTTGCGCGGCAACTGGGGAAGCAACAGCAACGCGCAAAATCAACCGCCAAAGCTGCTGCCAGCCTGCCATCAGTGGCAACAAATAGTGAATATCAGAGTCTTGTTGCCCGTCCGGGGCCTGCGTGTCCTGCAAAATCTGGGCCAGCCGCAGCGCCCGCGTGACCCGCTTATACCACTCGTAGAGCGAATCACGCGGATAGGAGCGGTCAGGATAAAGTTCCATGCAAACCGAAATAGCGAATTCCGCCGCCAGCACAGCTATCAGTGGATTCTTTTGCTGTTTGGCTGCTTCCAGCAACAAAGCGTAACATTGTTTAAGCTCACCTAGGGTGTACACTCCCCAATGGTTGCGGAAATCCCACTGGATGAGGTTGTGTTCATACCAAAGTGAATAGGTAGTGAGCTTAGCAATAACTTCCTGCATGTCTGGCGGACAAGCCAAAAAATCTAGCGGCAATGGCACGGAAATTCTTTTGCCTAGGGATGGCCTGGGAGTAGGAGCTAGCACACTGTTTTGATAGATGACGCGATTCAGCACTTGGATCGCAGTATCCATGTGGTTCCGCGCCCGGTCGATAAGCGTCATATTGAGTTCTGCACGTGCCAGGTGTGCATAGGCCATACTCCGCATTGTCATACTATCCCCCCAGGTAAACCCTATGTTAGGATAATGTTCTAAAAGAAAAATCATATCCTCATAGGTGGCGATCGCGCTATTATTTTCGTAGGCCATAATTTGCGCCTTGCCGCATTCGTGCAAAACTTGTACCCGTGTCGCATAATCATCGAGCGCGATGAAGGTTGAACAGTGCAGCAAAAGATCCGCCGCCAGTGAAAAATCGCCAGTTTGCAAAGCGGCTTGCGTGATAGCGAACGCGAGCACGACACGCTGTGGCGACGATGGGGCAAACTCGCCACTCGCGGCGCTGAAGCCAATATAAGTAATCGCCTTACCTTGTAGGGAGACGATCCCTGCGTAATCACGAGCTTCGTAGAGGGACAAGATCTCATTGATGATATCCTGTGTAGTTTGTGAGGTGGCGGGGATGCCATGAGGGTGATGGATGAAGCTGTCGGCAACGATGGTGAGGTGAACGAATGGCGTCGGTTTAGCGGAAGGCGTCATCAAGGCACCTCTTTCCAGCCAGTTCAACTGACAGACGGGATTACTGCCAACGACACTCCTTTGTACGGTCGCTTACACTATAATGCAGGCAAACTAAATCCTTTCTCTTTCCATTTTATCGAACGCGGGGTCGGGAAACAAGTCATACCATGACCAAAAGCCCTTTCATACCAAATCCTGTCGTAGACTTCTGCTATCGAAAAGTATCTATCCTAGAGACAGACAAGAATATCTGCCACATAAACCCGGAAGCCTTTTGCAGGATTTGGTATGAAAGGTTCACCGATATCCAGTATGAGAGAGGATGACCACTCGGTTTCTCCCTTCCCCGTTAAGGTACCTTTATCCGCCGTTGCACCACCCACTTTGGCGCGCGTAGGAATGTAAAAAGGCGCTTCGCTCGTTCACGAAAAGAAAGGGGAGGGGGCAATAGCCCAGGTTGCCCCCCGCTTCAGTTATTGACAGTGATCGCGATGGTAGACGGATCTTGTGGCAATGTTGTTCCACCGCCGGCGATCGTGATCTGCGCGCTGCCGGCCACGACGCCTGGCGTCGTATTCAACAAGGCTGTTGCGCTGGCGAGATCTTTGCCCGCTAATTGCTGAGCGAGCGTGGCCAGTGCGTCAGCAGTCCAGTTCCAGGCAGCGGTGCCGGTGGCAGCACACTGCACATGGCCACTGTTCGTGTTGCTATCCAAGATCGTCGGCAGCGAACACACTGACGAATTGAGCAAGGTATCTGTGGCTGGCACCTGGTTCGCCAATTGTTGGGTCTGATAATTCATAATATCCTGCGGAAAGTAGTACAACCAGTTACGGGTGCCACTGATGAACTGATTGTAGGCTAGGCCGTCATACTGTTGATATCCAGCGGGCGGTGTACACGTGAGTGAGGTGTAATCAACCGTGTCCGGCAAATTCCCCAACCCCATCGCCATCGTGGGTTTGGTATTTTCCAGTGTATTTTCCAAATACGTCTGTAAGGCTTGCACGGCGGGGGTTGGATCGCCACAATTGGCCGGTACCTCTTGATATTGCTTGACCCAGGCGGCATTCTGCCCGACGAATTCGAGGCCGGGTATACCGGTCGTATCATCCCAGGTGAGGGCTGGCATATGGGGATCAAACGTATTTCTATCGAGGCCACAACCCATGTGGATAACCGAATTGGCGGGAATATGGACATCCACCGTTGGCCGGCAGGTATTCACGCCATCTGTCGCTGTGATGGTCCACCAAAACTGCGAGTAAAATGTCTTGGATGTGGTGTTCGTCACCGTCATATCGACGTTGAAGTCAGGATTGACGACGGTTGGTGGCACGATAGCAACCGATTCGATCTGATTGCCGGTTATCGTCAACATGTGGGCGGTGAATGGGGCGCTGCTGGTGGTAGACACCAGAAAAGTCTGCTGCGGCGCAGCGATAGCCTGCGTGGTGCGAGTGAACGTGAGATGGTCGCCGTCGCGCCCGCCGGGTTGATCGCGATTGTGGTCGGTGCTGGCGTGGGCGTGGGTCCGGTTGGACCGGTCGCACCTGGCCCATGTGTGGGATGCGCGGTCGCCACTGCGGTCGCCAGCGGTGTGCCGCGCTTGGCAACGGTCGTTGAGATCGGCGCTTTCTTCGGATTCGCCGCGAACCAAACCAGTCCAAGGATGATGACAGCCAGGAGACCAAGCGCCCCCACGATCCCCAGCGGATTGTTGGGGATAGCAGTTGGACGATCCCCAGGCTCAGGTGGATGCCAAAAGCCGCTTTGTGGCACCACTGGCACGGCGGGCAATGTGTCTGATGCCGCTACCGTGATAGGTTGCTCTGTGATAGGTTGCTCCGCGCTAAGGTCTTGTTCTTTTTCCATGTGCTACTCCCAGTTTGTATGCTTGATTGCCACTATGTTTGTATAACGCAGCAGGGGGGACAACTGCAATCAAACATGCCAAATGGGCTGTCTGAGATATATAGGACCCAATCACCATATGAATCATAGAAGCCAAAAGGAGACTACTTTCCTATGTTTGCGCATCAGAAGGGACACACGAATGGCGCAACACTCATCTGACCCAAAAGAGAATACTCGTCCTCGTCGCCGGCGCATCGGCGTCGTTCTGGCGCGGGTGGCGCTCGCTGTGATCTTCGTCGTGGGCGCGTTCCTGGCGGTGACGCCGCCGGGGCGGGCTGCCGTGCGAGCGGGCGCACTGCTGGGGGCCGTCATCGGGGCGAGCGGGGCCACCAGCACCCAGGATCGCCCCGATGTGCGCCATACGGCCTTCACCTTGGCGGCGGCGAATGGACCGGCGTTCGTCGATCTGTATGCGCCGCGCGGCGGCCCGCCGCTCGTGCCGGGAGCGCGCGAGGCGGTGGTGCTGATTGCCGGCGTGGGCGACAACCGGCAGGTGCCGCAGCTCGTCAACTTGCTGAATGCCTTCGCCGAGGTGGACGTGGAGGTGCTGACCGTGACGACGCCGGCGCTGCTGAACTATACCCTGACGCCGGACGACGCGGACGCCGTGGTGCAGGCATTCCTGTATCTAACGCACCACGCCGGGGTGAACCCGCACGCCGTCGGCCTCGTCGGCATCAGCGCCGGGGATGGCCCCGCCTGCCTGGCGGCGGCGGACCCGCGCATCCGCGATCAGGTGGCCTTCGTGACGACCTTCGGCGGGTATTATGACACGACGAATCTGGTACGTGATATCGGGCGGCGAGCGCTCCAGTTCGCCGGGCAGACGGAGGCATTTCAGCCGCAGCCGGTGCCGTTGCACGTGCTGGCAAATAGCGTCGCGCCCTACCTGCCGGGGACCGACGGCGACTTCATCCGGTCGGCCTTCGCCAACGGCGTCACGACCATCGCACCGGCCCTGCTGGCGGCGTATGCCCCCGCGACCCAGGCGACCTATCATCTGCTGGCCGGCGACGAACCGGATCAGGTGGATACCAATATCGCCCTGTTGCCGCCCGCCGTCCACACGCTGCTGGTGAACCTCTCGCCGGCGCATGTGCTGAGGCAACTCCGCGCGCCGATCTACCTCCTGCACGACCGGCACGACCAATACGTCCCCTTCACCGAATCGCGCGATTTCGCGGCGGCGCTGCACGCGGAGGGCCATCGCTACCAGTTCGTCGAGTTCAACATCTTTCAGCACGTCGAGGTGCGCGGCGACCTGCCCATCGGCGAATTGCTGGGCGATGGCGCGCGGCTCTTTGGTGTGCTTTTCACGGTGCTGGGGTATGGGGCGTGATGGATATGCGAACACGAACGCCACGAAATGACCACGAAGAACACGAAATAGGCGAAAGGGAACAATGGCGATGATCATGGCGGTTGCAATTTGGCTGATCGGTGGTATCATCGTGGGGGGGCTGGCGAACGGCGCGCGGCTGAGCTTGCCGGCACGACGGCCATCGCTGCCGCACGGCGGTTGGCTGGCGCTAGGCTTGGGCGCGCTGGCGGCCTTGGCCGGTGGGCTGATGGGAACATGGCTGTTCGGTGGCTTATATGCCCTGCCGACCGCGCTGTGGCTGGCGGTCGCGGTCACGGTGGCCGTGCCGTGGCTCATGCGGGAACGCGCCGGCTCCGTGGCAGGCGGCCACACGAATAGGGAGAGCGATACGGCTAGGGATCGTAGTTTGATAGGAGGATCACGTGGTCGAGATTCGGGCGCTGACGGAAGCGGATCGCCCCTGGGTGACGGAGCAAGTGACGCAACGTTGGGGATCGCCGGTGATGGTGACGCGCGGGCAAGTCTTTGACGCGCCGATGTTGCCAGGGCTGATCGCCTGTGCAGATACCTCACCGTGCGGCTTGTTGCTCTATCACATTGAAGACGGCGCATGCGAGATCGTCTTGCTGGATAGTTGGCGCACGGGACAGGGCATCGGCACCGCGCTCCTTCATGCCGCCCGCGATCTGGCGCGGCAACGCGGCTGCACGCGCCTGTTTTTGGTAACGACCAACGATAACCAGCCCGCACAGGCATTCTACCAAAAGCGCGACTTCCACCAAGCCGCCGTCTACCCGAACGCGATGGAAATGGCGCGCATCCTCAAACCAGAGATCCCAGAAATCGGCCTGAACGGCATCCCCATCACGGATGAGATCGAGCTAGAGATGGGGTTGTAAGCTTACTCGCTCAGGAACGCCAGCACGTCGCGGTTATACTCGTCGGCGCGCTCGACGATGGGGATGTGGCCAGTCGCGGGATAGAGGATCAGCCGTGCGCCGGGGACGTGTTCGGCCAGGTATTTGCCGTTGGCGACGGGAACCAGCGGATCGGCCTCGCCGTGGATGACCAGCGTGGGCGTGGCGATCTCCCCCAGGCGCGCGGCGACATCGTGGTGTGTGCAGGCGCGCAACTGGCGACGATAGGCTGCGCCCGTCTGCGGGCGATAGCGCGCGACCGCGGCCACCATTGTCATCTCCTCCGGATGTGCGGCGGCATACCCCGGTCCCATGATGATCGTATACGTGCGCTGGGCCGTCTTGCCGATGTCCGTCCACGGGAAGCGCGGGCGCACCAGCAGCGCCGCCACGCGCGCGGAGGCGGCCACGTGCGTTTTGCCACCAGCGGAAGTGGAGGTTAGCACCAGCTTTTCCACCAGTTCCGGGTGGCGCAACGTCAGTTCCAGCGCGATGAAGCCGCCCATCGAGATGCCCACCACATATGCCTTGGCGATGCCGAGAGCCGCCAGCACGCCCGCCGCGTCTTCCGCCTGTTCGCCGGTGGTATAATCATCGGTCGCCAGGTCGCTGTCGCCGGCATCCCGATGATCGATGGCGATGGTGCGGTATGTTTGCCCGAAGACCGGCAATTGCCGGCTCCAGCCCTGCCGCTTAGAGGCGAGACCCGTCAGCAATAGCACCGTCCCCTGCGGCGTAGCCGGCGCGACCTCCTCATACGCGATCTGGCGGCCATTGACGGTGACGAACTGCGGTGGCTTGAACTGCATTCTGCGAACCCTTTCTTTGACAAACTAACGGGGATACAAGCTGGCACGCGGCAACGCTCATACTGACTCACCGTTTTCCGTGCTTTCCGTGACATTTTCCGTGGCCTCCGTGTTCCCGTCACCCTTTATCCCAGCTTGGGCATGGCCCACGGCGCGAAGCGGTGCAGCCAATACAGCGCGCGAGGCAGCGCGCCGGGGAAAACCTCGCGCTGGTGGCGGCGGATGCCGCGCAGGAACTGCTCCATGACGAAGTCGGGATCGTACACCAGCCGCTCCGGCAGTTGACCTTGGGGCTGCGTGCCGTAGTGGGCGGATTGCAGGATGGGCGTGCGTGCGAAGAAGGGATAGACGACCGTGACGGCGATGCCATAGGGCTTGAGTTCATGGGCCAGCGCCTCGCTGAAGCCGCGCAAGCCAAACTTGGCCGTGGAGTACGGTACGAGTTGCGGCGTGCCGATGATCCCCGCGACGGACGAGACGTTGGCGATCTGCCCGCTGCGCCGCGCCATCATCGCCGGCAGGAAGCGCGCCGTGAGGCGCATCGGCGCGAGCAGGTTGATCTGCATCAACTGCTCCCAGCGGTCCTCCGGGATCTCGCTGAAGAGGCCGGACATGCCGATGCCCGCGTTGTTGATCAGGATGTCTACCTGGGGCGCGAGCGCCATCACCTGAGCATACACGTCGTCGCAGCCAGCAGTGGTGCTGAGGTCGCCCGCCACATAGCCGATAATCTGGTCGGCACGGTCGTCCAGGCCGGCCACTTTCAGCGTACGCGCGGCCTGGTCGCGCAGCACGGGGGCGTCCACGTCCGCCAGCACCAACCGGCTACCCGCGCGCACGAGCTGGCGCGTGAGCGCCTGGCCGAAGCCGCCGCCCGCGCCGGTGATGACGATGACTTTCCCCGCCAACGGATCCGCCATACCTGACCTATCCCTTTCCCGCATGGTTGCGTTGTCCCCAATTCTACCATCATTTAGAGGGCGATTCAATACCGAATGTGATTGCAACATGCCAGCCATGCGACCATGCTGCATGATACAATGAAGTAGACTTGGTGAGCGAGGCGGGACGTGTATGCAAGTGGATGCGGCGAACGGTGAACTGACACGCGGCCAGCGGCGCAAGGCGCGCACCGTGCAGGCGATCCTTGAGGCGGCGGAGCGGCAATTCTTGGAGCATGGCTATGGCGCGACGACGCTGGAAGCTATCGCTGGCGCTGCCGATGTGGCCGTGGGATCGATCTATTTCCATTTCGCCGGTAAAGATGATCTCTACCTGGCAGTGACGGAGCGTGCAATCGAGCAATTGACGGCGTATGAAGACACGGCGCTGGCCGAAGCGGCGACGCCGCGTGAACGCCTGATCGCGTTGGGCGATGCCTATCTGCGCTTCGCGCTGGATCAGCCGCGCGCCTTCCGTCTGCTGGCCTTCCCCTACGCTGAGATCCAGGGCAAGGACGACGCTGCCGCCGCGCGCCAGGCGCGCATTGAGGCGCGGGCGAACTTCTTGATCACGCGGCTGACGGGCATCGTGCAGGGGGTCATTGATGCTGGCAGGCGGCATGATATCGACGCCGGGCGGGCGGCGCGTTTCATGTGGGGCGCGTGGAACGGCGTCATCGCGCTGCACCTCTTCCACGACCGCCTGCGCCTGAGCGATGCCGAGATCGCCGCCGTCATCACCGAGGGCCGACGCATCCTCATCGCTGGCTTCGACGCGATCCTGGGGCAGCCGGAGGAGTAGACAAACGAGCAATTCGCGGAAAGGAATGCACCATGTACGAGCAGGCACCCACGACGCTGACGGAGATTATCCCGCCAACGTGGCAGGAGGGAACAGTGGTCGCCAATGGCATCCGCCAGCACTATTGGCGCACGGGCGGGAACGGGCCGGTACTGGTGTTGCTGCACGGCTTCACAGAGTTTGGCGCGAGTTGGCTGCGCGTCGTTGAGGCGCTCACCCCCGCTTATGACTGCATCCTGGTGGATGCGCGCGGGCATGGGCAATCGGACGGCCCAGTGGATGGCTACGACCAGGCGCGGCTGACGGCGGACGTGCTCGCGCTGCTCGCCGCGCTGGCGCTCGACCGCCCGGTCGTGTGGGGCTACTCGAATGGGGCCGCGACCGCGGCACAGGTCGCCGCCGTGCCGGATCGGGTGTGGGGTGTCATCCTGGCAGAGCCGCCGTGGCGCGATCTGCCCTCTATGCCGCCAGCCACAGTCGGCGCGGAACCGTGGCCGGGCTACGCCACCTGGCTTGCTAGCTGGATCGCCTGGCATCAGGCACTTCCCAACCAGAGTTTTGCCGAACGGCTGGCGGCTTCGCAAGCCTTCTTACCGCCGGGCAGCGCCGCGTGGTCGCGTGCGGAACTCATCCTCTTCCTGGAAGCCCAGGCGCAATTCAACCTGGCCGTGCTGGATTATGCGTCGCCCATGCCCGCCCCCGCGCCCTGGCGCGCGACCGTGGCAGACATCCACTGCCCGCTGCTGCTGCTGACCGGCGATCCGCAGCATGGTGCGATGATCACGCCGCCGGTCGCCGAAGTCATCGTAGCCGGCAATGCGCAGCGGCAACACATTGCATATGCCGGCGTCGGCCACTTCCTGCACCATGCGCTGCCAGATGCACAATTCGCTGCGATGATCGCGGCAGTGCAGGCATTCCTGGCGAGGGTGTGAGTGTTCGCACCTGACGAACCGATCAATTCTGATCGTATTTTCCCTACCTCGACGGCTTTACTCTATAATTTCCGGCCACCACACCACCACGTCTTGCCGGAGGGCATAGTGCAGCAGCGGCGGGATGTCAGGCAGCGCGATGCCAGCGGCAGCAGCCAAAGTGTTGCGCGTGATCGTCGCCTCGGCGGATTGCAGCGGCCAGGGTGGATGCCGGATATCGCCGCGCACGGTGCGTCCGCGACCGTCGGTGGTGTAGAGGCAGTAGCGTTCAGTGAGGAAATGCTCCAAGCTGCCGGGCAGGGCGTGGAAGACAGGTCCGGTGGGGCGATAGGTCGCGGCGAAGGCAGCGTCGGACGCCGGCTCCCAGTGGTAGCGGCTCCGTGGATCGCGCCGTTGCGTGCGGCGATTCGCATAGCGCACCGTCTCGCCCGCCCAGCCAACCTGGAAGGCCGCGTTGAAATATGGCAGATGGAAGAGCGACCGCGCGAGGGTGACAGCGATGGGATTGCCGGCATCCAGGCTGAAAAACCAGACGCCGGGCTTGCCTTGCGCCGTCACATACGTGCGCACGTTGATCTCCGGGAAGGCCGAGAGCCAGGGAACGGCGGGCAGCCCGTGCGGGCGCACGCCAGCCATCGAGAACGGCACCACACCCACCCACGCCTGCCCGTCGAACGTGTCCAGCGCCAGATCGGGCGGCAGCATGCCCGCGAGGGCGGCGCTCGGCACCGGCCAGTGCGCGAAGAGCAGCCGGTGCCACGTCTGGCGCATCACCCACGGTCCGGATCGTAAAGACTTTCCATTTTCGTTGTTCATACATACCAGATAGTAGCACGCCGTGCTATATGCTCTTCCAGCAATACCCTTTGCGGATAATCAATATGGGTAACGGAGGACAGCCATTCCTGTCGGTCAGGCGGCGGACAGGAATGTCCGCCCCACGCTCCCCCGGAGGACCGCCATTCCTGTCGGTCACGCTTACCGGCGGACAGACATTTTCCATAACCACGGAGGACAGACATTCCTGTCTGTCCGGCCTCGATGGCCGCAGTCTTTACCCGAAATTGGTATAAGCAAAAAGGTACTCACTTGCCAGAAGGTATCGTTCATGTTACTATAACGGTACGACCTGAGTTATTCTTTGAAGCCGTGGAGGACCGTAGATGATTTCTAATATCCTGAGCTTTTTAGATCAGCATGTATTTGACATAATCAGTGCGATAGGTATTATCAGCGCCATTCTCCTTGGTGCCAGGCAGAATAATTTTTCAGCAAAAGCAATGCAGGCACAATCTTTTTTGAATCTGCATAACCTAGATGTGCAAGCGCATGGACCAAGCGGTGAAGATGGGATAGCCGCGATTGTCGCCCTAAAAAACTACAGCAGTTATGATGAATTCGTAGCAGGCGAAACAGAAGGCACACGTGAAGCTATTTACAATGCTGTAGCATTTCTTAATTTCGTTGCGATTCTTGGGGAAGAGAAATATCTTAACATTCAGGATGCCTGGAACATTTATTTTTGGGCCTATCGAAAAAGCTACGAGAAGTTATTCCCCTGGTGGTTGGCGCAACAGCGTGCCGAGCATCCCCACGTTTTTCCAGGCTTTGAGCGGGCCTGCCTGGTTACTGGTAACTTGAGCAACGAACAGATAAATGCTTTCGACAAAGGCTCGATTGGTAAGTATATAAAAATATATCATCGCGTGTCTCACGTTAGGAAGACATCTTTGCGCGCAATCTTTGATGATGCGTTTATGCGCTCTGCGCTTCCCAAAAGCTAGAAACCCCTGAGGCGATTGCCGCTGGTTATATTGCTATTCTTATCATGATCTCTCGCAACATAACCAGCCATCTTTTTTTGAACACACGAGTCTTACGTATGCTCCCGCAGCCAGGCGACCAGCACATCCCGTGCGATGGTCTGCTGCTTCGCGTCGTCCGGCGCGTCGGCGGGGGCGGCGAGGTCGCGCACGGCATATGCTGCGTTCGCCAGTTCGCCGGAGCCGATCAGGACGGCCCAGCGCGCCCCGCTACCGTTGGCCGCGCGCATCTGCGCCTTCAGGCTGCGCTCGCCGAAAGCCATCTGCACCCGCAGATCGGTGGCGCGCAGTTGCTGCGCCAGCGTCACTGCCGCCGTCTTGGCCTCCGCGCCCAGCGCGGCGATGAAGACCTGCGGGCGCGCGGGATCAGGCAGCGGCACGCCCTGCTCGCGCAGCAATTCGATGGCGCGTTCCATGCCGGAGCCGAAGCCGATGCCGGGCGTGGGTTTGCCGCCGAGCAACTCCGCCAGCCCGTCATAGCGCCCGCCGCCGCCGATGGCGCTCTGCCGCCGGCCCGCCTGTTCGGGAGCCAGCTCGAATACCGTGCGCGTATAATAGTCCAGCCCGCGCACCAGCAGGGGATTGATCGCGTAGGGCAGCGCCAGCGCGTCCAGGTAGCCACGCACGGCGGCGAAGTGCGCGGCGCAGGCAGCGCACAGGTAATCCGCCGATTTCGGCGCGGCGGCGATCTTCGGCTGATCCTGTGGCTCCTTGCAGTCCAGCAGGCGCAAGGGATTTTTCACCAGGCGCACCTTGCAGTCGTCGCATAGGTCGTCCTTCAGCGGCGTGTAGTAGTCCACCAGGCGCTGGATATACGCCGGTCGGCAGTTTTGGTCGCCGATGCTATTCAATTGAATGACGATATCGCGCGCCCCCAACCGCTGGTAGATCTCCCACAGCAGCGCGATCAGCTCGGCATCCAGCGCGGGATCGCTCTCGCCGAGCGCCTCGCAACCGAACTGGTGGTGTTCACGATAGCGCCCCTTCTGCGGTCGTTCGTAGCGAAAGATCGGCGCGCGCACGTAATAGAGCTTGACGGGCTGGGGTTGGGTGAACATACCGTGTTCGAGGTAGGCGCGTACCACGCCAGCGGTGCCTTCCGGTTCCAGCGTCAGGCTGGTGTCGCCGCGATCCTTGAAGGTATACATCTCTTTTTCGACGATATCGGTGCCGGCACCGACACTGCGTGCATAAACGCCCGTCTCCTCGAAGATCGGCGTCTCGATACGCTGGTAGCCATAGCGCTCGCACGTCTCGCGCACGACGGTTTCCACCACTTGCCAGGCGGGCGCGAGGTCCGGCAGGATGTCGCGCGTCCCCTGCACCGCTTTGAAACTGGGCATGATCAAGCTCCTTTAGGCTGATGGGTTTTGAGGTGTGAGTAGCAATAAACCAAGGGGCATCGAGCCTGCCACGACCATGCTGTGAGGGAATGACACCAGAGAAGCATTCAAGCAGCACGGCACGGCAGCGCCGCGCCCCTGCTATGGAAGATGCGATAGCGATAACGGATCGCCAGATTCACGGCCATGAGAGTTCTCCATCGGTTGACACTCCCCTGGCTAAAGCCGAGGGGATTCTTCCCACCCAGCACGCCCATCGTTGACCGAAAGGCGTACCAAATGTGGATTCTGGCTTACGCCAGCAACATGCCGTTTATCAGAACGGACTACGCTTGCCCGGCGCACCGGGTGACGATACGTGATATTCTCGCACGGCACCATCTGGGCCAGCCTGCCCGTTTGATGCTTGCTGAGGATATTGGTGCTGCCCACGTTGTCTCGATGGCCCACAAACCCACACGCCGAGCAGCGATAGTGCCGCCCCTTGGGTTTGTTCAGATGACCACAGATGGGGCAGGTCTTGCTCGTATAGGCTTCATTGATCAGTTCCGTGCGGATGCCCACGGCGGCGGCTTTGTAGGTGACATACTGCCGCAGTTGCCCATGCGGCCAATGGCTGATCTTCTGCCGGTTTTCGCGGTTCAGGCGCTTGTCGGTTTTCGTGTTGTCAGCCACATCCCGCACATCACCGATCACGATGGTGCCAGCGTGCATCTCCTGGGCTTCCTGCACCACTGCACGGCTCACTTTGTGCAGCATATCCCGCTGCCTGCTGTCCGTCTGCGCTTGCAAGCGCTTTCTGCTGGCGACCAACTGCTTCCAGCGGCGCGACCCTGGTGTACAACGAGCAATCAGCTCTTGCAGATCGGCGGTTTTCTTATTCCGGTGCTGGGCATTCGCGCGCAACGCCCGGCAACTGATGATGGCGGCCTTCTCCCCATTGGTACACGCCGCCGGATGAATCTCCCCCAGATCCACGGCCATGATGCCGGTGTGTGGCGTCGGCTGGGGGACGCGCCCATCGTCGAGCATGATATGCCAACAGGAGCGCTTGGTGGCATGGGAATAGACCAGTTGCACTTGCCGGAAGGCCGTGCTAGGCACGGTCGCCAGATGGTCAGGCAGCGTGACCCAGAGGGGTTCATGCCCGCGTGCCAGGGCCAGGCGCATCCGCCCCTCCACCACCGTGATGCCCGTGTTCTTCCAGGTGGTGGTATGATAGTATGTGCGTTTGTAGGGATAGCGGGCCAGGGGATTCCTCTGTTTCAAGGCTTTGGCCGTCTTGCATGCTTCGTAGAAATCTTGCTGTGCGGCCTGATAGCTATGGACATGCAAAAAGGAAGGGCCACAGAACGCTTTCAGCACGCGGTCATGCTTGCGGGGGCTGAGCCAGACCTTGCCCGCCATCCGATACACCCGGTAATGCTGCACCAAGGTTTCCGTGTAGACGCGCCCGCTCTCCCGGTTCAGCGCGCGGGTCTGATCGGCAGGCAACGTGCATGCGATGATCTGCACACGGATCATACCGTCACCCCTCTCACGCATCTCTTTTACAACGCCAGGCCGAAAACGGCAATCATGCCGGGGAACAGGGTCGCGTCGTGCGACGGGCCGTTGCATCCCCCGCTTCAAAGACGGGGGCTTGCACGGCCCATTTCTGTAAACACAATAGCATCTACAGTATATGCCGTAGCAGGGCGGCGCGTCAACCAATGCTGAGCGTTCGAGGTTACGGCGTTTTATGCAATCTCCTTGCAATTACAATATACTTTCCTTGCTTTTCTGACGTTACTGTGCTACAGTTATAGCACAGTAAGGGGGCAAAATATGGAGGATAACGTGCATGACGAATACACCGGATAGTCAATTCGATCAGCTTTTCAAGCAGCCCTCTATTGAAGCTATGCTGCAACTTTCATCCAAGAAGTTCGAACATTTTGTTGCCTTTGTCTTACAGCAAGCGGGATATGGGGTGCGTGACGTGGCCGCGAAATTTCTACGCGGCGTTGACCTTGAATTACAAAGCCGTCATCCACCCCAGCAACGTTTCGGGGGTATTGAGGCGAAACGCTACGATCCCAGTCATCTTGTTGGCTTGAAAGCCGTACAAAAGCTCATGGGCGCACCAGCTATCCGTGGACGCACTGGCTATCTCATCACCACCAGTGATTTCACCCTACCGGCAAATCAAATGGCGGCAACAAGCAAAAATATTCGGCTGCTTAATGGCGTGAGTTTCGTCCGCTATATCACCTATTTGAAGGGATCTGCTTATACAGATGCAGCCGTATTAAACACCGTCATTCCGCCTGATGGATTTGCCGTAGCCGTTCCTAATGCTAAAGCTAGTCATACCAAGATTTTAACCATCGCCAATAACAAAGGTGGTGTGGGCAAAACGATAACAGCTCGCTACTTTGCCAGCATTTTAGCGGCGCGAGGAGAAACAGTTTTGCTCGTTGATATGGACCCTCAAGCAAATCTCAGTGAATATATCTTCAACCTTCGTGCAGAAAGGATCGCTGAAGAGCACTTACGACAATTTGACTGGATTATTTTTGATACCCCACCCGCCGTTTCACTGTTCACACGATCTGCGTTAGCGGCTTCGCAGTTTGTTTTGCTTCCTGTAGGGGCGCGTTTTTCGTCGATATCCGGTTCAGAAACACTGCTCACGCAGGTTCCCACAATGAACGCCTTAACGGGTTCTGCTGCCAAAGTCATTGGCGGGTTCATTACTCATTGGGGTGATGATCGCGACTCTAATGATATGGCAGCAGTTATCCAAGGAGTTTTTACACAGAACGGAAGTCAACTTTTGCAGACAAAAATTCCATTTGATGTTAGTATAAAAAGAAGAACAGGACGGCGCAAATCCCAGGCAGATGCCGCCTATGATTCCCTGGTCGATGAGGTGCTTGGATATGTCAACAGCCACTACGTCTAAACCCGATGCGATACAAGATCAAAGTCTGGCGTTCGCCTATGAGTTATGTGAAGCGCTCGGTATCGCGCCGCTCAAACTCAAGGAACTGAAGTATCTGACACTGGCCCTGCTGCAAGTCGCGGCGAACGAAGCGCACCAAAACGCTGCCTTTGCCGAACACCTGCAAGCGGCATTGGCTACTCTGCTCACGGACAAGGAAAGTAAGGACGCTAAAATACGGCGCTTGGTGACACCAGCAAAGGGGTAAGGCGCGAAAAACGCTGCATACCAACCCTTAGTGATGGTTAAACCCATCGATCGTTCCCTGTTAGATGTGTATACCGATTCCAATCCATTCACACTCTATGAAGCGTTCGGCAAAGAGCAGTTTATTCACATGATCGAAGGATATTCCTTGGAAGTGCTGAAGCAGATGGCGGCTTCGGTCCAACAGCAGTTTCCTGGCACCAAGCCGCAAAGCAAGGCCAAACGCAGCAGTGTGGCGGCGTATATCATCGCCCATGTTGTGGGAGACTGATGTCCGCCTGTGCCGCTTACACCACGCCGCGCCTCACTTGCCCTTCGTGCCGCAGCCACAGCCGCCGCCGCTGGTCGAGCAGCCGCCGTGGGAATAGGCCAGCGGGGAGCCGTCTGGACGGGCCAGCTTGGTGACGGGGACGGTGATGGTGACGCCGCTTTCCAGCACCACATCCACCGAGGTGCGCGGGACGTTTTGGCCAATGATCTTGCCAGGGCCGTCGGGCGTGAGGATGGTTTCGCCGAGGGCGGGCATGTGCTTTTTTGTGTCGATATATTGGTCGTTCTCATAGGAGAGGCAGCACATCAAGCGTCCGCAGACGCCGGAGATCTTGGTCGGGTTCAGCGGCAAGGATTGCTCTTTGGCCATCTTGATCGAGACCGCGCCGAATTCCGTCAACCAGGAGGAGCAGCAGAGCGTTTTGCCGCAAGGGCCGACGCCGCCCAGCGTCTTCGCGTGGTCACGCGCGCCGATCTGCCGCAGTTCGATACGCGTGCGAAAGGCGGCGGCGAGGTCGCGCACCAGCGCGCGAAAATCCACACGATCTTCCGCGACGAAATAGAAGGTGAGCCGCGAGCCATCATAGGTATATTCGGCCTCGACCAGCTTCATCGTCAGGTTGCGTGCCTGCACTTTTTCCTGGCACAGGCGCAGGGCGTCACGCTCCTTCGCCTTGAAAGCGAGGAGCGCGCGTAAGTCATCCTCCTCGGCGAGGCGCTCGATGGACTTGAGATCCTCACCTACGGCGGCGACCACCTGTTTGGGCGCGATGACGACGCGCCCGGCCTCTTTGCCGCGCGGCGTCTCGACGATCACATAGCGCCCCGTCTTGAGATCGGGGAAATGGCGCGCATCGTAAAAGTAGATGCGCCCCGCCGGGCGAAAGCGCACGCCCGCTACCAGGCGCGTAGGGGCAGCGTGTGGGGCGGTTGATTCGATCATGCCTGCAACTCGTCGGCCAGCAGAATCGCCTCGGCGACCTCGCGCATCGACTTGCGCGCGTTCATGCTGGCACGCTGGATCTTGCGGAAAGCGTCTTGCTCGGTTAGCCCTTGCTTCTGCATCAGCACGCCCTTGGCGCGTTCCACTACCTTGCGCTCGGCCAGCTTCTCTTCCAGCGTGGCCACGCGGTCTTCCATCTGGCGATATTCGCCGAAGCGCGCCAGGGCGACTTCGATGGCTGGCTTAAGGGCGCTCTGGTTCCACGGCTTCACCAGATAGTGCAGCACGCCCGCGTTTTTCGCCCGCTCGATCAGTTCAGGATTGTTATATGCCGTCAGCAGCAAGACGGGCGCGATTTTTTCGCGCGTGAGGATCTCGCTGGCGCTCAAACCGTCCATTTCGGGCATGTCGATATCCATGATGACGAGGTCGGGGCGCAGTTCGCGCGCCAGGTTGACGGCGCTCTGCCCATCGCCGACATCGCCGACCACCAGGTAGCCCTGACGCGCCAGTTCCTCTTTTAGGTCCATGCGGATGATGGTTTCGTCTTCCGCCAAGATGATGCGAGTAGACATGCGTGACTCCCGTTCTGCCGTCGCGGCGCTATGGGATGATTGTACAGATGCAGCGTATCATTGCAGCGGCAAGCATGTCAAGCCGGATGTTTTGTGCGCTTTGCTGAATAGACTGCGATGGATGTGGGAAAAGCAGCTAGAGCGTTCATCCATCAGATAAGATTAATTCCCACTTGTGCTTTGGCACCCCGGCCTACCTGATGGCAGCAAGAATCGACCGTATCACTTATACCAGCCAACCGCCATTGAAGAGGAAGATCAGGAAGATCACCTGGATCGCCCAGCCGCCGTTGATCACCAGCGTTTCCAGCCAGGCCCATTTGCGCGTCCACTGGCCAACGATCAGGAACATCGGCAGGGCAGCCAGCACATAGCGCCCGGCGGAGACGTAGACATCCGGGAAGATCGCATCCACATAGGGCGTCCCCAGGCAGATGGCACAGACGCCGAGCATCAGCAAGGAGTACGCGAAAGGGACACGGCGCACGGTGGCGAGCGTCAGCACGGCGAGCGCCGCCAGCGGCACAACATCCACCAGCATGCGCACGAGGGGATAGGACCACGGCGCGGCGCTGTGGATCTGCTGGGCCGCCAGCGCGACACCGGCCAACACACCCGCGCTACCATGCTCGTTGGCATGAATGAAGACCAGCGGATCGCCGAAGATATTCCAGCAATAGAGTGCGTAGAGCGCGGTGCCGATGGGCGCAGCGTAGATGACGAGCGTGCCGGTGAGCGCCGTGCGCCACCAACCGTCGGGGATGGCAACCGTCGCCAGCCAGGCCCGCCAAGTGCGCCGGTGCGCCCACAACTGGCGCAGGTGCGCCCACCAGCCGTGCTGTCGCCCGAACTCCCACAGCAACGGCAAGACGAGCGCCAGGCCGAAAGGCCGCGCCAGCCCCGCCAGCACGCCGGCGAGGATCGCCAGCCACCACCAGCCGCGCCGCGCCGCCAGCAGCGCCCACGCCGCGCACGCCAAAAAGACGCCCTCGCTGTAGGCCGCGAACAGATACAACGCGAAAGGATACGCCGTCAGCGCCCGCAGGGCATAGCGCGCCGCCGTGCGGTCGCCTGCGTCAAAGTTCGCCAGCAGCGCGACGGCGATGAAGGTGAGCAGCGCGCCGATGTTGCTGATGACCAGCGCGATCACCAGCGCATCCACCGCCGGCAAAAGGCTGATGCCGAGATGAATCAGCAGCGGGTAGAGCGGGAAATAGGCACCCTCTGAGGGATAGTGGTAGCCGCCCTGCGCGATGAGGATGTACCAGCCGGTATCCCAGAACCACCAGTGATTGATGAAGGCGGATTGGGTCAAGGAAGGATGCCCGTTCGGCAGATTCGAGTGGACCGGCGTGAACAGCACGCCGAACCAAGTGAGGAAGATGAACAGGGCGCGCGTCGCCCCCCACATCCCGAGAGCCGTGCGCAACGCGGGGATGCGCCACAGGCGCACGAGGCCACGCCAGAGCGCCGCGCCCCCGCCGGCCAGCCAGGCGACCACCGGTACGGGTCGCGCGCGTGGTGGCACCGGCACCGGCGCGGTCTGCTCGATCTCTGCCATCGCTGTTGTCCATCCTTATATAAGCTTCATCTGATCATGGTTGCGCTGGAAAAAGCGGGCGATTAAAATCGCGCCTAAGGGCCACGGGCCACGAAGTCCGCCGTCGCGGACTGGCGTGTGTTGCTCTCGATCCTAGTCTTTGACACTCCCCTGGCTAAAGCCGAGGGGATTCTTCCAACCTAACCAGCCCAGCGTTGGCAGAAGGACTGATCAGATGCGGATTCTGGCTTACGCCAGCAACATGCCGTTTGTCAGAACGGACTACGCTTGCCCGGCGAACCGGGTGACGATACGTGATCGCTTTGCACGGCACCATCTGGGCCAGCTTGCCCGTTTGGTGCTTGCTGAGGATATTCGTGCTGCCCACGTTGTCTCGATGGCCCACAAACCCACACGCCGAGCAGGAATAGTGCCTGCCCTTGGGTTTGTTCAGCGCGCCACAGATGGGGCAGGTCTTGCTGGTATACGCTTCGTTGATCAATTCCGTGCGGATGCCCACGGCGGCGGCTTTGTAGGTGATGTACTGCCGCAACTGCCCATGCGGCCAATGGCTGATCTTCTGCCGATTCTCCCGACTGAGGCGCTTGTCGGTTTTGGTCTTGTCGGCAATATCCCGCACATCCCCGATCACGATGGTGCCAGCCTGCATCGCCTGGGCTTCCTGCACCACCGCACGGCTCACCTTATGCAGCATATCCCGCTGCCTGCTGTCCGTTTGCGCTTGCAAGCGCTTTCTGCTGGCGACCAGCTTCTTCCAACGGCGCGATCCTGGTGTACAACGAGCAATCATCTCTTGCAGATCGGCGGTTTTCTTATTCCGATGCTGGGCATTCGCGCGCAACGCCCGGCAACAGATGATGGTGGCCTGCGCGCCATTGGTACACGCCGCCGGATGAATCTCCCCCAGATCGACCGCCATGATGCCGGTGTGCGGTGTTGGCTGGGGGACGAGCCCATCGTCGAGCGTGATGTGCCAGCAGGAGCGTTTGGTGGCATGGGAATACACCAATTGCACTTGCCGAAATGCGGTGGCTGGCAACATCGCCAGATGGTCAGGCAAGGCAACCCAGATGGGTTCATGCCCGCGCGCCAGGGCCAGGCGCATCCGCCCCTCCACCACCGTGATGCCCGTGTTCTTCCAGGTGGTGGTGTGATAGTATTTGCGCTTGTAGGGATAGCGGGCCAGGGGATTCCTCTGTTTCAAGGCTTTGGCCGTTTTGCATGCTTCGTAGAAATCTTGCTGTGCGGCCTGATAGCTATGGGCATGCAAAAAGGAAGGGCCACAGAACGCTTTCAGCACGCGGTCATGTTTGCGGGGGCTGAGCCAGACCTTGCCCGCCATCCGATACACCCGGTAGTGATGGACCAGGGTAGCGGAATAGACGCGCCCGCTCTCCCGGTTCAGCGCGCGGGTCTGATCGGCGGGCAGCGTACACGCGATGATCTGGACACGGATCATACCGTCCCCCCTCTCACGCATCTCTTTTACAACGCCAGGCCGAAAACGGCAATCATGCCGGGGAACAGGGTCGCGTCGTGCGACGAGCCGTTGCATCCCCCGCTTCAAAGACGGGGGCTTTCACGGCCCATTTCTGTAAGCACATCATAACCCAACGAAGAATGCGAGTACACTGACTCTCATCACTATAACGAAAGAGGGGGGGTAAGGAACAGGTATTATACTACAGATGGTTACGCCTTCCTTCCCGTAAATGGAAGGCAAGCGATTTGAGGTTTAGGGCAAAAAATCGACTTTTGGATGACTAGCAAAATTGGTGCTTGATCCCCTTGATTTTTGCCCAGGACTCAGGCATACTAGGAGCAGGCCAGTTGTTATCACAACAGCAGGAGGCTTTACGTGAACTCAACAATTTTTCGCACGGCAACCTGTAGCGGTTTGCTCATCGTGCTGCTGGGCTTCGGAGCATGGAGAGGTTCTACCCCCCTCCGCTCGCTTGCTAAGTCCACATCGTATCGTGCCGAATAGTTGCCCGCAGGCTCCCACGAGCAAGCCATCACCAGCCATTATCTGCAATCCCCAACTCCTCATCGAATCTTACAGTCACTATTTCAACGAATCCACCGCTGGCCAGGTGAGCAGGGATGCCTATAATCTCGGCGTCAAAGATGCCCAGCTTGAGAGTCCTCATTGTACCTCTACAGAAAGTGCTGGGGCGCTAGCGATCCTCGACTTTGGCCAACCGGCCTACGAGGCGACCAACATTTATGGCGTGTACGATTACGGCTATAATATATTTCTGACCTATTCGCAGGTGAGCGCGGCGACGCAACAATACATTTATGGCTGGCAACATGCGGCGGCCTCGTGTTTGTCCCTCGCTGTCGTGATGGGCGTCAACAGCAGCATCATGTGTCCCTATGATCGGGCCAACTGGTGCTACTACTGGAACGGCTACGTCTTGGAACAAACCGCCGCCACGCTCAATGGAGAATACGCCAACACGGGCATCGGCATCGTGGGCGACTCCGATATCGAAATGGATGCGGATCGAGGATATGATCCCTATTCCATCGTTTCACAATGGCTCAGCGGCTACTTCAAGGGCGGCAGCGATCTGATGTACGACTACGGCGATGCGTGTCAGGACCCCTATGCCGGCTGCACGGCAGGCTGGACGCCGTGCGACATCTATCAAGCTGCATGGGGCTATGGCTATGATGAGCCGGTGCCGGAGATTTACCTCAGCGGTCAGGCGCAGGACTGGAAGAATGTACAAAACATCGAAGGCTCGTGCAGTCCCAACGCGGGAGCCATGCAGTTTTCTAGCAGCGCCAACGAAAGTTGGGGATCCCAGCTATCCTGGCAAACCGCCTGGAGCACCTTTTTGAACACGATGGGATCAGGAACGGTCGTCACCAAGCAGGACACATGTTTCCCATATGTTAACACATCACCCCTCAGCAGCGAGTGTTACTGAAGTTGGCTGGTGATGCCAACTGCCAGATCCCTACATCAAGGGATACATACCATAAAAGGAGCGCCCGATGTCTTCCTCATCCAATAAACGGCAAGTGAGCCTGGCCGTGCTGATCGCTGGCGCGGTAATCGTGCTGTTCGGCGTCGTGCTGGCGGCGGGCCATATCATCCCCGCCGCTCCCACGCAAGCAACTAGCAATCACCCGGTAACGACTCCGGTGGCGGGAACACCATATCCGCATGCCCCTGGCCCTGTTCCCACCATTGGTCCGCTGCCAACACGATCACCATCCTGCCCACAAACGCATTTTGATGTCATCAACCCTAGAAGTGGAACTGATAAGATGGCAGTCAATCTCGATGGCCAGATCCCTGGAGTGACGGCACTCACAGGGGGGTTTGAAGATTCATGGGCAATAGGCATTGCGAGCGGCATTTTCTACTACCACATGACAGGAGGTGAAGTCGAGGAGCCATATGCCTATCGGGGATATGGCTTCATTACGGTAAATCTCGACTATATCGATGGGTGCGCTGCAAACGTGGCGGCAACACCTTACCCACCGGTTCCCAATCCCGAAGGGAAGTTTTACCTCACGCCTGGCAAGGATGGAGCGGTGATCTTCACCAACATCTCCGGATCGGTCATTTCCTTCAAGACGACAGATGGGACATCGGGCAGCTTCAATTACGTCACCGGCACGTTCCTGCCATAGCAGCAGCGACGGTTTGCTAGAGCGGGGGCGTTTCAATGGCCCCAGTTTTGCACCAGTTGATAGACCGTTTGCGCGTATTGCTGCGGATCATTGTTATCAGAGGTGGGCGCATAGATGGGGGTCACTTGAAAGATGTCGCGTAGCCCCTGGTTGATGTAGTACGTGCGGATGACCCAATACCAGTCTTCCGCGCCGTCGCGCCAGGAACTATATTTGCGAAAGTCCATATAGTCACCGTAAGGAACGGGGCTGTTGCTCTGGCTGAAGCGCACGTTGCCCAGCGAGTCGGTGTTGACGGCGATGCCCGACGTGCCGCACTGCGACTCATACGCGAAGAAGCCGAGCGCGTAGGCGGGATTGATGCCGTACTTGAGGCCCAGGTCATAGAGTTGATCGGCGAAGGTTTGGTTGGCGGCGGGGCTATGGTACGACTGCAAGACGCTGAGGATCGTGGCCGCGCTGATCGACGGCTGGCCGTCCAGTGTGCGGGTGGGCGCGCCACATTGGGTGCGGTTCTGCGCGCACGGCCCCGCTGGCAAGAAAGATTGCATGCTCGTGGTGGGGTGCGGCCAGTGTGCGGCGAACCAGTTGCGTGTGACGCTGAGCGATGACAACGTAGTCACGATGAGCGCCACGACGATGATCCAGCCGATCACCTCGCCCGCACGCTGCTTCACGCGATCACCGCTGAGTTTGTTGATGCCCAGCCCTACGCCGTGCGCCACCAGGCGCAAGACGGCGAAGACGAGGCGTGCCAGCGCCGACACCACCCACCAACCGAAACGAGCGAGCGATAGGCCGAGATCGCCCAAAATGTACGTCATCTCATCCAGCCGCCCGCGCGGCCAGGTGCGCGGCGTATCCGGCAAGACGCCCACGCGGCGCGGCGGGGCATTACTTGGGGCTGTCGTGGTCATTGATGTTCCGCTCCCACGCGCGGCGTCCGTCAGCGTCGCCAGACGCGGCGCGCTCTGCGTCAGGTATGGTCCGCTATAGCCGACCTGATCCTTCGGTTTGGCAAATGGCATGGCTTCCTGTGCTTGTGTAGCGAATTCGGTTTGTTTTAGCTTATCCCATGATATCTCACGTGTCCAGTGAAGCAGTTCGCTTTTCCGCCGTAGCATTTGGCATGGCTGAGCGCGAACACGACGAAAGCGGACGCTCCTGTCCGCCCCACATCCATCTGGAAGGCAGACACTCCTGTCTGTCACACGGCGGACAGGAGCGTCCGCCCCAGGTCCATCTGGAGGACAGACATTCTTGTCTGTCGCACGTCGGACAGGAGCGTCCGCTGGCGCAACGGGAATAGGGCTACCCCTCGCCCCAGCCGAGTTCGACGGAGCCGAAGCGCACGGTGTCGCCGGGCTGCACGCCGGCGCGTGCCAGCGCGTCGAAGACGCCGAGTTGGCGCAGGTGTTTTTCCAGCCGCGCCAGTCCCTCTTCGGTTTCGGAGTTGGTCATCGCCGCCAGCCGCTCCACGCGCTTGCCATGCACGACGAAGACGCCGTCCTCTTTGCTGATGGTGAAGCTGGTGGCATCTTGCGGGCGCAGCGTAATGCCGCTCTCGTCGGCGAGGCCGGCAGCGATGACTTCCGCCAGTGGATGCACGGGTAGCTCGCGCAGTTGCGCGGCGGTGAAGTTGATCAGGTCGCTGACGCCCTCACGGGTGGGCGCGGAGATGGCGAAGACGGGAATCTCCGCCGCCTTTGCTCGTGCCTCAACCGCTGGCCACCGCTCGCGTGCCGTGGGCAGGTCCATCTTGGTGAAAACGATGATCTGCGGCAGATCCGCCAGTTCGGGACGATAGCCGGCCAGCTCGCGGTTGATGACCTCGTACTCCTCCCATGGGTCCAGCGCCAGGTTGTCACCGTCGATCAGGTGCAGCAGCAGGCGGGTGCGTTCCACGTGGCGCAGGAAGTCGTGGCCCAGGCCCACCCCTTCCGCCGCGCCCTCGATCAAGCCGGGGATGTCAGCGATGACGAAGCTGCTGCCATCGCCGTGCCGGTGATCGCCGACCTCGACGACCCCCAGATTCGGCACCAGCGTTGTGAAGGGATAGTTGGCGATTTTCGGCTTGGCGGCGGTGACGATGGACAGCAGCGTCGATTTGCCGGCGTTGGGCAGGCCCACCAGGCCGACATCGGCGATCAGCTTGAGTTCCAGCACCAGCGTCAGATCTTCGCCGGGTTCGCCGAACTGTGCCTCGCGTGGTGCCTGATTCGTCGGCGTGGCGAAATGCACATTGCCCAGCCCGCCGCGCCCGCCCTGCGCGATGGCGACCTTTTGGTCTGGCGCGGTGAGGTCAGCGAGGATCGCGCCGGTTTCCGCCAGGCGCACCAGCGTCCCCGCCGGCACACGGATAACCAGATCATCGCCGGACTTGCCATGCATGCGCGCCCCGCCACCCTTATCGCCGTCACCCGCATGGAAGCGCTGGTTATAGTGGAAGTCTACCAGGGTATTCATGTTGGTGTCGGCTTGCAGATAGACGCTGCCGCCGCGCCCGCCGTCGCCGCCGTCCGGCCCGCCCTGGGGCGCGAATTTTTCGCGGCGGAAATGCGCCGAGCCGTTGCCGCCGTTGCCGGCCTTCACATAGATCTTCGCTTGATCAAAGAAATCCATACCTCGCCACCTCCGGCGTGCCAACAAAAATCGCCAAGCGGCGCACGATGCGCGCCGTACCTGGCGAAAGATCACCGCAAACGGTGGGCCCAACAGGATTCGAACCTGTAACCAACCAGTTATGAGCCGGCTGCTCTGCCGTTGAGCTATAGGCCCGTGCGCAAGGGATGCTTGCGCTGCCTTCATCGTACCACGCCGAACCGCCTGAGTCAAACTTTTGCCCTGCCGGCTGAGGTTGACCAGCACGAAAATCCGGTGCTACAATACCAGCGAGGTAGTGACAAGATCGCTCTACGCCATAATTGTCACCGAAAGTAACCGCAGTTGCGAAAAGTTACAAATAGGAGTAAAATCCATGTCCGCACCAAACTACGCGCATCCTGAAACGCTGGTCGATACTCAGTGGGTCGCCGATCACCTCAATGATCCCAAGGTGCGCATCGTCGAGGCCGATGAAGATCCACTGCTCTATGAAGTGGGTCATATTCCGGGGGCCGTTAAGCTCGACTGGCATGTCGATGTGCAAGATCCCGTGCGCCGCGACTTCGTAAATACAGCTGATTTCGAGGCGCTCTGCCGCCGCTACGGCATCAGCAACGACACCACCGTCGTTTTCTATGGCGACCGCAATAACTGGTATGCCGCCTATAGTTTCTGGCTCTTCCGCATGTACGGCCACCAGGATCTGCGCCTGATGAACGGCGGGCGCACCAAGTGGGAGGCGGAGGGCCGGCCTTATACCAAGGACGTGCCGCACTTCGACACGACCAACTATACGGCGCAGGAGGCCAACCTGAGCGTGCGCGCCTTCCGCAGCCAGGTGGAAGCCGGCCTGGGCGCGACGAATCGCGGCCTGGTGGATGTGCGCTCGCCCGACGAATATTCAGGCAAGCTGCTCCATATGGTAAACTATCCCCAGGAGGGTGCCACGCGCGGCGGTCACATTCCCAGCGCCCGCAACATCCCGTGGGCCAAGGCGGCCAACGAAGATGGCACCTTCAAATCGCCCGACGAGCTGCGCGCGCTGTATGGTGGCGAGGGCATCACGCCGGATAAAGAGATCGTCACATATTGCCGCATCGGCGAACGTTCGGCGCACTCCTGGTTCGTGCTGACGCAGTTGCTCGGTTATCCTAACGTTCGCAACTATGACGGCTCGTGGACGGAGTGGGGCAACCTCGTCGGTGCGCCCATCGAAAAATAAAGACGATCGAACACGAAGGCCACGAAGCAGCACGAAAAGCCACAAAATCTCTTCAGAAAAATTTCGTGTTCTTCGTGGATTTTTCCTGATTTTCGTGTTCGATTCTATCTAAGAGGTAAGCAGTATGCCCATGAGTCGGCAAGAGGCGGTCGAATTCCTCCTCGAACATTATCAGAATCCCCAGCACCGTGGGCAGGTTCCCGACGCCACCTTCGTGCGTTCCGGGGGGAATCCAGGTTGCTCGGATGTGGTGGAGATGAGCGCCCACGTCAACGCCGACGGCACGCTCACCGAGGTCGCCTTCGACGGCCAGGGCTGCACCATCAGCATGGCGGCGGCGGACTACGTGGCCGAGATCACCGAGGGCATGTCCCTGGAAGAGATCGAGAACTTTTCCGCCGAGCAACTGATGGACGATCTGGGCCGCGAGGTCGTGATGACGCGCCCGACCTGCGCCACCAGCGCCCTCAGCATTCTCAAGCAAGCTGTGCATGAATATCGGATGAAGCTGGCCCAGGAACACGCCGGCGGTTGAAACCGCGCCTAAGCGCCTGCGGCGACGCTGTAGGGGCAGGGCAAGCACAAGGCATTGCCCCTACAGGTGGTCGCCCTGCCATTGCGGACTGGAGGCCGCAGGCCGCCAGATTTAGTTGCTCATGAACCAATCGCTGATGTTCCACGTATCGCCGGCTTGAGTTAAGTTCACGGAATAATTACCCAGCGTCGCCTCGGCCAGCGAGCTATTCGGCTCAGCGATGAGCGGCAGATAGGCTGCGTCGTTCGCCAGCGCCGTCTGCAATTGGACGAAGAGCGGGGAATAGAAGTTATTGCCCCCCGTTTGTTGGATCGCATGCAGCAGCGTATCCACCGCCGGGTCGCTCATGCCGGCGACGTTGTGGACCCCACCAGTTGCCAGATAGGCCGCGAGCTGGGGCAACATGCCCTGCACTGGCACCAGCGCCAGATCAAACGCACCAGCCGGCAGGCCGGCGGTGGTGCAACCCGGCGCTACGATGGTCACGTACACACCCAGAGTCTTCGCCCAGTTCTGGGCCAGCGCCTTGGCGAATCCTTGGGTGTCCGTTGTCACGGCGCAAGGCAATGCCAAGCGCAGGTGGATAGGAGTGCGGCCATCGGCTTGCATGCGTACCCCATTGACCAGCGGATAGCCGGCGGCGTTCAATGCCTGGGCGGCGGCGGTGGGATCATAGACCGGCGCTGGTAAGGTAGGATTGAAGCCGGCAGTACCCACCGCGAACAGGGACGGCACCCAAATGGCGGGATCTCTGCAATTGCTATCGTGTACCACCGTCTGAAAGGCGGCACAGAGATCGAAGCCCTGGATGAATGCCTGACGCACCGCCAGCCCATGCGGGCCGGCGAAAAGCGATACGCCGCCGTTCGTGCTGGCCGCTGGCGCATTGGCGCGCTGATTGAAGGCGACCGTCAGCACCGTCCCCCCCGGACTGATAACCCGCTCGTCGGCGGGAATGCCGGGCAAGAGCGGGAGATCGCTCATCTCGAATCCTGCCGCCTGATTAAGCTGACCAGCTTTATAGGTATGCAGCAGTGTGGCGACATCCGGCGCGGCCTGGAAGATGACCTGATCGAGGACCGGCGCGTGAAAGAAGTTCGAGAAGAAGTGACGATTGGGTGTCAGCACCACCTGCGATCCATCTGGCGCGAATGATTGCACCTGAAATGGCCCATCACCAATGGGATGCTGGGTGAAGCGCGGATCGCGCACCAGGCGTTGCGCCAGCGCGCTGTCATAGTGATCGCCCTGCGGCGCATACACGCCGGCGTAAGGACCGACAGCGAACGCATGCAGCGGCTCTGGCAGCCACAGCGACGCCAGATAGTAGCTGTTGGGCGCGCCCCAATGAATGAGCAGCGTTTGGCTATCCACGATCTGCACGCGCATATTGGGCCACGCGGCGAAGTAGGTGCCGCCGATCGCGGGATCGCGCAGCAGATGCCAGGCGAACAGGAAATCCGCGGCTGTCACCGGCTGGCCGTCGGACCAGCGTGCCTGGGAATCGATCCTTACGCGCGTGGTCAGGCCGTCGGCGCTTTCATAGCCGTTCGCCGTGGATGGCACATTGGCGCATACGCCCGGCTTCCATCCCTGGTTGCCCAACGAGAGATCCGGCAGTTGCACCACGCAGCCCTGCCAGACCGCGTTCGCCATATCTGCGTTGGCGCGCGTCGGGTCGAGTTCCGCGCTGATCGCGTTCGCGCTGGCCGGTCGCTCGACATCACCGATTGTGACTGTGCCACCCGTTTTGGTTGGCACCCGGTAGGTATATGAGTAATTAAAGGGAGTGTAAGCGGTTGTCGTGGCAGGCGAAGTGAGGTGCGGCATGTGGGCCAGTGCGACGCAGGCGACGACCACCACCAGTGCCAGCAGCGCCCCGACGAAAGCCACAGCGGGCGGGCGCACGCCGCGTGTGGGCGGGGGCGACATATGCCGGCCCGGCGGCATGGATGACGCACGTTGCGTCAGGTGCAGCATGCGCTCGATATCGCCGCGCGCGAAGGGGGGCGGCGTGGCCGGTGCTGTCACCATCTCCCGCAATGCGGCATCCTCGCGCTGATATGCCGCCAGTTCCGCCTGGCAAAAGGCGCAGCTGGCCAGGTGTGCTTCCCAGGCGGCACGGTCGTCTTCCGGCACGAGATGCCGTGCGGCCAGCGGTACGAGCGGCGCAAACATCGTGCACGCGGCAGTGGGCAAGGTAGGATGCTCGTTCATTGCGGCGACCTCTCTGGGGTTGTAGCGTCTTGCGCGAGATAAGCGTGGTGCAGCCGTTGCCGGGCGCGCGCGTACTGCTTGGCGACGGCCTGGGGCGTTTTGCCCAGGATCGGCGCAACCTCTGCCGGCGAGAAGCCCTGCACGACGATCAGTAAGAGGCAGGCAGCATCACTGGCGGCGAGCGACGCGAGCGCCGTCTCCAGCGCCTGGCGTTCCACCACGCGCTCCTCGAAGGGGGCGACGACGGCGGGCCAATCCATGACCACCCCATCATCGCCATCCAACGATTCCCAGCGGATCACGCGCTTGCGCCGGAGCGCCGACATCGCCCGGTTATATGCCGCGTGGAAGACCCAACTGCGCAACGTGCGCTCGTCACGGCTCAGGTCGATCTGCGCCGGTTGGCCCTGGGCCGCGCGCCAGGCATCGCAGAACACGTCTTGCATCAGATCGCGCGCCTCCTCGGCGTTGCCGATCAATTCGCGCAGGAAGGCGTAGAGCGGCACCTGCCACTTGTCGAGCAGCGCGGCGAAAGCGGGCAGCGCCAGGCGCGGCGCGGGAACATCGTTTCGACTCATGGCCCCCTCAGCAACGACGAAATAGTGCTATGTAGATAGCTTACGCTTGAGAATGTGAATTTTGGACACAGGTTTTGGTGGCGATAGGCCATTTACAGGTGCGGGCGCAGGCGCTATGATGGGACGAGGACGATTTCCGCGAAAGGAACTTTGTATGCGCGACACGCCTCCCTGGCCCAATGATCCACCGCCCACGCCGCCCGATCCGTGGGGCGCTCCTGCCGGGCCGCGCACCGACCCGCGCTATCCGCCCGCGCGTGATCCGCGTGGTGTGCCAGAATATGGGCCACCTCTCGCCGGCAATGGTCCCCCGCCCATCGCGGAAAGCGGCTGGCTGTTGGATACAGGTGGGCAGGAACCGGCCTATAATTCTCCACCCGTTGCGCCGCCGGGGTATGGTTCAGGTGGGGGGTATGATGCGCCGCGTGGTTACCAGCCGCCGAACTATCCGTCGCCACAGGGTTTTCCCGCGCCCAACTATCCGCCACAACAAAACTACGCGCCAACCCCGCAAAATTACACGCCGCAGCCGGGCTATGACCCGCCGGCCCCCTATGGGTCGCCAGGGAGCTACGGGCCGCCGCCCGCGCCGGCGAACTATGGACCGCGTGGGACCGACTATCGCAGCGATTATTCTGGTAGCGCGCCGCAGTATCAGGCACCGCGCCAGGGGGAGTATGCGGCTCCCGTCTCGCGCCCGAACGCGCCGCCCCCCCGGTGGGGAACGCCCGCGCCCATCGAGCGGCCTACCTTCGTGGAAGATCCCCCCGCGACACACCGGCCCGTGCGCGAGGCCGCGCATCGGCAACGCCATGCCTTCGGTTGGAGCCTGCCCATCGAGCATATCGTCCTGGCCGCCGGCATCGTGGGGATGTTTCTGGCGCTCACGCAGCCCTGGGGCGTGGATGCCCACGGCAACACTATCTATCTGAGCGCGCTCACCTACCGCGCTGGCTACTACACCATCGGCGGCCTGGCGGTGCTAGGCGGCCTGCTGGCGCTGCTGAACCGACGCATGGGTTGCCTGGCGATGATCGGCTGCCTGGGCCTGTTCGTCATCCCCATCGTCGTCGCGGCCACCGTGGGCGGCATCGAGGTCTTCACGCAATTGCACGTGGTGCCACATCTCACCAGCGCCAACGTGCAAGGTGCCAATCGGGGGTTTTTCCTGTGGTGGGGCGGTCTGGCCGTCACCATCGTCGGCCTGCTTTTCGAGGTCATCACTCACCGCCGGAAAGGCTTATTGGGGATCTGATACGCTATTCGGGTGATCAGTATGGATAACGGAGGACAGCCAGCGGGGGAACGGAGGACAGACAATCCTGTCTGTCCGGCCCCAATGACCACTGACTTTACCCGCAAGGGGTATAAAACGCATGATATCCATACGACTCTCCTCTCAAATTTCCAAGGAATTCCCGAAGAAGTGTATACGATACCTATCGTTTGTTTGCAAATCAACCTGCACCCACCGCCCCGTCCCCGCCGACGCTATCCTCAGCGTTGGGGGGCCAGGGGATTGTGACAGGCGGCACAATAGCGCGCCCCCTGCGCGTTCGCGCGCCCACACGTGGGGCAGACGATGGCCGTCAGCCGCGTGCCGCAGTGCGTGCAATAGCGGTTCACGCCAGGATTGGCCGCATTGCAATTCAGGCACGTCACGGGGGGTAGTTCGATGCTGAGCATCGAAGGCAGCGGCGCGGGCGGGCCGCCGCGCAAGTGCGCGCCGCAACGCTGGCAAAAGTTCATGCCGGCGGGGTTAGGCGTGCTGCACTGGCTGCACGTGATGACCACCGGGCGCGACGGCAACTGCGGCGCATTCTGCTTGGTGGCGTCTTCCAGCGCCTGCGCCATCTCGCGCGCCGTCTGGAAGCGCTGTTCGGGCCGCTTCTGCAACGCCTTCAGGATGACCGCCTGCACGCCAGGATTGATGCGCGGGTTATACAGGCTGGGCGCGGGAACGGGATCGTAGATATGCGAGTGCGCCACGGCGGTGAACTCCTCGGCGACGAAAGGCGGACGACCGCAAAGCATCTCATAGAGCAAGACGCCAAGAGCATAGATGTCTGTGCGGGCATCCACCGGCTGGCCCTTGCACTGTTCCGGCGACATATATTCCGGCGTGCCGACGCCCGCGCCGGTGCGCGTAAGGTTCGACGACGATTGCAGCACCTTAGCGATGCCGAAGTCCGAAAGGACGGCGCGCGGATAGGGTTGGGGGCGCGAAGTATCCAGCAGCACGTTGACCGGCTTCACGTCGCGGTGGATGATGCCGCGCTCGTGAGCATAGGTGAGCGCCTCGGCGATGTCGCGGAAAATGTGCGTCGCCTCGGCCATCGACATCGAGGTGGTCATGCGCTGCCGCAAGTTGCCGCCGGTGATAAGTTCCATCACGATATACAACCACGGTGCCTGACGCCCGGCATCATAGATGACGACGATATTCGGATGTTGCAGCTTCGCCATCGCCCGCGCCTCGCGTTGGAAGCGGTCAATGAAGGTGGGATCGGTGACGTAGTAGGGTGGCAGCACTTTGATCGCCACGTCGCGGTCCAGGTGTTCCTGCCGCCCGCGATAGACGCGCGCCATGCCACCCTGGCCCAGCAGATCCAACACCTGGCAACCGCCCAACTGGGTGCCGATCAATTCATCATTGGTCTCGTCGATCACGTTGCTCCCCCCACGCTGTGCGCCGGCATGTGTGCTGGTCGTGTTTCACATCATACACAAAACGCGACCATCATGCAATATGTTCCATTGCACGGTGGCCGCGCTCGTGAAGGGGGCGCATCGCTCATCCATTGGGCTAACGCTGGGGTCCGTCCCCCAAACCGCCTAAAGGGAACCGATCCCAGGGGTTCTCGTTGGCTGTGATCCGATACCCATCGGGGTCCGCGAAGACGAAAGTGCGCCCGAACGGCCCAGCATAAGGCGGCGTGACGATGGTGACACCTGCAGCGACCAATTGAGCATGCAGCGCATCCACCTGATCGCAGTCGATCCAGAGCGTCACCCCCCAGCCTGGCTGCGGCGCTTCGTCCAGGTTCACTTTCGCCGCGCTGAGGGCGAGGGGGATCGAGTTCGTATCGAAGAGGACGAAATCGGGCGCGTCGAAGCGTGCATCGACCGCTAGGCCCAGCACATCCGTGTAAAACGCGCGGGAGGCTGCGAAGTCGCGTACCTGCAAGCTGATGAAATCAGGTCCACGCAGCTTAGCCATGTGAATTTTTCCTTTCAACATTGCGGGATTGCCATCAGATCGCCAAACGCCCGTCATGGCTGGCTGCGCACGAGATCTTCGCTGTGTTCCTGGCAATGCTCGATGACGCCGCGCGTGCGCTCGTACACGTATTCGCCGGGTCGAAAAAACCTATCGTCCAGCGTTTGCAGGATGGCGATATCTTGCTGGTAGGCTTGGCGCAAAATGCCGCAGACGGTCGCCAGCGATTGATCGCCGATCAGCGTCACCATCGTGGCGTTGAGCGCATTGTTCATGACCGTTTCCCACGCCGCATCTCTTTCCTCCAGCGGCGGCATCCCGGCGACAATCGCGGGAACGCGCACGGTGGCCATCACTTCCCAGCCGGCCAGATGGGCGACGAACTCGCGTGGTCCCCATGCAGCGCCCTGGCGGGTTACGCCGCGCGCTTCCGCTTCCGTCGCCGTCGTGATGAATTGCTCGAAGGCTTCGGCGAGCGCCGCGATGAGTTGGTCTTTGGTCATGGCATCCGGCATCCGATCCTCCTCAGTTTGCTGGCCCGTCGCCTCATCCGTGGCGTGTGCAATGTTGGATAACAAGTGCGCCGACTCGTGATGGTGATCGATAGGCCGTCTAACGCAACTTTCTTCCTGGCCCAACAAAAAACGGAAGGGCGGACAGGAATGTCCGCCCCACGCTGGGGATATGCCCGCCCCACGACCATCTGGCGGACAGGAATGTCCGCCCCACGTATTTCCTCCGCCAAACGGCAAAATTCGGAGGACAGGCATTCCTGCCTGTCACCACGCCGGCCTTCCCCGGCGTGCCTAGCGGCGGGTGAAGGACATGGTCGTCTGACCGACCTGCACTTCGTCGCCCTCGCTGAGCCGATGCTCGCTGATGCGCTGCCCGTTGACCGAGGTGCCGTTGGCGCTGTTTTCGTCGCGCAGGATGTAGCTGCCGCTGTCGTCGCGGTAGATCGAGGCGTGCAAGCGCGAGACGGCGAGGTCTTCCAGGAAGATGTCGCTCTCGCGGCTGCGCCCGATGCTCAGGCGATCTTTGCGCAACTCATAGGTGCGCCCCGGCTCCTTGCCTTCGCGGATGACGATGTAGGCCACGCGCTGGTCCAGGCGTGCGCCGGCGGGAGCCGATTGCTCCTGCACACCGCCGCGCCAGCCATTCTGGTCGTTGGGCATGCTGCGACCCTGCGGCGGCGGACCCCACCCAGGTTGCCCACCCTGCTGCTGGGGCGCACCCCAGCCGGCTTGCTGCTGCGGCGGCGGACCCTGGCGCATCGGCTGCGATGAAGGCGGTGGTCCCCACCCGTTCTGGTCATCCTGTTGTGGTGTCCCCCAACCTGGCGGCCCACCCTGTTGCGGCTCACCCCAGCCGGGTTGCTGCGACGGCGGACCCTGGCGCATGGGTTGTTGTTGCGGTGGCGGACCCCAGCCCGGCTGCCCACCCTGTTGCGGATCGTTCCAGTTCGGCGCTGAGGGCGTGCGCGCTGGCGGCGGACCCCAGCCCTGTTGGTCATCTTGCTGGGGTTGGCCACCATTCCAGCCTTGCTGCTGGGGCGGCGGACCGCCACGCTGGGGGGGCGCACCCCAACCCTGCTGGTCGTCTTGCTGTGGCGCACCCCAACCAGGCTGCTGCGGTGGCGGCGGACCCTGGCGGCCCTGCTGCGGCGGCGCACCCCAACCGGGCTGCTCTTCGGGATAGCCATTGGGATCAGGCATCGGCTGGCTGGGCGAACGGCCATAGCCACCCTGCTGCGCCGGGGGTTGTTGCGGCGGCGGTGGACCCCAACCGCCCTGACCACCCTGCTGCTGCGGATTGGGGCGCGAGGGCGTGCGTTCCGGCTGTCCCCAGGCCGGCGGCTCTGGGTTGCCCCACCCGGCATTCTGTTGATTGCCGCCCTGTTGCGGCGGCGCTTGCGGATCTTCCCCCCAACCATTGTTACCGCGATTATCCCAGCCCTGGGGGCCGGGGCGCGAGGGGGTGCCACGGCTGTTGCCCGTGCTGCCGACCGTGCCACCAAAGTCGCCGGGGCGATGGAGTGCATCGTTCCCTGACGCGCTGCGCGGCGTGCCGCCCCAATCCGCGTCGTTTGCATCCCGCCGATTGCTCACTGACCCTGAACCTCCTGCGGGGCCTTCATCCACTTCATAGGCGAGGCCGCGCGATACTTTACTATCGCCGCTATCGCTGCGCAGCACCATGATCGAAACGACCACGATTGCCAGCACAACCACCACGGCGGCGACGATAACGATGAGTTTGGAACTATGTGAACTGAATAGCGCGAGCGCCAACTCACCCAACATCAGTTGCATGGTTTATGCCCCTTCTCGATATCCGTGATACGGGCGCGGTTGCTGTGTGTAAGTGGCTGCCCGCGTCGTGCATGTGTCAAGTTATGCCCCATGATACAGCGGGGCCGGCAAAAGATCAACGCGCTTGTACCTCGAAGCGCACATCGACGTTTCCTAAACGGATAACATCTCCTTCTTGCAATTCGCGTTCCTGGTGCGGCGTCAGGGCCACCCCGTTGAGGCGCGTTTTATTGAAGGCGTTTTGATCCTCGATGAAGTAACGTCCGTCGCGCGATACCAAGCGTGCATGGCGGCGCGAGACCGTATGCTGCGCATCGATGGGCGCAAGGTCGATATCAGGATAAATTTCCTTTTGCGGATCGCTCCGCCCGATCATGAGATCTGGCCCTAACAACATGAACGATTGGCCGGTTGCCAGGTAGACGAGCCGTGGCAAGATTTGCGTTGGCGGCGCGGGCGCGGCAGCTTGGGGTGGTCCTTCCGGCGTCAGTTCGCGCAAGGTTTCCAGGCCGGCAATGAACTCGCGGGCCGACTGGAAACGCTGCGGTGCCTGTTTCGCCAGCGCCTTTTGAATGAAGGCATCGTAGGCCAGTGGCAATTCCGGGCGCAAGGCGCAGATCGATGGGATGGCGCTACGCAAGTGTTGCACCACCACATCCACCGCCGTGTCGCCCTCGAAGGGGACGCGCCCCGTCACCAACTCGAAGAAGACGCAGCCGAGCGAATACAGATCAGAGCGTGTATCCGCGCTGCGCCCGTTGTCGGCCTGTTCCGGCGCGACATAATAGGGCGTACCGAGGAAGACATTCGAGATCGTGATGGGCGGCGACGTGTGGCTGCGCGCCAGGCCAAAGTCCGTCAGCTTCACCACGCCTTCCACTGTCAGGATGATATTCTGCGGCTTCACATCGCGGTGAACGATGCCGCGTTCGGCGGCGGATTCCAGTCCCAGCGCCACCTGCTTGGTAATGTCGATGGCATCCAGCGGCGGCAGGGGACCATTGCGCTCGACGACCTGTTTCAAATTATGCCCATCCACGTAATCCATCACGATGTAGTGCATATCACGCTCTTCGCCCCATGCCACCGGACGGATGACATAGGGACCGGTAAGCTGTTTGAGCAAGTCGAATTCGCGCCAGAACCGCTGCAACAACTCCGCGTCGTTGGCGGCCTTGCGGTTGAGTGCCTTGACGGCGAAAATGCGATTCGTTTCCATGTCGCGGGCGATGTAGACGATGGCCATGCTGCCACTGCCACGTTCATCGATCAATTTGTATCGCCCGTGAATGATGCGCCCGATCATGCTCTACCCGCTTCGAGAGGATTACCACCGGGGAAGCCAACCACCATATGGGAGGGGCAACCTCGCCCTATTATACCAGTGACCACAAGAGATGGCAATCACCTCTACCCAAATGGGCATATGACCAATGGGGCTACCTGGCCCCATTGCCGCAATCGTTCACCATTGCCCATAGACAGGGATGCCCGCGCCGGAGATGAGCTTGGCTGCGTCGGAGGCCAGGAACTGTACCACCTGCGCGATCTCGTCGGCCTTCGGCCAGCGCGCGAAATCGGCATCCGGCATGGCCTGGCGATTGGCGGGGGTATCGACGATACTGGGCAAAACGGCATTGACGGTGATGTGAAAAGGTAACAGTTCTTTGGCCTGCACTTCGGTCAGCGCCAGCACACCCGCCTTCGAAACGGCATACGCGCCCGCGTTGGCGGCGGTGTCGCGCGCGGCCCGCGCCGAAAAGTTGATGATGCGCCCCCAGTCGCGCGGGATCATCAGCCGGGCAGCATGCTTCGCCATCAAGAACGCCGTGCGCAAGTTCAGCTGCATCATCGCATCCCACGTGGCGACGGGCAATTCATGCACCGGCTGGCCGGCCATGTAGCCACCGACGACATTCACCAGCACGTCGATGCGCCCTGTCTGCGTCTGAAGGTCGTCCAGCGTCGTGCTAACGCTCGCCTCATCCGTCACATCGGCGGGGATGAAGCTGATCTGCTCGTTCAGGTGCGGCGCGATGTTGCCGTGCGCCTCGTGGCGTTCCACCACGAAGACCTGGTCGCCGCCATCCGCGAAACGCCGCGTGATCGCCAGGCCAACGCCGCCCGCGCCGCCGCTGACGATCACCACCCGTCCGGTTTCACTCGCCATAACCACACCTCATTCCGCTGGCTGCTCAGGCGGCAACCGGCGACGCACTTCATTGATCTGCTCGGAAAGCGACGCGACGGCATCAGCGATGATGGTTTCTGTATCACGCGCACGGGCGTCCATATAAGCACGCAGTTCACGCTGATGCAGCAAAACTTCCTGAATGATTTGCGTCTGTGCGATAACCAAGGTCTCCAGTGCTTGATAACGTCGGCTCAGATCTTCATACTTCGCCTGCAAGTCATCGTACTTCGCCTGCATCTCAGCGCGAAGCTCACCAAGCGCCTCCCGCGTCTCGGTGCGCAAGGCGTCAATCGCCAACAGCAGATCGCGCTTATCGACGAGCATCTGGGTGACGAGACCGTCTTGCAAGGTGTGGATATAGGACATGTATTTTACGGTCATGCGATCCAGCCGGTCGTTGAATTCGTCGCGGTAGATTGGCTGCGAGGGTGGTTGTTGCTGGGCGGCCATGAGGTGATCCTTTCTGCGCGCTGCACATGCCTCAACACAATGATGCCGTTGCCCCTAGTGTACCACAGGCGGGCGAGGGCAGCGCAAAACGCGCAGAGGCGGCAAAGTCGCGATGCAGCGCGCCCATACCAGGAGAAATGCCGAGCCGCTCAGCTTTGTGCTTGTTGATCGTGATATTTGTCCAGCAGGTGTTGTTGATGGCGACGTTCGGCGGCCAGGGCGGACGTGAAGATCAGGGCGATCAACGTCGCGGTGACGGAGGCGATGATCGTCGTGCCGATGAAGTTGACGCTGATATCTTTTTGATTCAGGATAGGGATGAGGTTCAGCACGAAGTAGCCGACGACCGCGCCGAGGAGGCCGAGCAGGAAATTACCGAGGATGCAGCCCAACTTGCCGCGCACAACGAAGGTGGCGACGGTGCCGGCGATCACCCCGATCAAGAGATAGGAAAAGCAATTACTGAATAAGCCACCCAGGCTGGGGATGAACCCCGCCAGGACAATGCCTTGCTGCATGCGAACCTCCATTGGTGTGACAGCCCCACCCCCGGCCCCACCCCATCTTTGATGGAGAGGGGAGCAATGGAGGTGGCATATAAAGCTGCGCGCGTCGATCTCGCTGATCACCCCGATCTCGCTGATCACCCCGATTGCCTAATCACCCCCTCTCCATCAAAGATGGGGAGGGGGCCGGGGGGTGGGGCCGCGACTTACGCCACCTGGTCGCCTTCCGCTGGCGTGGAAAGGCGCAACAAGAGGCCGATCATGATGAAGTTGGCGATAACCGAACTGCCGCCATAGGTGATGAAGGGCAGTGGGATGCCGGTGAGGGGCATCAGTTTCAAGTTGCCGGCCAGGATGACGAGCGTTTGGATGGCGAAGACCGAGCCGATGCCGCCGGCCAGCAATTGCTCGAAGGTGTCGCGGGCGCGAACGGCGATGCGGAAGCTGCGATAGACCAGCAGCATGAAGATGCCCAGGATGGCGAAAAGACCCGCCAAGCCGAACTCCTCGCCGATGGCGGCGGCCACGTAGTCCGTTTGCACGGCGGGGACGAAGGTGGGGTGGCCCAAGCCGAAACCCTGGCCCAGCACGCCGCCGCTACCCAGCGCGATCAAGCCCTGCACGATCTGATAGCCCTTGTTATCCGCCACGTCCGGCTGAAAGGCCGTCGAGACGATAGCGACGCGGTCGCGTACATAGCTGAAAAGGTTATAGGCGATGAACGCGCCGACAGCGAAGCCGCCCAGGCTGTAAAAGACATACGCCAGGCGACCGCTGGCAAGGTAGATCATCGAGACGAAGATGCCGAAGATCAGCAGCGCCAGGCCCAGTTCGCGCAGGCCCACGAAAAGCACCAGCGCGACGAGCAGCATGCCGATCAACGGTCCCATGTGCTTGAGCGGCGGGATGTAAAAGGGGCCAACTTTGCGCCCTTCCAGCGCCAGAATCTCGCGGTTTTCCGCCAGATAGGCGGCGTAGAAGATCACCAGACAGATCTTGAGCAACTCCGAGGGCTGGAAGGCCAGGCCGGCGGGACCGAGATTCAACTGGTCGTGGGTGGGGCTGTCGAAATTGACATTGCGCGCGTGGATGAGGGTGATGGCGACGAGGATGATGCCACCGACCGCCCAGGTATATTTGTAGAGACGCAACCAGCGGATGGAGCGCGTGGCGAAGACCGTGGCGATGCAGAAGCCGAAGCCGATCAGCACCCAGATCAACTGTTTGAAGCCCAGGCGCGGTTCGGGCGAAGGCAGGTCCGGCCCCAGGCGTGTCGCCATCAGCACACCCATCGAACTGAGCATGCCAGCGATGGGCAGCAACGTGCGGTCCGCGTTCGGCACCAGCCACGAAAGCGCCACGTGGGTCGCCAGCAACGCGACGATCAGCAACAACTGCGGAGCCAACACGTCGATGGCCGGCAAGTTGTTGATATTGATGGCCGTCGGCCCTTTGCCGGTGCTATTCTGGGCGATCAACTGCAATTGCAGCATGCCGAGCAAGATGAAAAGCGACGGCATGATCAGCAGAAACAGTTCCGACCAGCGATAGCGTCGCAGATCGAAGGCATTGCGCATAGTTTGCTGCATCGGTGGTTACTCCTGTTACGGCACGATCCGGAAACGCACATCGCCCAGGCGCAGGATGTCGCGCGGCCTGACCGCGACGGCTTTTTGCGGCGCGAGTTGCTGATCGTTCAAAAATGTGCCATTCTTGCTTCCCAGGTCTTCCACCCAGAGCGAATTGCTGCGAAAGTAGATGCGTGCATGCTCCATCGACACTAGATTGCTTTCGAGGACGATGGTGTTGATGGGCGCGCGGCCCAGCGTCGTCGGCGAGACGATGTCGAGCGTGGTGCCGGGTGCGAGCGGCGCGGAGCCGCTATCGACCACCACCAGATGGCCGATCACCGAGCGCGCGGCCTGGGTGGCGGATTGCACCGTGGCCACTGCGAGGTCGCGCCGCGCCACCAACACCACCTGCAAGATGAAAAGGTAGAGCACGGCGATGGAGGCGATGCGCAAGACGAGCAAGAATTCTTCGAAAGAGAGCGACATAGCGCTGGTTTACCTCCGCTCGAATACGAAACTATAGCTGCCGATGCCGATGATATCACCAGGGCGCAGGATGGCGTGGCGCGTCAACATGCCGTTGACGACGACGCCGTTCAGGCTGCCCAGGTCATAGAGCACGAACTGGCCGCGCTCGAAGCGAATCTCGGCGTGGTAGCGCGAGACACGCTCTTCTTTGATGACGATATCATTAGACTTGTGCCGCCCGATATGAATTACCTCACGATTCAAGGGGTAAGTTTGCCCTGGCCCCTGCGGCGTGCGCAGCACCAGCGCGGCATCGGGCATGGGGCCGCCGACCTGCACGTTCAGGCCGCCAGCACCGCCGCCTTGGGGTTGCGGCTGCGGCGCGATCACCTGGGTGAAGTCCGGTGGGGCATTGCCCAGGTTTGGCGAGGTGGGATTCGTGCTGCCCTGGGCGGCGGCGAGTTGCTGCTGCATCTGCGCGGCATCCAGGAAGCTCGTCTCCGTGCGCAGATCTCCCTTACCAAGACGATTATCGACCTCGATAGCCACCAGGGGGTTCGTCGTGACGAGATAGCCGCGCTGTTTCGCCATCTGAAGCAAGCCGTCTTGCAACTGCGACTTCAGCAGGCGTGCATATTGGCGGATGGCGCGAAAGTCGGACTCGCTCATGAAGAGCTTGTAATAATTCGGCGCGCGGCGCTGATTGTTGGTGACGACCACGCCCTCATCCATTGCGCGTTCCAGCTTGCGGGCGATCTCGATCTTGTTCACGCCGGTGCGGAAAACACGGCTGAAAAAGCCCTCGACGGACCCCTGGATGAAGTCTTCCAGACGCGCCACGGCATTGCGGTTCTGGCTCATAGCTCTGCCCCCGTTTCTTGCCCCTGCAATACGCGCCGCGCGGCGCTGACGTCGTCAGCCATCTGCGCGATCAGTGCTTCACTGCTGCTAAATGTTCGTTCCTCGCGCAGCCAGGCGACCATCTCGACCGTGAGCGTCACGCCATACAGATCGGGGTGGCCATCCAGCACATAGACTTCGACGCGGCGGTCGGTGCCGGCGAAGGTCGGGCGGGTGCCGATGCTGGCCGCGCCCCACCACACCTGTTGCGGCGCGGTGGCAGCCCACGCGCGCACAGCATAAATGCCGTTGCCTGGGACGAGCTTGAGCGGATCAGGCTGCACATTCGCCGTTGGATAGCCCAACTCGCGCCCGCGCGCGTCACCGCGCACAACCTCACCGCTCAACTGGTAGGGTCGCCCCAACAACTCCGCCGCGCCCGCCACGTCGCCGGCAGCCAACAGCGCCCGGATGCGTGTGCTGCTGATCGGCGTGCCAGCCGTTGCCCGCCGCGCCACACCTTCCACCACGAAGCCGTGCGCCTGACCGTAGTCCGTCAGCCAGGTCAGCGTCCCCACGCGGTTATGACCTAGCGAGAAATCGTCGCCTTCCACCAGCGCAGCGATGGGCAGATGGTCCGCCAAGGCGGTCATGAACTGCTCCGGCGGCCACAGGGCCAGTGCCGGCGTGAAGGGCAGCACGATCACCTGCGCCACGCTGCCCAGCGCGGCGAGCGCGGCATACTTTTCCGCTGGCAACGTCAGGCATTGGATGGGCGTGCCAGGGCGGACCACGGCGACGGGCGGGGGCCAGAATGTCACCACCGTCACCGCTGCATCCAACTGCGCCGCGACTTCCGCCGTCCGCTGGATGAGGTATTGATGCCCACGATGCACGCCGTCGAACGCGCCCACGGTGAGCGCCTGGGGGCGGTGGAGCGCGACCTCATCCAATGTCGTGAAGACGTGCATGCTGGTATCCCTATTGTATCCGTATGCCGTCGCACCAAACGACGGATAGATGGCGGTTGTGTTCAGAAGTATCCTATCACAGCGCCATGCTCCTTGCAAACCTGGACCCACCCTCCGGCAACGAATGTTTTTTCCTCTTGCGGTGCGGGGTGCGCATGGGATAGGCTGCTATCAATACAGACGAGGGATAGCGCATGAAAAGCACAGCAGAGCAAGCGCCGCAACGGGTCGCAGCGGTGGATATCGGCAGCAATACCGTGCATATGGTCATAGTCGATAGTTATGCTGAGAGGGATCTCACAGTCATCGAACGGCAGGTGGACCTGGCGCGGCTGGGGGTGGACGTAGCGGCGACGGGCGAGATCGGCGCAGAGCGGGCGACGCGGGTGGAAGCGACCTTGCGCGCCTTCGCGGCACGGGCAGAGGCACTGGGCGCGACGGTGCGGCTGGGCCTGGCGACGGAAGGCGTGCGCGCGGCGCGTAACGCGGCGGCGATGATCGCGCGCTTCAGCGCGGCGTGGAGCGCACCCATCGCGCTCCTGGACGGCATGGAGGAGGCGGCGCTCACGTTCTGGGGCGCGACCGGCAACCAACGCGATCCGGCGTTGCGCCTGGGGGTGGGCGATCTGGGCGGCGGCAGTTGCGAATTCGTCGTCGGCACCATCGAAAAAATTGCCTTTGCCACGTCTTTGCCGCTTGGCTCTGGCCGGTTAGTGGAACAGGTGCAGCCGGCGGACCCGCCGACGGCGCAAGAGTTCGCCGCGCTGGCCGAGGCTGCCGGTGCCGTGGTCCAGACACTGCCCCCGCCGGACCCGCCGCTGGACGGCCTGATCGCGGTCGGCGGCACGGCGACGGCCCTGGCGCGCTTCTGCGGGCGCAGCGAGGCGCTGACACTAGCAGATCTCACCCGCGCCCAGGCGACACTGGCCAGCGCCCCCGCCGCGACGCTGGCCCCACAGACCGGCGTAGACGCCGAGCGGCTGCGCATCCTTGCCGGTGGCGTGGTCGCCTGGCAGGCGCTGCTGGCGCGCGTCGGTGCCGCGTCCCTGCGCGTGAGCGCCAGCGGTGTGCGCGAAGGCGCGATCCGCGCCTGGCTCCGCGCGCCGGGCGGCGACTGGCGCGCGTATGCGCGGGCGGCGCTGCCCCACCCCCCGGCCTCCTCCCCATCGGAGATGGAGAGGGGGTGATCGTTCGGGTAGTGATCAGCCAAGATCAACGCGATCACCGTACAGTGTCTGATCTCCCCTCTCCATCCGCAGATGGGGAGGGGCCGGGGGTGGGGCCACCCGCTACTCAAGCCGGCGGCAACTGGCCCCACAAGCCGCGCTCGTCCTCTTCCTCGCGGGCGAGGCGCGCCGCCTCCTCCTTCACGATCTGCTTATAACTTTTGGTGGGCGTGGGCAATTGCTCAGGATAGATGCCTTCGCTGGTGAGCCAGCCACGTACCGTTTTGCCCGCTTCATAATGCGTGCGGTTGGCATCCCGCACCGTGTGAATGCCCTGGCGTTCCATGCGCTTTTCTGCGACGACAGCGCGCAAAAGATTCGCCATCGTCTCCATCGCGCCCATCCAATTGCTGATCTCCTCTTTAGGAGCTAAGCCCTTCCGCGCATGGATGACATCTTCCGTCTCATCAGGATATAATCCACGATAGCCCCAGTTCATGAAACGGGCGCACTGTTGCGGTGTGATGACACCAGCATCGCGGGCGCGCGCCAGCAAACGCTTATGGGCTTCGGTCAATTCCTGGCGGCGCATGATGCGCTGTGCCACCTCAACCAGCGGATTGTCGCCCACCTCGTCGATAAGTGCGCGTAACATCTCCTGCTCATGCGTCATCACGGCAAAGTACGTCTTGGCGGCAGCTACCTCCTCTTTCGTGCCGTCTGCACTCAATGCGATCATGTAACAGGCAAAACGGGTCAAACGATAATCTTTGCCAGGACGACCTCCGGTGGACTTTTTAATCACCTCAGTAAAAAGCCCGCTCACATCGTAGCCTTGACCAGCACACGCTGATTTGGCTTCTGTGATAACCCGTTCAAAGAATTGCCAAGAGGTGTAGCCAAGTTCCTTGGCCAGTTCGCGGGCCTGCCAGTATTCGCCCTGATCGTCTTCGTGGCGAATCGCGTCGAAAGCTGATTGTCCATGTGGGTATGCCAGCGGTTGGGGATGCGACATATACGCTCTCCTTTGTGAAAGACGTGCAACAGACAATGCTGGCCTTAGGCATTGGTCACGTCGTCCGCCAGCTAATGTAGAGCATTATATATCTTTCTTCGCCTGAATGTCATCCACATTTCTTCGCTGTCTGCGTCCTCTGATCATCCCCGTCCCTGTCACCCCAGATGCTGCCCCGCGTCGCCGACAAGCGCCCAGCCTTCCCACGCACCGGACTGGTAGACGTTGCGATAAAGCTGGCCGTCGGTGCCGAGGGCATAGACCACCGTGGATGAGGCGGCGACGGGATCACTGGCGAAGCCGCCCGGCAGTGTTTTCATGGTCTGCCACGCCGTCCAGGCGTGACCCGTCCAGGTGGCCGTGCGCATCTGGTTATCGGACGCGGCGCGGGCGAAGAGGTGGGACTGGTCAGGCGCGGCGGGACCGCCGCTGAAGTCGGTCGTCGTGTCACCCACGGCGGTCCAGGCGGACCACACGCCGTTGGTGGCACTGGCGTGGTAAAGCTGGCCATCGGCTCCGGTGGCGAAGATCTGCGGATGCTTGGCATCCGGGGTGGTAGCGACGACGGGCCTGCCGGCAAAACCGCCGCTGGGGCCGCCCTGTGCCAGCGCGTGCCAGGCGGACCACTGCGCGCCATCCCACGTCGCGGCCATGATCGCCCCGCCGCGCGCCGCGCGGGCGAGGAGGTGCGCAGCATCCAGCATGATCGGGCTGCCGGTGATAGTAGCCGGTGTGCCGCTGGCGCTCCATGCTTGCCATGCGCCACCGGGATCGCTGGTGACATAGACGCGGCCATCCGCGCCGGTCGCCGCCACCTGGAGATAGCTCAGGCCATGCTCGGTGTACCGCGCCACAGCGGGATCGCCCACGAAGCCACCGGCTGGCGCACCCTGCGTTGTCAACACCGTCCACGGCGACCAACCACTGTTCGTCTGCGTCGCCGTGCGGATCAGCCCATCTGCCGAGCGGGCGAAAACGGTGTGGGCATCCGGCGCGACAGGACTGCCGGCGATAGCGGTGGTGTCGCTGACGGGTTGCCAGGCGCTCCACTGGCCTTTAGTGAAGCTTGCCTGCACAATATGCCCATCGCTGGTGTGCGCGAAAGCCGTCGCGCTGGTCGCGCTGGTCGTCACGATGGTCGGCTGGGTCGCCGTCAGGGGAACCGGCGCTGTGTGGGTGTCATGCAGCCAGCCATAGGGCGGCGCGTCGGTGTGGCCGCCCCAGAAGGTCGTGCCGACAAAGTAGTGCGTGCCATCCTTTTGGTGCGCGGTCGTGTAGTAGAACGTGCGCGAGGGATTATAGGCATATTGGTAATTCCATTGCACGTTCTGTTCCAGGGTGGTGAAGCTCGTCGGCCCCACGCTGGCGACGATGGCGGTATGGCCCGTCGTGGCCCACACGTTCGGCGTGCCGTCTGAATTGTAGTCGCCCCAAATCATGATGTCGCCCGGCTGCGGCGGCGTGGCGGAGCCATTGGCGATCTGGCTGAAGTGCGCGTGGGGATAGGTCGGATTATGCTGGCCGTCGTCCCAGATGCGTGCCGCGCCGTTACCCCAGTCCGTCGGGCTGTCGCCCCAACGCAGCCAGGCGTACCGCTGGATCAACTCCTCGCACTGGAAGGGCTGCCCATAGCCGTCCCACGAGGCATCGCCGCCCGCGCATGCGATGACCGCATCCATGCTGCCATTGGCCGTCGGCCAGGTGAAACGATCCGGCTGGCCGTTGGAGGGCGAGACTGGCGGGATCGGCGCGCCCGGAATCGGCGTGGTGGTGAAACCGAACGTGCCGAAATAGCCCGACTTCGCGCCGAGATCCTGACAGCTATGCGGATCGCCGAAGCTGGGGTGCGCCCGCGCGATGCCATAGCGCACCGCGGCATAGCCACCGAAAAGCAGCACGGCGCAGATGAGCGCCGGCAACAGACGGCGCTGGCGCCGGTGCCGTGGCCTGCGTCCGCGCGCTGGCGCATAGGCAGGGGGCGGCATGGGGGTGGGGGTGGTCAAATAGCGATAGGATGGCACGGCCTGATCTACTCTCCTTAGCGTACCCAGGATAACAGAGGTCGCGCGGGCGGTCAAGGAGATGATGCCGGGATGTGAGATAGTTACGCCTGCGGCTGCCGGCTCCGACTCCAATTGTAGCGTTGCAGCGCGGTGCTGCCGACCGCCAGCACGCAAATGAGGATGCCGAGGGCGGGAATGTGAGGCTACACGAGCGTGCCGAACTGGGTCAGGATGATGAATGCCGCGAAGATGACGGCGCATGATCGCTGCACCATGAACCGTCTATATGATCAGCATGGCGTCGCCGAAGCTATAGAAGCGGTAGCCCTGCGTTATAGCCGCCTGGTACGCTGCCAGCACACGCTCGCGGCCCGCAAAGGCGCTGATCATCGCCAGCAAGGTGGATTTGGGTAGGTGGAAGTTGGTGATGAGCGCGTCGGTCAAGCGGAAGGGGAAGCCGGGGGTGATGAAGATATCCGTACGCCCGGCGAATGGTTGTAGGGGCAACCCTTGCGCGGCCACGGCTTCCAGCGTGCGCACGGTGGTGGTGCCGACGGCGACGACGCGCCCGCCCGCCGCCCGCGTGGCGTTGATCGCATCGGCAGTAGGCTGGCTGAGCGTGATGGCCTCGCTGTGCATATGGTGTTGGCGCAGGTCGGCCACCTCGACAGGCCGGAACGTGTCCAGTCCCACGTGCAGCGTCACATGGACCAATGGGATGCCCTGCGCGGCCAGGCGCGCGATAAGGTCGGGTGTGAAGTGCAAGCCTGCCGTGGGGGCGGCAGCGGAACCTTCGGTGTGGCTATAGACCGTCTGGTAGCGTTCGGGATCACTGAGCCGGGCGCGGATATAGGGCGGGAGGGGCATCTCGCCGATCTGGCGGAATGCGGCGGTGATCGCCGCAGGATCGGCCTGCTCAGTGGCCAGGAAGCGCACCAATCGCCCGCCCGCGTCGGTCGGCTCCAGGACCAGCGCACTGAGGTCGGCGGGGAAGTCGATGCGGTGGCCGGGGCGCACGCGCTTGCCGGGTTTCACCAGCGTCGCCCACACGGTCGGGCCAAGCTCCGGGCGCGGGGCCAGCAGCAGGATCTCGACCGCCGCGCCGGTCGCCGCTTTGCGCCCATGCAACCGGGCCGGCAACACGCGGCTCTCATTCGCCACCAGCAGATCGCCGGGCCGCAGGAACGTGCCGATATCGCGGAAGACGCTATGCGTGATCGCGCCTGTCGCGCGGTTCAGCACCAGCAGGCGTGAACTATCGCGCGGCTCCGCTGGCGTCTGGGCGATCAACTCCGGCGGCAGATGGTAGTCATAGGCAGCGACGGCGTTGAGGTCAAGTCCAGCCGACTCCCCATCATGCGCATTCACGCCCGTTATTCCGCCGAGCGGTTGCGGAAAGGCAGCGCGACGAGGTTGACGATGACGGTCAATATCAGGCTGGCGACGATGCTCGCCAGAATCGGGATCTGCACGGCGGTATTGCCGGAGCCGACGGTGAGGGTACCGGGCAACTGGCCGAACGCCTGAATCAACTGCGGGGCGAAGACTGCGCCCAAGATGATGATGGCGACGAAGAAAACGATGCCGATCACGAGGCGGAAGAACGAGCCGATGAGTCCCATGTCACACTCCCCTTGCACGGTGCTGAATGACGCAACGATTACGTCAAAACTGTATCACACGGCGTGCCGTGAATGCAACCTCAACCGCTGACCGGCCCAAAAGGGCTAATGGCCAGCGGCTGAGATCGCGCTTGTAGCGTTGGACTGCCTCATTCACCATCCGCCTGCGCCGGGGGCGACATCCCCACACCCATTGTCCGCGCCAACCACACGCGGTCGCCCCTCGCAGCGCGCCTCCAACCCCGTAAAGCAGCCCATCACCACAGGCGCGGTCTCAACCGCCGGCCCTGGTGGCCATCCCTGACATGGTGCCAAGGATGGCGTGCAATCCTAGGACAAATGCCCTAGCCTAATAGATATACGTTACGCCGGCATCTTCCTGGACGTAACGATAGTTCACCCGACCGAAGCCCGCGCCCCGCCAGGTGTTATTCATCTCCGAGATGAGAATCCAGCCGTTGCCAAGGACGGCGACGACCTCGCCGTAATGTCCCGCCGAGCTGGCACCCTGCTCACCAGGCGCGAAGACGGCTACCGCGCCGGGGATCGGCGTACTGTGGCGCACGCCGTCCAGGATGTTCGGGCGGTTGGGGTGCAGCACCTCCGGCCACCAGTTGCACCAGCCGAACCCAGGCCGGCTGACGTAATTGTTGGCGTTGATCCAATACACGCCCGCATAGCAACCCGGCGGAACTTTCCACATGTAGATGGGGCCGGTTGTATACGTCGTCGAGCGGCACGGCTCCTTCGCCCAGTCGGTATCTGCCGCTGAATATTGCTGGCTGGCGCTCACCTGCGCCGTACCAGCATTGACCACCGCACTCGTCGCGCCACACAGGGCCAACTGTTGCCCAGGGACGAGCAGATTGGGATTCGCCAGATGATTGACATCAGCGATGCCTTGCCAAGAGGACAACCCTGCCTGACTGGCGATGGCCGACAAATAATCGCCCGACTGGACGGTATAACTGCTGCAAGCACCAGGCGCGGCGGTCGCCGCCTGTGCCGGACTGGTGGTAGCCAGGAGCGCGCCCAGGACCGCTAACGCGGCCACCACGCCCTGCACCGTTCGGCGCACCTGAGTGCTAGTTTGCAAAAATGACATGACCATAAACCTCCAACCACAACGCATCCACCACGGTCGTCTTGTCGCGCGGTGCGCTCCTTCTGCGGCCAGGTGCTCGTCCTAAGCGCCGTTGATGGCCTTTCACGCCTGTCACAGCCAGGATTTTTCGATGCGGAGCGGGACGAAGTTGAACAGGCGTGCCAGGACATGCTCCGCACAAGGAGGGATTTTAGACACAATCGCGCAACCGATGTCAAGGGCAACCCGAAACCATTGACAAAATGGCTAGTAATTCTAGTCCGAATGGGCTATAAACCATAAGTTCCTCAGCCAGTGCAGCCGGCTCGGCCATTTGACAGAATGGCAAACCCAAGCATAGCCGTGCTTTGCCAGAAGCAGGGGCTATAAACACAAGGTGTGGTGCATGAGGGGATAATTGCCTGAAGCAACAGATTAACACAAGATGACGCGACTATCATCTAGCTATCACGATACGCCTGCTGTGGTGGTGATGCGCTTTGGTAGGCTTGTTGCTTGTCGCCCAATGACGAGGAGACGGACAATGTACTTCGGGGACGAGAATGACGATAGTTGCCTATACACTCTATTCGATCAGAAAAACGATGTAGATACAATTATATTGTAAAATGTCCTCTCCTGGACTGGTCTCATGATGTAGTTGATGCACAAACTAAATATGGTTTCTCTACATTAAATACTGGCGAAAAATACTGACGAAAATACTGGCGATAGTCTGACAGGCGAGATACTATGCAGCGGGCGGTGCATGGCTAGCGCCCGACGTACTGAGTATGCGGGACGTTGAAGTGGTTAGCGAGCGATGGGTAGTAACAATATAGCGGCGAGCGCATGGGGCGCGCTCGCCCGCTCGTTCACGCCGCGACGACCAACGCCTGGGGTGCGGCCTGCTTGATACGCGAGAGCAGCCATGCTATTTGGCGCTGGGTTTGCGGTTGGCAGCGGCGATAGAGTGCTTCCAGTTCGCTGTCGCGCAGGGCTTGGGCCGCCTGGGTGATAACGTTCCAGCACAGATCAACCTGATTCGCCAGCAACCACACATCTTGCAGATCGCGCATCAAGGCGAGGCTGCCGGTGCGGGGTCCCGCAAACAGCGTCTGCATCAGCCGCTCCGGCTCCGCGCTTTTCTGGGCCTGGTAACGCGCCACGCTGGGCGCGAGCGCTTGCACGTGTGCTTGTGACCACGTTCCCAGCAGCCAACAGGTGTAGCCGATATCCGGTTCATCGCGGTGGTGGTCGCGGATCGTGGCGAACGCTTCGGCCAGCGCGGTTTCGCTGCCCGTGAGCAGCGCGAGATAATTGCCCAGGTGCATCGGGATGGTTCCTTTCCGGTCATGATCGCTTGTGTGTCATGACTTCTTGTTCGGCGGCGCATCGGGCGCGACGGGGGCAGCCGCCTGCGCAGCGGCGGCGCGATCCTCGCCGGCTGGCGGGTCCGCTAGCTTGAAGACCCGCACGGCGCTATATTTGAAGTGCGGCTGTTTACTCACGGGATCCCATTCATCCAACGTCAGCTCGTTGGCGGCGCGGGGACGCCCGTCCGGTGAATCCCACATACCGTAGTGGAACGGCATGAAGACGGTGCCGGGAATGATGTCGCCGATGCGCGCCGGTGCCTGTGCCATCCCCCGCCGCGACTCCACCTGCACCATGTCGCCTGCCTGAATGCCCAGGCGCGCGGCATCCTCGGCGTGTATCTGCACGAACGCATCCGGCGCAGCCGCGCAGAGGTCCGCTGAGCGCCCCGTCTTCGTGCGCGTATGGAAGTGGTAAACCAGCCGGCCCGTCGTCAGCCACAGGGGATACTCGTCATCTGGTATCTCGCTGGGCGGCAGATATTCGGCGGCTTTGATGAACGCCCGCCCGTTCGGCTGCAAGGCGCGATATTCGCTGGCGGAGAGCGAAGCGCCCGTATCCAGATCCTGACCATACGACTCACAATAATCGGGATCCGTGGCGAAATGGTAGTCGGTATACAGGTGTGGCGTGCCTTCGGGATAGCGCTCGTTGCAGGGCCACATGATGCCCGAATCACCGGTCAGCTTGGCATAGCTCAGGCCCGTATAATCACACGGACGCCCACGCGAACACTCCTTCCACGCCTCGAATGCCCCCTCCGCATCGTGCCACTTGACGAGCGGCGCGCCGTCTTTATCGCGGAAATCCATGCGCCGGGCGTAGTCGAGGAAGATATCGAGGTCCGCTTTCGCCGCGCCGGGCGGCTCGACGGCTTTGAGCGAAAGATGCACGGTGCGTCCGGCATTGGTCATCGTGCCGGTTTTCTCGCCCCAGATCGCCGCTGGCAACACCACGTCCGCCAGGCGCGTCGTCTCGGTCAAGAATGCATCTTGCACGATGACGAACAGGTCGGGATGCCCCAGAATCTGGCGGATACGCGGTAGATCGGGCATCGACACGGCTGGATTGGTGGCGCTGATCCAGAGCATTTTGATCGATCCCTGCTCGGCATAGCGGAAGATCTGCATCGCGTGGGTCGGCGGACTCCAATGGGGAATGATGTTGATATCCACGTTCCACAGGCGGGCCAGTTCAGCGATATGGTCGGGATTGCCCCAGTTGCGGAAGCCGGGCATATCACCATCCGCGCCGCTCTCGCGCGTATTCTGTGCGGTCGGCTGGCCATTCATCTGTAAGATGCCACAACCGGGTTTCACTACCAGGCCGCGAATCAGATGGATGTTATTGACCTGCACGGCGGCGGCGGTGGCCTGATTCGACTGATAGACACCCTGCAAGATGGTGGAGACGAGCGTTTTGGCCGAGACGAGGATATCGGCGGCGGCGCGCAGGTCGGCCTCCGGCACGCCCGTCACCTGCGCCACGCGCTCCGGCGTCCAGGGCGCGACGGTGGCGCGCAGTTCTTCGTACCCCAGCGTGTGGGCCGCGATGAACTCCTGATCGATGGCCCCCGCCGCGATGATCAGGTGCAGTAACCCGTTGAGCAGCGCCACGTTGGTGCCGACGATGGGTTTCAGATGCACATCGGCAGCCTGCGCCGTGAAGGTGTCGCGCGGATCGATGACGACCAGGCGCGGCGGCTGGGGACCGGCCCGCCGATCCAGGATGCGCATCCACAAAACCGTCTGCTGCGAGGCGATATTATGCCCGACATGCAAGATCGTATCCGTGATATCAAGGTCGGTATACGACCCCATCTGGCCGTCGGAGCCAAACGACTCTTTCAGCGCCGCCGCCGCCGTGGCCGTGCAGAGGCGCGTGTTGCCGTCCATGTGCGGCGTCCCCAGGCCACCTTTGCCGATCAGGCTGAGGGTGTAATATTCCTCGTGAAAGAGCTGGCCACTGGTATAGAACCCAATCGCACCCGCCGTGTGCTGATCGATGATCGCCCGCGAGCGTTGCACGATGAGGTCCATCGCTTCGTCCCAAGAGGCCGGCGTGAGCGTGCCGTCACGGCGGATGAGCGGCTGCGTCAGGCGATCCGGGCTGTTATTCGCTTCCCAGCCATGCAGCCCCTTTGGGCCGAGCCGCCCGTGATTCACGGCATCCACCGCGCGCCCGCGCACGCCGACGATGCGCCCATCTTTAACGCCGATATCCATGCCGCAACCATTGGAGCAAAGCACACATGCCGCTTGCACCCAATGGTCCGGCGTCTCCGTGACCCGCTCATCCACCCGCGTCGGCCACTCGCTGCGATACGGTGTGCGCGCGCCCCAGATATCCGTGATACTGTCGCGTGTCTCCTGCATGCCTGGGCTACCTCACTCTCTGGGCAGGCGCATGACGCCGCACCCCACCTCAACATTGCACGATACGTTGCGGCACATTCCATGCCCGAAAGCACGCCCGCCGGCACCGCAGCACGTCGTCCATTTCGCAACAGTCTGGTTTGACACCGGGCCGCCGAGCGGGTACAGTGACATCAGATTGCTCTGCCATTGCTACCATAATGGCCACCTTGCACGTGGGTGGCGTACGATACGGGAGGATCACACGCATGCCATTTCCGGGCTATGTTCGCTTTCCCACGATCTTCGGGGAGAGCATCGTTTTCACCGCTGAGGATGACCTGTGGCGCGTGCCAGCGACGGGTGGCCGGGCCGAGCGCCTGACCGCCGGCGTCGCCGCCGCCACCCAGGCGCGCTTCGCGCCCGACGGCCAGCAGATCGCCTTCGTCGCCGCCGCCGAGGGGCCGGACGAGGTCTACGTGATGCCGGCTACTGGTGGTCCCGCCGAACGCCTGACGTTCCAGGGCAGCCGCGCCGCCGTAGCCGGCTGGCGACCCGACGGCAGCATGATCATCTATTCCACTTCCGCCGGCCAACCCTCGGCGCGCTGGCGCGTGCTGAACGCCGTCGCGCCCACGGGCGGCGAGGCCGTCGCGCTGCCTTACGGCATCGCCAATGCCATCGCCTTCGGCCCGAATGGTGCCGTCGTCCTGGGGCGCAACATCGGCGAGCCGGCCAACTGGAAACGCTATCGCGGTGGCACCGCCGGCCAGTTGTGGATCGATCCCACCGGCTCCGGCGAGTTCCGGCCCTTCCTGGGCCAACTGCGCGGCAACCTGGCAGCGCCCTGCTGGGTGGGCGACCGCCTCTACTTTATATCTGATCACGCGGGCATGGGCGATGTGTGGTCCTGCACGGCGGCTGGTGAAGACCTACGCCGCCACACGCAACAGCGCGAATATTACGCGCGCGGCCTCACCGGCGACGGACGGCGACTCGTTTTCCATGCCGGCGGTGATCTTTTCCTGCTCGATCCCACGCAAGATGCCGTCACCCAGGTCGCGGTGGATCTCGCTGGCTCGCAGGCCCAGCGCGCCCGCAAGTTCGTCAACGCAGGGCAATTCCTCGATAACGCCACGCTCAACCCCACGGGCAAGGCCGTGACGCTGACCACGCGCGGCAAGCTGTTCAGCATGGGGAACTTCGAGGGCGCGGTGATCCAGCACGGCGCGGCGGACGGCGTGCGCTATCGCTTCGCCGCATGGCTGGCGGATGGCAAGCGGCTGGTGGCGACGCGCGATGATGGCAGCGAACCGCGCCTGGCCGTTTTCAGCGCGGACGGCTCCGCGCCGGAACACGTGCTGGATCTCGATATCGGCCACGTGCGCGAACTGCGCGCCGCGCCCAAAGGCGAGCAGGTCTTGATCGCCAACCACCGCAACGAGATCCTCCTGGTGGATGTCGCCGCCGGTAGCGCCCGCGTGCTGGACCGCAGCGACTTTGGCCGCAGCGAGATGGACGTGGTGATGTCCGGCATCGCCTGGTCGCCAGATGCCGCCTGGGTGGCCTATGCCTTCGCCGTCAATCCCCAACAGACGGCCATCAAGCTCTGCCAGGTGGCGACGGGCGCGACATATCAGGTGACGGACCCCGTGCGGCGCGATAGCGGACCGGCCTTCGATCCCGCCGGGCGCTACCTCTATTTCATCAGCGCCCGCACCTTCGATCCGGTGCAAGATATGCTGCACTTCGACTATAGCTTCCCACGCGGCATGAAGCCCTACCTGATCACCTTGCGCGCCGATCTCCCCTCGCCCTTCGTGCCAGGGCAGAAAACTGAGGAGAAGGCGGATGACGCGGCGGAGAAGAAGGCCGAGGCGGCGAATGGCGCGAGCGAGGAGGCCGTGACGCCCCCGCCGTTGCCGATCGATCTGGACGGCATCACGGCGCGCGTCGTCGCCTTCCCCGTCGCCGAGGGGCGCTATGCCAGCGTGCAGGGAACGAAGGACGGCGTCCTCTTCGCTGCGTATCCCGTCACCGGCACCCGCGACGAGGAATGGCTCGGCACCATCCCGCCCGCGAACAAGGGCGTCGATTACTACAATTTCGAGACGTTCAAGCAAGAGCGCGTCATCGACGGGGTGAGCGATTTCGCCGTCACCGCCGATGGCAAAATGTTGCTCTATCGTGCTGGCGACCGGCTGCGCGTGATCAAGGCTGGCGAGAAGCCGCCGCAGAGCGAGAAGGTCGGACGCGAGTCTGGTTGGTTGAACCTGGAGCGCGTCAAGGTCGCCGTGCGCCCCGAAAGTGAATGGCGGCAGATGTTCGACGAAGCCTGGCGCTTGCAGCGCGAGCAATTCTGGACGCCGGATATGAGCGGCATCGACTGGCGCGCAGCGCACGACCGTTACGCGCCGTTGGTAGCGCGCCTCACCACGCGCAGCGAGTTGTCGGACCTCATCTGGGAGATGCAGGGCGAATTGGGTACGTCGCACGCCTACGAGATCGGCGGCGAATATCGCGCGCACCCGAACTACCGCCAGGGATTCCTGGGCGCGGACTATCGCTTTGACGACGCGACTGGCACCTACATTATTACGCGCATCGTGCGCGGCGATCCGTGGGAGCGCGAGGCCACCTCGCCGCTGCTGGCTCCGGGTGTGAACGTGCGCGTGGGCGACGCGGTGGCGGCGATCAACGGCCAGTCCACCAGCCGCGCCCAGGGACCGCCGCACTTGCTGGTGAACCAGGCCGGGCAAGAGGTGCAACTGGTGATCCATCCAACCGAAAACGGCGCACGGCGCACCGTGACCGTGCGGGCGCTGGGCAGCGAATTCGCCGCGCGCTACCGCGACTGGGTGGAAAGCAATCGCCAGCGCGTCCACGATGCCACCGGCGGGCGCGTCGGCTACCTGCACATCCCCGACATGGGCGCGGACGGCTACGCTGAGTTTCACCGCAGCTACCTGGCGGAATATGACCACGACGCGCTGATCGTGGACGTGCGCTGGAACGGCGGTGGCATGGTTTCGGGTTTGTTGCTGGAAAAGCTGGCGCGGCCACGGCTGGGCTACGACTTTCAGCGATGGGGACCGCCGCAATCCTACTTCGCGGAGGCACCGCGTGGGCCACTAGTGGCGCTGACCGACGAGCACGCGGGCTCGGACGGCGACATCTTCAGCCACGCCTGGAAGATGCTGAACCTGGGGCCGCTGATCGGCAAGCGCACGTGGGGCGGCGTCATCGGCATTTCGCCCTACATCCCGCTGGCCGATGGCACCTTCACCACCCAACCAGAGTTCAGCTTCTGGTTCAATGATGCCGGCTGGGGCGTCGAGAACTACGGCACCGATCCCACGATTGAGGTGGACTACACGCCGCAAGACTACGCGCGCGGCGACGATCCGCAACTGGCGCGCGGCATCGCCGAGGCGCAGCGCCTGCTGGCCGAACGCCCGCCCGCCACGCCGGAACCCAAGGAGCGGCCACGGCTGGGCTATCGCCCGTAGCCTCACCCCCAACCCCCTCCCCATCTGCGGATGGAGAGGGGGCGACGAGAGATGAGATGGTCGAACACGAAAACCACGAAAGATTCACGAAGATCAGAAAAGCCAGGCTGCAAAGTCTGAGTGCAAACGTGGGGCGGACATTCCTGTCCGCCGTCTGACAGACAAGAATGGCTGTCCGCCAGATGCTCGTGGGGCGGACATGCCTGTCCGCCGCCCCGTCCCGCATAGAATAACGATCATCAACGGCAGGCACGCCCAAGATATAGGAACCCGTGACGACGGGTTGCGTCGCCGGGCGTTCACACGCGCTTTCAACCGCCATCGGGATTCACGCGCCATTGTATCTGTTGTATGGGCGCGATTTATCGCGCCCGTTCATTCCCCTCTCCATCCGCAGATGGGGAGGGGTTAGGGGTGGGGCCACCAGCGCCTTTACGCGCTGTGGATGCGCCCGCGCACGGCGGCGATGAGCGAGGCCAGCGCGAAGCCGGCCAGTGTGAAGACGATGAGCGCGAACGCGCCCACGTGCAACGCCAGTTGCGCCAGATCGCCGGGAGAAAGCGGGCAGATCTGGTTGGGATCGCACTTGGGGTGGTTGTAGCTGAAGGCGTACCAGGGCAACACGGCGACGCCCAGTTCGCCGATGCCGGCGGCGAGGCCGGAGATGCCGCCTGCCAGGCCGGCATTACGGAAGCGCGTGGCGTTCACCAGCGCGCCGATGCCCAGCGCGACACCGATCACGCCCGCAATGATGCGGTTCATCTGAAAGCCGGTCGAATGCCAGTAGTCGCCGGCCAGCGCATAAAAGATGATCGGGCCGGCGAACAAGCCAAGGATGATGGCGAGGGTGACGCCGCCTGCGTCGAGCGATCGCTTTTGCATGGGCTGCCTCCTGCTCAGGATGATTCTGCGGATGATAACGCACATCGGATGCCGGGCAGACCGGCGACCATCCTCAGCATACCTGCCAGGCAGGGCAGTGTCAATGGCGCGCGTCACACTGGGCAGATCAGGGCGAATTCGCAGCTAGCGCAGCGGCGGTCTTCGGGGCGCGCGGGGTAGTCGGACGCCTGGATGCCCTGGATCGCCGCCTCGATCTTCGCGCGCAAGGTCGCTTCCTGGCGGGCGCTGAGCGTGACGGGGACGAGCGCGCCCTCCGAAAGGTGATGCTCCATGATCGTGTCGGCTCCGGCGTCGCCGCTGAGGGTCCGTTGCGCCAGCAGCGCCAGATAGGTCGTCAGGGAGACGGCACTGCCGGCAGTGGGGCGACCGATGTGGTGGCGTATCACGCGGCGCGGCGCGGCAGCATGCGGTGCAATACCATCCGTGCGGTCCAGTTCCACGCGAATGAGCGTATCAGCGACGGCGACATCCACCGCCCGCATGAAATCGGCGTCCTCACCCGGCGTGCGCGCCTGGGGATAGGCACGGGCCACCGCCTGGCGACCGTGACGCAGATAGAGTTCATCGAAGGGATCGCTCGTGGTGGCATGCACGCTGGCGTCCGCGTGCCACGCCGCCTCGAAAGCATCCACCGCCTGGTAGGCATCGGGCGCGGACTGCAAGGCGTCGTTCACCGCGCGCCGCAGCCGCCCGAAAGCGTTGCGCCCCCCCGCAAAGTGGTAGCCGTAGCGATAGGCATACTGGCGCGGGCAGCGATCATACGCCGTGAGGGCGCTGCCCGTCAACACGGGTGGTGGCGTAAATGTGGGATCAGCCGGATCGGGCGCGAGATCGCTGCCCGCAGGCTCAGCGATAGCCGCGCTGGCCAGCGCGGGAAGCGTTACCGGCGTGATGCCACTGCCTGCCAGCGTCGCCTGCCAGAAATCCGAAGCGTTCGCGTTGCGCTTGCCATACTGCGCGGCGCGGCTGAGGACCAGCACGTCGCGCGCCCGCGTGAGGGCCACATAAAATAAGCACGCTTCTTCCAGGCGATGTTCCAGCGCGGGATCACCAGCGTTACCAGCCGCCAAACCGGGGGGCGAGGGCGCGGCATCGGCGCGCTGATTGCTGGGGAAGGAGCCGGGCGTCAGATGGGGCAGGTAGACGACCGGCCATTCCAGCCCCTTCGCGCCATGCACCGTCAGCACGCGCACGCGATCCGGCAGCGCCTCTGCTGGGCCGGCGGACTGAGGCCGTGGCAAGCCGCGCACCGCACGCAAAAAGTCCATGAAGGCCCGCCAATGCTGCATCGCCTGCTCGTCTTGCCCCTCGGTCGTCGCGGGCTGTTCCTGATCGAAGCGGCCTGCCAGCGCCAGCAATTCCGCCAGGTGCAGCGCGGTGGCGTCCGGAGCCTGCAAGGCCGCGCGGGCCAGGGTGGTATGGTCGAAGAGGTACGCGGCGAGCGCCTGGCTGATGGTGGGCTGCCGCCACAGCGCGAACAAGATCGCGCGCAGCCGCGCCAGGTGCCGACGATCCACGTCCGCCGCGCCGGCCTGGGCCTGCTCCAAAGCATCGGGGATGCTGCATCCGGAGCCGCGCAGGACTGCCAACACGGCTTGCCGCGCGTCGCGCGCAAGGGCGTGCGCCGGCACGCGCGCGGCCCGCAACAGGCCGCCCTGCTCGCCCGCCAGCAGATGCGCGATGCCCAGCAGATCCTTGATGCGCTCGTCGTCAAAGAGATCGCTCTGCGCCTCCGCTGGCACGCCCGCCGCCTGTAGCCCCGCCGCGCATTGGCGCATGATCGCGCGCGTGCGGCACAGCACGGCATGGTCGCGCCACGCGCGCCCCTCGGCGTGGTGCCGGCGGATGTCCGCTGCCAGCGCGGCGACCTCGCTCGCGCCGTCCGGCGCGATCTGCGCCCGCACGGCCTCCTCCGGCGCGGCGGGCCGCGTGGGGTGCAATTCTACCAGCGCCGGAGCGTTTTCCTGGCGCAGCCGGGAATGCGCGAAACGATTCGCCGCCGCCACGATGGCCGGGCGCGAACGATAATTCTGGTCCAGCGGCAGCACGCGCGCCCCTGGATAGTCCGCCGTGAAGTTGGCGATGTTCGCTGGCGACGCGCCCCGGAAACGATAGATCGCCTGGTTGGCATCACCGACGGCCCAGATATTGCCGGTGGGACCGGCCAGGTAATGCAGCAAGATTCCGTTGGCACGGTTGATATCCTGAAACTCATCCACCAGCAGATGCGCGTAGTTGCCGCGCACCGTCGCCAACACGTCGGGCTGTTCAGCCAAAAGGCGCACCGTCAACCGGATGAGATCGCCATAGTCGGCGTCCTGGCGGCGCTCTAATTCCGCCTGGTACAGCGCATAGACGGCGGCGACTTCCAGCGCCTTGCCGCGCGCCGCGTCATCCGCCACGGCTTCCGCCAGTTCGTGGTAACGCGACGGCGTGACCAGTTCGTCCTTCGCTGTGCTGATGGCGCTGAGCAGCGCGCCAAAATACTGCGTCGGCGCGGTCAGTGCGGCGTAATGGTGTAAGGGCAAGTGATTGCCTAGCTCGCGCAGCAGAAAGAAGCCGCCGATGTCATCGATCAGCCGGTAGTCCGGACGCAAGCCGACAAGGTAGCCATAAGCGCGCAGCAGATCGCCGCAGAACTGGTGGAAGGTGGCGATGGTTGGCAGCGCGTCCGGCGCGTCCGTTCCTAGCGCCACGGTCAGGCGGTCGCGCAGTTCTTCCGTCGCCTTGCGGCTGAAGGTGAGCGCCAGGATGTCCGAGGGCGCGGCCCCATGGTCGATCAACCAGCGCACGCGCGCCACCAGCGTACTCGTCTTGCCCGTTCCCGGCCCAGCCACCACCAGCGCGGGAGCCAGCGCGATCACCGCCGCCTGTTGCGCGGCGTCCAGCGCGGGCGCGTCCGTCGGCTTGCTCCCCGCTGCCGGCGCAGCAGGCACAAAGCTGAGCATAACTGGGTTGCTCGCACTGCGCTCAGCCGGCTCACTGAGATCGTCCAGGGTGGCCACATCGTGCGCCAGCAATTGCGTCACCTGCGCAACGACGACCGCGCGCGACACCGCCAGCATGGCGGCGATCTGCTCCACGGAGCGCGCTGGCTGGCCGTTCAGCCCCAGGTAGGCATGGCGCACACGCGCCAGGGGCGCGAGGAGTTCGGCGGCGAAGGCATTGGCCTCGCGTTCGCGGCGGCTGCGCGGGCTATATGCCTCGACGGGCCGCAGCAGCGCCTCTTGCGCTTCCGCCAGGTTCTGCGCGATGTCCGCCGCTGTGCAGCTTACCCGTTCGGGATCATCGCGGTGCAGCCGCCAGTGGCCCAATTCGTGCGCCAGCGTGAAGCGTTCGACCGTGTCTGTCAGTCCGTCGCTCAGCCAGATGAGATCGTCGGTCGCGTCCAGGTAGCCCTGCGTCTGCGGCTGCTCAGCCTGGGCGAAATACTCCACGCCCACGCCGAGGTCGTCCGCGATCTGGCGCACATCCGTCGCGGTCAGCTCGTCCCGCCCCGCGTCCTGCTCGCGCCACAGTCGCCACGCCGCCTCACGCGCCGCCGCGATCGCATCCATCCTGCGCCCCTTTCCACCATTTTCCGCCTTGATATCTACTTTATAATTATACCACGTATGGGCTGGTCGTATGGCTCCGGCGCTGGTCGCATCATGTTTATATTCGGCTTGCTGGCATCCCCGATTGATCGATATTTCTTCGTCAGAAAAGGCTGTTTTGTTCCGGCGTGGTGCCAGTGGTGGCGCGTTTCCAGAGGTCGCGGAGGAAGGTCAGCACCGCGTCATAGCGGGCAGCGGGAATTTCGGCATAACCGCTCACGTGAAAGTGGCGATAGAGCGCACCATAGACCTGGCCCTGCTTCATCTCGCCGGGCTTGCCCGCGCTATCGGCGACAATGCGCTGCACGGCATCGCTGATGTGCTGTTTCTGGGCAGGCGTAATCGTTTGCTCGCGTTTCAATTGCTGCACATCGCCCGCGAGGGATTCCAACAATTGCACCGCCTGGTCAAGCTGGCCTGAGACGCCCTGTACCTGCCCAGGCAGCGCCGCCAGATCGTGCATATGATCGGCGATGAACGCTGCCGCGGCCATCAACACGTCGTATTGCTCCGCCAGCGCGGCCAAGCGCGGGTCAACGATGGCGGGCGCGGTGATACCAAGTGTACGCATAAAAACGCGCGTGGCAACAGGTGCTAATTCGTCCTGATAGGCTTCGATCTTCGCTCGGAACTGCGCTTTCACTTTGTTTGATTCCACCCCAGCCAGCCAGAGTGCAACTCGGTCCACGCGCAAGCAATTAACGCGCTGCGTACCACCCGCCGTCTTTAAGGGGATACGGCGCAAGCCCTTGGCGAGAGGCGGTGAATTAAGGATGCGACGCAGTTGCGGGCGCGGCGATAAGCCTATTGCATTACACACACTAGCGAGAGTGACATAGATTTCGCCAGCAGTGGTCATTGCGGCGGCTAAGTCATCTCCCTGGAAAGGGATTACTTCCTGACGCGCTACACTTTCCTCTGGAATAGTGCTTTCGTCGAGCGGCCCGTCTGGTTCCATTGTTTTCTCTCCTCCACAAAGGGGTGTACCATACGGTGCAGCCCTTTTCCTGTAGCACCGCCGAAAGCAGGTGCTATGCTTTCTCTTTGTTGCCGTTGCGATGAAGGGCTGTCTTGCTCACGCCACAGGCTCTGGCGACCTCTTCCTGTGTGGGGAAGACAACCTTGCGCAGATCGGCCAGAGTCATCATAACACAGAAGCTGACGAGTGGGCGAGCATGGCGGGGCGAATCAGCCATAATATACAATCTCATTGTGAGCCTACCGATGGCTGTACCATACAGAGGAGGATCAGGCGATGAGTGAACCGCAGGCACGGGTGGGCGTCATCGGCGGCAGCGGGCTGTATCAGATGGCGGAGATGACCGATATCGCTGAGGTGCGCGTGACGACACCTTTCGGCGATCCCAGCGACGCGATCATGCTGGGAACCGTCGCGGGCGAGCGCGTCGCCTTCTTGCCACGCCACGGGCGCGGCCACCGGCTGAACCCGACGAACATCCCTGCCCAGGCGAACATCTGGGCCTTGAAACACCTGGGGGTGGAGTTCGTGCTAGCCGTCAGCGCCGTCGGTAGCCTGCGCGAAACCATCGCGCCGCTCGACCTCGTCATCCCCGATCAGATCTTCGACCGCACCAAAAGCCGGGTGAACACATTTTTTGACCGCGATGTGGTGGTGCATGCCGCCTTCGCCGATCCCTTCTGCCCGGTACTCAGCGGCATCGTCGCCGACGCGACGACAGCGTTGGGCGCAGCGCGCGTCCAGCGCGGCGGCACCTATGTCTGCATGGAAGGGCCACTTTTTTCCACCAAGGCCGAGGCACGCCTCTATCGCCAGTGGGGCATGGATATCATCGGCATGACGGCGCTGCCCGAAGCCAAGCTCGCCCGCGAAGCCGAACTCTGCTACGCCACCATCGCCTGCGTGACGGACTATGATAGCTGGCACGCGACGGAAACCAGCGTCAGCGTCGATCTCGTCGTCGCTAACCTGATCAAAAATGTCGCCACGGCCCAGGCAATCGTCCGCGCCGCTGTGCCGCGCCTGCCAGCGGCGCGCGGTTGCGCCTGCGCCAACGCCCTCGCCGATGCGATCATCACCGACCGCGCTGCCATTCCGCCACAGGTCCGCGAACGCTACGAACTGCTGCTGGGGCGCTATCTCGGCGACTAGCCAAAGCTCAGCACCACGACTGATGCTTGCAGCGTGAAAGCGGCGATGTGGCGCGCGTCGGACCAGATAGCGAGCGGCCCCGGCAACGCGAAGTCTGCCGCCGGATGCAGATCGCTCACGGTCAGCAGTTGCCCGTGGGTGGCAGTGGTGTGGATGAAGAGATAGCTGCCATCCGGCGCAAGTTGAGGATTGACGGTGTTCGGCGGCACGGCGACGGTCGTGATCGCGCCGGGGGTGAGCGCTGTTCCGTGCAGCGTCCACGCGCTGATGCTGCTGCCGTGCGCCGTGGGCGCGGTGACGAAGAGCGTGGTGCCGTCCGGCGACCATTGCGGTGCGGGACCGGCGGGATCGCTAGCGGCGTTGGCGATGGCGAACTGCGGCAGCGCCGCGCTGGCAAGGGGTGCGCCCGTCGCGGCATGCCAAACATGCAGCGTGCCATCCAGCGCCACTTCAGCGATCTGCGTGCCATCCGGCGACCACGCCGGGCGCGAAAGCAGCCCCGCTGCGACGGTGATGGTCCGCAGCGGCTGCCATGTGCGCGTATCCAGCAGGGTGATCGTCTGGCCGGGGCCGGCGGGGCCGTCATTCGTCAGCGCCAGCGTGCGCCCGTCCGGCGCGAAGACCGCCGCTGGCGCGCGTTCCGCCAGCGCCAGGTCGCCACTGGCACCCGCCTGGTGGTAGAGTGGCACGGCGTCGGGCAGCGTGAAAACGGTCAAGCTACCGTCCGCGCAGGTACGCGCCAGGCGCGTCAAATCCACGGTGAAGGCGGTTGAAATGTCGGGCGACTGATCGCAATCCCACTGGGGATCGGAGGGCTGCAAGCCATTGGAGATGGCGCGTTCCTGCCAGGTAGCGGCGTCATAGGTCGTGTTGTAATACGCCCCCTCGCGTTCGGCGAAGCCCAGCGTCAGCACCACGCCGTTCGGTCCGCGTTGCGCCAAAAACGGCGTGAACGGCTCGATATTCTCGTCGCCCTCATAAAAGGTCAGCGGTTGGGGCGGGGCAACATGCACCGCCAGCAGTGCCGGCGTCGCCTTGCGCGCCCCGGCTGCCCCACATGCCGCCAGCGAGGCCGCCAGCAAAACCACTGTGGTCCAGCGCACCGTATGCCCCACCCCTCGCATCGCCTGCTATCTCCTTTACCGTGATTGCGCGTCATCTCTCGATATAACGCGGCGACACGCGCTTTCGTGTCACGGACGGAATGGTGCGACAAGGGTGAGGACGATGATACCTGGTCGATGGAGACAAAGCGACAGATGGGCGACGGATTCGACAAAGGCGGGCAAGATGCGGTACACTATTCAGGGATGTATGTGTGGTTGGTACTGATGAGGTGAAATGAATGAGTGTCCAAGACCTGTCTTCCGCGCCCGAAACGTCCGTGGCGTGGCCCTGGCGACCGGAAGATCTCGCCCTGAGCGACGAAGACGACCCGCAGTTCACGCCGCCGTGGTGGCATCGGCTACGCCCCTGGATGGTTATCACCTGGCTGGTGGGCGTGATCCTCTGCCTGCTGCTGGCGAATACCGTCATTCAGGGCATCTATCGGCACGAACTGACAGCGCAAGCTCAATGGATCACACAGCAGAGCCAGAGCCAAGCACGGTGCTTGCAGCGCGCCACGAATGCTGATGCACAGACCGCGTGCGCGCGCACCCTGGCAAACGCCGTCGCCCAGCGCCAGAACAGCTTCGATCACGCGGCAACCGGCTTCGGCACCAGCACTGCCGCCGCCAATGAGATGCACAGTGCCTTTGATGCATTGTATGCCGCAGCCTGTTATAATACAGATACCAAAACCGCCGATGCAACCTGTTTGCAAAACATGGCTTCCAGCTTGCGCGGCATCGCCGTGCTTGATGCGAACGCCGCCGAGCAAGCCGCCTGAGTTCCGGCGACACCAGGAAGCGCCCAGATTTTGACAGCGACCGATTGAGTGAGTACACTATCAGCACAACGACGCGCCACAGCCAGGCAAGTGGCTGGCGACGTAGGCACGGATGTGCCGCTGCCCGTGGGCAAGCAAGAAGGTGGTGCGATGGCCGATCTCGAAGCCCTCAGCCAGGCGGCACAGGCGGCGCTGGCACTCAAACATGCGGCGCGCGAGCGGGCGCTGCCTCAATCACGCGCGGCGATCCGCTTGTGTGCGAATGCCATCCGCGCCGTGCATCGCGCCGAGTTCGCGCAGGCGCACGCCTTGCTCGGCGAGGCGCATACCTTGCTCAGCGAGATGCACAACGCCCTGCACGATCATCCTGATATTTTGTTCGCCGGCTTCGTCGAAGATGCCCAAAAAGAATTCGCCGAAGCCAATGTGACGGCGGCAATCGTCCAGGGCCAGCCACTGCCCGCGCCGGAAGACCTGGGCGTCACCTGGGCACCATATCTCAATGGGCTGGGCGAGGCCATCGGCGAACTGCGCCGGCACACGCTGGATCTGTTGCGCCAGGGGCGTTTCGCCCAATGTGAAGCCTTGCTGGGCGCGATGGACGACATGTTCGCCGTTTTAACCTCGCTAGATTTCCCGGATGCTATCACGAACAACCTGCGGCGCACAACGGATGCCGCGCGCGGCATCATCGAAAAGACGCGCGGCGACTTGACCACCGCCGCCCTGCAAGCGCAATTGGGCGCGCAACTCGATCGCGTAGCGCAACGCCTGGCCGCCCCGCCAAGCGCACGCATGGAATGACTCACGGCATCATCGGCACACCGCTATCATCATCGCTACAGAGGAGCCGGGCTATGGAGCAGGATGGCACAAGCACACCCAACCGCGCGGCGCAGGTCGCGCCCGTTGGTAGGCACACCAATGCCGACCCCCCACAAACACCTTCGTCGGGCAAGGATACCGCCAACGTCGATCCCATGGAGTTTTTCCAATCGACAACCTCGCATGATAATGTCGCCGCCTTCACCAAAGCGCAAGCGCGTCGCACCGTCGCCCCGACGGCGTTCCTGGCCTTCGCCCGCGCCGCACAGGTGAACACGCTGCCGTGGGCGCTCGCGCCCATCGTCATCGCCGCCGTGCTCCTGTGGAGCGCGCATCAACCGCTTTCCGCACGCCACCTGCTGGAACTTGCTTTCGGCGTGAGCGCTGCGCTCTTGGGCGTCAACCTGCTTCGTGAGGCCGCCCGGACGCTGGGAACGCGCGCTCCGACGGAGATCATCACTGCGACCTATGGGCGCATCGGTGGCGGCTTACTCATCGTCGGCGCGGTGCTGGGCTACCTGGCCGCGCACAATGCCGGTGGGCATGCCATGCTGCTGGGCCTGGGGGGGCTGGCGCTGGCGGTGGCCTACGCGCTGGTGGGCATCTTCCTGGGCGCGGTGCCGGGCGAGGAGCTACTGCCCGCGCTCGCGCTCGGTCCGCTACTGTTCGCCCTCACCCTGGCTTCCCAGGCGGTCACAGTGGCGCAGAAGGTCGGCAAAACCACCGTCTTTGTCACGGCGACGACGGGCATCCCGACGAAAACTACTACGCTCGTCGCCCTGGCGCTGGGCCTGCTGGTGCTGGGGGCGGTCGTGGCAGCGCACTTGAGTAGCACCACACCTGATCGTGGTCTCAGCACACGGCGGCTGATCGGGAATGGCGGCATGCGCGCCGTGTTCACGCTGAGCCTGGTGCTGGCCTATGCTGTGACGCTGGTGGCGGCTTTCGGGCGCGGCGTTCCCCATGCACCAGCCGCCGTGCTGCTCTCGCTGCCGGTGGCGCTGCTGCCGCTCACGGGCGCGCTGCGCGCCACCACCCCCAAGGCGCTGGCTGTGTTGCTGCCGCAAACCCGCCGGGTCTTCCTCTGGTTCAGCGCCTGGCTGGCGATTGGGCTGATCCTGGGCGTCGCCTATCTGCATCTCGCCACCGGCTTGCATAAGCTCTTAGGAAAGTAGGCGCGCGATACGATGGTGCAGCAGCAGGTGCAGAGAGGGCGGGTGCGCGAGATGGACGGGGAAGCACGGGGCAAAGTATTGTTACCACCGACCGTCGAGGTCGAGCTGACCGATATGGCCAATGGCGGCGATGCCGTCGGACGCTACGAGAACCGCGCCGTCTTCGTGAAAGGCGGGATCGCGGGCGAATTGGTGCGCGCCACGATCACCGAACGGCGCCGTGACTATCAGCGGGCGGTACTCACAGACGTGTTGCGTCCCGCGCCGGACCGCATTCCCAGTGCCTACCCAGACCTGACAGAAACCGGCGGCTTGCAGTGGCAGCATCTGGCCTATCCCGCGCAGCTTGAGTGGAAGACGCGCATCGTGCGCCAGTTATTGCAGCGCCTGGGGCGGTTCACGCGCCCCCCCGTGCAGATGACCATCGGCACACCGCCCAACCTGGACTATTGGCGGCAGCGTACCGTCGCTCAGTTCGCCGTCGATCAGCATGGTGCCATCGGCTTCCGCAAGACTGGTAGCCATGACGTGCTGGATATGCCCACCTGCCCCATCGTGCATCCCAGCCTGGACGCCGCCTATCAGAGCGTGCGGCGCTGGTTGCTGAGCCAGTGGGGAACGGCGGTGGGCAATTACATCGAACGCTTCACCCTGCGCATCGCGGTCGATCCGCCGGTGCGGGTGACAAGCGCCTCCGGCGAGATCCCCGTCCCCGGCGCGGTGCGGCGTGGCACGACGCGGCGCAAGCATCCCGCCCTGCTCAGCATCGAGGCCCGCCCCGGCGGCGCGCTCTTTGCTGCCGGCGGCCCAGACGCCGTTGGGCGCGAGTTGATGCAGCAGGTTCCGGCGCTGGTGGGGGTCGTCGTCGTCGGCTTGCCGGGGCGGCGCGGGCGCGTCGTTGTCGGGCAAGATCACCTGATGGAGCAGGTGTTGGGCAAGGTCTTTCGCATCTCCGCCGGCTCCTTCTTCCAGGTGAACGCCGCGCAGACGCCGCAACTGGTGCAGAAAACCCTGGCCTTCGCCCAACCACACCCCAATGAAGACGTGTTGGATGGCTATAGCGGTGTCGGCCTCTTCTCGCTCTTCCTGGCCGATCAGGCGCGGCAGGTGACGGCCATCGAGTCGCAGCCCAGCGCCATCGCGGATGCCCGTGCCAGCGCCGCTTTCAATCACACCGCCAATATCACCATCACCGAAGGGCTGCTGGAGCGCGTGATCCCCCAACTCACCAGCAATCGCCAGCACTTCCAGATCGCCGTCGTCGATCCGCCCCGCGCCGGCTGCCATCCACGGGCGCTGCAAGAGATCAAGGCGATGGGGCCACGCAGCCTGGTTTACATCTCGTGCGACCCCGCGACACTGGCGCGCGATCTGCACCTGTTCTGCACCGATGGCTACCGGCTGGTGATGGTGCAGCCGGTCGATATGTTCCCCAACACCGCCCACATCGAGACCGTCACGTTGGTCGAGCGCCGGTGAGGTCGCCAGGTACCCTGGCCAATCTGCCACGCCACCCCAAAGGACCGCCATTCCTGTCAGTCACTGCAACCCGGAGGACAGACATTCTCCCTAACCACGGAGGACAGACATTCCTGTCGGTCCGGCTCCGCTGACCACCGTCTCTGCCGGAACGGGTAGAACGACATAGCCAGCCTCATCAGTTGTTGATGACGCTGGCTATGGTGTTTACGCCCCATGCAGGCTGGGGACCACGCTGGCTAGTGGTGCGGCGGCTTGCGGAACGGTGCCACCAGGGGCGAGTTGCCATAGTGGAAGGTCAAATAGTCCTCCACGGCGTTCGCCTGAACGGCGTTGATCGTGTTCAGTGTGCGGCAATAGTGGCTGGCCAACTTATAGAAGGCACGATTCGCGCACAGCGACGAGATGGCATCGGAATCATTGTACTTCGCCAGCATGGCATTGATATCAGCAATGACGAAGGCTTGCATGCTGGGGAAGGTGCCGAAGAGCAAATTGGTAATCGCCGCTTGATCAGCCGTATTGAGGACAGGACTCGACGGCCAGACATTAGTGATGAGCTTGATGGTGAGCCGCGCGTTACGCACTTGCCACACCTGATCGATATGGATGTTGGTGCAGAGGGTAAGCAGGTTGGCATCGGTGGCGCGGGCGATACAGGCTTCTGAGGCGAGTTCGAGAAAATAGGCATTGTTCTCGAGGCTCTGCAAGTGTTGCACATCTTGATACAACGTTTGATGGTTGGGTTGCACACTGGCCTGCGCCGTCAGGGGTGATACGATGGTGATGCTTACTAGCCCCACCGCAATAAAAAGTGCGACCACCAGGCGCGCAGGCAAACGGCTACGTAACATAACATCTTCCTCCATAAAAACCTATACTGATAAAGTTGCTGCTGGGGACAAAGGGAAATGGCAATAGCACGCAGCCACCCTTTGGGAGAGCGAGTCGAATGGTGTAGCGATTCCATACGCACTAAGATGTAAAGTACATGGTCGATAGCTAGTAGCAAAGATAGTTACTATCGATTGAACATCTGAAACATTGGTTGCGTGAAACAAGCTACATTGCATTCGATACTTCACTCTATCATATATGCTTGTGTGGTTGCCCAGGGATAGGACTTTTCGCACAGGATCACGAAAACTCCCGCCAGAAGTCGCTTCTGACGGGAGTTTGGAGAATCAGCGAAACCTGTCAGGTGATTAACAGGATTGGCTGCTTGGCTGAGAGTGGTTGCCCACCCTCAGCAGTGAACTACGCGCCGAACGGATTCGGCGGGTTCGGGGGGGCGAAGGGCGTGCCGAACGTGAAGGTCACATAGTTCGTGAACTCGTTCTCCTGATAAGCGAACGTGTTGTACATCGAGCTGCAATAGTGGCGGGCCACCGAAGTGAACGCCTGGCTCTGGCAGCGGCTCGTCACGAGCAGGCCAATGGGGAACTCGTCCAGGCCACCGGCGATCTCCGTGATCTGGCCATTGATGTCAACCGGGCCGTTGTCGATCAGATCGACCGTCAGCTTGGCGACGAGAGCTTCTTCACCAGTCAGGAAGCTGATATTGGTGAGTTGCAGGTTGCCCAGTGCCGTCCGCTCCGTCGCAGTCAGCGTCGGATTGTTCGGCCACGTGCCGGTCAGATAGAAGATCGTCCAGCGGCCATTGCGTACAGCCATAGACTCAGTCTGCTCGATGCTGTAGCACAGGTTCTGCAGCTGATAGTCCGTGGCCCGCTCGGCACAGATGAACGCGATCGACTCGATGACGAACGCGGTGTGCTCAGCGGCCGCAACCTGGTTGACATCCTGATAGATGTTCTGGGTGTGCGGCACGGCGGCCTGCGCGCTGGCAGGCGAGAAAGCAGCCATCGCGGCCATACCGAGGCCGACGACAGCGCTAAAAATGCGATTGCGAAGAGTGGTCACGCTTTTCCTCCAACAAACCAACTACACATACTCTTCTGCGAGCTGTGGCATATCACCATGCCGGAGCGTCGCTGGTGTCGGCACGTGTGCATGTCTGCATCTGTACCGGACGTTGGAAGTATAGCATCGCTTCACATGATCTGCAAGTAGTATAGGTCTTTTTGTCACAATAGCCTCCCGACTTGACCATAACAATCTAGCCAAGCTGAAGAGGGGGTATTGTGATTATGTCAAGCTAATGGCAATAATCTTATGCTCACTCAGCATAGCCCCTGTTTACCAGGAATGGCAAGGATCATAGGACTAGTGCGCTATATCGCTTCTCGATTTGACAGCGATTATTGCAGCCATGCGAGCGGGCAAGCTTCATTCCATAATAGGTCCAGCACGCGAGGCGAGATAATTTTGTGGCAATGCTCTCATACGCCAAGTGTACGCCCCACCATGCCCCAAATGGGGGATAACCCCGGAAATATGTCCCATAATTCTTGTATTTATGCGCGACGAATTGGAATAGCAAGCAAAAAACAGGGTGCTGAACTGACCACCTGGGAGCAAATTGGCGCACAAGAGGTGCTGGCAAAGGGGGATGTGCGGATAGCGAGGTCGGGCAGAGGACAAGGAAGGTCATGCGGGCGCGATCCAGCGCGCCCATACAATGCTGAAAAGGGATGGATTACTCTGCGCGGCGCACCATGCCCAGGAACGTGCGCGTGCGTTCTTGCTGGGGATTGGCAAACAGCGCCGCTGGCTGGCCTTGCTCGATGATCTGGCCCTGGTCCATCACCACCACGCGGTCGGCCACGTCGCGCGCGAACCCCATCTCATGTGTGACCACGACCATCGTCATGCCCTCTTCGGCGAGTTGTTTCATCACCTTGAGCACCTCGCCCACCAGTTCGGGGTCCAGCGCGGAGGTCGCCTCGTCGAATAGCATCAGCTTCGGCTGCATCGCCAGGGCGCGGGCAATGGCCACGCGCTGTTGCTGGCCACCGGAAAGCTTATTCGGGTAGGCATCGGCTTTGTGCGCCAGGCCGACCTTTTGCAGCAGTTGGCGGGCGCGTTCCTCAGCTTCAGCTTTTGAGATGCCCAGCACGTGAATCGGCGCTTCGATGACGTTTTGCAGGGCCGTCATGTGCGGAAAAAGATTGAAGCGCTGGAAGACCATACCGATCTGCGCCCGCACGTGAGATATGTTTTTCTCGCTATCTTCCTTCAGCTTGCCGTTGTTTTCCACGCGATAGCCGATATTTTCGCCGTCGATTGTGATCTGCCCCTGCTGGATCTTTTCTAGATGGTTCAGGCAGCGCAGGAAGGTGGTTTTGCCTGAGCCGCTCGGCCCGATGATCACCACCACTTCGCCACGCCCCACCGTCAGACTGACGCCGCGCAGCACTTCCGTCTGGTTGAACCACTTATGCACGTCGGTCGCTGCCACCATCGGCGTCATACTACTTTGTTGCTCTTGCGTCATCGTCGTCACCTCTTTCCCTAGCGCCGTCCGCCGGTCATGATCGCTTCCGCCGCGCTTTCCGTCGCTGGCGTGCCGCGTCCCAGCACGCGGTCGATGAACCTCGTCCCTTTGGTGCCGTCGAGCGTCGAAGCATTGAAGCGCCGTTCCAAGTAGGATTGCACAAAGCCCCACAGCGTCGTCATCAGCAAGTACCAGATCGAAAGATCGATAGCTAATTCAAGGGGCTTGAAAAGAGAATTGCCAATGTTGAAGCCAGCACCATATAGCTCAAGGACACCGAAGTAGCCTGCGAGCGACGTTGTTTTTAGCATGCTGTTGAACTCGTTACCCAGGGGGGGAATGATGACCCGCGCCGCTTGTGGTAGGACGATGCGCCGCATCGCCAGCCCATACGACATGCCCAACGATTTGGCGGCTTCCATCTGCCCAGGATCGATGGAATCGATGCCAGCGCGCATGATCTCTGCCATGTACGCACCTTCATTGAAGGCGAAAGCCAAAAACGCGCCTAAAAAGAAGCTGAGAGGCATATATTGAAAGCCTAAATCCGTGAAGATTGTGCTGGAGTTGAGGGGACGGGCCAGGTTCAACAAGGGAAAGATGTTGGTGAGAAACAAAAGTTGCACCAGCAGCGGCGTGCCGCGAAAGAACCAAATGTAGGCTTCCGCTGCTGGTCGTAGGGGCGTGCGGCGAATGAGATAGATCAACAGGCCGATCACGGAGCCGGTGAATTGCGAGATAATGGCCAATACAATGGTAATGATCGCGCCTTGAAGGATCGATGAATCGAAAAGAAACTTCCAGACGATATCCCACTGGAACTGCGTACCTTGTGCGAGGATGCCGATGAAGGCGCTAACGATGGGCATGGGACTTCCCCCTTGCATGTATTTGGACATAGAATAGACCATAAAGGCGTGCCATGACAAGATGGCACGCCTTACTGTGTGATGATGCCGTTATGCGCTGGGGTTCAGCCCTTGCTGATAGCACGACGAGTTGACTTTGCACGCACCGTTGGTCAGACCCCACTTCGAGAGGATCTTGTCATAGGTGCCGTCGTTCTCCATGTCCGTCAAGACCTGCTTGATGGCACTCTCGAAGGCGCTGTTGTCGTTGCGCACGACGATGCCTTCGGGGTTCGGCGAGATGGTGGTGATCTCGGTGAACTTGTTGCCATTCAGGTTGTTGTAATAGCCGCTGACTGGCGAGTCCTGATAGGTCGCGTCCACGCTACCATTATTGAGCGCCTGGATGACCTGATCTTGCGTCCCGAAGGATTGGAGCTTGACGGGGTTGCTCTTGCAGACGCCGTCATTGAGCGCGACACCACTGGTCGTGCCAGGGACATTCTTAATCTCTGCTTCCTCTACAGTACCAGTTTCCACGGCAACGGGCAAGCCACAAAGATCATTCTTCGACTTGATATTCTTCGGATTGCCTTGCGCCACCAGCAAAGATTCGCCGGCAGTGAAGTAGGGGATCATATCGACCTGGGCCTTGCGTGCCTTGGTAATCGTGAAGGCCGAGAGCGACATGTCATAGTACTGGCTGCCGGGTTTTGCCGAGGAAGTCAGACCCGAAATGATCGTGCTGAACTGGACGTTCTGTACATTCGGCACCAGGCACAGGCGCTTGGCGAACTCGTTGGCCAGGTCCACTTCCATGCCAGTATACGAGTGATTGGTAGGATCGACGAATTCCTGCGGGGGATAGGTGGCATCAGTGGCGTCGGTTAGCTTGCCTGGCAACACCAGGTTGAGCGACGATGTGCTGATGCCGTCGGCGGGAGTGCAATTAGCGGCGACGGTATTTGTATTCGTTGAGCCGCAAGCCGTAAAGAGCGAGGCGGCGAGCGCCGCACCCAGGACGAGAGCGGGGCGGAAGTGGCGCATGTACGATCTCCTACGCAAGTTTTGTGATGATATGGACGTAATGATGGCACGTGTTTCCCCTCACCAGGCCAGACTACGGCAACTGGCGAAGGTAAAGCGCAGAGCCACTATACATATATATACGTCCAAACTCAGCAAAACTTCGCAAGACCGTCAAAAACTGGTGCGCCGGCTGGCACGGGCGGCAGCAAAGCAAAAGCTGAGGCCCATGCTCGTCAGCACTACGACGGGCGGGGCGGCGGCGACCAGGAAGTGCCAGTTGCCCGTCAGCCACGACACAACGACGAAGATGAGGCCCGTCAGTACGCCGACGCTGAGCAGGATCGTCGCCATGCGGCGTGTTTGTTGAGGCGTCATCTGACGCGCTGGTTTGGTGGATGATGATGGTTGCATGGTGTTCATGATGGTTCTCCTGCATCGCCCGCGCCGGCGAGCGGCTGGGCTACGATCTGTTGCAGTGCCTGCACGTAACGTTCAAAAGCCACGCGGCCCGCCGGACTCAGCGCCAGCCACGTGCGCGGGCGTTTGCCCTCGAAGACCTTGGTGACGGCGATATAGCCGGCCTCTTCCAGGGCCGCCAGGTGGCGCGAGAGGTTCGAGTCATTCAGTTCCAGGTGGTCGCGCACAAAGGCGAAGTCAACCTTCTGGCTGTGCGCCAAGAGCGCCATGATCGACAGCCGCACCGGCTGGTGGATCGTGTCATCCAACATCAGGCGTGGGTGGTGGATATGGTCCGCATCATCCTGGGTGGTCGCCATCGTTACACCTCCTGAGTACGCCGCCATTGCCATAGGCCCGCCAGAATCAGTGGCAGCGCGGTAAGCAGCCCGATCGCGGTAAACAGGAAGCGCGGATGGTGCGGGAAAAGCGTGATGCCGCCGATCAACACCACTGGATAGTACAGCGCCAGGATGACGAGCAAGAACCAGGGCGTCCGTGGCCGACGCGGCACCACACGGAAGCGCGCGGCGTAACGCGCCGTCCCCACGGTGCCAAGCGCCGCAAGCGCCACCCAGATCCCCGTGGCCACCGGCCCGCTGAACACGTCGAACAGCGCCAGGCCGATGGCGATGAGTATCCCCCAGACGATGAGCAAGACGCCGTTCTCGATGCTGTTGCGCTGCGTCGCGCGTTGCGCCTGTTGCACGATCTGAAGCTGCTCCCGCGCCTCATGTTGTTTCATCTCCATGAAGTGTTCTCCTCATTCAAAACCACTTTACTACGATGAAAGTATATACCCATGGCACAAGAAAGTCAAGAGGACGGGACGCCAATTGACGAGATGCAACAAAAACGGCGGCTTCAGGCTTCGACCATATAGCGGCTGAGCGCCTCGCGCACCTTGCAGCGGGCGCGATGCAACAGCACGCGCTGGTTGGCCTCGGTGACGTTCAGGAAGGTGCAAACCTCATCGGAGGGCCAGCCCTCGATGTCGCGCAGAGTGATGACGACGCGCTGGTTCGGCGGCAGCGCCAGGATGGCCGCCTGGATCTGCTCGCGCAGTTCGCCGGAAAGTAGATGCGCTTCGGGCTGGGTCTCCCAGCGGCGTGGCGGCGCGGCCCAGTGGTTCGCATGAGGGTCATCCGGCGGAAAAAAGCGGTCTTCGGGGACGAGCGTGGCGTCCTCCTCGTCGTCGCGGGCGGCCAGCGCAGCAAACGGCACGGTGCGCCCCTCGCGCACGGCGCGTGTGCGCGCGATATTCGCCAGAATGTGGAAGAGCCACGTCTTGAAGCTGGATCGTCCGGCAAAGGTATCGATGCCTTTCAGCACGCCCAGCCAGGTTTCCTGCACCACCTCTTCAGCCACGGCGCGGTCTGTTACGAAGGACTGGGCCAGGCGCAGCAGCGGCCCCTGATATTGTGCGACCACCAGCATGAAGGCGGCCTCGTCGCCCTGCCGTAACGCCAGCACCAACGCGCCATCGGCGCTCTGCCAGCGGCGGAAGGCATCGACCAGCGCGGCGCGCGTTTCGGGCGGCACGGGGGCATCGGCCAGGGCGGGCAGCACGGCCACCGTCTGTTGCATCTGCGCAAAAAACGTCGCGCAGCCACCACACGCCGTCAGGTGTGCTTCGATTCGCTGCACCTGATCGGGCGGCAGGGCGTGATCCAGGTAATCCGTCAGTTGGGCGACAACCTCTTTGCAACTGATCGGGGTAGCGGCGATGGTCATCAGCATTTCTCTCTATTCTTGGGGCGGCTTCTGCAGCGGCGTGGTGCCGCCGGCGGTGCGGCGCAGGCCACCGCCAGGGAAGGCCCAGGAGCGCCGGGACTGCGGCTTCGCTGCTTCTGGCGCAACATCCGGCAGGGGCGCGGCGATAGGCTGCGACGCGCCCGCCACGGCACCGCCAACCGGCGGGACGATGGTGCTGGCCGCGACATCCGGCACGCGGGCGCGCGTGGGACGCGGCGCGGCCTCCGGCGGCAGTGCGTGCAGCCGCTCGTGCTGCTGCTCCAGGCTGGGGTCCAACTTGACCTTGTCCGTCGTGGCGATGAAGCGGTAATTTTCGAGATCGAGTTCAAAGGTGGGGCCGTGCAGGATGCCGCGTGGCGTGCCGTGCGCCGCTGGCGAGGCGATCTTCAGGCCCAGGCGACGCAGGGGCGCGCTGTCGCGTGGCAACCACAACAATTGCACCAGGATGCGCAGTTCGCGGAACGAGCGCAACTCCTTCAGGTTCGCCACGGAACCGGCCTCGATCAGCCGCGCCACCAGCGCGGCACGCGCCGACTCGCCCTCGCGGATCGATGGGTCGTCGCCGGGATCCCAGGCATCGTCGGTGATAAGCGCGGGCGGCGGCGGGGGTGGCGCGGCCTTCTTGCGCGGCTGGAAGGAGCGCAACCACGTCTCGTCGTCCACCAGGGGCAGGGGGCTACCGCCCTTGTTTTCCAACCAGCGTTCCAGCACGATGCGCTCGTCCGTCGCTGGCTGGCCCTGCACCCACAGGCCGGCGTGGAACGCGCCCGACGCATTCCAGAGCCACTGGCGCGCGGCCTGCACGTCGGCATCGCCGCCATCCCCCAGGCGGCGCGCATGGCGCAGCAGCGCCTCGATGGCCTGCGTCTGTTGCAGCCGCAGCGCGATGGCCGCGTGGATGCGCTCGGTCAGTTCCACCAGCGCCAGCGAGATCGCGCGCACACCCTCACGCCATGAGCCAGGGCCGGTATCCGACACCAGGCGCTCGAAGAAGGTGAGGTCGCGCAGCGTCTCCGTGGCGATGGCCCCCAGGCGCTCTTCGCGCTCCTCGTCGCTCTCGCCCAGGCCCACGCTCCACTCTTCTTCGCGCTGGCGCAAGATCGTCTGCAAGCGGCGCACGTTCTGGCCCTCGCGCGGGGCGTCGCGCAGGCGCACCAGGCGTTCGCGCACCAGCGCCGCGCCTTCGTGTGCCACGCGATAGAACTTCTCGTACAGAATGCCCAGCCGATCAGCGATATCGGCCAAGGCTTCGGGGTGGTTCGGATCGACCTGGATCGAGCGCAGTTCACGGGCGAAATCGCGTGTCTCGCGGTTCACGCCATAGAGAGCCTGGCGGGCCGTCTGCCAGGCCGTGAAGCAGCGCAAGGGATCGGGCTGGGCCTCGCGCAATTCGGCCAGCAGCATATCCAGGGCAGCAGCGGCCTGGGCGAAGTAATTGGCGGAAAGGCTGATGTAGCGACGGCGCAACTGGCGCTGGATCTCATCCCAGTGGGGCAAGAAGATGCGCATCGGGCGAGCGAGTGAATAATCACGCTCCACGCGGCGGCGCGCGCCACCGTCCATGCGCGCCCGTTCGGGGGCGACGGCGGAATCCACCACATCCCAGCCTTCGAGCTGGCGCAGGATGTCGCTGCACTCAGCGCGCAGGTCGTCGGGGATAGCTTCGTCGCGCAGGCGCAAGACGGCCTCGACATCGGCGGCGAGTTCGTCCAGCGAGATGCCCACCAGGCCGCGCGCCTCGTGCTCGCGCAGCGCCGCCACGACCACCGCGCGCCGGTGCAAGCGGCCCTCCGCCTCATCTCCCACCAGCGTGCGCAGGAAGTCCGGCGGACCAGCCAGCAAGCCGCGCGCCGTCCGCGATAATTCGACGATGCGCTCATCGGCTAATGCCATCGTTGGTCGCCTCCTTATGCATACCACACCGCCCACATCTATACAAGGAGTAGTATACCATAGGGCGGCGGGTGAGCGGCCAATAGTCCCGATCCCAGCAGCCCTGTCGCTGCCAGGAGTCCTGACATGTTGACAGCGGCCATGAGGGGGGCATATACTGGGGAATGCATAACCGCATAATAAGGCATAACGGGGAAAAGGATCAGCCTCATCTGATCCGTGTGGTGGAAGGAAAATATGTCTATCGGAACAGCCGTGACGATCTTGGCCGTGAGCGTGATTTTTCTCATCGGCAGCGTCATCACCCTGGCAATCGAATTCAATAGCTATAAGCGGGCGCAGCGCACGACCATCGCGCTGCAACTCAGCCAACAACTGGAAATGCCGGCGCTGGCCCAGGCTGTCGCCACGGTACGCGGTTTGGGCCTGCCCAGCATGAATGGCCACGGTCCAACCTCGGCGCACGCCGTGCTGGCGAACGGCCAATTACACGCCGTCAAGGAAGTCAACCATTATTTTTCCCATGTGGGCGAGTTGGTGCGCACCGGCATGGCCAACGATGAGGTCTTCGCTCTGATGGGGCCGACGATCAGCGAGATGTGGCACTCCGCCAAGTCCTACCGCGATCTCGTCGCCGCAAAAGCACCCGACGCCGCCACCTGCCGCGACGACTTCGACTACCTCTACGAAGAATGGCTCAACTACGATCACCGCCGTGCAGTGCGCGGCGGTCCCAACCTCTGATTTCTTTCTCCTCTTTTCCCGCCTATATCAATCCTCCTTTCATGGATGCTGTGCTTGATCCAAGCAGTACACCTGAGAACGCCAATTTTGCAACCACAATCTATGTGATTGCCATCGCATACGCAACCAGGCTGCGTAGGGCGTGCAGCGCGCCGCCTGTGTAGTAACGGTTTATGGCTGTTCCGGTTCGATGAGCACTTGGAGGATCGATTCGAAGCCGCTATTATCACCGCGTATCAGGCTTTGTATCGAAGCAGCGAGCAGTGCTGCGCGGTCGGCGCGTTCCCAGTGGAGCACATAGCCCGTTGTGGCGGCTAATTGGAAGAAGAACGCTCACTGCGTACGTCCATTGCCTTCGCGAAAGGGATGCAGCGCATTGAGTTCGCCAAGATAGTAAGCCGCGCGTTGCGCGAAGCGCATGATGGGTAAGCCTTGCAGATGATGTTCTTGAGCAAGCTGGACAAAAAGCCGGGTGGCATTGGGAAGCAGAAATGACATTGACGCGAAGTGTTAGGTTCCCTTACTGATATCTACCTGCCGTAATTCGCCCGCCCAAGTATAGATATCTTGGAAGATGTAGCGATGGATTGCTTTGAGGTGATCGAGATCGAACGCACCGGGTAGGGGCTGGGCCTCAAGTTCGGCCAGCCGGATAGCGGTCAGTGTCGCTTCGACACGCTGTAATGCCGCCTCGTCCGTGATGCCGAGGATATTACGCAGCACCCCATTCGGATATTCATATTGGTTGCCGGATGTCATGCGCTGCGATCCGCTGTTTGAAATCAGTGATCGCCTCTGCCAGGGTCATTGCACCCTGTGCATAGCGTTCAGCATAATCAAAAAAGAGCGCATCAGGTTCCAGCCCTTCCAGCCGCACCTGAGCCAGCGCGCGATGCATGATAGCTCGTCGCCGCTCCACTTCCGCTGGCGGCAAGATAACCGGTTTGGGCATGCTCATCGTTGCACCTCGCGTTGCCTTTCCTTAGTTTATAGAAGGGCGCGTAAAACCCCGCGCCTTTAGGCCGGGGATAGAAGCGCCGTCGCACGATGCGACCCCGTACCCATTGCATACTTACAGCAGCATGTGGTATACGGTACGCATGAAACATGAACGTGCGTACCGCTATCGGTTTTACCCCATACCGGAACAGGATGCGATTCTGAGCCGGACGTTTGGCTGTACGCGCTTCGTGTATAACTGGGCGCTGAAACTGCGCACGGACGCCTGGTACGACCGCCAAGAGCGGGTCAACTATGAGGCGACCTCGGCCGCCCTGACGGCGCTCAAAAAAGAGGAAGCGACGCACTGGCTCAACGAGGTGTCCAGTGTCCCCTTGCAACAAGCCTTGCGCCATCTGGATCGCGCCTTCCGCAACTTCTTTGAAGGCCGTGCGAAGTACCCTGTCTTCAAGAAGAAACGCAACCGGCAAGCGGCGACCTATGCCAGTTCTGCCTTTACCTGGGACGGGGCGACCCGCTCGCTGAAATTGGCGAAAATGGACGAGCCGCTCAACATTGTGTGGTCGCGCCCGATGCCCAAGGATGCCAGACCATCCACGGTGACGGTGACACGCGACGCGGCGGGGCGTTACTTTGTCAGCATCCTCATTGAAGAAGCTATCCGCCCCAAGCCCGTCACCCCTAAGATGGTTGGCCTTGACCTGGGCATCCACGATACCGTGACCCTCAGCACGGGGGAGAAAGTCGGTAATGAACGCTTCTTCCATAAAGACGAAAAGAAGCTGGCCCATGCCCAGCGTGACCTGGCCCGCAAACAACCTAGTAGCAAGAATCGGACAAAGCAGCGGCGCAAGGTCGCCAAGATTCATGCCACCATCGCGGATCGGCGTAATGACTTCCTGCATAAACTGACGACGCGACTGATCCACGAAAACCAAGTGATCTGCGTCGAGTCGTTGGCGGTCAAGAATCTGCTTCGTAACCATTCCCTCGCCAAGGCTATCGCCGATGTAGGGTGGGGTGAATTGATCCGGCAACTGGCATACAAGGCGGCCCGGTATGGCCGCACCGTCGTTGCGATTGATCGGTTCTACCCTAGTTCCAAACGGTGCCATGTCTGCGGGCATATCCTTGAATCCCTGTCGTTAGATGTGCGGGAGTGGGAGTGTCCCACGTGCCACACCGTGCATGACCGCGATGTCAACGCGGCGCTGAATATTTTAGCCGCCGGGCTGGCGGTGCTTGCCTGTGGAGAGGGCGTAAGACCTGGGCGATCCACGATCGTTCAGGCAGCCCCCAGTGAAGCAGGAAGATCCGGGGAGCGATCCCCGGAATCCCCCGCTTTCTAAGCGGGGGAGGATGTCAATATATCATATCCTGCACGCACTAACTCAAGCAGCGTACTCTAGTCCTTTGCCAAACACCGACGGACAATTCATGTAGCACTACTGCTACCAAGAATCGCGCTCCTCTTGCAGATAGTGTTCGACATCCTCAGCAGTCTGAAAATTACGCTGCGGGGGAATGCCGGCGATGACATCCAACACGTGGAGTTGCTCAGTGCCGTGCGCCTCGTCACGAATGGCGACATTATGCACCGGCTGGATGGTAATGAGGACCTCGACTTCCTGGCCCTCTTGTAATTCAGACACCGTTACTTCTATGCGTCCACCTGGCAGCACGCGCGTGGTGATATGAATAGGTTGGGCCATTGGTTGCCCCTCTTTGGAAAGTTTGAAGTATCTTTGAGGGCGTTTCATAACCCATCGCCCTCCCAATAATGGGCAAGAACCCGGCGAGGCGAACGCAAGAGATCCGGGCGACCGGCGTCAGTGGCCGCGAGGGCAATGATCCAGGTGGCCGCATAGGTCAAGGCCACGCGGCAC
>DAIDGU010000007.1 GCA_027459785.1 Ktedonobacteria bacterium | reverse complement strand
CACCCCCTTGCCCCTCGGCGAGATTCCAGCGACCACCGACGCGGTGGCCCACGCCTTTTACCCTGCCGGTAATATGGTGATGCAGTTACCCGATAGCTACCCCGATACTGCTTGTGCCGATCTCTTTCCTGAACGCGGCCCGCCCACCTGGTCTCCGTGGCGTCTGCTCATCGTCACCATTGTGCAAACCGTGGAAGGTCTCACCGCTCGCCAGGCGGCAGACGCAGTCGGTCCACCGGCCCATTGATGGGAAATATGTGTTGGGGCTGGAACTGACTGAGGGGGGGGGTGACCATGCGGTGTTAAGTGAGGTGCACACGCCGGGACGCAGGTGCCGCCCGTGACCGGTTACGCACGTTGTTCTGAGCCCAGGCCAGGGAACCAGGATGGGTCCGTACCCAGGGAGGGCAATGCACGGATTCGACGCATAGCGTGGCGGCCGTTCGTCGTCTGAATCGGGTCGAGAGGGGGAAACCCTTACGTGCCGCGCGCAATGCCTGTGCCGTTGTGGCTCCTGCCTGACTGCGGGTGGTAGCCTTGGCCTACATCTCCGGGACGCGGTCAAGCTGCTGAGGTTTGCGCAGGCTCGTGGGCGAGGCACAATCATGATATCAGAGGTTGCTGTTCCGAGCCGGGGGCAAATGTGTTTACAGAACAACCCCCGGCGACCGTGCGGCGGCTGGGATATTGCCCCCGGCGACACGACACCCTCACCCCACGGTCCTTAGCCCTAGGCGGATTGCAGCGATGCATTCAGGAAGTTCTCATACGCCTCGCGCAGTTGCGGGTAGCGCAACAAGAAGACGCCAGCGTACTCCTGGTTCAGCGGGCGCGGCTGGCGCAACAGCTTCATGTTCGCCTCTTTGAGCAAGCGATTGCCCTTGCGGCCATTGCACAGTTTGCAGCACGCCACCAGATTTTCCCACGTGCTCTGGCCACCACGCGAACGGGGCAGGACGTGGTCGAGCGTGAGATCACGCGAGTGCTTGCCGCAGTACTGGCACATCTCGTCGTCGCGCAGCAAGATGTTCGCGCGCGTCGGGCGCAGCGCCATGCGCGGGATATGCACGTTGGCGAGCAACTGCACGATGACTGGCCGGTCGTTGGTCAAGCGACGGGCGGCGATGTTGCGCTCGATCATCTGGCGCACCTCATCATCTACGAAGGTGACTTTGTTCTTCGAGAGCAGCACAATGAGGCGGCGCTCCGGGATGACGGAGAGCGGCTGAAAGGATGAATTGAGAACCAGCACAGGCATGAGGCTGTTCCCTCCCTCTGGCTCGCACACAGGCGAGCGGTGCTGACGACAGAGGGACAGGAATCAAGGGGCGCGCAGGAGACAAGGCTCGTTCGCGTGCTGCCCGCTACTGTCGTCTACGATGACGCGGACCGGATGGTTGAGGGCTGCTATCTGCTAGCTCTGGGCGCGGTCGCACCATAGCGCATCCGCCGCGACACCACTGGCGCAGCCAATCACTGCCCCACGGGTCACGCTCGCCGGCATGGTCGGCATGCCTAACGGCGAGAAACGGATACGGTGTCATGATGTTGATCGCTTCCTTTGAGATGTGAACCATCAGATGAACAAGCGCCATCAACCGGAAAGAACCGGTCAGGCACCGCCAGAGGCTTGGTCGGGGTGAGAGGATTTGAACCTCCGGCCTCAACGTCCCGAACGTTGCGCGCTGCCAGGCTGCGCTACACCCCGATAAAAGGCCCATGTGAACTGTGAAAGCCAGTCGTTGCAGTGCCTTTGCAGCCTTAGTATAGCACAAACGATCTGGCACCGCAAGGGGAAAAACTACATCTTGCTTCTTTTCTATCCGATCGTTTTGTCAGTCGTGCAAGTGTCAGAAGAAGTTTACGACCCCGCCACCCCGCCGTTCGCGTCCTGCACGAAGGTCGCTTCGAGTTGCTGGATGACCTGGGGGTTGGCGAGCAGCACGCCGACCTCACGGTTCTTATCCAGGGAATAGGTGGAGAAGTTTTCGGAGCCGACGAAGGCGGCGGTGCCGTCGGCGACGATGATCTTGGCGTGGATATACAAACCGCCGTTGCGATCATCGACCGTCACCACCTTCACACCGCCCTGCGTCAATTGTTGCTCGCCCTGCGCGTCGCTGGCATTCGAGCCTGGCACCGGCACCACCACCGTCACCTGCACGCCGCGCCCGGCGGCACTGATCAGCGCCTGGATCAGCTGCGGATCTTGCATCTCCTCTTCTTCCAGGTGCAACGTGTGCTTTGCGCCGTTGATGAGCGTCGTCAGGTCCGCGCGGGCGTTCACCGGGCTGACCACCAGATTCGGATCGTTCAGTTGCGGCGTCGTGCGGTTCCAGTCTGCGGTGAAAATGGCGCTGCACTCCTGTACGTCCGCGCTATCCGTGTCGGTGATCAGATAATCGCGGTCGGTGGTATATGACGAACCGCCCAGCGCCGACTTCGTGAAGTTGCCCGACGAGATATACGCCGTCGTGCCGTCGATGATCATCATCTTCGCGTGGGTCAGGGCGAAGGCACTTTCGTTCGCTTCCTGCGCCTTCACGCCGGCGGCATTGAGTTCGTCGATGGTCTGCTGCGGCGTCGTTGAGCCGCTACCAGCGGGATGCCCTTCCAGCATCACGCGCACATCCACCCCGCGATTCGCCGCGTTTTCCAATTCGTTGATGACGGTGTGTTCAGTCAGCAAATAGATCTCCAGCCAGACCGTCTGCTTGGCTCCCTGGATGGCCTGCACTTCGGGGGCATCGCCCGCCGTCGGCTCAACCGCCAGTGTCGCCGCCTGGATGCCCCCGCCGGCGCTACATGCGCTGGCGCAAGGCGCGGGCGTGCCGCCAGTGGTCGGGGTGGTCGCAGTGGGCGTGCCGGTGGTGGTAGTACCGCTCGTTCCGCTGCTGCTATTCGTGCTGGTATAGCTCGAACAGGCCGTGAAAACCACCATGATGAGGGTGATGAGGGCAACCGGCAGCAGCCGGCGCGGGCCGGCGATGTGATATCGTTCCATGCAGTAGCTGATCCCTTTCCTGACGAAGCATGGGCAATCGCGCTGATGTTTGGATGCAGTATCGCGCGGATCGTCATGGGGAACTATGAGAGTGATCATATTTAGGCCGAACAGGCTAGGAAACTGTGTGGTATGTCACTTTTGCCTTTCGAGCAGCGCGTGCGCGTCGCGCTTCTGCGCGCTGATCTGCTGCCGCCGCACGGCGTGGTGATCGTGGCCTGCTCCGGTGGTGGCGATTCGCTGGCGCTGCTGCTGGCGCTAGACGCCCTATGTGGCCGGCCTGGTGCGCGCTTTCCTGGCGTCGCGCTGCATGCCGCGCACCTGGACCACGGGCTGCGCGGGGCGGCGGGCGCGGCGGATGCCGCCTTCGTCGCGGCGGTCTGCGCCGAACGGGCGATCCCTTGCACCGTGGGTGTGGTGAGCGCGAGCGAGCGTGCCGGCTGGCGCGGCTCGGTGGAGGCTGCCGCGCGCGCGACGCGCTATCGCTTTCTGCGCGGCGTGGCGGCGACGGCGGATGCGACGCGGATCGCGCTGGGGCATACCCTGGACGACCAGGCGGAAACCGTCCTGATGCATTTCGTGCGCGGCAGCGGGCTGGCGGGCCTGGCGGGGATGCGCCCCCGTGCCGGCGATCTTATCCGTCCGTTGCTGGGCCTGCGCCACGCGGAGGCCGTGGCATATTGTCTGGCGCGGGACTACACGCCGCGCGAAGATGCCAGCAACGCCGATCCGCGCTACACGCGCAACCGCGTCCGCCACGAACTGTTGCCCTTGTTGGCGACGTTGCAGCCGCAGATCAGCGCGACGCTGGCGCGCAACGCCGAAGTCATCGCGCAGGATGTCGCCTTCCTCGACGCGGCGACTGACGCCGCCTGGGCCGTTGCCGTGCTGGCCGACGACACCGCAACGATCACCCTGAGCCGAACGCAGTTGCGATCACTGCATCCGGCCCTGCGGGCGCGCGTGCTGCGCCGCGCCATCCTGCGCGTGGGCAGTGCCAAGCCCGATGCGCACCTGAACGCCGACAGCCTCGCGCGCCTGACGCGCGTCATCCTCGATCAATCCGGCGAGCAGCGGCGGGTGCAACTCGCCACCGGCGCGGCAGCGATCTGCCACGGCGACCACGTGGTGATCGCGCGCTGAGCGCGGCGCTGATTGCGCAAACAGCGTTCTGACTGGGCCAGGTATAGGCGCGGTGGCATGTATTCCCGCGCTATAATAGCTGATATGGAGACTCGTATCGTTCGCAATCATCCGCATGAGACGTGGCGCTGGTTCTGGCCGGATGTGCTGACGCGGCTGGTGCCGTTCTGGGCCGTCGCGCTCATTGCCGCGCACTTCCTGGGCGGGCCGCGCGCCGTGGGATTGATCGCGCCGCCGCAGGGCTGGCCGGCGGCGCTGGCGCTGGGCGTGGGGGTGGGCGCGGTGATGCTGGTGCTCGCCGTCTGCTGGCGGGTGCAGGTCGCGCCGGGCTATCGCCTGCCGACGGGCGCGGACCAGGCGCTGCAAAGCTGCTTTTATCTGATCCTCAATGCGCCGGCGGAAGAGGTCTTTTGGCGCGGGACCGTGCAGGCGCTGGCGATTCGCGAGCTGCTGGCGCTGGGCCTGGGGCCGGCGGGCAGCGCGATCAGCGGCGTCGGCGCGGTCGCGATCATCTTCGGCGCGTATCACCGGCTAGGTGGCTATCCGTGGAAGTTCAACATCGCCGCGATGCTGGCCGGCGCGCTCTTCGGCACCCTTTATGTCGCGCTGCCGGGACCGAGCATTGTTGTGGCGACAATCGTGCATGGCCTGACGACGGCGGGCTACCTCTCGTGGGGCGATGCCGCGTTGCACCGCCTGCACCTGCGCCGCTTGCGGCGCAAATTTGGCGAGATTCACATCACCCCTTGACCTTGTAGCGGGTACAACGTTGCATACTCTGATCGACGGGAGGTGAACGGGATGACGAACGCACAGCATGACGACCGGCTGAGCATCGGCCAACTGGCGCGACGGGCAAACGTGAGCGCGCAGGCGATTCGCTATTATGAGCGCATCGGCCTCTTGCCCACGCCGGCACGTGGCACCAACGGCTATCGCTGGTATCGTCCGGCGGATGTCAAGCGCGTCCAATTGCTGCACCGCATGCGGGCGCTTGGTACCCCGCTCGCCGCCGCGAAACCGCTGGTAGATCGCGCCGATCAGGCACTTTGCGCAGAGGTCCAGCACGAACTGCTGGTGCTGACACGCACGCGCCTGACGGCGATCGACAGCGCGATCGCGGCGCTCGTCGCGCAACGGGCGGAGGTCCAGCGGTTTCAACGCGCGCTCGCCGCCGTTTGCCTTTGCCCTGAAACAACCTTCGCGGCCTGCGCTGATGCCCAGTGTGTCACGCAGCCCGAAACCTGTGTATCCGAGGAGGATCAGATGCGTATGTATACCAACGGTTGCTGTGATTGCTGTGACGACGCCGACTGCGATTGCAGCACGTGTGACTGCGGCGCGTGTACTTGCCAGAGCGCGTAAGCAACCTGGCAAACGATCAGTCAACGGAGGGCGAATGGTACCGTTCGCCCTTTTATCGTACATTCTCCTGGCTATAGCGAGCGGGAAAAAGAATAGCAGGTATACTTTTGGCCGCCCACAAGGACCATTGGTTGCGCTAGACTATAAGCGCGCCATATACTGAGAAACGCAAGCATAACGTGCGCACGTCGCTATGATTGATGGCGTGCGCGCGTTGTGCCAGCCGAGCTTGTGGCATTGAGCGCCCAAGCGAAAGGATCAGGCATGCGTTTCCTTCGATCAGCGCCCGCATGGCGGCGGTATGGCGTGGCGCTGGTGGCGTGCTGTATGCTCTGGCTGGCCGCCTGCGGCCCAGTTGCCGCCTCATCTTCCACCGTCACCCAGCCGGTCGTGGCCCTGACGAGCATCAACGGCTCCGGCGTCGGCAGCAGCGCAGCGGACGCCTTTTACCTGACCGTGTATGACGCGGCGACGGGCAAGGTGCGCTGGCGTAAAGCCGTCAATGTCGGCGACAGCGCCACCCTCCGCGTTTCCTCGGATACCGTCTATTTGCTGGCCGAACATACCATCCAGGCGTACCAACTCGCCACGGGCGCGCGGCGTTGGATGTATGGACCGGCGGATGCGCAATCATTCTTTTTGGATATCGACGCCCTTACCACCGCTACGCTCTATGTCACCGAGGTCGTGGGCAGCAGCCATGCCGAGGATCTGGTGGCCTTCGATACGGCGACGGGGACGCCGCGTTGGACGTTCCATACTGGTGCGGATGTGCTGGTGGCCGCATCCACCCAAAATGTCTATTCCGCTGAGTTGGGCGCGAGCTCCGATCTCACCCAGCAGGCACCGGCGCAGTCGGTGCGCGCCTTCGCCGCGCAGAGCGATGGCACCCCGCGCTGGAGCCAGCCAGTAACAGCGTTCGGGACGTTCGATGCCGTGCAATTGGGGGCGGATGGCACGCTGTATCTCGATGGCGCGAACGGCCTTTTCGCGCTGAATCCCGCCAACGGCGCGACGAAATGGATGACGCCGAATCCTGTCGGCGGCCAGAATGCATCCGGTGGTCCGCTCCTTATCGACAGCGCGCTGGCTTATGCCACCTTCAGCGATCAGGATGTTATCGCCGTTCACCTGGCTGATGGCACGCTCGCCTGGAAGCACCCGTTCGCGCAACCCAGTGATTTCGCGGGGGAACATTTGGCCTGTGTCGGTGCCGGTCGGCTGGTGTTACAATGGGATGTCAACAATTCCGCCGCCGGCCATGTGCAGGTGCTGAATAGCCAAACCGGCAACGTCGTCTGGGATGTCGGCACCAAAACCAAAGATCTTTCGAATCAGTCGCAGGTACTCTGCGACGGGCAAACATTGTATCTCGTCTCCACCAGCGTGCATGCTTTTGATTTAAGCGCCGGCACGGTGCGTTGGCAAACGGCCACTATCGGGCAGAATCCGGCACTGGCGATCCTTTCGCAGAGCTTGCTGTGCCTGGCCGGTGATAGCGCCCTGGTTGGCATTGATACGCAGACGGGCAAGACGCGCTGGACGGCTCCCTTGCAAAAAGGCGAAACGCTGCTCATCATTGCGCCGGTCGCTGGTTCGTGAAAGGAAACACCATGATGACCCCATCCACCTTCCGCGCCTTCGTCGTCGATAAGCAGTGTGACAACTTCACCGCCGGGGTGCGCGAACTCCGCGCGGCGGATTTGCCGGCGGGCGAAGTCCTCATTCGCGTGGCCTATTCGGATGTGAATTACAAAGATGGCCTGGCTTGCATCCCGAACGGGCAGATCGTGCGCTCTTATCCCTTCGTGCCGGGCATCGACCTCGCCGGCACAGTGGTCGAGTCCACTGATGCGCGCTGCAAGCCGGGCGACGGCGTGTTGGCGACGAGCTATGGCCTGGGCGTATCACATTTCGGTGGCTTCAGCCAATTCGCGCGCGTGCCGGCGGCTTGGGTGGTGCCGCTGCCGGCGGGCATGACGGCGCGGGCGGCGATGGCACTAGGAACGGCGGGGTTCACCGCCGCGCTGGCCCTGCACCAGTTGGAAGCACATCGGCTGACGACCGACGCCGGACCGGTGTTGGTGACGGGGGCGACGGGCGGCGTGGGCAGCGTGGCCGTCGCGCTGCTGGCGCGGCGCGGCTATACCGTTGCCGCCAGCACGGGCAAAGATGAGGCGCACGACTACCTGCGCAGCCTGGGCGCGGGGGAAATCCTCAGCCGCGAGGCGACGAGCGCCGCCAGCGCGAAGCCGCTGGAAAAGGAACGCTGGGCCGGCACCATCGATGCCGTGGGCGGGGCGACGCTGGCCTACGCGCTGCGCACGACGCGCTATGGCGGCTCCGTGGCGGCTTGTGGCGTGACGGGCGGCGGCGCACTGCCGACGACGGTGTATCCTTTCATCTTGCGTGCGGTGAATCTGCTGGGCATCGACTCTGTGCAATGCCCTATGCCGCTACGCGCGGCGATCTGGCAGCGCCTGGCGACGGACTTCACCCCCGCCGACCTGAATGCGCTGGTGATGCGCGAGGTTGGGCTGACTGCGCTGCCGGAGGTGACGGCGGCGATCCTCCAGGGCGCGCTGCGCGGGCGCGTGCTGGTCGCGCTGGAAGCCTGATCCATCGTTCTTTATAGGGGACGCTGGGCGCGACAAATCACGCCCATACAAAGCCGGTAAGTAGGTTGGTCGCCAACCACGCTCTTTAAGCTCCAGTTTTAACCATCACTGATAAAAACAGAAGCTAAACTTTGCTACGTTGCTCTCCTTCTGAGCGCATGCTATACTGTTCCTGTGCATCCTTGGCGCACGGAGGGGAAGCCTCCCTTCCCGCAGAATATGGCGCACCGTGGATTGCACGCAACAGGAAGGAGGAGGTGAATCGCATGCTAGCTCTGAAGCTCGGTGATACCACAGAAAAACAGGAGTATAATGATGATAATTCGCCTTCTCGCCGATGGCGAACTGGAGACATTTGCCCGCACTGCTGGGCGGATTGCACATGCTGCTGCTGTGCAGGACTATCTGCAACAGTTACTGACCAAGGGGAATACCTACCATGGTGCTTTCTTCTCGAAGAAGTCCACCAGATCCTCGGGACCATCGCTTACTGGACATTGCCTTCACTCAGCACTCCTACTGATATGATACTCATGGAACTTCCGTGGGAACGTGATGATTTCATTCCCTTGGGCGCTCAGATGATCCCGCACGCGGTACGGCACATGCAGGAGCTTGGGGCGCGGGAGCAGATCGGTCATATCATCGATCTCCCCCCCGTCAGCCCACAGTGGCAATACTTTCCTGAGCGACGGGCAGCACTGCTCACCGACTGTGGCTTTGCGTTGCAACGCGAGACACTGCGATGGGAGTGCCACGTGGATGCAGCGGTTCAGGTGACTTCTTCGCGCCTACTCTTTCGTTCCCTGGAAGATGTGGGGGAAGCTGCCTTTCTCGACGCCCTCGAGCGTGGGACGGCAGGAACGCTGGATCGGCGTCTCCGTCAGGAACGGGACCAGGTGGGAGCAGCGCAACAGGCCAAAGACCTGATGACGTTGCTTCAGCACTTTGGCCATGCTCCCGGATGGTGGCAACTTGCCTATACCCCGACTGAAGAGTTGGTGGGGTTTGTCATACCGTGTACCAATGCGACCGTGGGATATATCGGGGTCCTTCCCGAACAGCGCGGGCAGGGGTATATTGATGCGCTGCTGGCACGCCTCACGCAGACGGTCGCTACTGCGGGGGTTTCCCAGATGGTTGCTGATACCGATATTGCCAATACCCCCATGGCCAATGCCTTCCACCGAGCAGGATGGCGCCAACGTGGCAGACGACAAGAATATGCCTTGCACCTCTCGTCCGAGCGCATCGCAAACGAGTCCGCTTAATCCGAACCGCTCGCATGCTTGATATGAGCAGAATTAAGCATACGAGCGGTGTCATTCAAAAATAGCAAAGCCTTTACTGATACACCGTACACTGTTCCGCAGGAGGCAAATGAGAGTTGGGGTTATAGGAGGATCCTGATACTGATGGCTGAAGGCTAGGGGTAACTGTTGCCGAACTCGAAAAGCGACTCGCGAAGCCGAGAATCTCGTTGGAGATCGGTTGCTGTGAACCATGCAATCTTGTCACGATTCCTCATTCACCAACAGTATCAGGATCTTCCCATAACCCCTATGTATGCTGATAGCATCGTTTTCCTCTTTCTCTGGCTGCTATGAGCTTCAGATGTAATCAGGCGGAGCGACGGGAAAGTGGTCAGCATGCGATACTATGGACATGAAACCTGAATCACTTTCTCTCTTGCTTGGTTTTCGTGAGCGTGTGTATCAGCAGTTTTCGCGGCGAACTGATGCCCTCTTTGAGATGCTCGACGCCCTGCTCATGTTGCCGTCGGCAACCGCACCTGCACACATGATGCTGCAACCACAGTTCCAGCGGCGTTGGGGCTGCGTCTATGATGCAATCTCTACTGGACGTATCGATACCACGAGTAATGCCGTACTCTTGGTTTTTGAATAGGCTTGAGGAGCCACGCGGAGTAGGTCGATTGGTCATTTTGCTCGCTGAAAGTACACCACGTGTTGAGACGCAATCCCCCTTGATCTTACAACGCGATACGGTTATACTATTGAGTGAAAAGTTATTCATTGTGAAAGGAGCTGGATGCCACGCAGCAAAGATGCTAACACCACCATACGCGAGCAACGCCGCACGCTGATTCTGGCCAGTGCCGCCAACGTCTTCGCGCGGAAAGGCTATGCCGGCACGAAGATCCCGGACCTCGCCGCCGCCGCCGCGATGAGCCAGGGCTTGCTCTATCGCTATTTCGCGAGCAAAGAACAGGTCTTTGCCTCGCTGGTCGAGCAGGCGACGCAGGGCATCTGCCTACACGCGCGGCAGGCGTTGATCGGGCAGGGGCGGGCATGGGATCGTTTGGCCGCGTTCACCGAGCAGATGTTGCCCTACCAGTATCAGCATCCCGAGCATGCGCTGGTTGTCGCCCAGGCACTGACCAGCGAAGCCGTGCCCCCGTTTATCCGCGCCGTCGCATTGGAGCATCTCACCCAATTGCGTCTCGTCATCAAAACCCTGATCGTGCTCGGTCAGGAAGCGGGTGCCATCGTGCAGCGCGATCCCGACCAACTGACTATGCTCTATCTGGCGACGCTACATGGCCTGGCAGCTGCCGCAGCGTTCTTCGACGGCGAGAATGCCAGCTTTCCCGATGCTACAACCTTGCTGCTGGTATTACAGGCAGCTCCAGGTACCACGACAGGAGACCCATGAGATGTCACTCATCGTGCAGGGCGCACCCATCTATCTGGCCGAACGCGGCGCCGGCTCGCCTACCCTTTTTCTGCATGGCAACCCCGATTCGGCAGAGATGTGGAACGATATCATCGCGCGAATCGCGGATCGCTATCGCTGTTTCGCTCCCGATCTGCCCGGCATGGGGCGCTCAGAAGCTCCCGCTGGCTTCGATTTCTCGCTGGAGAGCATGGCCCGCTTCACCGGCGATCTCATCGCGGCTGCCGGTATTCCGACGCCGCTGAACCTCGTCGTCACCGATTTCGGCGGGCCATATGGCCTGACCTGGGCCATCACCCAGCCAGAAAAGGTGCGACGCATCGTCATCGCCGGCGGAGTCACGTTCTCCCCCGATTATCGCTGGCATCCTGCCGCGCGACAGTTGCGGACGCCGGTACTTGGCGACATGCTCATGGCGCTGCTAACGCCGGCATTGTTCGAGCGGTCGATGCGCCCCAACGCGCCAAACCTCAGCGCCGAGCACTGGCACCAGGTCTACGCGCTCTCCTACGCCAAGCGCTCGGTGCGGCGCACGGCCCTGCGCATGTATCGCACGCTCGATCCGCGTGACTACGCTGGCTGGTATGAGCGTCTCACCGTGCTCATCACGACGGTTCCCACGCTGGTCCTGTGGGGCGACAAAGATCCGTTCATCGCGCCAACCTATGCCGAGCGTTTTGGCAGCGCGCGCGTCGAGCATTTCCCTGACAACGGCCACTGGCTAGCCCTGGAAGCGCCCGAGGTCGTCGCCGATCGCATTGCGACGTTTTGTGCTGAATGAGGCATTAACGCCGCTACCAATTAAGCGCCAGCGGGAGATGCCATGGGTGACTTCCTTGGGACAGCACGGCAACGCTGGAGTTTTCGTTCTGGACCCTCTCCGTGCTTCTGGCGAAGTGATCGTAGGATTGCCCTCATATTCACAGATGGTGGTGTTACACACGTCGTTCACCAGAAGAGCACCTTTAGGAAGTCCAAAATGACCCAGTGTGGTGAGGGTTTCATCACACATACCAACCTGAACCGTACTCTCCCGCCCTCTCATGTGCAGAAGGAAACAGACCGTGGAGCAGCTTGCCGAACCTGTCGGTGGTATCCACACCGAAGAGATGATCCTCAATATGGGGCCGCAGCACCCCGCGACACACGGGTGCTGCGCCTCGTGATGACGATGGAAGGCGAAACCGTCATTCACTGTACCCCCATCATCGGCTATCTGCATCGCGGCATCGAGAAGATCCTGGAGAATCGCCCCTACCTGGGCGGCATCCGCTACATGGATAACGCCGATTATCTCTCGCCGATGCTCAACGAGACGGTCTATGCCGGCGCTGTCGAGCAGTTGATGGGCATCGAGGCGAGTATATCCGCCTCATCACCAACGAGATGCAGCACATCGCCAACCACCTCGTCGCCGTCGGAAGTTATCTTTACGATTTGGGTGCATCCACTCCCTTTGTGTAGGCGTTTCGTGACCGCGAGGGGTTACTCTCGCTCTTCGAGGAGGGCGGTGGAAGCCGGTTCAATGTGAACTATATGCGCGTTGGCGGCGTCTTACATGACCTGCCGACCGGCTGGCTCCAGCGCCTGGAAGCCTGGCTCACGACCTTCGACCATAGCTGGGAAGAGTTGAATAAACTCATCACCGGCAACGAGATCTTCATGAAGCGCACGCAAGGCGTCGGCTACATCGATCTGCAGCAGGCGACAGCGTATGGCATGACCGGCCCCATCGCCCGCGCCTCCGGCGTGGAATATGACCTGCGGGTCAATCGCCCTTAAGGCGCCTATCGTGAGATTCTTACCAACATGGTCGTGCGCCAGGATGGCGACGCCTTTGGGCGCTATATGTGCCGTATGTGGGAGATGAAAGAGAGCGCGCGCCTCATCCGCGAGGGGATGGCGAATCTGCCGGGCGGCGCGATCTGCGCGCGCACGCCTATCGCGCTGCGCCCGCCACGCGGCGAGACGTATTGCGCTGTCGAAAGCAGCAAGGGTGAGTTGGGCATCTATCTCATCAGCGATGGCTCGGAGTATCCCTATCGGGCGAAGATTCGTGGGCCGTCCTTCGTCAATCTGCAAATCGTGCCTGAAACCATGCGCGGGCACACCATGGGCGACGTGGTCGCCATTCTGGGCAGCATCGATTTCATCTTAGGAGAAGCCGACCGCTAGCGCGATCTCCGCTATCATGCGTGTTTACGGGCAATTGGAATACCGTGAAAGGAACAGAACAATGCGCCACCTTCCCGACGTGATCGCGACGACGTCAGCGTTGCAGCCCTATTTCCAACAACTCGATCATGTTGATATCAAGACTGTCACCAGCACCGTCCCACTGCGAACATTTGTCGCCGCGATGTTGCGGTATCAACCGGTATGGCTTACGGTGTTGTATGGCATGCGGAAAGGGCTGGTGCGATTCTTGGGCATGTATCAGCGTGGAGTTCCGCGCGCTCCACATGTGACTGCGGAGACGCTGCCTATGACGCCAGGCCAACGAGCAGCTCTCTTCACCGTTCGCGTCGCACAGGATGAGCACTATTGGTTGGCAGATGTCGATGATCAGCATCTGTGGGCCGCGCTTGCCGTGGTCGCTGAGCCCCTTGCTGGCGGCATGTGGCGCTATTATGTGGTCACGCTCGTGCGGTACCACAACTGGGCGGGTCCCATCTATTTCACCATCATCCGGCCGTTCCATCATCTTGTCATCGCCAACATGGCGCGGACAGGCGCCCTTGGACGGTAGTATGAGCCCGGAAATACCATCGCTCCCTCATCTGGTGGCGTTTCGTCAGCAGGTCTATGAGCAGTTTTCCCGGCGCGCTGAGGCGTTGTTCGAAATGCTCGACGCTCTCCTCACGCTGCCGTCGGCCACTGCTCCAGCGCATATGATGCTGCTCCCTGGGTTCCAGCGACGCTGGGGCAGCGTGTACGATGCCCTCGCTGCTGGCAGTATTGATACCACTGGTGTCGAAAACCTGGTGGCACGGTATCCGTTGGATGATGGGGAAAGTGTACGCGCGATTGACTCTTCAACGTGGCGCAAAGATGACGCGGAGACAAGTCCCAAGCGGGGCTACTATCATCATCACAACCGGCACTCCGCTGGCAAACCTATTGTTGCTGGGTGGTCCTACCAGAGGTTGGCGCAAGTGAGCTTCATTCATGACAGTTGGAGTGCGCCGCTCTCCGCTCAACGAGTGGAACCGACGGACAATGTGCAGCAGGTTGCCGCCACCCAAATTCGTGCGTTGCTCAAGCGCCGCCCACAGCACACAGCACTCCCCATCTTTGTCTTCGATGCTGGGTACGACGCCGTGCAATTGGCACAACTCCTTGGCAACGAGCCGCTTGGCCTGCTCGTGCGGCTCTAATCCAATCGCTGCTTCTATGCAGAACCGGATGAACGAGCATCGGGGGGACGTCCGCGCGTTCATGGTGCCAAGTTTGCCTTTCACGATCCGCAGACCTGGTGGGAACCAGCGATGGAATACCCCACCGATGACCCTCAGTATGGACGGGTCCACGTCCAAGCGTGGCCCGATGTTCATGCCAAATCGGAGCAGCATGCGACGAAAGGGACTCACCAACCCCGCCCGATCATTCCTGGCACCGTGATGCGCATCATGGTTACCAAGCTTCCCAAACAGACGCATGCGCCGAAGCCGCTGTGGCTCTGGTGGTATGGACCGACATTGCCAGACTTGGAGCGCGTGTGGCAGGCGTATCGCGCCCGGTTTCAGTTGGAGCATTTCTTCAAGATCGCCAAATATCAGTTGAATTGGACGACACCACGAGTCCGGCATCCTGAACAAGCTGATCGCTGGACTCACCTCATCCTGCTCGCGTACACGATGATGCGTTTGGCTCGACCTGTCGTGGCTGATCAGCGCTTACCTTGGGAACGTCCTCTCACGACTGGCCAACTGACGCCGTATCGGGTAAAACGCTCCCTTTCGGCGCTCTTGCCGTCATTGCCAGCGGTGGCCAATCCGCCAAAAGCCTGCGGACGATCCTCCGGTCGCCCCAAACACGCGAAATCGGGGCCGGCGCCACGCTATCCCGCCATCAAAAAGAGCGCCTGTACGCCAGTATTCCGTTATTTCGCATCTTTTACGGTATTCATGCGAATTACCGATACCTAGCTCTTGGTTAAAACAAAAGTTAAGAGATGGGCGCGTGCCACGCGCGGTGCGCGTAGCCTCCGCCAGCCAGCGCCAACACGAAGCCACCCGCGACCAGATAAAGGCCGAGGCCCAGGTCAGCATACCAGGCGGGATAATGGCCATTGCTTATGAGAACGTTGGCCAGCGCCGTGACGGTGGCCAGACCCACCAGCGCGGCGGCGATTTGCGCCACATTGGCCCATCTGCCCCGCGCCGGATCGCTGCCGAGGATGCCAAGGACCAGCGATGCGATGCCACAGATGGCCACCAGGAAGGGCAAGAACGCATCGAGCCATATGTTCCAATCAAGATGCTGGTTATGCGTGAGCGGTAGCGTCGGCAAGATGAGCAGCAACAGCAGCCCATTCAGCGTGAAATGGGTACAATCCATATGGGGATGGACACAGGGTTGCGGCACCGTCCACGGCAAGACGAAACCGACGAGTACGACGACCGCGCCGAGCACGCTGATCATGCTGGCGGCTTCGCGTGGCGTGAAGCGACTGGAGGAAGAGGAATGCATCGCACATGCTGCCTTTCAAAAGATACGCCGATTACCGCTACATGTAGTCATAGATGATTACGTTCATATTTGCTCTTTGCTTACACGCTCGGTTGGGAAGGAAGGCACGCATGCAGAGCGAAATCATCCGCGATCTGGCGGCGCTAGGGATCGGGCGGGCGCTGGTGGTGGTGGCCCACCCCGATGATATCGAGTCGTGGTGCGGCGGCACGGTGGCTGGGCTGGTGGAGGCCGGCACGGACGTGGCGTATCTGCTCTGCACGTCAGGCGACAAGGGCAGCAACGATCCCGCGCAGACGGCGGCGCAGATCGCGGCGCTCCGCGAGGGCGAACAGATCGCGGCGGCGCGCGAGTTGGGCGTGGCTGCGGCGCAGATCACGTTCGCCCGTCTGCTGGATGGCGAATTGGAACCAACATTGGCCCTGCGGCGTGTTATCACGGGAGCGATCCGCGCGCAACGGCCCGACCTGCTCATCACGCACGATCCCGCGCCGCCTTACCGGCTGCATCCTGACCACCGCGCGGTGGGCCGCGCCGCGCTGGATGCCGCTTTCGCCAGCGCCCGCGACCGGCTGATGTTCCCCGATCTCGCGTTGGCACCGCACATCGTTCCCACGGCCTGGCTTTTTGCCACAGAGCAGCCGGACCTGTGGGTGGACATCGCCGCGACGCTGGCGCGCAAGATCGCCGCGCGCATGCAGCACGTCAGCCAGGGTGCGGACCCGCAGGCGTTGCCGCGCCACTGGCGTGCACGGGCGGCGGAGGCCGGCGCGGCGGTGGGGCTAACTGCCGCCGAAGCCTTTCAGCGGGTCACGTTGGCATGAGGCGTGCATCACCACTGTTCCACCGTGCTACAATAGTGATACGCTCGTAGCGTGATACCTGGGAAGCGAGACGCGGGCAAACGCAGAGGAGGCTGGGAACATGAACAGGCGACGTGCTGGGTGGTTCAACCGCCAGATGGGCATTATTGCCATACTGGTTCTTTGCGCGACCGCTTTCGCCGCGTGCAGCAACTTCACCATCGGCCCCGTCACCTTCGGCGCGCAGCGCACCCCGCGCCAGGTCGTCACCGTCGGCGATACTGATCCGGTGCCGTTCGCGGCGCGTAGCCAGAACTGGGCAGGCTATTTCGTGCGCGAAAACAACACGACCACCGTGAGCGCCACCTGGCAGGTGCCGCTCGTCGCCCGCCCAGCGGATAGCGACTCCTCGACCTGGATCGGCATCGGCGGCGTCAAGAATGATTCGCTCATTCAGGCTGGCACCGATCAGTTGATCCAAAAAGGCAAAGTCTATTATTACGCCTGGTATGAACTGCTGCCTGCACTGCCACAAACGTTCAAGCATATCAGCCTGTTGCCTGGCGATATCGTGACCTTCGCGATCACCGCAACCAGCCAGAGTAACTGGAATATCACTGTTTTTGATCATGATGCCAACGCGCACGACGCGCAGACCGTGACCTACCAGAGCTGCCAATGTTCGGCGGAATGGATCGAGGAAGCGCCCAGCATCCAGCAGCAACAGGTGCAATTGGCCGATTTCACATCGGTGACGTTTCAGGATATCACCACGACGCGCAACGGCAGCGCCTTCACCCCCACACGCCTCTGCCAGCTCCAGGCTGCGCCTGACCCCAACTGCGCGGTGCCGGTGCGCATGGTCGATACCAAAGGCACAACGATGGTGGAACCGCAAGTGCTGAGCAATGGCAGCTTCTCGCTGGTCTATGTCTTTCCCCAAGGCGCAACGGGCGGCTGACATCGCCACATTTCCCCCTGGTATTTCCTGAGCGAACATGATACAACATAAGGTGTTCGCACAGGTTTTATTGTTCTTTCACGCAGACATCGTCTGCCAGAGTGCAGGGGGTACATCATGAGCAACGCCGGGACGCGGCCTACCATTCTCATCGTCGACGACGAAGCAACCTTACGGGATATGATCTCATCCGTCCTCAAGCTCGAAGGCTTGCCGTTAGAGTTTGCCGCGAACGGCCAGGAAGCGATTGATATCCTCCAGTCATCACCGCAAGTGCAGCGAATCATCCTGCTGGATCTGGTGATGCCGGTGGTCGATGGTACAGGTGTTGTACGCTGGCTTATCGAACATCCCGATGTCAAAGCGCATACGAAGATCATCTTGATGTCGGCAACCCACAACTTGCGGGCGGCAGCGGATATCATCCATGATGACGAACTGCCCAAGCCGTTCGGTGTCGATTTGATGCTGCAAAAAATAGCATCGTAACCGCTCGCTATCCCTGTGTCAGGGGAACTTGCTAGATTGCAGATCGACGCACTTTTATCGCCGGCTGATACCAGCCATTCCGGCCATCCCTCTTGGCGGGCGGGATGATCTATGCGACAATAGGACGTGATGAATCTGAATGTAGCTTGCAGGAGGAACGCCCCTTGCTGACCATAGACGCGACATCCCTGACCCTCGTGCGCGGCGATGAGTGCGATCCCGCCAAGTGGACGGCACTGAACGAGACGGCGGCGACCGGCTACATCACGCAGACGTGGGCGTGGGGCCAACTCACCCACCTGGGCGATCAGATGCATCGCCTGGCCGTGGCGGACGCGGCGGGCAACTATGTGGCGCTGCTGTCGATGGTGGAGACGCGCGCCCCCGTCATCAAGCGGCCTTACCTCTATGCGCCGCGCGGCCCCGTCTGTGATGATCCCACCTCGCCGGCGTTGCCGCTTTTGCTGGAAGGCGCGGCGGCCCTCGCCCGTGAGCGTGGCTGCTTCATGCTGAAGATCGAGCCGCAGGTGGCAGACGGCAATACGCAATGGCTGCACCGCCTGGCCGAACTCGGCTTCAAGCTGAATCCTTTCGCCACCCACCCGCGCCGCTCCTGGCTGATCGACATCCGCCCCGACGAGAAGGCGATCCTCGGTGGGATGTCGTCCTCCTCGCGCTACAACGTGAATCGCGGCCTGAAGAAGCTGACGATCCGCCAGGGGATCGGGCCGGAGGACCGCGCGATCTTCTATCGCCTCTATCGTGAGACCGCCGAGCGCGATCAGTTCTTCACGCATCCCCAAGCGTACTACGACGAACTGCTGGATCTGTTCGAGGCGCAGGGCGCGGGCGTGTTGTATATCGCGGAATTCGAGGGGACACCGATTGCGGCACAGGTGGCGATGCGTTGCGGCAAGGTGACGACCTCGATGTTCTCGGCGTCATCGAACGTCCACCGCAACCAGCGCCCGAACCATCCGCTGCAATTCACAGCGATGAAGTGGGCCAAGGCGCAAGGCTGCGAGGTCTATGACTTCCGCGCCATCGCCGAGCGGCTGGAACCCGACGCCGAACTCTATAGCCTCTATACCTACAAGAAAGGCTACGGCGGTTATAGCTACCTGAGCCTGATCACACACGACCTGCCCTATCAACCGGCGTTCTACTGGGCCTATCGCCAGGCGTTGCGCGTGAAGCGCCACCAGGATCACCAGCACCACCTGAAGGCACTGCAAGCGCGCCAGGCCGCCAAGCAAGGCGCGGGGAGCGCGGACGGCACCAGCCAGGCCAACGGCGGCAACAGCGAGGGCGAATAGCTTTTCACCGCTGCCTATGCTATCATCGTAGGAGACAAGCGCGATTCACGTCTCCTACGATTTTTTTGTTGGTGGTGGGCGAGATGATCAAAAGCTATGCTCCATTAGCATTTGCACTTCAACGCAGGGCGATCTTTATTTTTGCCCTCAGTGTCCTATTCGCAGCATTAGGGCTAATATTCTTTGTATCTTTCTTTTCTACCACTTTCTTTTCCTTTCCCGATGATGTATTTATGAAAGGCTTGGTGCTTTTTGCTATAGGCTTCTTTGGGCTATGTGCTGGTATTTTGGTGCGATCGGGAAAGCGCTTCCTTGCTATCAGGGATCTTTGGTGGCAGCGCGAAGCGAAACGGCAGGCAATCGTTGAGGGAAATGGTGACGCCTATCTCGCATCGTCTCAACCTCTGCCTGGTAATGTCGGGATCGCTCTTCCTGTGATGATTCGTCTCACCATCGCTCCTACAGCTAAAAAATGGCGCATCGGTATAGTGTGTTTGTTGGCATTTTATTTCCTGCCTCTTGTAATCTTACAGCTTTCACCTTTTTTGATGATAGGGCCACTTATGCTCATCCTTTTTTTAGTATGGGCGACATTTACTTACACTCGGCGCGTATTATTTGCTACGCCCGAATGGACAATCACTGAGCAAGGTTTGCTCTATAATATATCCAGCTTATACACGGTGTTTATCTCCTGGACGGATATATGCCTTATAGCCTTGACTGGCGATCAGAAGTATGAGATGCCCAATGGCTTTGAGATTGCTAGCCAAGATGGCAGCATAGAGATGATGTGGTATCGGCCTCAGCAAGCGAAGGTAATGCGCCGCTTCGTTCCTCTTATCACTGTTGAGGCGTATAACGCGCACATCGACGCGGTGCTGGCATACGTCATAGCGCGGACGGGCTTGGCATTGTATGATGTGCGCGACGACGCATAGTGTCTGGCGCTTGCCATGCTGAGCCACCTGGGATCAACCACCATTTTTCGCCAGCACCAAGGAACCCCACCCATGCAAAAAACCATCGCGCGCCAGATCTCGGAGTTGCAAGACCTGATCGTGCTGGTTTTCTTCGTGGGCGGCGTCCTGCTTGTCAGCGCGGTGGTGGTGGCCGTCGTGGGCGTGTTGCTCAGCAATTTCCGGGTGATCGTCTTGGCGCAATCGCCCTGGTTGCCCATCGTCATCGGCGTGCTGCTGATGCTGGCCGGCGGCGCGATCTATGGTGGCCGCGAGATGACGCACCGCGCCGCGCGCTGGCAGCGCCGCGACACGCTGCGCCAGACGGTCCTGCGCGGCGAAAGCCCCGCTGTGCCGGTGCTGGCAACGCCCCAGGCCGACGCCGCTGCCCTTGCCCCGCCACCCACCATCATACTGCGCGCCAAACCGGCAGCTAAAATTGGCATACTCGTTTTGCTGAGTATTCTCCCTGGGTTGCTTGCCCTCATCATGCTCCTCACTGCGCTTATTACAAATACCTTGGAGCAGATCGACGCTGCCATCGCCTACGCCCAGGCACGCACGGGGCAGCCCGTGTATGACGTGCCGGACTGATAGATTGCGAATGACCAGCCCTGTTGGGTGTAGGGCGAGCCGGCGGACAAGCATGTTCCCCCCACGATAGCACCGGGGGAATGGCAGACGCGCTGGATAGGGACGAGGGATTATCCCTGCCCACCCAGCAGCGACCGCTGCAAGATCTGCTGCCCCTTGTCATTGACGACCGCGAAGAGCTTATCGCCGGCTTGCAACGTGAAAGCACCCACCGGCGTAAAATTCTCCGTGCCGCGTATCAGCAAGATAACCTCATTGGGCTTTTGCAGGCCGAGAGTGGCCAACGGCTTGCCCCTGGCGGCGGCATCTCCCGCGACCCGCACCTCGACCAGATGGACATCACCGGAGTTGCCAGGCGGCGAGATGTGCGCGACCGTCGGCAAGGGGATCTCCGTCCCGATGGCGTCGAGGATATTCTGCGTGGGGCTGACGATGACATCCGTCCCAAGTTGCTCGAAAAGCTTGATATTGGCGATGTTGTTCACGCGGGCGATGGTGCGGCAAACCTTATCTGGCTTGCGCGTGAAACCGGCCTTAGCGACCTGGCACATCACCAAGTTGTCTTCATCCTCGCCAGTCACGGCCAACAGGTAGTCCGCGCGCACCGCGCCAGCACCCTCCAACGTCTTCACCTCACAGGCGTCGCCACGTTCCACCACGTCGCCCAACTCGCGGTTCAGTTCCGCCACGCGGCGCGGATCTTTTTCGAGCAGCACCACTTCGTGGTGGGCGGCCAGCAATGACCGCGCCAGGAAATACCCAACGCGCCCGCCACCGCCAATAATAAAATATTGATGTTGCTTTGTCGGTTGGGTCATGATCCGCGCTGCTCCTCGCCTACATACAAAGCCAGACCAGCACCCAGCGGTTCGCCCGTCACCGCCGCGAAAATCGTATCAGCGCCGATGATCGTCGGGCAAATGCTTTGAATGCCCAGCTTGCCATAGATCTCATGCCGCTTCGGGTCATAGATACGGCAGATGACTTTTTTCACCTCGAATTGGCGCTTGGCAACCTGGGCCGCCAGGATGTTGCGATTGTCGCCGTTCGTGACGGCGATGAAGATATCGGCGTCGCCGATCCCCGCACGTTCCAGCACTTCGGGATCGGTCCCGTCGCCCTGGGTGGTGTGATGTTCGCGCACTTCTCTATCGTTCAAGCGTCCAAACGCTTCAGCATTCAGGTCGATCACGTGGACGGCGTAATGCAGGTCGTGAAAACGTTCCGCCAGCATCGCGCCCACGCGACCGCACCCCATGATGCAGACGCTTGGAACGCCATTAGGTTTCGCCATGATCGTCTAAAGGCTCCTTCTGGAGGAAGACAAACTCCCTCACTCATAGTGTACATCTGTCCGTAACGTCTGGCAACGTGCATGTGCCACTCTGGCGCTACTCCCCCCGTTCCAGCTTGGCGGGGGCGGGATCACGCTGACCTGCGCCCTCCGCTGACGGGAGAGGGCCGCGTAGCATGTCCCAAGCGAAATCATCGTCGGGTGCGTCCGCCCCGCGTCGGGCGCTGATGACGCTGGCGAGGGCCGCGCGGGCGCGGGCTGCGACATCCGGCCCCAGGGCTTGCAACTGCGCGGCGGCGTGGTGTTGCACCAGCGGATGCAGGCGCACGCTGGGCTGCGCGTCGTCGCCATCGGGTTCCAGCAGCCCCAGCCGCACCATCGCTTCCAGGTCGGCGCGCGTGCCAGCCACCGTGCCGCCAGCAACGGTCGCCGCCACGGCGCTCGCCTGGGCGAGATCGATGAAGGGGCCGTCGAAGACGGCCAGCGCGGCGAATGCGCGGCGCGGCTGGGGGAAAAGCGAGCTTTCCGCGAACGCGATAGTCTGCTCCGCTGTGCGCACGACATCCCCCGGCGGATAGACGGCGGAGCCGAGATCCGCCGCCAGTTTCGTCAGCTTCACGCCGCTCGCCGCCGCGTAGCCCGCTGCCAGGCGCAGCGCCAGTGGCAGATGGCTGGTGTTGACGCAGATCGCTTTCGCCGCCTCATATTCCTCATATTCCAGCGGACGACCGACCAATTCCAGCCACTCACGGAAGATATCGAAGGCTTCATCCAACTGGGGTACGTCGAGGGTGATCTCGCTGATTTCGGGCATCGCCCAATCGCCACGACTGGCGATGATCAGCGCCGGCCCCACGCCGGCAGCATCGCGCGCGGTGAGCGCGGTGAGCGCGCGAGCCAGCGGGAAATCCGCCGCCACGTCGTCCAGCCAGAAAACCATACGCTTGCCCCGCACGAGATCGGCCACCGCCGCCTCGCCCACGCGCAGCGTCGCCGTGATCGCCACGCGCGGTCCGCCCAGGTGGTCCAGCACGTCCAGCAGCAGCTTGCGCAACCCGCGGTCGCCATGCAGGTCCGCCGTGGGCAACCAGAAGTAGCCCTGCGGGAACGTCCCCGCGACGCGGTGCGCCTCGATAGCCTGGGTGATGAGGGCATGTTTGCCCGCGCCCGCCGGCCCGACGACCGCAATGGCCGCGGCACCATGCGCGCGGCGTAGCCCCGCTACCAGCGTCTCCAATTCCTGTTCGCGCCCCACGAAGAGCGGTCCCGGCGCGGGCAGGAATGCCGGCCCCACCTGCCTCTCATCATCTGTAAATGGCGTGGGGAGTATAGGCGGCTCCGCTTCTATTGTGGATGAAGGGGAAGGGGGCGGAGCAGCGGGCGCGCTGAGGGCTGGCGTGGCAGCGGGCGGAGCCACGGCGGGCGGTGCGGCTGCTGGCGTAGCCGGCGCGATGGTGCGCACGGTCGTCGGACGTGGCCGGACCAGGGTGAAGACGACGCCGATAACTGCGAGTGCAGCGACCGCCAGCAGTGCCACACCGATGAGCGCGCCCGCCTGCATCACGAGGGCCAGGACGCCGGCAGCCGTAGTAAGCAGAGCGACGGCGAACAAAATGAGTCCGATCGGGAGCGAAGAACGCGCACGCATAAGCGACCATCCTTTCACAGGTGGCATACAACCAACTCTATAGCCCCGCTATTGTACGCAGCATGGGGCAAGGACGCAAAGAATTCGCCGATTGGGGGAGTGGTATGGGACAAATGCGTGGGACATATGGGGGAAGCGGGAGGTTAAGTGGCACTCCCCGTGCGCGTGACACAATGACGTGACTCAATGAAATATAGCGACACAGCCCATCATCACCGAAGAGGCATCTGATGCTCACGCTCATCCGCCGCCACCCCGACCAGCTTGCGCGGGGATTGGCACAGCGCGGGTGGCCGCCGGAGCGGATCGCGGCTTGCCTCGCTGCGCTCGCTGCCGCGCCGGATGACGCCGCGCTGAGCGCGCTCGCGCGCGAGTTGCCGAATTTGCCGGCAGACAAGGTACCAGCGGAGCGCACAATCATCCAGCAGGCCGGTGATGTTACGCAAGCCGCCTGGCAGCAACCCCATTGGGAGTGCATGACGCGCCTGGGTATGCTGGATGCGCCGCGTGGCACACGGCTGGCCGGCCCGCGTTTCACGCTGCTGCGCGGCTGGGGCGCGCGGCTGGAACGCGCGTTGCTCGCCTTCATGCTGGATCTGCACACCACCCAGCACGGTTACACGGAGATCGCCCCGCCCCTGCTCGTCGCCGCCCAAACCCTCGCCCACACCGGCCATCTGCCCCATTTCGCCACCGAAATGTACGCGCTGCCCAGCACCGACCGCGCCTTGTGGCTGAACCCTACCGCTGAGGTGCCGTTAGTGGCGCTGCACGCGGGGGAATTGCTGGCAGAGGCACATCTGCCGCTAGCTTACGTAGCGGGGATGGCAGCGTTCCGGCGCGAGGCAGGGTCGGCGGGGCGCGCGACACGCGGGCTGCTGCGGCTGCACCAGTTCCAGAAAGTCGAGCTGGTGCAATTGACGACGCCGGCGGGCGCGGAGGCCGCCTATGAGGCGATCACGCGCCATGCCGTCGCTGTGCTGGATGCGCTGGCCTTGCCCTATCGCGTGGTGGAATTGCCCGCGCCGGACCTGAGCTTCGCCGCCGCGCGCGGGCGTGACCTGGAAGCCTGGTTCCCCGGCATGGGCGCATGGATCGAGGTGTCATCGATCTCTCTCTGCGCCACCTTCCAGGCACGGCGGGCGACGATCCGTTACGCGCCAGCGCGCGGCGGCAAGCCTCGCTTCGTGGCGACGCTGAATGCCTCCGGCCTGGCGGTGGGTCGCACGCTGGCGGCGCTGGTTGAACACGGCCAAACGGCGGCGGGCGCGATCACCCTCCCCCTCGCGCTGCGCCCTTACGTCGGCGGCGTCGCCACCATCACAGCGACAACCGATTGACCCTCCCGACATGCGATCAAACATATATCATACCCAATTCGAGGAAAGACCGTAGTCAGCGGAGCCGGACAGACAAGAATGTCTGTCCTCCAGGGGATCATAGTGACATACAGGAATGTCTGTCCTCCAAGGGAGCGTGGGGCGGACATTCCTGTCCGCCGTCCCGTTCCTGCATCGTAACGATCATCGGAGGCACGCACGGCAATGCTGGTGGGAACCCGTGCAGACGGGTTTCGTGGCGTAGCCCTTAGGCGCGGTTTCAACCGCCCGCCGTCTTGCGCCCGCCGCATCAACAACCGCCCGCCGTCCCTCGCCGCCAACCACCCGGCGATAAAATTGATTGAAAGCATCGATTGTCCCGGCTTGGAAACGCAACCTCTCCGGCCTGTGTCCGGCGTTATCGCAATATATCTCTGATCAACAGGCCACCGCACAGTTATCCCCCCGTTGCCATGCGGTCTGTAGGGGCGTACCCTTGTGGTCGCCCTGGCCCCCCGATTGGTCGCCCTGTTCCCCCCTTGGTGCTGGGGCTAGTGGCCGGTGCTGCTCGACGATCCCGTGCTGCTGGTGGTGCCGAGTTGCGCATTCAGCGCCTGGCCTTCCGCTTGGAGCTGCGAGAGCGACGCCTCCATCGACGTAAACATCGTCGAAAGCTGCTGGGTTTCGGATTGCGCCATATTTTGCCAGTTCTGGATCTGCTGTTGCTCATCGGCATATTGCGCGCTGAGGGCGTCTTGCGTCGTCCCCAGGTTGCCCAGCGGCGAAGTCCAGCTATCCATCAAGCTGTTGAGATTCTGGAACAGCGTGCCGCTCTGGCTGCTGATGGTGCCATCACCGGTGAAGGCTTGCCCCAGCGTGGGCGTGGCGGCCAGTGCGGCGGTCAGCGTGCTGGTGTTGAATTGCAAATCCAGCGTGGGGATGGGCGCGGCCCCGAAGGCCAGCGTGGACCCCGTGCTGATGCCCAGCGACGCCATGCTATACTGCTTGCCGCTCACGGTGACGGTGGTATCGTTCACCGTCTGGTCCAGCTCGCTCGCCAGCGACGACAGACCGGGATCGCCCGCCAACAGACCGGCATTCTGCACGTTGCCGCTCTGGTCCGTGGTGATGCCGCTATATTTCGTGATCGTATCCTGCATGGTGTTATACGCCGTCACGAAGCTTTGCAGCGCGGTGGTGAGCGCGCCGGTGTCTTGGCCGATGGTGACGGTCGTCGCGCCCGCGGGCGTCATGCTGGGCGAGACGCCTTGCAGGTTCAGCGTGACGCCGGGGATGAGATTCGTGACCGTATTGCTGGCGCTGGCGATGGGATTGCCGCCGTTGATGCCGCTGACGCTGAAGACGGCGGGCGCGCCGGGCGTGACGGTCGCGCCGGCGGCAGTGGTCATCTTCAGCGCGGCGGCCAGGTTGCCACCCCCGCTATCCGCCACAGTGATCGCGCCGGTGCCGGTCATCGTCGCCGTCAGCACCATGCGGTCGCTGAGCGGATCGTAGCTGGCCGTTACGCCGGCATTCGACTGGTTGATCTTGCCGATGAGGCTGCCCAGCGTATCCGTCGAGGTATAGGCTATGGTGGTGCCGTTGACGACGATGGTGCCGTTCGATGAAACGAGCGGTGTCGCCAGATTCAGCGATGGTAACGCGGTCGTGAGGGCGCTGCCACTCAGCGAGCCGTTGCTCTGGATCGTCGTGCCGCCGCCGGTGGGCGCGGCGGTGGTCAGGCGCAGCGTGGTGAGCATGTTGCTGGTGTCGCCGGGCGCGCCCAATTGCAGTGGCGTGGCGGCGGTGAGTTGCACGCCGGTGACATTGCCGCCGCTGGTGACAGCCGTCATCGTCACGCCCGCCGCCGAGAGTTGTGCTTGCAGCGTGTCGCCGCTCGCGCCCAGCAGGGTTGTCGCCGAATCGACGGTGATGGCCGTGCCATTGACGGTGAATGTTCCCAGCGTGGGCGTGACGCCGAAGTTGAGGCTGGTGAGCGGGCTGGTCGTGGCCTGCGCGCCGGTGATCGGCGCGCTGATATTCGCGCCGCCGCTCAGGATGCCCGTCGTCGCCAGGCTCTGCACGTTGACGGTGAAGTTGCCCAGCGCGGCCTCCGGCGTGGCTGTGATGCTGAGGGCGGCGGTGCCGCCTGACGGCGGCGTGGTGGTGCCAACCTTGCCGTCCGCCGCGCTCGCGCCTTGCAGCGTCTGAATCGCCGTCTGCAATGCTTGCATCTTTGTCTGGATGTCCGTCCAGGCCGCCTGTTTTTCCTGCGTCACCTGCTCTTGCGCCTGCACGATCTGTTCCGGGGCTGTATAAACGGCGACGAGTTTCTGGACGATTGAATTCGTATCCAAGCCGCTCGCCAGGCCGGAGATCTGAAACGGCGGCGCGGCGCTGCCCAGGTTCGTCGTCGTCGCAGATGGGGTGGACGCTGTGGATGCGCCGCTGGTGCTGCTGGTCGTCGGCGACGAACTGGACGATGCTGAGATGGGTGCTGACATGGGTCACGCTCCTCACTTGGTAGTGATGCATCCGTGCTGGGCGCGACTATCGCGCAAGGATGATCGGGCGGTTGAGCCACGTGGGGCGGACATTCCTGTCCGCCGTGTGAACACGGGTGGGGACGATGCGGGCGGTAGTGATTGAAACCATTTGCGCGCCTATGGGCCGACGGCCACGATGTAGGGGCGTACCCTTGTGGTCGCCCTCGCCTGCGCGGACTAGAACGCGGCGCGCTTGAGCGCGCCCTGCCCGCCTTACGCCGTCTCGGTGGGCGGGCGGGCGATGATGATGTGGCGGCGACCGGCAGTGCGGGCCGTGGCCACGTCCTGCGCGGTGGGCAGTGCCGCGCTGTTTTCCGGCGCGCTGATCGCCTGTTGCAATAGGGATTGGAGATCGCGCCGGTTCTCGTTGTTCAGGATCGACGGGCGCGGTGCCAGCTTGGCGACGGGGCGGAATGCGCCACCGGCCATACGATTCTCGCTCGACAGATCATCCAAGAGTTCCTGACGCACGATGACGACATCCGGCGGTGCCTCGATGCCCAGTTTGACCCGTTCGCCCTCGACCGCGAGGACGTAGATCTTGATGACGCCGTTCAGCACGATGGCTTCGCCGGCTTTGCGACGCAAAACGAGCATTTTATGCTCCCTTCCGCGGCTGGTGAGCCGGGGGTGTTGATGGCGGGGCGGCTGATGCGGGCGTCGCGTGATCCACTCCGGCGAGAGCATCGCAGAGCGCGCGGGCGGCCTCGCCCGCGATGACGGGCGCGCGCAACGGATACGCCTGATGATCGAGGATCACTTGCCGGCCCAGACGTTCTGGCCAATTGATGATCAGCGGTCCGGCTAGGTTCGCTGTGATGGCCGGCGGATCGCGGTGTAGTGTCAGGATGCAGAGGACACGCGCGTCTTCCGCGCGGGCCAGGTGCAGCGCCTCCACGTCATCCTCATCCAGTTCCACATGATAGGCGAGGCGCAGCCAGGTGGGATCGGCCACGATCAGGCTGATGCCGGGGTCGTCCAGGCTGCGCAATTCACCGCACGCCATGAACGGAGCGGGCAGCAACTGGAAGCGTTGCCAGGTGGGGCAGCCGATGAGTCCCTGGGGCAAAGTGATCTCGCAGGGTGGGGCAAGCTCTTCGGCGGCGCGGGATGCCGGTTGCGGCGTGGCAGCGGTTGCCAGCACGTTGTTCTCCATGCAGGATGCTCCTTGCGAGAACGCAGCGTTTGATGTTCCTGTGTACGGCACATCCGTGCCAGCCAGGATGGTACTCACTCTTTCATTGTCGGCGGGGTGGGGCAGGGCGGCGCAGGGCGGATCGGCCCCCATTCCCCGGTCTGGGTGGTCCTGGGGGAGGACGAGGACGCCTTGGAGACGGAACGCGAGATGACACGAGATGGGCGCGAAATGATACGAGATCTCACCGAATACGAGGAAGTGTCATGCGAAATGCTATGGAAAAAGACTGCCATCTCCTCTAGAAATATTTCGCGTGATCTCGCGGCCATTTCGCGTCATCTCGCGTGCCGTCCTGCCCCTGCCGCATCCTTTCCGCGCCGGTTCCAGTCATCCCACGTTTCGTCTCTCGTTTATTACCGGGCCATCCCCGTCCGGTATCGTCAATGATCGGGTGGTTGCGGCAGCCGAGGCCGGGCGCATGATACGATATGGAGTGAAGATGCAGACGAAAGGGGTTCGCAATGGCTGAGCTGAGCATTCAAGAGGGCGCGACGGTGTATACGAGCGACGGGCATGAGGTGGGCAAGGTGACGGAGGCGCTGACCAACGAGTTCATCGTCACCGGCGGCGGCCTGTTCCACAAACATGAGTACCTGTTCCGTGATGATCTGGTGCAGGCGGCGACGCCGCAACGTGTCGATCTAAAGGTGAATCAAGATCTCGTTTCGGGCAAATGGAACACCCTCACCCTGCGCGACAAGCGTGGGCAGGATCGCTCAGTGGTCCAGGTCGGCGTTCCCTATACCGTGCCGCGTTATGATGAAAGCCAGACGACGACTGGCGGCCCGCCCACCGACGAAGCCGAACATCGCTAGACCTCACCACAAATAGGGCAGCGCGGGCAGCAGCGAGCGGTCGAACCGCGCGGCGAGCGCGGGATCCGATCCCAGCAGCGTCACCTGGCCGGCCAGCGTCGCGCGCAGCCCGTCGGCCTCGCGCAGCCAGCGCAGCACGGCAGCGTTCGCGTGCGGCACCCACAGGCCGCAGGTGCGTTCGCCCGCCGCCCAGGCGTCGGCCAGGAGCGCCTGCGTGACGGCCAGCGCCTCCGCCGGCGTCGCGCCGACGACGGGACCGAGCGCGTCGCCACACCGCACGCCCGTGCCGCGCCCATGCGTGATAACGCTGGCACCCAGATGCGCCACCATGAACGCAGGCAAGTCCCATCCCTGCGCATAAAATGCACATTTCCGTTCAAATCCTTCGTGTTCTTCGTTCCCTTCGTGGCTTTCGTGTCTCGTCCTTTCCGCTGCGGTTTCCACGGGCCGAACCACCAGATACCATGCCGTTCCCAGCGGCAGCGTCCCCCAACGATAATAGAGCGCGAGCGCGGCGGGGGTGGGATGCGCCACGATGCCGCGCCGCCAGCCGGTGGGGACGCGCTGTGCCAGCACGGCGCGCAGGAGCGCCTGGCCGAGGTGGCCGCGCTGAAACGCCGGATGCACGAAGAGTTCGGTGAGTTGCTCGCGGCGCTGAGTGGGATCGCGCAGGGCGCGGGCATAGCCGATCACCGGACCCGCCGCGCCCGCCGTGGCCACCCAGGCGCTGCCGCGTGCCTGCGCATGCAGCCAGGCATACCACGCGCGGCCTGCGTGGTCCCAGCGCGCCTGGCGCGCCTGCTGCTCTGCGTCGGTGGTCGCGCCGTCGGCGGTGAAGGCGAGATCGGCCAGGGCGAAGGCGGCGGGGTTATCGGCCAATTCCATTGGACGCAACGCGACGGGGGCCGGGGCCAGCGCGGCGCGGCGCGGCACCGCCGCCGGCGGCAGCACCAGGGCGGGCATGGCAGGATCAGGAGCGGGATCAGGATTGGCCGGTAGGGGACCAACACTGGCCCCCGCCAGGGCGGGATCAGCGCAGGGAGGATCGTGCATGCGCTCAGCCTCCATATTGCACGGTGGTATTTTGGTCGAGCGGACCGTTATAGAGCGTGATCGTGTGGGCTGTCAGGGCGGCCCAGGCGCTCGTGGTCGTGGCTGCGTAACCGGTGGGTAGATTGTGCGCGGGCGTGTCGTAGTCGCGCACGAGTGCCGCCTGGGTGAGCGACGGCAGCCCCGCCGTGATATGGCTGGCATCCAGGCGCACGGTCAGCGTCGTGTTCGCGCCGGGCTGGCGCTGCACCAGCAAGGTGTACGCCGGCTTGCCGTTGACGGTGTGCCAGGCATGCGGGACAATCCAATAGAGGAACGTGTCGCGCGCCTGGGGCGCGCAGTCCCACGGCTGGCTGGCGGGACCGTGCGGGAAGGGCTGGCACTGCCCCAGGTTCAGACCGTCTTCGATGCTCAGCGCCGCGCCGGCCATCTTGTAACCAGGCGTGTCGCTCGTGGTCGTGGCATTCAACTGATGCCGGCCTGATCCGCCCGCGAAGCCCGCGCTGCCCAGGTAGCGCGCTGTGCCGGGGAAATAGACGCGGCGATACTCCCAATAGCTCGTCTGACCGGTCGATCCCTCGTAGAGCGGCCCCTGGCGGCGATACACGGTGTGAATCAGCAGCCGGTGCAGCGCGGAGCCGCCTGGCAACAGCGTCACCACGTCCTCCTCTTGCTGCGTGACAAAGGCGTTCGCTTTGTTGCCACCGATGTTGGTATCCGTGACGAATAACGTATCCGGCGACGGCGGCGCGATGTCGCCGCCTAGCTGTGCATCCAGCAAGACGGATTCCGCGTGGCTGTCGGTGAAGTACAATTGAATATCCTTGCTGACGAGATCGTGAAAGACAAGCTTCATGAAGGCTTTGAGCTGGCTGCCGGAGAAATGGCGGACGCGATCCACCAGCGTTTGCCCCAGGAAGGCGGTGAATTGCTTGCGGTCGCCGGGGGCATTGTCACCGGCTTGCAGCTTGGGTAATTCGGCGCGGCATGCGCCCAGTTGAAAGCAGTGGATCGTATCGTCCAGGTTCTGCGGGGTGATGACGTGGTCGGGGTATTCCGGCAGCCGCAGCGATCCGCCGGCGACAGCGATGATCTGGCCCATCACGACCGAGGTGATGGCGATGACACCGTCGATGGGGTAAGGATCGCGCAACGTCGGATCGCTCTGCACGGCCTGCACGATGCCCAGCGCGGTGCGCGCGTTGGTAGGGAAGTCGGGTGCGAGGTTCGCATCCCGCAAGCCCCAGCCATAGACTGCCGAGCCATTGTGATAGGGCCACCAGGGATAGCGCGCGGGCGGCTGCTGGCCGGTGCGCGCGAAATACGCCGCGTCGAGCAGATAGGTGTCTTGCAGCTTCGCCCCTTGCAGGTGCGCGCCGGTAATCGTGAGGATGCCGTAATTGCCGGTGAACCCGCCGCCCGTGCGCAGTTCCGAGCGATCCATCGCCAGCAGCAGGTACGTCGCCGGCGTGCCGACCCCCAATAATTGCGGCGCGGCGTCCAGCAGCAGGTTGAAGTAGCGCGTGAGCCGCGCGGCGTCGCCGACCTTCGCCAGCAGCGCGCCCAGCTTGCCAGCGGAGCCGAGCGATCCGGGCAGGCCGGCGGTGGAGATGGTGGGGGCGAGGGCGGCGGCATCATCCATCTGGGCTTGCGCCGTTGCCAGGCGCGCATGCGCCGCGCTCAGCGCGGCGGGGCTGAGGGCCGCGCTGGCCCGCTGCGCGAAGGGATTGACCAATAAAGGCGCAAGCGTCGTGTTGGCGACATCCAGCAGCGCCTGCCCGCCGCCGGTGAGATCGACCGCCAGTCGCGTCAGCCGCGCCAGGTTTTGCAGCGTGTGGGATAGCCCTTGCAGCGGGCCGCTCAGCGCCAGCATCTGCTCCAGCGTCACGAAGTCCGCGTGGGCCGCCGCGAGTTGGTCGTGCAAAAGCGCCTGGTTCGCCGGATTGACCAGTCCCGCCGCGCCCTCCTGGTTGATGAGCGCCTCGATCTGCATCAGGTGGTGGTAGCCGTCCGAGGCGGCATAGGCCGACCGCGCGAGGATCGCGCCGGGGGCGCAGCACGTGAAGAGCAGCGCCGTCAGGCCGGCGACGAGCAGCGCCTGCGAGGCCGGTCCCGCGCGCCAGCGCCGCACCCACCAGGCCGCCAGCCGGCCACCCGCCCACCGGCGGCGCGGCAATGGTCCCAGGCGTGTCCGTAGCGCCGGCAGCGATGGCAGCGTCGGCTCAGCTTCGGCGAACGCCTCGTGATACGCAGCGATCTGCGCCGCGCGGCGCTGCCAGGCGGGCGCGACGCGCCGGGTCGGGGCCAGGCTCGCCGGCCACTCGTCCACCGCTGGCTGGTCCTCCGCCGGCCAATCCGTCGCGCGCCAGCGCGCTTCCTGCGCGGCACGGCGCTCGTGGCGTTCCGGCGCGTCGCGGTACCATCGCTCATCCATGCTGCGTTCTTCCCGCGTTCCCCACCCACGCGCGGCTGGCCCTCAGCAAAAAGCAGGAGAGCGAGCGAGAGGGCAGGGACACGGATGACTCAGATCATCTTCCGCGCCGCACAGCGGGGGGAACAGCTCGCTCTCCCTACATCCCCACTTTACCCCTGCCTCCAACAGGCGCGCAGAAGAGCGACCGGCGGTTTGACCACAATTTTGACCACAATTGGATTCAATCCTCTTGTGACGGTTGCCAGGTTAATACCTGTGTCATCACATCAGTGATATAATTGAACGTAAGGGAAAGGAGTTAACTATGCTCGTCGAACCTATGGCTGCCTTGGAAATCGTGCGCTTTCTTGCCAATGGTCCCACGCCAGAACAGATCGTCGCCTATCACCCCTCCCTAGAAGCCAGTGAACGGGCCTATGCACTCATTGCCGCTGAGCGTGCTGGCAGTATCACTGAGGACGAGCGTGCTGAGCTTGACCAATTGGTGTACCTGGAACATATGATGCGGCTCATTAAAGCCGAAGCGAACCATATCTTACGGCTCCGGGCATCGTAGCATGACGCACGTTCCTGACCGCTTGCGACGTCAGGTGCGCGAACGAGCGCCAGGTCGTTGCGAATATTGCTTGCTGCACGAAGACGACGCGATTTATCCCCACGAGCCTGACCATATTGTCGCTGAAAAGCACAATGGGCCGACGACGCTCGATAATCTTGCATGGGCCTGTTTCCTTTGCAACCGTTTCAAGGGTTCGGATTTATCATCAATTGACCCTATCACGAACAATCCAACCTTTTTGTTCAATCCCCGCAAACACCAATGGAAGCGCCATTTTCGTCTGAATGGTGGACGCATCGAACCGCTTACGGCCCGTGGCCGCGCGACCGCATCCCTTTTGCAACTCAATTCTCAGGCTAATATTAGCGAAAGACTGAAGCTGATGGCGATAGGACATTATCCACAACCTTAGGGTCATAGGCTATTCTTGATATTTTATATGGGTAAGCGGGCGCGAGGGGGGCCGCGCGTGGCGCTAGAGACACTTAAACCTAGCATCGCCGCTGCCAACAGCGCGAGAAAGATGATGCTGGCTTGCGCATGGCCGCCGGTCAGCAGCAACCCTTGCGCCCACGGAATGACGATGCCGCCCATGCTGCCCAAGCCAATGACCACGCTGGCCGCCAGACCGGGCGTGCGCGCAAAGCGTGTTGTCGTCAGCGCCAACGCGGTAGGGAAAACTGGGCCGCATCCCAGGCCCACCAGCACCGTTGCCAGGGCCGTCAAGAACAGGCTGCCCGTCCCCGCCGCCAGCAGCACCGCCCCAGCCAGCACCAGGCTGAGTCCCAGGCTGAGCAAACCAGCGGGGGTAAGGCGGCTGCCCCATACCGTAGCCAGCACGCGGCCCCCCGTGAGCGCCAGCCAGAAGGCCGACGCGATCAATGCTCCCGTCCCTAAGCTGGCCGCGGTCGTATGCTGCACGAAGACGCTTAGCCAGCCGCCCATGCCGTTCTCTAATCCCACGTAAAGAAAAAAGATGCCGCCCAAGAGCCACAACGACGGCATCCGCACCAGCGCGAAGGCATGCTGAGCAGGATGATCCTGGGCGGCTTGTGGGGGTACTGCGGGCAGCCAGGCAATGGCAGGGATCAAGCACAATGCCAACGCGGCACCGAACCAGATCACCGGCAGGGTGGTGTGCCAGTGCGCCAGCGTGAAGCTCGCCAGCGCCGGACCCGCCACCGCGCCCGCGCCGAAAAAGATGTTAATGAGGTTGAGCGCCATCACGTTGCGCTTCCCCGCTGCCACGGAAACCAGCACGCTGGTGCTGATATCGACCATGCCGTGTCCTAACCCCGTCACCACGCCACTGGTCAGGGTCAGCCAGAGCGCGTGGCTCGTCGCCAGGCCAAGCATACCGAGCGCGATGCCCGCCAGCCCGATGCGCACGAGGGGAGCCGCGCCCAGCCGATCATTCAAGGGTCCGCCGATGAGTTGGGCGATGAGCGCGCCCACGAACAGCGCGGAGATCACGCCGCCCACCGCTGCCAGCGGGCTGCCCGCCTGGCGAGCGAAATCCGGCAACGCCGGCCCAAGGATCGCGGCGACGAGGCCGATGGTAAAGAAATTCAGGCTCGCCAAGCTGAGCATGCGCGTCGAAGGCATGAACGTTCAACCTGTGTATACCAAAATGGGGTGCAACACTCTTGCTCTTGATTATATCACCGGCGCGGCGGGCGAATTTCGCCACGAGTAGGCGGCGTAAGCAAGGGGCTGGCACCGCCGCATTCGGGCAAATTGCGCCCGCCGCGCCGGACCCGTAAGCCCGATATTCCTACTCTCACGGACCCTCTTGCCAGACCCTAGCCGATGGGTGTATACTAGCGCCGTCTAGCCGGGCTTTCGCTTGGTGCGTTCTGCCTTCGCGCCGCGCCAAATGGATATGCGACCCCAGCCCGTAACCCCGCACCGTTGCTTCCCACTTTCGAGTGGGGAGGGGGTTGAAACGCCGAAATGAGAGAGGTCATTCATGGGCAAGTACAAACAGTGGCTGCATCACCAAGAGGTGGGCCGCCGCCTGCGCGAGCAGATCGCCACGCACGAACAGGAACGCGAGCGCGTGCAGCGCATGGCTCCTTCGCACCCCACCACCCTGCCGGATACGAATAATCCGCTCGTCCGCGCGCTGCTGGACTATACGGGGCGCGGCGGCACACTGGGCCGCGCCGTGGGCGTGCGCACGGCGAGCGCGAGCGGGGGAGATGCCGAGCCACAACAACGCCAGCCGGCGCGGTTGACTGGCGCCGCGGCCACCCCTGCGGCTCCCGTTGCCCCCGCCGGCGCTTCCGCCCCCGCGCAAGCACCGCGCCCCGCCCCCGCCGTGATGCCCAGCGACAACCCTGTCGTTGCGCAACTCACCGCTCAGGCCGCGCAGATGCCCGCCAACCCGCTCGATGCCATGCGCGCCCTCGCGCAATCCCAGGCGCGCGACGCCCAAGCCGCCCCCGCAGATCTCGCGGCAGGCCCGCCCGCGCCGTCACCCAACCAGCCGCCCGTGCCGGAAGCCGATTCCGCCGGCGAATGGTGGCAGCGCTTCCGCTCCCAGTCCTAGCGGCTGTGGATGTACTTGCCCCGCCGTGGCGGGGATTATTCGAGGAAGAGTGTTAGATGAGCACTGATCCGACCAAGATCACCCAACTATATGCGCAGATTCCGCTGGAAGCGATGCAACAAGTCGCCGACAGCTATATGGCCTGGTACGTGGAGCGCGTGACGCGCGAACTGGACGAGACCATCGCCGGCCTGCGCGCCGAACTGCGCGAGAACGATGCCCATGAAGCCTCGTTCCGCCCCTCGCCCGCCGAACTCAATGCCATCGAACGCTTGCAGCGCGACGGCGTCACCAGCGTGGACCTGTTGGACCGCATGGTGGAACAGGGCGAAGATTGGCTGATGCTGACCATGCGCCGCCTGGACCACTTCGAGACGACCGGCCTTTCGCCCAAGGACTACTCGACCTGGTGCGAGCATGCCCTGAGCGGCGCGTATGACTGGATCGACCATGATCGCCTGGGGCAGCCGCCCGCCCGCCCGGCAACCCCGGTGGGCAGCAGCGCGCCGAGCGGCAACGTGGCGATGCCCCAGCCGACTCCCGCTGCCACGCCGACCCCTGGCCGTGCGCCGGATTGGCTGGTCGGCGGTCGCAATGGGAATCCGCAGATGTCGCAGCCGCCGGCAGGTGCCGGCACCGGCTCGCCCACCACGCCCGCCGCGCAGGATGGCGAGCGCCCCACGCAGCCCGTGCCGAGCGTGGCACCCCGCTGGGGCGAGACCTCATATCCCGGCGTCAACACCGGTGGCCCCGCTGGCGCACCCGGCGCGCCCGCCACGACCGATCCCGGCAACGAGTCCGGTCGCCGCAACATCTTCCGCATCTTCACCAACTAATCGCGGGTGGCCCCACCCCCCGGCCCCCTCCCCATCTGCGGATGGAGAGGGGGTGATCAGACCGCGAGCATGTGAGCATGGGGCGGACATTCCTCCCCGTGGGGCGGCCATGCCTGTCCGCCAAGTGACAGACAGGAATGTCTGTCCTCCAGGTGGTCGTGGGGCGGCCATTCCTGTCCGCCGATCTCCCCGTGGAGCGGCCATTCCTGTCCGCATGATTGGCCCACGCAACGGCGAGGGGCTGAAGCCACCTCGCTCGCAATAGACACCCCTACGGGGCTACCGGCGAAAATGCTCGCGGTGAACCGGCAGATTGGATCTTTTGGGGATAATCATTACGCTCCCCCGGAGGACCACCATTCTCCCTCACCCCGGAGGACCACCATTCTCCCTCACCCCGGAGGACCACCATTCGTCATAACCACGGAAGACCACCATTCTCCCTTACCCCGGAGGACAGACATTCCTGTCTGTCCGGCCCCCATCTCCATTGTCTTTACCCGAAATCGCTTGAATCCCGTTTGTGAAAACCTCTATCCCCTAATACATAGCTAACAATGCTTGCACGGCAATCCCGTTGCCATCAACTACAATCTTTGCCGGTAGCCCGTTAGGGCGTCTATTGCGAGCGAGGCGGCTTCAGCCCCTCGCGGCCTCGCATGGCGCTCATGTTCTTTCGCACACGACTGTCTCTTGCGGCCTCGCATGGCGCTCATGTCTCTTGCGCGCACGGCTGCCTTCACGCGCGGATGCCCGCGTGCCGCCAGTAGTCGCGCATGAGGGCCAGCGGCAGTTGCCCCGGCGCGGAAGCGGCACCGATGGTGGCGAAGGTCAGGACGGAGCCAAACAGCGGTCCCGCCAGCCGCGTGATCGTTCCCGCCGACCCCATCGCCATGCTGATGAGTGGGACGGGCGCGGGCGCGGCGGCGCGGGCGGTGGCGCGGAGCAGGCGCAGCGCATCATCCGGCGTTTGTGCGGTGACGGCGAGCTTGGCGGCGTCGCCCCCGGCGGCGCTGAGCGCAGCGAAGATCGCGTCCAGGTCGTGATCCGCTGGCGTGGCGGCGAAATCATGCGCCGAGACGATGACGCCGACCCCCGCCTGATGCGCTTGCGCGATGATCGCCCCCCGCGCCGCTGCCGGCATGGCCAACTCGACATCCACCAGCGCGACCTGGCCGCTCTGGATAGCAGCAGTGATGCCCGCCAGCCGTTGCTCGTCGCTCAGCGCGCCCCCGCCGCCCTCTGCCGGCGAGCGCAGGGTGAACAGCAGCGGCAGCGCGCTCAGCGTCGCGCGCAAGCGCCCTAATAGCTCCGGCAGCGCGTCCAGTGCCAGGCCGCGCAGGTGGTCGGCCCGCCACTCCACCACGTCCGGCGCTGGCTCATGCGTGCGGATCACCGCCGCTTGGCGCAGCAGCTCGTCCGCGTCCACCGCGACGATAGGGACGCAGGCGAGCGGCGGGGGCATGCCCAGCAACGGGTGCGGACGGTGGGGGTTCATCGACATGACGTGCCTTCCTTTGCCACAAATTTGGTAGTCTAGTCCACGGTATCTTATATCGATCTTGCAAGAAGGAAAAAATCGCTATAAATACAAGTAACCTGCTAGTAGCCAGCAAACATCTAAAAGGGTATCGGAAAAGTCCCACAGCGTGGTGATGGTTGGAGAAAGTGGCGGAGGAGCCGTAGGCGGACACGACATCACTACCTCCTTAACGAATAGGGATGATACAGTATACCATCAGTTGTCATACCGTCTTCGCGCGCACAGGGTTATCGGCGGCTTGCGCTTGCGGCCAACTGAGGAGGATTGAGCCAGGGATGAGCAGGATGGCGAGCGCCGCCAGGGCCAGGGTGTTGATCGCCTGATCGAGCCACATTTGCGTAGCCTGGATGCTAGTCGAGATGGCCTGGTATTGAGCGAAGCAATTGCCTGCGCGCAGATGCAGTTGCGCGTTCTCCCAGGTTGTCGTTTGGGCGAACCACGGATCGTAGACCGCATTGGCAAGTAACCAGGAACCGACCGCGCAGAGGGCGGCGGCACCGACGACGACGAGCAACGCGGTCCGCCGTTGGCGCGTGCGCCACACGACGAATGCGAGGCCACCGAAAAACAGCCCGATGGCGACGAGCATCGCCCAATCCGCTCCGCTGGCCGGCAGCGCCAGACGCAACGGCGGCGGGCTGGCAGCCGGCGGGCAGAGTAAAGCTACATCCCTCACCATGCCCATCTTCCCGTCCTTTCGTGGCCCTTCGTTCCCCTTCGTGGCTTTCGTGTTCTACGTCTTGCCTGTTTGGTTTACGCCGTTTTCGGCAGGAACTTGCGCAACACTGGGATCTTGCCCAGGCGACCGCTGACCTTGGCGAGATCCGCCGCGCTGACCAGACGCAGTTGCGTGATGATGCCCACGAAGAGCAACAGCGCCAGCGCCCGCACGGCCAGTTGCACCAGCGTGTTGCTGGGCAGCAGGTGGTGGGAGGCCAGCGCATAAGGCGCGATCAGCAGCACGCCGCCGGCCACCGACACGAGGTGCTGCCGTGCCGGCACCGTCACGCGATAGCGCACGCCCACGGCGATCAGCGTGGTGAAATACAGCACGCCCAGCGAGATCGCGTTGGCATAGGCGATGCCCACGAGACCAAAGCGGCCTACCAGCGGCGCATATAGGCCAATGCGGAGGCCGACCGACACGACGTTCAGGATCAGGTTCAGCCAGATGTCCTCGTGGGCGGTGATCAGCGCCGTACTGGGGACGTAAGCTGCCGAGGCGAAGACGGTGAACATCAGCGAGAAGACGATCATCAGCGGCAGGGATTGTGCGCCGTAGCTCTTGCCGAACAGTTGCAGGATCTCCGGCGCGAAGAGGCCCGCCGCCAGGCTCACCAGCGCCACCATCACGCTCGTGATGGCACAGTACCGTTGATACGCGCTCTTGAGCGTCGCCATCTCGCCGCGCGCGATCAGGTTCGTGAAGAAGGGATACATCGCGCCGGTAAAAAGGTTCGGCGCCCATAGGGCATAGGTCGCCACCACCAGCGCAGCGCGATAGATGCCCACCTGGCCGATGTTGAAGATGGCGGCGATGTAGATCTGATCGATGTTCTGGAAGAAAAACCAGACGATCGTGTTGAAGTGGAAAGTCAGCGTGAAGGACCAGAAGCGCGGCGGCAGGTACCAGCGCAACGACGGTTGCCAGCGGCGGCGGATCACGCGCGCCAGTGCTGCGAAGCCCGTGGCAAAGGTCGTGATATACGCGCCCAGCACCACCACCGGCACCAGCGCCACCGCTTCACCGGCGGGGACGAGGTGCGCCAGTTTCACCACCACCAGCAGCGCCGCCGTCAGCACAAAGCTCATCATCTGCACGCCGTACTGCGTGCGCGCGGCCACGCCCAGTTCCATCTCGCCCTGCAAGACGGCGATGGTCAGCGTCTGGCCGATGACGATGGGGATGAACAGCAGCAAGAAGAGATAGATCGTCGAATTCGCCTGCGTTTGATGCAGCAACAGGAAGTTCAACGCCTGGGGAAAGCGCAGCATCGCGCCGAAGAAGACGACCGAGAACGCCAGCGCAATGCCGGCATAGCTGAAGAGCAGCGCGGATTTCTCTTTGGCCGTGGCGCGTGGAATGAAGTTGACGATAACATTCGCCCCGCCGAAGAGGAAGAAGGTCTGGATCGCCTGCACCAGCACCAGCATCAGGCTATAGGTGCCGAGCGCCTCTTTGCTGATGCGCCCCATTGCGATCTGCGTCACCAGGCCCAGCGGCACGCCGATGAGGATCGCCACCATGATCCATTTCGTGCCAGTGATCGACTTTTTGATCAACTCATCCCGCTCGCTAGCAGCAGCCGCTGGCGCGGCGGGCGGGGGCAGCGCGACGGCGGGGCGGCGCAGCGTCGCGCCCAGCGCGGCGCGGGCATCATCCAGCGCCACGCGCGGCAACACCAGCGTCTGCTCGTCCGGCGGGGCGACATAGATCGCGTCGCGGGCGATGGCCTCGCGCTTCACCGTCGCGGCCAGTGTGTTGACGTCATCCGCGAATTGATTGATCGGCTGGAAGGCATACGCGCCGCAGCGGGTGCAGCGATCATCCGCGACGGGACCGCCGCAAACAGCGCAGCGTTGGGTGACGGGGGGATTCGCGCTCACGACCGTGCTCCTTCGCGCATACTGCGGCTGCCGCTGCTGCCATTATTTCCGTTGCTGCCGTTGCCGCTGCTGGCCGGCGACAGCGCGGGGTTGTCGTCCGCGTCGTCTATGCCGCTGAAGCGCAGCGCGGGGACGATATCCGTGATGAGCGGGCGATTGGCGACGGGCAGCGCGATGGCGATGCCGACCAGCGCCCAGAACGGCGCGGAGAGCGCGTCTACTTCCAGTGAATTGCCAAAGATGGTGGCGATGCTGAAGGCGATGACGATGCCGAAGACACCCGCCGTGATGCCGTGCCAGCGGCGGAAGGCGCTCTTGCGATACGCGCGCCAGATCGCGCGCTCCGTCTGGTACATCAGCCAGAGGAAGATACCCAGGCCCAGGATGCCCGTTTCGCCCCAGATGTGCAGCCAAAAGAGGTCGATGGAGGTCAGCTCGCTTGGCAGCTTGACATGATATTGCGTATTAACCGGACTGTGGGTGATGTACGCCACCGTGCCGCCGAAACGGCCCGGCCCCACGCCGATGAGCGGGTGATCCTTGACGACTTGCACGCTCGCTGCCAGTGGCGCGTTATGGGGGATCTGCCCGTGGGCGATGGCGACGATGCGCGTCGCATTCGAGATCGGCGGCGTCCCCGGCGCGAGGGGGAAGGCGACGAAGGTCAGCGCCAGCAGCACGACCAGATAGCCACCCATCACATAGCGCAGGTTCTCGCGCAGCACGAAGAAAAGCGCCAACGCGCCGACAAGCAAGCCGATCCAATTTTCCACCGAACTCGTCAGATATTCGGCGAAGGTCAGCACCAGCAGCGCGCCCACCAGGCTCAGGTTCAGGCGCAACGGCGCGGCTGTATGGGTGTCGAAGCGCGATTCGCTGGTGTTGACGGTGATGAAGACCGCGATGGCCAACAAGATGCCGAAATTCAGCAGGTAGGCGAAGGTGTCAGCGTCAGGGACGATCACCGCGACGGGCGTGAAGGACGGCACCAGCCAGTTCAATGCGGTGTGGCCCAGGTGGAGGCCGAACCAGTGGAAGGCGACGCCCGTCTTGATGATGGCATAGCCGCCCATCGCCGTGAGCGCGGTGATGACGAAGCCGACATACCAGCGCAACTGTTGCGGCGTTGGCAGATCTTCGGCGATAAGCACGACGAAGACGAGATTGTGCAGCGTATGCTCGATGCCCAGCGCCGCCACGGTCAGCGGCACATGGTTCACATACGCCGAAACGACGCTCACCAGGAAGTAGAGTGTCGCCGGCCAGAGGATGAAACTGGTGCGTTGCAAGGGCCGCTGCTGCACGATCACTCGTACACAGAAGCCGATGAAAACGATCAACTGGAGCGCCGTTCCCAGGTAGACGATGACATGGCCCAACACGCCTTCGGGGGTGAACTGGATGAAGATCGCGCGTTGGGCGATGAAATAGAGCGCGACGATGATCGCCGCTTCGCCCGACGGCAGCAGCACCATCAGGCAGACGAGCAACGCGAACATCAGCGCCGTGATCACCTTGGCGAAAAGGGCCGGCTGGGTGGCGACGACCGGCATGCCGAACAGCAGCAGGGTGGCCGTGCCGCGCAACGTCCACGCGCCCAGGCGCATGCGCAAGCGCCGCCCCGTGCGCCACTCGTTTGAGGTCGCGCTCAGGCGCAAGGGCAGGTGTTGCACGGTCTGGATCTGGTCGATGGGCAGGTCGCCGATGAGCGGGTGTTCGACCATCTCCATCGGCGAGGCCATCGCGGCGGCGGAGGTGAAGGCGCGGATCGACGTGCGCGGGCGGCGCGACGCCTTGCTGAACCCGGCGGCGGCACCCGGATCGCGCGCATCCTCGGTGGCATTGCCCGCGACGGCGACGGCCAGGATCAGCGCGACATAGCGATGGCGCTCGCGGCTCCAGTTGAATTGCAGCGCCAGTTCCCGCGCGCCCTGCATGAGCTTCGTTCGCGCCTCTGGGTGGTGCGCCAGCCATTCGATGCGCGCCGCCAGGTCGCCCACGTCGCCGGTGTCGAAGACCAGCAGCGTGCGCGGATCAAAGTAAAACTGTGTCGCTTGCGTGCGCACGGTGATCGTCGGCACGCCCAGGCTCAGGCTTTCCAGCACGCCGTCCGGCAAAAGCAGATCGGTGAGGGCGTTGCGTGGCACGGCGACGATATGCGCATCCGCCTGGGAGATGAAGGCGGGGATGGCGGTGCGGTCCAGGTGGCCTTGCAGCAGGATCGCCGGTGTCGCGTTCAGCACGCGAATCAGGGCTTCGAGGTCGGCCTTGCGCTCGTCAGGACACGCGATCCACAGCAGAAGGTTGGGGATGCGGTCGCGCAGACTGGCGACGGCGCGGATCACCGTCTCGTAATCGAATTCCTCGCCCGCCCGTCCCCGGCAAACCAACAAGAAGCGGTCGGCGATGCTGGGATGCCGCGCGACATTGAGTACCTGATTATAGAGAGCTTCATCGGGGGTGCGATAGATGACATTGATTTTTTCAGGAGGGCAACCCCGGCTGAGGTAGCGCACGCGCAAGGGTTCGCTGACGGTGATGAGGTGATCGGCGAAATCGACCACCAGTTGTTCCACTAAAACGGCGGCGCGCACCCGCAAGCTCTCGCGCCGCGCGCCCGTCTGCACCATCAGGCGCTCCGGCCCGGCATCACTCACATCCAGCACGACGCGCCCGCCCAGCAGGTGTGCCAGGAAGGCGGCGAAGACGAAGATGCCTGTCGCGCCGGAGATCTGGATCACATGATAGCGCCGTTGGAACTGGGCCAGGGTGAGCGCCAGACACGTCCGCAGCCAAAAGACGAGCTGCGCCGGCGACGCGCCACCCTTGGGGGCAACGGCCAGGGAGCGCATGCGCACCTGGGAGTGGCTGATCTGTTCCGCCAGCGCCGGCCAGGGCGGCGCGATGATATCGACGGCATGGCCGGCGGCGGCCAGCGCCTCGGCCTGGCGCGCGATGTATGGCACTTGCGCTGGGTCAGTCGAACGACAAACGATGGCAAACGTGGTCATGCGCCTTATATCCTTCACAAGCGCGGCGCTGCTACCCCGCGCTGCAATCAATGGGCTGATGTTGGTTTTGCTGCTACTACGATAGCACACATGAGGCCAGTAGGATAGTGGATTAAGGCAGATGTCTCATTGTTCACCACAGCGTAACGCTGCTGACGCGGCTGCCGGCGAACATACCGCCAGTTACCCAAATGGGGGATGGGATTTTAGGTGGGGTGGTATGACATGGATGATACGTGCTATCCTAAAAGAAGACGGTTATCATACATGAGAAGGTTGTGTGGCGTGGCGATGCGTTCTCCGGTGCCGACTAGCGAGCTGGGCTTGTGGGCGGCTATGCGCGGTTTCTCGCGCGATACCTGGCTGTTTTTGGTGTTTTCCGCTGTCAAAGGCGTGACCTTCGGCGTCTTCATGCTGACGTTGAATCTCTATGCGAACGCGATCGGTTTCACGAACCAGTCTGTCGGCTTGCTCAACGCGGTGCCGGCGGTCGGCATGTTCCTGGTGGGGTTGCCGGTCGGCATCCTGGCGGATCGCCTGGGCTACAAGCGGTTTTTGCTGATCGGCACGGCGCTGACGGCGCTCGCGCCACTCTTCTTTTTCGTGATGTCGCCGACCAGCGGCATCTGGGTCTATACGCTTGTGCGCAGCGTCGGTAATCCCATCGTGTGGGTGCTCAGCGGCCCACTGCTGGCGGCGCTCAGCCGGCCAGAGCAGCGCGTCCATCTGTTCAGCATCAATGCTTTCATCCTGACGGCCTGTGGCGCGCTGGGCAATCTGCTCGGCGGCTGGCTGCCGGAGTGGTACGCGGGCCTGGCGCATGGCGACGCCAATAGCCCCGCCGCGCTGCAAACGGCCTTCGTCGCGGTGATCATGCTCAACGCGCTGCTCTTCGTCCTGGTGTTCTTCATCCGCACGCCGGCGGCGCTACCCCGGCCCGCCGTGGCGGCACAGACGGCGGCGACGGTGGAAACGGTGGAACGGGCGATCCAGCAGCGGCGCTTCCGCTGGGGCGAATGGAGTATGTTCGTCAAGTTGATCTTGCCCTCGACGCTGATCGGTCTGGGGGCCGGTGCTTTCATCACCTTCCAGCAACTCTATTTCCATCAGCGTTTCCTGCTCTCGCCCGGCCCCATCGCGTCGATCTTCGCCGTCTCGCAGGTGGTGACTGCCGTGGCGATCCTCGCCGCGCCCTGGCTGGCGCAGCGGCTGGGCCGCGTGCGCCAGCCAGGGCGCGGCGGCTGGGCCGCGTGCGCGCGACGGTGGTGACGGAGGCGATCTCGATCCCCTTGCTGCTGGTGCTGGGCTTCACGCTGAACCTACAACTGGCGATCGCGTCGTTTTACATGCGCGGCGCGCTGATGAACATGGGTGGTCCCGTCAGCGAGGCGCTGGCGATGGATCTGCTGCCGGTGAACCAGCGCGCGACGTATACCAGCGTGATGAACGCGATGGGCAACCTGGGGCGCGGCGGCCTGGGGCCGCTGATCAGCGGCGTGCTGCAAAGTTTCGGCGGCTATGGCGCGGCCTTCAGCTTCACCGCCGTCACCTACGCCATCTCCTCCTGGCTCTACTTCCAGTTCTTCCGGCGGGTGGAACCAGACCGCCATACGTTCGGCTGGGTCGGGGCGATGCGCGCCCGGCTGGCGGGCCAACGCGCGGCATGAGAGCGTTGCCTGTCGCCAGTTGGCCTAGCGGTTTGCCATAAAGCGCGGCTTGTGATAGAATAATGGCACATGTCGCATGGGAGCCGTGCGCCCATTTCATCCCATTCCCGCATCCGGTGATGCGCCTACCGCTGTGCGCGGCGCGTGTCCCTAACCATTTTGAGAGGGTTTTCGAGTTCATGGCGAATACAAAGTCGGCCATCAAGCGTATCGGTGTCGAAAAGAAACGCCGCGAGCGCAACCACGCCGTCAAGACCAAGGTGCGTACCTTCGTGACCAGAGCGCGCAAGGCGATTGCCACCGCGCCAGCAGAGCCAACCACCGTCGAAACGATCCGCCAGGCGATGAGCCAGCTTGACCGTGCTGTCACCAAGGGCGTGCTGCATCGCAACAACGCCGCGCGCCGCAAGTCGCGCCTGGCCCGCCGGCTGAATGCCGCCCTGAGCGAAGGCAGCGAGGCGTAGCACTCCAGGGGGCGCAGACGAGCCTTTATGGATGTGCTGACGCTTGTGGCACGGATGTGCTGGCAGGCGGCATTCAGCCGACGGGCGCGATACAGCGCGCCCATACAAAGCGCATCGCCTTGTCGCCAGATTCGCTCCGCTCGTGTCCTTAAGGTATGAGGCGCTTGTGTCGCAGAGGTATAAGTGGTACAGCCCTGCCGGTGCCGCGCGCTCGGATTGGCGTGCAGGTTGGCATGATCTCTGTGCTTGTATAGCAGTGGCGTTCACTCGCGCGCTGAGCTGGTGCGAGGGGCTGCTAGAGTTGGGCAGCGCGCAGCCAGCGGTGCGCGCGTTGCGGTCGCTATCTCAGGATTGATCGATGAGCGTGTATCCAAACGGTATTGTGCAAGTGCGGCACTTCATCATCACGAATGGATGAGGTGTCGCCTTTTTGTTTTATGAGGAGTTTTCCACAGTGAGCAACCAGCAGCGCGGGAATGACCGCGCACAGAGCTTTACCCAGCGCGCGCCGCGCACCAATGGCGGCGCGAAAGCGCGGCCCGCCAGCAAACCCGGCGTGCGCATCATCCCACTGGGCGGCGTGGGCGAGGTCGGCAAGAACGCCACCGCCATCGAATCCGGGCAGGATATCATCCTGGTCGATGCCGGCGTCAAGTTCCCCGAAGAGGAGCAGCGCGGCATCGATCTCGTCATCCCCGACGTGTCGTACCTGCGTGAGCGGCTCGACCGCTTTCGGGGCATCGTCATCACCCACGGCCACGAAGACCACATCGGCGCGCTGCCCTTCGTGCTGCCGCAGCTCGCCCGCGACGACCAGCGCGTCCCCCTGTATGCCTCGCGCCTGACCATCGGCATGATCGAAGCGAAGCTGCGCGAGCGCCGCGCCCTGCAATATGCCGACCTGCACGCCGTCGAGCCAGGTGATCGCGTCCAGTTGGGCAACATCACCTGCGAGTTCATCCCGGTCGCCCACAGCATCCCCGGCAGCTTCATGCTGGCGCTGCATACCACCGCTGGTATCGTCGTCGTCACCGGCGATTTCAAGCTCGATCCCTCGCAAGATTCCGCGTTCCAGACCGATCAGCAACGCTTGAAGGAACTGGGCGATGCGGGCGTGTTGGCGCTGCTGACGGACTGCGTGCGCATCGAACGAGCGGGCCGCACCCCCCCGGAGACACTGGTCTTTGAGGCCAACGAGCGCCTGATCCACGATGCCAAGGGGCGCGTCATCATCACCACCTTCGCCTCGAATATTCCGCGCCTGGAACAGGCGATCATCTCGGCCAACAAATTTGGGCGCAAAACGGCCATCGCCGGACGCAGCATGGACCAAAACATGTCCGTGGCGGCGGAGTTGGGCTACATCCACCTGCCCGAAGGTTCAGTGGTGACGGTGGACGAGGCGAATCGCATGCCCGACGACAAAGTGTTGCTGCTGACGACGGGCAGCCAGGGCGAGCCGACCTCGGCGCTCTCGCGCATCGCGTCGGGCGTCCACCCGACGATCTCGCTGCACCAGGGTGATACGGTCGTGCTCTCGGCGGAGCCGGTGCCGGGCAACACGGAGACAGTGGCGCGCACCATCGACAATCTTTTTCGGCGGGGCGCGCAGGTGATTTACGGCGCGCTGCATCCCCACGTCCATGTCAGCGGCCACGCCAGCCGCGAAGAACTGCGTGATACGCTGCGGCTGCTGCGCCCGCGCTACGTCTTGCCCGTCCACGGCGAGTATCGCCACCAATGGTTGTACGTGCAAATGGCGCGCGATGAAGGCTATGCGCCGGAGCAGACCATCATCGTGGAATTGGGCGACGTGATCGAGCTGACGCCGGAGCATATGCGTAAGGTCAGTCACGTTCCCGCCGGCGCGGTGCTGGTGGATGGCCTGACCGTGGGCAATGTTTCGCGCGATGTGCTGCGCGACCGCCAACATCTGGCCGCCGATGGCGTGGTGGTGGCGACGCTGGTGGTGGACCGCGACAGCGGCGAACTGCTGGCCGACCCCGAAGTGATCGCGCGCGGCGTCCTCAGCACGGAATCCGAAGGCTTCATGACCCAGGCGTGCGAGCAACTCAAGAAGGCGCTGCGTCGTCAGGCGCGCGGCAAGCCGGAGTATGGCGAGATGGTCGAGCGCACCAAAGAAGCCCTCGGCACCTACATCTGGCAAAAAACCCATCTGCGCCCGCTGATCATCGCCACCATCACGGAGATGTGACGCGACCCTGCCCGTCAGGTGATAGAGTAATTACCTGTAACGGGTATAAGCTCTTGACTGCTAGCACCGTGGTGAGGGCAGCTTTTGCTTCCATTGCGGTACGCTTGGCGTAGGGGATGGTCGTCGCCGCTCAGATCGTCGTCCTGTTCCTGTGTGGTGGCACGCGCCGGAAGCGGGCGACCACCTTGCACGACCTGCATATGCTGACAATGAGTAAGCCGGTATGATGGCACAGGCGACGGATCGCATGGATCCGCCGCCTGCGCGAGTTTACGGCGTTGGCACTGCCGTGGGCAGCGACGATGGTAGGGTAGGAACCGGCGACGTGGTGTTGGTCGTAGTATTGGTCGTGTTGCCGCGATTGAGGAAGAGCAAAATGCCGACGACCAGAAGCACGATAATCACCAATCCGACGATCAGCCCGACGGCGCCGCTGCCGCTGCTGCGATTGTTGACGTTGACCGGTGGTTGCTGAGACATGTGAGGACTCCTTTCAATCTTTGAAGCGATGCCAGCCAGACCGCCGATCAACGGCGGCTGGCGTTTCCCTACGCTAATTGAATGCCAGATCGCATGGTCCAGCTTGACCAATTTTCTTACCTATTTATGTTTATAGAAGGGCGCGTACACCCCCCGCTTGCAAGATACGGGTGGCGAAATCGGTTGGCCAGAAATAAGCGGAGACATGCATCCTGCCTGAAAGGAGAAACACCTCATGCGCACCCCCTTGCCCCTCGGCGAGATTCCAGCGACCACCGACGCGGTGGCCCACGCCTTTTACCCTGCCGGTAATATGGTGATGCAGTTACCCGATAGCTACCCCGATACTGC
>DAIDGU010000006.1 GCA_027459785.1 Ktedonobacteria bacterium | reverse complement strand
GGCCCCTCCCCATCTGCGGATGGAGAGGGGAGATCAGACGCGGGGCGGACATCCCTGTCCGCCGTCCCATTTCCTGCACTCGCGCTCGCCTGCTTGACCATGCAGATGTACTTCTTTGCCGCACCCAAATCGTAATTCCTGGTACCATGGAGAGAAAAGTAGCTGCACTGTCGCCCCTTTTCATTCGCCCCCAAAAGAATGTTCTGCTTGTGGCAGTGTGCTATCATGGAAGCATCCTTTGTTAGTGGGAGCGGCGCATGGACGAGTTGACGGCGGCGCTGAAGGCGCATTTCGGCTATGAGGCGTTCTTGCCGGGGCAGCGCGAGGTCATCGCGCCGGTGCTGGCGGGGCGCGACGCTTTCGCGCTGATGCCCACCGGCGGCGGCAAATCGCTGATCTATCAACTCGCCGCGCTGATGCGCCCTGGGCTGACCGTCGTCGTTTCGCCCTTGATCGCACTGATGCAGGATCAGGTGGACCGCCTGCAAGCCAATGGCATCGCCGCCACCTTCGTGAATAGCGCGCTGAGCGGCGACGAGCGTACGCGCCGGGAGCGCGCCGCGCTGGAAGGCCGCGTGAAGCTGCTCTACCTTGCGCCGGAACGCCTGCTGACCGGCAGCATCATCGGGCTGCTGGAACGCATTCAGGCCAGCGCGGGGCTGGCGCTGCTGGCGGTGGATGAGGCGCACTGCATCAGCGAGTGGGGCCACGACTTCCGCCCCGAATACCGTCAGATCGGCGAGTTGCGCGAGCGTTTCGCCCAGGTGCCGCTGCTGGCGCTGACGGCGACGGCCACCACGCGCGTGCGCGGCGACATCGTCACGCAGTTGCACCTGCGCGATCCCTTCATCCACGTCGCCAGCTTCGACCGTCCCAACCTGCGCTACGACGTGCGACCCAAAGACAAGCACACCTATGGCGCGTTGCGTAGCTACATCCGCGCGCATCCCGACCAATCGATCATCGTCTATTGCCACAGCCGCAAGACGGTGGACGACGTGGCGGCGTCGCTCGCCGATGACGGCATCCGCGCGCTGCCCTACCACGCGGGGATGGAGGCTGACCAGCGGGCGGCGAACCAGCGGCGCTTCATTCAGGACGACGTGCCGGTGCTGGTGGCGACCATCGCTTTCGGCATGGGCATCGCCAAGCCCGATGTGCGCGCCGTCATCCATTACGACCTGCCGCGCAACCTGGAAGGCTATTACCAGGAATCGGGCCGCGCGGGGCGCGACGGCCAGCCGGCGGACTGCATCCTCTATTTCAGCTTCGGCGACAAAGCCAAGATCGAGTACCTTATCAACGAGAAGACCGATGAACAAGAGCAGCAGGTCGCGCGCCGCCAGTTGGCCCAGGTGATCGGCTACACGCAGGGCCAGGGCTGTCGCCGCCGCGCCTTGCTGGCCTATTTCGGCGAGGAGTATCCCCAGCCGGACTGCGGCAACTGCGATAACTGTCTGCATCCCGCGGCGCGCGAAGACCGCACGACCGAGGCGCAAAAGCTGCTTTCCTGCATTGGGCGCACCGGCGAACGCTTCGGGCTGCGCCACCTCGTCGCCATCCTGCGCGGCGTGCAGACGCAGAAGATCCGCGACTTGCGCCACGATCAATTGACCGTCTATGGCGTGGGCAAGGATCTGAGCGAGGACGAATGGTTGCATATCGGGCGGGCGCTGATCGAGCAAGGCATCATACACACGGCGGAGGGTGAATTGCCCATCCTCATGCTCACGCCCGCCGCCTGGCAGATCATCCGTGGCCAGGCCCGCGCCGTGTTGCCTGCCCGCCCGGCGCAACTGCCCGCGCGCGGCGAGCCGGCTACAGCACCTGGCGCCGCCACGCTGGACGACGCTTCCGCTGGCCTGTTCCAGTACCTGCGCGACCTGCGCAAGCGGCTGGCCGACGAACAGGGTGTGCCGCCCTACGTCATCTTCGCGGATGCCGCCTTGCGCGCGATGGCGCTCCAGCGCCCGCAGACGCGCGAGCAATTCGCCGCCGTCCCCGGCGTGGGCCAGCGCAAGCTGGAAAGCTTTTACACGACCTTTACCGACGCGATCCGCGCCTATTGCACCCAGCATGATCTGCCGCTGGAACTCGCGCCCGATTCCGCGCCCCGCCGCCCCGAACGCGACCGCACCGCCACCCACCTGCTCACGTGGGACTTGTTCGAGCAAGGCAAGAGCCTGGACGAGATCGCCGCCGCGCGTGGCTTGCGGCCCACCACCCTGCGCACCCATCTCATCCAGGCGATCCGCGAGGGACGCCACGTGGACCGCGACCGCCTGTTGCCGCCGCAACGCTATGCGGCCATCGCCGCCGTCATCCGCCGTCTGGGCTTCGAGACGATGGCACCAGTGAAAGAAGCCTTGGGCGACGGCTACGATTTCGACGAAATCTTCTTCGTGAAGACCTTCATGCTCCACGATATCCAAATGGAGCTGCAAACCGACGCCTAGCGCACCAGCCAAATCAGCAACCACAGTGCGCCCATGCCGCCGGCCAGGGTGAGCGCGATGTTGTGCGTGCGCCAGGCGATGACGATGGCGATGGTGCCGGCCAGCAACCGCGCGTTCAGCGGCGAAAGGTTCAGCGTGCCGGCGGGGTAGACCAGCGCGGGAACGACGATGGCCGTAAGGATCGCCACTGGCACGAAGCGCAGCGCCCGCTGGGCGAGCGCCGGCAGCACCACGCGGTCCGAGAGCACGATGAACACCAGCCGGACGCCATACGTGAAAAGGCCGATGCTGATGATGATGAGCCACAGGGTCATGTCACGATCACTGCTGCCTTTCCTTTTTATAGCTTGATCTGCCAGCCTTCAACGAGGGTTACTTTATGTCAGCAGATCGAAATCCTCGTAAAGAGCTTCGGGTGCGATATCCGCGCCGTTGGGCCACGCGACAGTCCCTCCTTCAACATCAAGTTTTGCCTGGGCGAAAAAAGCGGGATCACGTAGCGGTGCGAAGATGGGTCCATGCAAGGTGGTCTGTAAGGCCGGACCCAGGTTGATGCGCCGTGTCGTGTGATCGTTGAAGACAAGTTCCAAACCGAAAGGCGGGATGACATTGACAGCAGTCACCTGGGGAATGAAATCGATTTGCATATGACACGATCCTTTCTAGGGAGCAAGATGCCAGCAAATCGACAGACGCCAGGCATGCAGTCCTCCTTTATGGCCGTTTTTGACGCGCGATGCTTGCATCATCGCTCGCAAGCCTAGGTTCCGCCAGCAGCCCAGCCGTCAAACCGACCAGGGTGGCGACGATGATGCCCAGCTTCAGCGGCAGCCTGAAAGCCAGGATCGCCGCCAGGCCGGCGACGATGGCGGCAACAACGCTGCCACGGTCGCGCAGCGTCGGCACAACCAGCGCGATGAAGGTTAGCGGCAGGGCGAAGTCCAGTGACCAACTCGCCGGCACATTCGCCCCCAGGAAGATGCCCACCGCCGTCGCCGCCTGCCATGTTGCCCAAAGCGTCAGCCCCGCACCCAGGAAGTACCACTGGCGATGGGGAACCGCGTCATCCGTCGCGCGATAATGGATGATGGCGACGGCATACGCCTCATCAACGAGCAGATAGGCCAGGATCATTTTCCACGGTAGCCGCAGCGGGCGTGTGTAGGGCGCGACCGAGGCGCTATACAGCAGGTGGCGCAGGTTGATGACCGCGCCGGTCAGGATGATGACCAACGCCGGAATCCCCGCACCGACCAGTTGCGCGGCGACGAACTGCGCCGAACCGGCGAAGATGATCAGCGACATCGCCTGGGCCAGCGGGGCGGGAATCCCCGCGCTCAGCGCCGCCACGCCATAGATCAAGCCGAATGGGATTGTCCCCACCAAGATCGGGGCTTCCGCGCGTGCGCCGCGCAGGAACGCGCGGAATCGTGTGCTATGCATGGCTTCATTATAGCGCGCCCAATCGGCTCTTTCCTCACCACGACCGCGCTTTTCTAGATTAGCCGGCGCAGGAGCGTGTTCAATGCTGCTCAGTCGGCGGTCGGCGCTGGGGTGGCATCCAGCGCGGGAATCGCGCCGTTCCCGGCCTGGCGTGCGGTGACGACGCCCTGCGCCACGAACCAGGCGATGGCATCCGCGAACGTCGCGGCCAGCGGACGATAGGTGACGCCGAGGTCCGTCCGCGCCAGGTGGTCGTCGTACCACCAGACGTGATGCAGCAATTCTGCCACACCGGCGTCCAGCAGGGGATGGCGTGTGAGGCGCTCCAGCGCCGCGCCCGCGAGGTCCAGCGGAGCCAGCGGCAGGCGCAGCCGAGGCGGCGTGCGCCCCGTGAGGCGGGCCAGCAGATCGAAGACAGCCCGATAGGTGACGTTGTGGCCAGGGACGAGATAGCGCGCCCCCGCCCGGCCTCGCTGCATCGCCAGCACGTGCGCCTGCGCCGCGTCGCGCACATCGATCTGGCACAGCCCGCCCGGCAGGTAGCCCGGCAACTGGTGGCGCAGATACGCCACGATCAGGCGCGACGAGGTCAGATGACGGTCGCCGGGACCAGCACAGAAGCCGGGGTAGACCGTCACGATGTCCAATCCCCGCGCCACATAGTCGCGGGCCGCTAGCTCTGCCGCGCGCTTGGCCTGCACATAGGGCGACCGCAGGTGCGCCAGGTTATAAGCGACGCTTTCGTCCGCTGGAGGTGCGCCGTTCGCCCCCACCCCCAGCGCGAAGATCGAGCCGGTGTAGACGACGCGCCGCACGCCCAGCTCCAGCGCCAGCTCGAACAGGTTGACCGTGCCGTCGAGGTTGATGGCACGCACCGCGTCGCGCTCGCTTGGATGGGTGCCGATGAAGCCACCGCAGTGATACACCGCATCGCAGCCAGCGAGCGCCGCTCGCAATGCCGCGCGATCCCGCAGATCGCCCGTCACCCAAGCCACGCCGGGCAGCGCCAGGGCCGGATCGTCCGGCACGCCGCCGCGTGTGAGCGCCCGCACGGGCTGCCCTGTCGCCGCCGTCTGGCGCAGCACCGCGCCGCCGATAAACCCCGTCGCGCCGGTTATGAGGACTGCCATCGTCGCCACCTCACGTAAAACGCCCTGTTGCGTGGATGAGAGGGGACCAGTGGGTGAAAAGTTTCACCAGGAACTGACGCCGACAAAACGATCGGGCCAGCGTTCATAAAGGACAGCAGACGATGACGACAGAGATCATCGTGGCGAGTAGAGCAGTATTGTAGCGGCCAAAAGGAGTCATTATGAAGAACACACACTTTCGCCGGCTATGGCTTGTGCCGGCAGTGGGCCTGGTCTTGTTGCTGGCCGCGTGCAGCGGCACGGGAACCGTGAACGTCACCTCAACCGGCAGCACAACTGGCAGCGGATCGACGACGACCGGTACCACGACCACCGGCGGATCAACAACCAGCACGAGCGCCCCGACGGCGACGCCGGCCCCCGCCGCTCCGACCGCGACGCCGCTACCTTACGGCGACGATACCTGCGCGAATGGTTACGTGTGGCGGCAGGCGTGGAGTGAAGACCATGTCTGCGTGACGCCGGATGTACGCAGCCAGGCGCAGGCCGACGACGCCGCCGCCACCTCGCGCTGGGTCAATGGCGCGTATGGTCCCCTCACCTGCATCAACGGCTACGTCTGGCGGCAAGCCGCGCCGACCGATCTTGTCTGCGTGACGGGTGCCGTGCGCACGCAAGCGGCGAATGACAACAGCCAGGCGACAGCTCGCCGTGCCGTACCACCGGCCCAATGCCTCAGCGGCTACGTCTGGCGCGAGGCCTACCCGACGGATTACGCCTGTGTGCCGCCAGCGGATCGCACGCAGGCGGCGAATGACAACAGCGCGGCCATCTCGCGCGACGCCTTCGGTGGCGCGTATGGCCTGGATACCTGTGTCAGCGGCTACGTCTGGCGGCAGGCGCGCGATTCGGATCATGTCTGCGTGACGGGTGCCGTGCGCAACCAGACCCAGGTCGACAATAGCCTGGCCCCCAGCCGCACGCAGCACTGAGCGACCCGGCAGTCACACCGGCGGGCGGATGCGACAGCGTCAGGCGATCAGCAATCGATCTGCGCTCGTTGCAAGCGCCCGCTATAGTCGATGTAGATCGCCTTCCATTCGGTGAAAAACTCCAGCGCGCCCATGCCCGCTTCGCGGTGGCCGTTGCCGGTGCCGCGCGTGCCGCCGAAGGGCAACTGAATCTCTGCGCCGATGGTGCCGGCGTTGACATACACGATGCCGGTGTCGAGATCGCGCATCGCCGTCTGCGCAGCATTGATGTCGCGGGTGAAGATGGCGCTGGAAAGGCCGTAGCGCGTGCCATTGTTGACGGCGATGGCCTCTTCCAACGTCGCCACCTCGATCACGCTCAGCACCGGACCGAAGATCTCTTCCTGGGCCACGCGCATCGTTGGACGCACGCCCGTCAGTACCGTCGGCTGGTAGAAGCTGCCCTGCGCCAACGCGCCCGCCGTCGCCGCCGCGCCGCCACAGGCGATCGTTGCGCCATCCGCTTGCGCCACGGCCATATAGCCGTGGACGCGCTCGCGCTGCGCCTGGTTGATCAGCGGACCGACATCGGTATCTGGGTCCAGGCCGTGGCCCAGCCGCAACTGCGCCACACGCGCCAGCAAGCGTTCTTCCAGCGTAGCGCGGATGCCGCGCTGCACGATCAGCCGACTGCACGCCGTGCAACGCTGGCCGGTGGTGCCGAAGGCGCTCCAGAGGATGCCATCCAGCGCCAGCTCCAGGTCGGCGTCGTCCATGACGATGATGGCGTTCTTGCCGCCCAGTTCCAGGGTCACGCGCTTGAGATCCTGTGCGGCGGCGACATTTACCTGCCGCCCGACATCGTTCGAGCCGGTGAAGGAGATGCCGGCGACATCGGGATGCTGCACCAGCGGCATGCCCACGTCACTGCCCGTGCCACAGACCAGATTCAGCACACCGGGTGGCAGACCGGCATCCGCGAAGACCTCGACCAACTTTAGCGCGGAGAGCGGCGTAGCGGTCGCGGGTTTCAGCACAACAGTATTGCCGGCGATGAGCGCGGCCATCGTCTTCCAACTGGGGATGGCGAGCGGGAAGTTCCACGGCGTGATGCAGGCGATCACACCCAGCGGCTCGCGCACGCCCAGCGCCGCTTTATCGCGCAGTTCCGACGGCACCACCGCGCCGAAAAGTCTACGTCCCTCGCCGGCCATGTAATAGGCCATGTCGATGCCTTCTTGCACGTCGCCACGCGCTTCCACCAGCACCTTGCCCATCTCGCGCGTCATCAGGCGGGCGATCGCTTCTTTGCGCTCCGTCAGCAGGTGGCCGACGCGATAGAGGATCTCGCCGCGCTTGGGCGCGGGCGTCAAGCGCCAGCCATCCAATGCCGCGCGAGCAGCGGCGACTGCGCGGTCCACGTCCGCCGGCCCCGAATGCGGAAACAGGCCGATCACCTTGCCCGTCGCCGGATCACGATTCTCGCTGGTGCGCCCATCGGCGGCATCCACCCACGCCCCGCCGATGTAGTTCTGGTAGTGCGGCTGCGCCTCTGCCATGTCCCTGATCTCCCTCTATTCCATGAATGCTTCAGCCTACAGTATAGTACGATTTCTCGTACACGCTGGGACGTATGTCGCCAGCCGGCTATGCCTGGTCGCCGCATCGGCATGCATGCCCAGCGTTTACAGGAGAGCGGAGAGCGCGGTTGATGCCGTTTTACAAAATAGGGCGGACATGCCGTGCCGGCCCGCCGGGGGCAGCGTCCCCAGCGCCGCACGCACGCCGGGGGCTGAACCCCCCGGCTCGGAACAGAAACCCCTCCGGGCTAGGAGCGGGCGTGACTAGGATACATGGTAAAACCTCATAACCCGCACCTAATGGCTGTCGCCACGCTGTAGGGGCGTACCCTTGTGGTCGCCCTGTCCTTCCTTATGGTCGCCCTCGCCGTCGCGGACTGGTGTTTACTGACTTGCGTTCTGGTCAGTAACGTATGAACGGTAACGAGCAAGGATAGCACGATTGGTGCTATGATGGGCTATGACATCCACATTGCCGGAATCGGGGGATCATTATATGCTCATCACGCTGACGGGCGCGATGCCTAACGCGCCGGATCTCGGCTATCTCTTCGGCAAGAATCCGGCAGCCGTCTTCACGCGCGAATTTTCCGCCGGCCAGGTGTGGGTCTTCTATCCCGCCGTGGCCGAGGATCATATCACCATTGCCCTGCTGACGGAGATCGATCCCGTGGGGCTGGTGCGGGGGCCGGCGGCGCTGGCCCAGATCGACCAATACGTGAACGACCGGCCCTATGTGGCGTCGAGCCTGACGAGCGTGGCGATGCAGACGGCCTTCAGTACGGCGCTGGCCGGGCGCTGCCGTGAACGGCCCGACTTGCTGGAACGCCAGGTACAGTGGACGATCACGCTGCCCGTCGTGGCGTGCGATGCTGGGGCGGAGTTGATCACGCGCATCTTCGCGCCGCTGGGCTACAACGTGACGGCGACGCCCCTGGCGCTGGACGCCGCTTTCCCGCAATGGGGTGCCTCCGATCTTTTGCGCGTAACCCTCGCCGGCACTCAGACGGTACAGGCGGCGCTGAGCCACCTCTACGTCCTCATCCCCGTGCTGGATAACAGCAAGCACTACTACGTGGGGCCGGAGGAAGCCGAGAAGCTGCGCGCCCACGGCGGCGCATGGCTGGCGGCGCATCCAGAGCGGGAGCTTATCGCGCGGCGCTACCTGCGCTATCGCCAGGCGTTGGTGCGCACCGCGCTGGCGGGTCTGGCGGAGGGCGATCCACCGGATACCGAGGGCGCGGCAGCCGGCTCCGTCGCGCCGGAAGAGGATGCGCCGGGACTGCATGAGCAACGCCTGGCGGCGGTGCTGGCTGCGGTGTGCGCCAGCGGCGCGACGACCCTGGCCGATCTCGGCTGCGGCGAGGGCCGGTTGCTGGAACTGGCGCTACGTGAACCCACCCTCACGCGCATCTTCGGCATGGACGTGTCGCCGGTGGCGCTGGCCCGCGCCCGCCGCCGCTTGCATTACGACACGCTGCCGGCAGCGCAGCAGGCACGCTTGCAGATCGCGCAGGGGTCGCTGGTGTATCGAGATGCCCGCCTCGCCGGCTTCGACGCCGCCGCGCTGGTGGAGGTGATCGAGCATCTCGATCCGCCGCGCCTGGCGGCGCTGGAGCAGGTGCTTTTCGCCCACGCGCGCCCGCGCCGCGTGATCATCACCACGCCGAACCGTGAATATAACACGATCTTCGCTAAGCCGGAGCGGCTGCGCCACGGCGACCACCGCTTTGAGTGGACGCGCGCCGAGGGCCGTGCCTGGGCCGATCATATCACCGCCAGCTATCCCTATCGCTACGCACAACGCGAACTGGGGCCGGTTGATGCCACCCACGGCGCACCCTCGCAGCTGCTCATCTTCGACCGCCAGGATGACTAGCCTCGCGCTAGCCGCCGTTACACGACATCGCCGCCTGTCTCTTGCGTTCGGCGCTCACCTCGTATATACTGATGGTGGACAATCCATGTGCCGGCAACCATTTAACCGGCGGCATGTTTACCAGCGGGGTGTGGCGCAGTCTGGTAGCGCACCAGTATGGGGTACTGGTGGTCGGAGGTTCAAATCCTCTCACCCCGACCAATCGACAAAATGGCTCTGGGACTCAGTTCCCGGAGCCTTCTTGTTTCCCCCGAACCCCCATTTCTCCCACCTAAAACGCTGATACTGGTGGTCGGAAAAATCGTACAACGGCCCTCTCCGACCACCAGTGCAATCCGCAAACCCGCATGAATCCACGTCCGACCAGCAGTATTGGCCTCAGACACCTATTTACGCTTGCTGTGATGTCCCTTACGGCCAGCACTTTTGACCACGCGCCACCGCTCCACAGGCGAAAATTTCGCATGTTCAACGCGCGCCTCACGGCTCTGAAAGTCTTTCAAATAGACCTCAGTGATATACATGCCCGCATGGCCGAGGACGCGCGACAGCTTAAACACCTCGCCCCCGTTTTCCAGCCAAGCCCGCGCAAAGGTATGGCGGAAGGTATGCGGCGACATGCGCGTACCTTCGATGCCCGCCCGTTGCCCAATTTTCTTCAACTCATGCCAGGCGCTATTTGGGTTCATCGGCATGCCATAGCGACCGAGGAATACCCGTGGCTCTTTTTCATCACGCGCCCGCCGATAGTGGTGGACGTATTTCCACAGCGCCCGCGCTGCCGTTGGGGCAATACCAACCTCACGCTCTTTGGAACCCTTGCCGAAGACCGTCAGATAGTCATCATGCACGTTATCGAGCGTCAGCCCACACAACTCGCTGATGCGAATGCCCGTATCCAGCAGCACCAGGAGCATCGTGTAATCCCGAAAGCCAAGCGGTGAGTCAAGGTCGCATGCATCAATCATGGCCGCCACCTGCTCAGGTGCAAACGTAGTGATGACATAATGAGGAATCCGAATGCGCGGTAGCCGTTTGGTCGGGTCCGGTTGGCCCTCTAGTAGCCCCTCTGCCATGCACCAGGCGAAGAACGCCCGCACGATGGTTACATACCCTTTGATGGTCATCGGCGAGAGTGGTTTATCTTTGGTCGGTTTCTGGGGATTCAGTTCATCCGCTTTCAGCCCTTGCAGATGCACAACGAAGGCCCGCACGATATTCGGCGTCACCCCGTCGAGTGTCGTCACCCCCTGGCCGTCGCACCACTTGACGAAGTAGCCAAGCCGTTGCCGTTTCAAGTCAAGATTCCTGGGCGACTGGCGTTCAATCTCGCCATCCATCATGTAGCCTTGCATCGCCTCTGTCAGCTTCATCCGTTCTCCCCCTTGTTAAGCCGCTGCCGCTAACAGCTTCGTGATTTTCTTGCCCTTGGCGTGCATCAACTCTGCAAATGTCGCCTCTTTTCGCTCTGTGAGGTATGCTTGCATCTGGTCATATGCCCAGCCCAGGAACCCGCCCCCGTCATCTTCCACCGCTTCCATCGGCAATCCTTTGGGCATGCCCCGTTCGTTTTCGATAGCCCCTTGAAAGAGCCACACCGCCCGAATCGCCCAACTCGTCGCGTAGCCCACGAATCCCGCTTGCGACCGTTCAGTATCTAGTTCTACTTTTTTCGTGCGCACGGCTGGGGTAGCGTCATCATTGCCCGACGCTCCCTGCACGACTTCCCACACTGCCGAGGTATCCCACCGGCTCTGATTGCTGTCATTGTCAGGGATGGTATGGCGGAGCCATTTCTGTGTGCTGTACGCCCACAATTCGGGCAGCCTATCCAGCATATCGTAGGGGCATTCAATCCCCATCTCATGCAAGCATTCCCGCTTGTAGCGGAACTCTACACGGGTGACTTTGCTTTCCCCATCCCACCCGTTGGCTTGCCAAATCTCATGAAACCACTGCTTGCCCCGCACCTTGACTTCCAAAGTTTTATCGTAGATATCGCAGGAATGCGGCGCCCCCTGGCTGAACTTGTATTCCGAGCAACGCCGCCCAGTGAGCCGCACTATCTGCCCATCATCCTCGCCGCCCTCGCCATCGGCCAACCGCGCCGCCTTGGCCCGCCCCTGCGACACAAAGCGCCGCGCGTCATCCAAAGACAATTCCCATCCGGCGATATCGGCGCAGATATGCACCTCACTTACTTGCAAGGTGAATCCCTCGCCCAGCATGGCCGCCAGGAAGGCATACACAGCCGTCAGCGCCTCGCCCGCGCCCAATTCGTGCAGCAGGAAGGAGGAAAACCGCACTTTCGCTATGATGCCGTTGAGCTTGCCCTTGCTCAAATCAATGTGCAGGTACCCATCCCCACATGCCAGAATCCAGCGCCAACTTTTCGCCCCATGTGGTTTCAAGTAGAGCGGATGCAACCGAAACTGCCAATCGCTCTGGACATCTTGCTCGACTTCTTTCGCCAGCCCTTGCAATTGGTCCAACCTTGCCGCCACATGCTCCGGCATCTTGCCCTTGACGTTCAAGAGCAAGGTGTCTATGTGATGGTTCACGACGTGGTAACTCATGGTCTCGTTCTCCCGTTGTGGTAAGTTAGGGAGTGCGTGATACTGTGTTCGCACTCCCACCACGCGCAGAGGTCCGCTAACCCCCTGGCGCGCTTTGGTCTATTGGTCTATGTGGTCTAATGGGTTTGTGGACGGCCACCGCTTGACTGGTAAGACTAGCACGGGCTGTCAAGGCGTCCTACCTTGACAGCCCGTGCAGCAAAAACACTATCAAGCGGTGGCCGTCCACAAACCCGAAAAACAGGGAGGGTGCAGCATGCTCTAGAACGTTTGTTTGGTATCACCATCCCGTGCCAACCGTTCCCGCCGTCGCTGGCCCAAATGGCCCAGTCCCATCGCGGCCCGTTTCGCATGCATCGCCGCATACTCCGCGTCACTCATCCGCTCCGTGGGTAGCTCATGGTTAGAGCGCAACGACACTACCAGGCGCTCTTGTGGCCGTTGCTGGAGGGCAAAGGGGGAGCCGATGCACCACTGCCTTTTCCGCCCGCCGCCTGAACCGTCCCGCGTGCCATGCCGACCAACCCGCGCAGCCGTTCGCCCTGTGCTGCTGCCTTAGCCGCCTGGATGCGTCGCTCATTCTCGATGCGCTGGATCTCCCCTTCGACATCCACAATCGCCGGACGTGGTTTCTGATAGCGCAGCAAGCCCGACAAGCACACCAGACCGACCGATACAGCGGTGCGTTGCCACAACCAGGAGACGGTATCAAAACCCAACTTTGCCAATGCGCCCGCTGTGGTGAGGTGATAGGCTTGCTGGTAGGCGAAAACCAGCGCCGCGACGAAGCCGACGTAGGCCAGCAACAACCCCAGGATGGAGAAACCGATAACGGCTCCCCATGCCCGCCGACGGAAGGCCCGCCCGACACGCGCCCAGGTGCCGACCATCTGCCCATCCACGCCGACTGTCTGAGCGATGGCCCATACGTACAAAAGAGATGGTGCGTTCACGAAGAGCGCCCCATCGGAGAGCAAATCTACCAGGCCAATCCCCAACCCAAAGGTCAGGAACGGCCCGGAGAGAATGACAAGGAATTCTTCCAGCCAGTGGAAGAAGCCCGCAATGCCTGCCAACATCGGCAACTCATGCTCTTGTTCTGCCACTGGTGCCGCCTGTGTTGGTTGTGTCACCGCATCACCCCCTGGCTATCAATCCAGGCGGTGATATCGGCCAGCGCCCCTTGTGAATCAGGATAGGGACGAGAGCGATAGCCCCCTTCAGCCATCCCGACAAACTGCCCATCTGGCAGCCGTTCGATAGCGATGCCCACCCCCCGATACGAAGCTCCCCAGGTGGCCCCTTGCGGTGGACGCCGCCATGTGGTATCAATGAACATGTCTCGTTCTCCCTTAAATGAATTGAGACAAGCACGGGCAGAGGCCGCTAACCCCTGCCCGCTCTCATGTCTAAACACGTTTCCCTTTGTCTTTCAGCAGCTTGGCCTGAACCGGCATGCCGCCATGCAGCACCGCGCCGCCCGTCAGATTGAGATAGGTCTTTCCGTTCGACCCGCTGGCCGAGATGCGGCGAATCTCAATCACCACCTCTTCATGGCTGACCGCCGCCAATTCGTCCTCCGTCAGCGCCGTGTCGCCGATGAAGTCAATCCAGTACACCGAGACATCCCCAGCGACCTCTTCACCCGTGTCCAGCACTTTCAAGCGCGTCTTGTCGAGCGCCGTCCCTTTTTTGGTGGTGATGGTCGTCGTAGTTCCCGCCAACACTTTGCCGTTGAGTTGCATGTCTGTGTTCCTCTCTGTGCCAGTTTTTGGCACGAAAAAGGGACAGCCAATTCGACTGTCCCTACCTACTAATGAATGCATGGTATCTACCAATGAGGCTCATACCAGCGCCCCGCAATGCGCGGATACGCGGGAGCCTCAATCCGCCGGACGCGCGCCATCTGAGCGTAGGCATGCGCAATGAGCGGAAAGTGTTCCCGCACCACATGCCGCAGCATCTGCCGTTTGGTCCCCGACCGATGCGCGCAGCCCTCACAGACCCAGCGTGCATGCTCACTCTCATAGAGCAAATGCACTAGAGTCACCGGCAGCCAATTGACCACCACTTGAAACCAGCTTGCCGACCTATCGGCTACGAGATGTACCTGACACTGGCAGACCTCGTAGCGTTGCATCGCGTGTCGCCCCATGTCATCCCCCTCTGGGTGCTGTGGTGGATACCGTACCAGAGCGCCGAAGTGCTTCCGAAGCTCGCCACCATCTCGGCGCTTGCGCGCTAGGTGCCGTCTGGTTCACTCCATCTCTGGCTATTCACTTGTTCAAGTGCTTGCCCTTGTAATGCTGTTACGGCCTTACCATATAATCATACCACATGAATGCTAAATGTCAAGTTACAACGTATCAAAGTACTTCAGTATCTTGTAGAGTGGTCATGAAGAACAAAGTATGGTATAATGGCATCAAAGCAATGAGCAATACGAGGAGGTCACAAGATGGCTATTCCCGATGGGTATAAAAGCGTTGAGCAGATAGCAGTAGAGCTAAATCAAACGCTCAACCGCATTCAGACAGCAATCAGGGAACTTGGCATCGTCCAAAAGGTCTTTCCAGATGATAGACGAAGGAGGTACTATAGTCCCGAAGATATCGACCGAATCAAAGATTGGCTGAAATCCCATTAGTAATTGAGCGCAGCCAGTTGGCTGCGCTCAATTTCCTCTGTAGCATATAATCTGCGTAGAAATCCATACATGCTAGGTTACACATTATACCCCGCTTACCGAGTGGCCATTTTAATAGTTGCCGTTAAAAATATCTTTCCAGGTCCAATGCCACTGATTTGGTTTAGAATCGATAAAATAACCTATAAAATATCCAGTGCTACCAAATAGCATACTTCCAAATATCGCACCTATTCCTTTTCCTAAAATACTGCCCAGGATAAACCCTAAGATTAAGCCTATAGTGGTAAGAGTTGCGCTGGATATATTAAAGGCGATACGACTTCCAATAAAAATCCCTCCAATTAGCCCTAGAAGGACTCCTATTAAAAATATAAAACCCGGCACCTGAATAATCGACCAAACAAACCAAGCTAATAATAGGCCGACAATAGGGCCGTAAACAGCTCCTATCGACATTCCTACCGGATCATTGTTATCTATACTGAACCGGGAATCTCCTCCAACAAACGAACGAGGTGATGCAAGAATATTATTGATTGCAAATACAACATTACCTATATCGAGAGTTGGTGAAGGTGGAATACTTATACCCATGCGCGTGGATAGCTCAGCAATTGATTCGGGAAGAGAATCTCTAGAGGGAATAGATGCCCCTCGAACAGCTATTGGGATAATAGGGATGTTACGAGAAAGTAACGTTTCAACTTCAATTCTAACAAAATCTTTCCTGTCATCAAGCCTGCGTTCGCCGTTAACATCAGACACCGTAAGCCATCTAGGTCCGATGACAACTATTGCCACTTTACATTTCTTTAAGGATTTTCTTAGAAAAATCTCAAAGTTCCCACCATAAGGAATGCTATCAACATCCTTAAAAACTCGATTTTGTCCAAAAACGGAAGCTAACTGCAAAAATATAGCTTGGGTCTCAGCAGTGCTATCTTCACGACGATATGAAAGAAAAATCTCGCTCATAAGGTTTACTCCTGTTTTTCTTGGGATTATACAGCATAAAACCCAAGCTTTGCAATAGTGCAAAGGAATTATCGAAGCCGGACATTGTTAATTGTAAACACAGGCATATAAATTCAGATAAACCACCCTTAAAAGCGTGAAAAATCCTAACGCTATGCGGGTCCACTAAAGATACAGGTTGAGAAATCAAGGAACCCATCGATATCATGTCTTAAACCAACCTTGTTGCTTTTACATACAAATAAATTACATAGCATGACAGCAGATGGGCAGAGATATGGTCCTAGAAAAAGCGGGGTCATAACCGTGACATGTCTTCATAAATGAATCCAAAAAGAACTCAAGTTGACTTGCAACCAGGTGTTCTTTTAATTGGGAGAGCAGCAGTTCGCCAAAGAGAAACGACAACGTCGAATCTCTAAAATGCATTATTACAACCAGCAATGGAAACCAAACAACAAATGAGAGATAGCTTTTCCGGCCAGCAGTTTTGTGGTAAAATGAACTAGAGCAAATAACGGTGCTTGGTCGGCACAAACCTAGGACCCAAGCCAATTTAGAACATTTGTAGCATGAGGTACTGGTGGTCGGAGGTTCAAATCCTCTCACCCCGACCAAACCGAGCACCACAAAGGCTTTGTGGTGCTTTTGTTATATCTGAAGCAGTCGTTTTCGAGAGGAGCCACTGATGCCTGTCGAACCCCTGGCCACGCTGGAAATCGTGCGCTTTCTCGCTAGTGGCCCCACGCCGGAACAAATCATCGCGTTTCATCCCTCTCCAGAAGCGACAGATCGCTTTTATGCTCTCATCGCCGCTGAACGCGAAGGTGCCATCACTGATGAAGAACGGGCGGAACTTGACCGCGACATCCACCTGGAACATTTGATGCGGCTCATCAAGGCCGAAGCCCATCATATCTTGCAGCAACGCGCCTCATATTTCGCCTATTCGAGCGAAGTAAGCACTGCATAGGAAAATGAAAGCATTCCGACCAGCAGTTTTGTGGTGAAATGAACGAGAGCCAATAACGGTGCTTGTCTGGCAATAACCACCCTCGGCCATGCCAATGAAGCACCCATCGGGCAACGGTTCAATGGCGATACCGACGCCGCGATACTTCGCCGCCCAGGTGCAAAATACATACTATAATAGCATGCTATAATGGAGCGAAGCTGTCACCCCAGGAGGAACATCACCCTATGCTGGCTCCCACTTTGATCCGCGCTGCCACCGTCGAGCCGCTGGACCTGCCGCTCTTCGAGCCGTTCGTCATTTCCACCGGGCGCTTTCCAGCGGCGAATAACGTCATCGTGCGCGTGGAGTTGGAGGCGGGCATCGTCGGGCTGGGCGAGGCTTCACCCTCGCTTTCCAGCGGCGGCGAGACACAAGCGACCGTGCTGGCGGCGGCGCGCGAGATGGTGGCGCTGCTGCCGGGGCGCGACGCTGGCAACTGGCGCGGTCTGGCGGAGTTCCTGCTGGCGAATTTTCAGGCGCACTCCTGCGCCCGCGCGGCGATGGAAATGGCGCTGCTCGACGCGCTGACGCAACATTACCAGATGCCGCTCTATCGCTGGTTCGGTGGCGCGGCCACCAGTGTCGAGACCGATCTCACCATCCCCATCGTCACCGTCGCCCGCGCCCGCGAATTGGCGGCAGAGATCGCCGCGCGCGGCATCCGCACGATCAAGATCAAGGTCGGCGGCGACATGGACGAAGATGAAGCGCGCGTCGTGGCGATCCATGAGGCCGCGCCGCAGTTGGCGCTGCAACTGGACGGCAACCAGGGCTACGACGCGCCGGGGGCGCTGCGCCTGCTGGTGCGGCTGGACCAGCGCGGCATCGTGCCGATCCTCTTCGAGCAACCGGTGCATCGGGATGACTGGGACGGCCTGGCCGCCGTGACGGCGCGCTCGCCCGTCCCTATCGCCGCCGATGAATGTGTGCATTCGCCCGCCGACGCGCTGCGCGTGGTGCGCGAACGGGCGGCACACGTCATCAACATCAAGCTGATGAAATCGACGATCCTGGGCGCGCTGGATATCGTGGGCATCTGCCGGGCGGCGCGCGTGGGCCTGATGATCGGCGCGATGATGGAATCGCGGCTGGCGACGACGACGGCGGCGCACTTTGCGGCGGGCATCGGCGACTTCCGCTACATCGACCTCGACACCCCCATGCTCATCAACGGCGATCCCTTCACTGGCGGCTACACGCAAGAGGGCGGGCGCTACGATGTCAGCGAGGTGCGCGCGGGCCACGGCGCGGCCTGGCGCTGATCGGTAGCAGGCAGCACCCTTCGTTCTCCCCCGTTGCGCAATGAACATAGGGGTATCATACCTCTTGCAAAGTTGATCGCTTGCGATACAATCGCCGCACGGGATTTTTCACGAGTTTTGGTAACGGCAGGATGTCTGTTGCTGCGCCAGCGTTTTCAGAGTGTTTCTACCACCACATCGCATCCTATCGATGCGCGGTGGGGTTTGCTTTTGTCCATTTGTGGGCGGCTCATACGATAGTGTCATTAGAAAATCTCGATATCGGTTGCTGAAAGAGGAGCTATGGCTGAAACCGAAAGGCCGTTTACCCTCGACGATTTCACGGCGATGACCCAGCAGTATAGCGCACCACTGTTTGCGTTCGCGTGTGGCTTTCTGCGTGACCGTGATGCCGCCCGCGATCTGGTGCAAGATACCTTTTGCGACGCCTGGCGCGCTGTGCAACAGCGCACCCCGCCCTTTGACCTGGGCGGCGATCGCGTCGATCTGCGCCGCTGGCTCTATCGCATCGCCTATCGTCGCGCGGTGGATGTGTTGCGCCGTCGCCGTGTGATCCATTGGGAATCATTGGATGCTGATGATGCGGTTGTGGCGGCCCTGCCCCCGGAGCGCATCTCCTTCGAAGATCAGATTGCCGAACATGACGTTCTGCATCGGGCGCTGACCGAACTGGCATCGCCAGACGCCGCATGCCTGTTGCTGGCCGTCGTGCAGGGATTTTCCGCCGCCGAGATCGCCCCGATCGTCGGTGCCACGCCCGCCGCAGTGGCGAAACGCATCGCGCGGGCAAAACAGCGTTTGCTGGCAAGCTATCTGGCCCAGAATCAACGCGCGCACGAGGAAACACGCTCATGAACTACCGCGACGAATTCGATTTGCCGCTTGCAGGACCAGACTGCGCGGCCTTCGCGCCGCTGCTGCCCCTGGCGCAACAGGGCATCCTCGAACCGACGGATCGGGCTATGCTGGACGCCCATGCCGCCGGATGCGCGCATTGTCGCGCGGCGCTTGCCGCCTTCGATCAACTGGATGCCGCGTTGCGGCGCTATGTGCTGGCCACCACGGCCATGCCGCCAGCGCCAGAATTTCTGGTGCGGTCAGCACTGGCGCAAGCGCCCGCCACGGCCTCCACCTCAGATGTCATGGAGCAACCAATGCAACGACAAACAGTACCCGCAGCCGTGCTGAGGCGCGGACGTACACTTGTGGCGAGCATCAGTTCCTTCGCGGCGGTGGTCGCCCTGGCACTGGTCGCCGCGTTGATTTTTAGCACATTGCATTCTAATAACATGGCGGGCAAAGTGCCGCATAAGACGCCAACAGCACAGTCAACACCGACAACAAAGTCAACACCAATCCCGGTTGCAAGGGTGCAAGTGGACGCTTTCACCAGCGTCAGTTTCGCAACCCCAACCGATGGCTGGGCGGTTGGCAAACATGCCGTGTTGAACACGTCTTCACAGAACAACTCGATTGTGGATGGCGGTCTGATATTCTATCACTTTACCAATGGCGCATGGCAACCGGTGAGCGTGCCGCTCTTCGCGCATCAGGTGGTTGGCCTGGTGCGGATCTCGATGGTGGCACCGGATGATGGCTGGGCAATTGTGCAGGCGAATCCTGGTGGCGTGCTGCATTACGATGGCACATCCTGGCAAATGGCCAATTTTCCCGCGCTCGGCGACCAGGAAGCGCCGTTCTTGATCCAGATGCTGTCACGCACCGATGGCTGGATCGTCACCGAAGTTGGTGACGTTGGTGGTGGCGTGCGCATCTGGCATTATGATGGGACGCACTGGACGGCGCAGCCCTTGCCCGCCATCAGTGGTTTTTCGCCGCAGAGCATCTCAATGCTCTCGGCCAATGACGGGTGGCTGGTTGGTTTTGGTTCTGGTGCCACAGCACCTCCCTATCAAGGCGTGGTGCTGCGCTACCATCAGGGAAGCTGGAGCGTGCAACAGAGCATTCCCAATTTCCAGTTCACCGATGTGTCGGTGGATTCAATGACTGATGGCTGGGCTACCGGTTTCAAACAGTATGCTGATAGCACAGGTATAGTGCATTTACAATATACATTGCTGCACTATGCGAACGGCACCTGGAGCCCCTCGAACGCCGTGTCTGCACAACCGGATAGCGAAAGCTTCACCCAGATCCAGATGCTTTCGCCTACTACTGGCTGGCTGAGTAAAGTGGTAACCGCCAGGGGCGGGGTGGATACGACGATGCTCTATCGGTTTGATGGCAACCGGTGGACGTTGCAACACACCTTCACCTCGGTGTCGAATGGGGATAACTGGGTGCCAAGCGCATTCACCTTCCTCGGCCAAACTGGATGGTATGTGGGAGCATATACTATCCCTGGAAACAAATTGGTGATTACCTCAAGCGAGAAGCTGGCTATCTATCAGTATCAGAATGGCCAATGGACCGCCATCCTGCCGGAAGGCTAGGTCGGCCCCACCCCCTGCCCCCTCCCCACTGCGGTGGAGAGGGGGTGTCATGTGTCAAAGGCATGTTTGGTCCGGTTCATTCCCCTCCCTCTTGTAAGTTTGACCGCTTGTGGTACAATTGCCGCACGGGATTTTTCACGAGATTGGGGTAATTGTATGAGTACGCCACGCATCAGCATTTTTCGCGCCCCCCGCGTCCGCGAATATTTCAGCACCGATCCGCTGGAGATTCCGGCGATTGAACGGCCCAGCGCCCCGCAACTGACGACGCTGATCGTCTCTTTTATGGGCTTGCTGGGCTTGGCGGTATCGGTCGTGGTCTATACTTTTTTTGCCAGCTCCGGTTCAGGGGTATTCATCCTCGGCTTCGTCGCCATCAGCGGCGTCACGGCGCTGGGTTCCTTGATCACGTTTTTCTTGCAACTGCGCCAGGCCAGACGCGATGCGAAGGATATGGCGCAGCGCTATCGCGCGGCGCTGCTGAAGATCGAGGAGGATGCCCAGATCTATGCCGACCGTGAGATCAAGCTCCGCAATGCGAACGATCCCGCGCTTGTGCCGCTAGATGTCAGTGGCACCTGGCAGCGCAAACCGACGGACAATGATTTCTTGCGGGTGCGCCTGGGGCATGGTGCCATCGCGTCCAGCTTTCATATTCAGTTACCTACCCAAAACCAAATTATCAAACCGACGCCCCCCCGTATCCTGTTCAGCAAAGTCGATTTCGCGGCACTGGAAGCCGAAGGCGTCGCCCTCAGCCAGCGCTTCGCCATCCTCCCGCCGCTGCCTGCCCCTAGCCCCAGTAACACAGCGTCGTCCACCTCCTCGCCAAGCAGCGCACCGATCATCCCCAAAATGTTCGTTGAGCCACCGATCACGGTGCCGTTGCTGGATCATCGTGCCGTAGCCGTCATCGGCGCGGATGCCAACAGTGCCTCCTTTGTGCTGCGCGAATTAGTGGGCCAGGTGGTGTTGCATCATTCGCCCCATGACGTGAAGGTTTTTGTTTTCGCGGATGACACGCGCATTGGCGGCTGGCAATGGCTGCAACGCAAGAACGATCCGGGATCGAACCGCGTCATGACCGTCTTACACGTTATGGGCGAAAATATGACGGCGGTTGGTGGAAGCGTGAAACGGGCGGCACTGCTCGAAAGTTTGCAAAAACTGCTGCTGGCACGGAGCAATGACACGGCGCTCGCGCCACACAGGGATGCGAACCACCTCCCCGTCGTGCCACACTACGTTATCGTGGTTGATATTGACGATTTTGGCGCGGGCGGCAAAGAGGATGGGCATGCCGTGCTGACGGGGGCAACGCTTATGCTGGCGCTGCGCGAACCGGCTTGCCAAGGGGTGACGGTGCTGTCACGGCATACGACCAGGAACTTCGCGCCGCAAGAGGCGAGTCTTCTGCTGATATGCGAATCGGCCAGCACGGTCAAGATAGTAACCGCAGGGGATGAACCTACCCCCCCCTTGCAGGCCACCCTCGACACGGTGCGCGACGTGGATTTTGAGAAGCTGGGCGACCATCTGCGCTTGTGTGTGCCGGAAGTCTACGAGGGGCTGGAATTACCGCCCTCCGTCTCGCTGCTGCAATTGCTCGGCATCGCCGATCCTGCGCAGGAAAATTTTGCGCAACGACGGCAAAATAATAACCATGCCGCCACCATCAAGATCCCTATCGGACGCATGTTGGGCAATGAGCCGCTGGAACTGGACCTGACCGAAAAAGGTGCGGGTCCACATGGCCTGCTTATCGGCAAGACGGGGTCCGGCAAAAGCGAACTGTTGCGGTCGATCATCATGGCCCTGGCGATCCAATATCCGCCAGATGTCCTCAATTTCGTGTTGGTGGATTATAAGGGCGGCGCTGAACTCGATGCATTTCGCAAGCTGCCGCATACCGTTGCCTTCCTGACGGATATGACTCAAGCCGGCCAAACGAACCGCTTCCTGCGCATGATGGACGCGGAGTTGAATCAACGCACCACCGCACCGGACAAGAAAGCCTTGCCTCATTTGTTCGTTGTCATCGACGAATTCGCCGAGATGGTGACGCGGCGCGGCGGCAACGATGCCATTGTCGATACGATCACCGAAAAGCTGATCCGCATCGTGCGCATTGGACGTTCGCTTAACGTTCACCTCCTTTTCGCCACCCAACGCCCGGAAGTCGGCATCATCCAGCGTCTGCGCGGCTATGTACAATATCGCTTGTGCCTGCGCACCAACACGCCGGATGATAGCAATGAAGTCATCGACCGCCCCGACGCCGCTAACCTCCCAGCGGCTTTTCCTGGCCGTGGGTATCTGCTGCGCGGCGACAATGAATTGACGCAGTTCCAGGCCGCGCGCATTGTTGCGCCCCCTTCTGCCGCCACAGCGCCTATCAGTCAAGAGCAACAGATCAACGAACTGGTGGTGTCTCTGGAACTGCTGGGTCACAAAGCGCAACGTTGGCCCGACCCATTGCCCAGCCCCACTCCCGCCAACCTCTCCCCCATCATCCTGATGGCCCCGCCACCGGGCAAGGTGCCAACGCCCACCCGCTTCTTTACCCTCGCCCCAAACCTCACCCAGCCGCTGCGCATGCCATTGGGCATCTATGATCGCCCGGCTGAGATCGATAAGCAGCGACAGCAGGGATGGTTTTGGGCGGACCTGGCCGGCTATACGGGTCGCCTGAGCGGCGGACCGCTGATGTACGTGGGCGATCTCAATGCTGGCAAGACGACGGCGCTGCAAACGCTGCTCACCTACTTTACCTGCCATCTGCCATCCTCCGAGGTACGCCTTTTCGTGCTGGATCCGAATGAAGCGATGGATGAATTCCGTGCGCTGCCTCACTGCCAGGACTGGCACGAAGCGGGGCGTTCCACTATCATCTCAGGGACAGAACTCGCAGAGTTCGAGGATTGGAAGAAGCGCCTCCAGCGGCATTTGGAGGCCGATCCCACTACCCGCCCGGCAGCGGTGGTGGTCGTCGATGAGTATGACGACATTGCCAAGCGCCTGCCACAACTCCAAGAGTTCCTGCTCAAGACCTACAGCCAGAACCGCAAGCGCCGCCTGCATCTGGTCGTGGCAGCCGCGCAAATCAGTTACGAGCACCAAACGATGTATAACCTGGCGGCGACAAAGGTGCTGCTCTATATGGGCAAGAAAGACAATTACGGCACACTTTTGGGTGGCAACGTGCCGTTCTTTCCCGATGCTGTGCCGGGTCGCGGCTTCGTGCTGACGCGCAGCGGCGTGCCGGACGAGATCCAGCTTGCTACGCCGACGCTGCTCAGCGGCAACGAGCAGGAATGGGAGGAGCGTATGCGCGCTATCCTGGCAACACGGCGACTCGCGTAAAATGGCCCCACCCCCCAGCCCCCTCCCCATCGGAGATGGAGAGGGGGAGTCACAATGGGGGACGGACAATCCTGTCCTCCTGATCCTGACAGACAGGAATGGCTGTCCTCCAAATGCTCGTGAGGCGGACATTCCTGTCCGCCATGTTCCAGAGGGCGGGCTGCGAGGGGCGCGATACATCGCGTCCGTATAATACGCTTTGCGGTTGATCCGTATGGATACCGGAGGACAGCCATTCCCGTCTGTCCGACCCCAATGACCACCGTCTTCACTCGCAAGGGGTATAACGTTGGGGCGGCATTTATCAGGAACTTTGATAGCCTGCCTGGCGGAATACGGCTCATGCGCTTCAGTCAGTGATTGCGGGGGGTGTAAGGAGCCACTGGCGCACATCGTCCGCCGAGGCGGCGCGCACGGTCACATGCTCCGGTACGGTGGAACGGGCGGTGGCGATGAAACATGCCTGGGGCGACGCGATGACTGACATGAATTTGATGCTGGCCTGGCTGTTATCGAGGCGGTGCCAACTCAGCACGGAGGCGAAGACCGTATCAGGCGTGGCCATCGCCGTTGCCAACGGCTGGGCCAGTGCAGACGACAGCCCCCCCTGCGCCAGCGCGGCGACCGTCGCGCTCCTATCCTGCGCCAAAGCGGGTTCGCGCGCCGCCAGCAGCGCCGTCGCCAGCACTGCTTCGGCTGGTCCGCTCGCCACGGAATGTTGTGTTTCCACGTGCAACGCCTGCATGGCGGCGGCGACGACCTTGTCGCGCGTTTCGATAGCCTCGAAAAGATGCACGCCGGGCTGCGGCCCCGTATGTGCGATGCCAAACTGCCCCGTCCAATGCAGGTTCGCCACGAAGGGCGCGGCAGACGCCGATACCGTGCTGATAAAGAGCGAGTCTTGGCTCGCTGTGCAACCTTTCAGCAAAGTAGCGACGACGGGATTCAACGCCACACGAACCTGCTCGTCCTGTGGCGGCAACACCTGCATATAGCCGCGTGCCACCAACCCCAGGCCCACGGCAGCCATCAGGTGTACGATATCCCCCGCCACGCCGGCACCATCAGCAGCAGTCAGCCAACTGGTATCGACGCCTGGTATTTTCGGCAACCGCATCAGCCGGGCGAGGTAAAACACTTCGGCGCGGCTGAGCGCGACAGCGACGCGCTGGGGTGCGGCGTTTGGTGCAATGGTCATGGTGCTGCTCCTCTTCAGTGGGCGGCGATTACCGGCTATCAGAAACCAAAACTCGAAGTGACGATTGCGCTGCCGGTGGCCAGCGTCGAAGCGGCGGTGTTGCCGAAATTTACAATGTCATTGCGGAACGGGCTGGGCGGCATGAAATTTTGCGCCAGCGCGGCACCGCCGCCAAAGATATTGACCAAACCGGTCGAGATGAGATTGCTGCCCAATTCCGGGATCGACAACCCCAGATTGCCAACGCTGCCGAGCAGATTTGTTGTGTCATTCCAAAGGGTAGATCGGAACGAGGGATCGGTGATGGCTGCCACGCCAACATTAATCATGCCACCAAGGGGATCACCTCCGGCCATCATCGTGCCAATGGCGAAGGGCTGTGCGGCGTCCTCACACAGTGTGCCGAGTGCGTCGAACGTGTGGCTCGGATCCAATCGATCGGCGGCGGTGGCCAGGCTGCTGCCACTCATCTCCATCGCTGCGCCCGCCGTCGGATCACTCTGAGCAACCGCGGTTCCCGCGTCTTGTTCGAGTTGCCCATACATCTTGCCATCCCAACTGACCAGGCTCATCGCCGCTGTGGCCTCCCCGACGCCGGGAATAACGCCGGCAGCAATGTTGATGCCCCCACCCAGACCGACGCCAATGACCTTATGCAGATCGCCGCCATTGGCCGCTGTACTCGCCATCTGCGTGACAACGCCAGCGTAATCAAGGCCAGGAATATCTTCACCGAGCAATGTTGCTTCGCTACCAGCATTACTAACTGCGTCATTCAGCGCGCTGGCAACGCCCCCAATCGTCAGCCCTGCCCCGGCTAATGTCGCCGTTAGTAGTTGCAACACCTGCTGCGCTGCGTCGCCGATCTTCTGCAATTGGCGTGATTCTGTCAGCAACTGGCCCGCGAGCTGGCGCATGTTGCTATATGAGTACCCTGTTTCCATAGTGAACGACGTGGGATCGAGATAAAAACCTGGGTCAATGGGTAAGGCATTGAGCGCATAGCGCGCATTCTGCAAGACCTGCGCCCCATAGGATGAATTGGCGGAATGTTGTTCCGCCAGTGATTCAAGCGTTTGCGATGCATTATAAAAACTGATACTCGCCTGGTAATAGGGTTCAGGGTTGATGAGATCAAGGATACGTGCCATCTGATCGCTCCTTACGTGAATCTGCGGACACGAACGGCATGGAAAAGGCTTGTGAAAAGCCTAGTCATATGGTACACTGTATTTTGCGAGAAGGCAAGAGGGTAATTTCCCCTCTTTTTGGTTGCTTGCAACGCTCGAAAGGAGCAACTGGCATGAACTTTCAAGAGCTTATCTCCCAGTTAGAGGCGCTGCGTGGGATGTTGAACACGAGTATCTCCACCATTAGCAATGAGGCATCGAATACCTCGGCGCAAATCACCCTCCTGCAAAACGCGATTCAGGGTATGGATACTTCATTGGGTGAGCGCCTGACTCAACTGAAGAGCACGTACACACAGATCACGCAACAACTGGAAGGTCACAAACAGTTTGTCGGCAATGTTGAAACCGGCATCAATCAACTCATCACGCAGCTCAAAAGCATGGGCTAGCGGAGCGGGTAAAGACCGCGTGTTTCGGGGCCGGACAGACAGGAATGTCTATCCTCCGTTATCCTCGGAATGTCTCTCCGCCGTTCCGCTGTTGATATCACTGAGCTATTGATATCACTCCCCCGCGTCGCCCTCCGGCGTGGGGGGCGCGCTCAGCCGTGCGCGTTGCTCGCCGAGCCAGGCGGCGATGGCGGCGGGATCGTCGCCGGCCAGCGCGTGCTGCTTGAGTTCGGCGACGACGCGCGCCCAGCGGTCGGCGTCGGGTGCATAGCGGGCGTCGCGTGTGAGCAGATCGCGGAAGGTGCGCAACTCCAATTCCTGGCGCGTGCGCTCGTCGCGGCCATCCAGTTCGCTGGGGTCGGGCGCGAAATCGACGGTGTTGAAGAGGTTGCGGATGATCACGTGCAGCGCGGGCAGCGCACGGCGCACGGTGTCTTCCAGCGCGCGGCGATCCAGCGCGCCGGCATCGAAGGCCAGCAGGCCGGTCAGCGCGACATCGATCACCGGCGGGCCGGCGAACTGCGCCGCGCTCCGCTCCGCCTGGGCGCGATGCTCCTGGCACCACGCGGCGAACTGCGCGTAAAAGACCTCTGGGCTGGCGAGGTGATCAACCGGGAAGGTCCAGCGCAGGAAGGGGCGCTGCGGGTTCTGGATGTGGCGGGCCTGGTGGGTGGGCATGGCGGCGGCGAGATCGACCGTCACGTGATAATAGCCGCGCTTCCAGGCGGCCTCTTCGGCGCTCACCGTCTCCGTCGAACCGGGATTGTAGAGCCAGCGGTCGAATTCATAGGGCTTGTGGACGTGGCCGAGCGCGACATAATCCACCACGTCGCGCAGCGGATCGAACTGCGTGCGCGTGGGCAGGCCGTGCAGGTTAGGGACGACGCCATCCACGCCGGTGTGCAGCATCATCACGCGATAGCGCACGCCCGTCCGCTCCTCATCCGCCCGCACGCGGCGCAGTTCGTCGCCGGCGCGCTGCATGATCGCCGCCGTGCTGCCGCCGTACCACGGCACGCCATACACGCGGATGCCGGTGCCGGGCAGATCATAATACCCGCCCTGCTTGGTCGCGGGCGACCAGGGATCGAAGCGCAGGGTGCCACCGTCGTTCGTCGCCGCCAGCAAGATCAGTTCGTCGGACCACGCCAGAAAGTTCAGCCACGACACCTGCGCGTCGCGGTAATGCGCCTTGTCGTGGTTGCCCTCGATCACCAGCGCCGGGATGCCCGCTTCCCGCAGCCGCCCAAAAGCATCTTTCGCCTGATAGAGGGTCAGCGCGTCGATGGAGCGCTTGTGAAAGACATCGCCCGCCACCAGGAACGCCTGCACCCGCCGCGTGATCGCGTCATCCACAATGCCCGCGAAGGCCCGCGCGAAGTCGTTATAGCGTTCCTGGTTCTGGTACTGGAAGTTGCCCAAGTGAACATCGGCAACGTGTATGAACTGTGCTTGCATAAAAACATTCTACCACACACATTGGTTGTTGGCGAAAATAGGTGCCTGCACCTCTTGCAAAGCATTCTTTTTTCTGGTATACTTTCCGGTACGGACGAGCAGTTCACCCCGTTCAACTTAGGGACGAGTGTTAAGGAGGGGACGCCTATCGCCGCACACATGCACGTTAAACAGCGTAAGTCCTGGGTCGCCCCACCCAAACTGCTCCTTGCAGTTCTTAGTGGTGGGGCGGCCCATTTGTTTACGGCAATTAGCGGTTGAATATCACGCTACCAAACTATGGGGCGAGTGCGAGAAGCGGCATGCGGCCTGGGGCTACATGGTCAAACGAGCGGTGGTGCAGGACGCACCGGTCCCCTCACGTCCCGTCAGATTCCGGGCAAACCGCGCAGCCTGAGTGGGGAACAGGAAAATAATCTTGCGCCAGCGCCCATAAAGCGGCTTAGCAGTTGGGGGAGGCCAGCGGCACCCCTCATGCCAGCGCAAGTTGTCTAAGCACCCAGCAAATCCCGCGCGGCGGCGAGAGCGCGCTCTTTGGCTGTGGCGAGGTCGGCCTCGATGGTGCAGCCGGCGGCGCGTGGGTGGCCCCCGCCCCCGAAGCGCCCGGCGAGTTGGGTGGCGTCGTACCGGGCCGTGGTGCGGATGCTGAGCCGCACGGTCGTGGGTGCGATCTGGCGGAAAAAGATGGCGATCTCCGCCCCCTCGATGTCGATGAGGAAGCTGGGGATGCCATCATCCAGCGTGCCGACGGGCGCGCCGACCGCCAGCCACATCGCGGGGGTGATCTCCGCCCAGGTGAGGCGACCTGCGTGATCGCTGGCCAGCGTCGCCGTCGCCAGACCGAAGAGCTGCGCTGCGGTGAGCGAGCGCAAGCGATACATCGGCTTGATCACCTCCAGCGGCACCGCGCCGCGTGCCATCAGGTACGCGCCGGTGAGCAGCGTGCGGGGGGTGGTGGCGTCGAACTCGAAGGCGCGCGTGTCGGTGATGATGCCGGCGAGCAGGCATTTGGCCGCGTCGGTGGCGATGGCGATGCCTTCCTGCGCCAGCCAAAGAGTCAGCAGTTCTGCCGTGGCGGCGGCGGTGGTATCGATGATATTCACCGCGCCGCAGCCGTGGCTGGTGACGTGGTGGTCCATATTGAGGATCGGTGCATCCTTCAGCAAGCCTTCATAACGGAAATAAAGGTCGCCATAGCGCGTCATCTCGCCGGCATCCAGCGCCACCACGAGATCGAAGGGCGGGCCGTCCAGCGCCGTCACGACGGTGGCGAGACCAGGCAAGAAGGCGGCATAGCTGGCAGGTGGAGGATCAGGACTGGCGACGACGGCGTCTTTGCCCAGCGCCCGCAGGCAGTGCGCCAGCCCCAACCCGGAGCCGAGGGCATCCGGATCGGGGTGCTGGTGCGCGAAGATCACGATGCGCCCGGCGCGGTCCACCAGCCGCCGCGCTGCGCTGGCCAGCTCAGGATCGATGGCGGCGGGCAACGTCACGGGCGCGGCCATCAGGCGTTTCCTTTCTCATCGGCAACGGGCGCGGCATCCGGCGCATCATCATGGATCTCGCGCAGCAGTTGCGCCACGCGCGCCCCATGCGCGATGGAATCATCCAGCTTGAAGCTCAGTTCTGGCGTGAAACGCACGGCCAGGCGCTGCGCCAGTTCGTGGCGCAGGAACCCCGCCCCGTGCTTGAGCGCCTGCATCGTGGCCTGCTGCTCTTCCGGCGTGCCAAGCACGCTGATGAAAACCTTGGCATGGCGCAGGTCCGCCGATAGTTCGACACTGGTCACGCTGGCGAACCCGATCCGTGGGTCTTGCATGCGTGAGCGGATGACATCACTCAATTCGTGGGCGATGGCCTCGCCCAATTGTTCTTGACGGTGGCGCATAATAAGTGGCACCTCCTAGATGAATGCGAAACACAGCGGACGCCGCGCGGGGCCGCTCTTTTTATCTTACACCAAGACGCACCATTCCGGAAAGAAGCCGGCGGTGATGCCGATACAAAGAGATTCACTAGCCCGCGCCGCCGCATGTGCTATAAAATAGGGAGTGCGCCCATCTGGGCCAGACACAGTATGGTTATTTGTGCTTCCAGAAAGGACCAAAGATGTTCATTCGGGTCAGTCATATGCGCGTGCGCGACGGCGCGCTGGATGCCGTGATGCAGCTTGCCCAGCAGCTCGTGCCGATGACACAGGGCATGGCGGGCTTGCAGGATTATTACACCGTGCGCGCGGGCGAAAACGAGTTGCTGACCATCGGCGTATGGGATTCGCAGGCGCACGAAGCCGCCGCCGCCGGACAGATTCACGGCTTCCTGGCGCAGAGCTTCGGCCCCTATCTGGAAGGTCGCCCGCAGAACTGGGGCGGCGATGCCACCTCCGTCGCCGCCCATTAACGAACGAAAACAGCCGAGGAAAATCCAATGACGACACCGGATCAATCTGCCAGGCCGGTCCAGCCGTGGTACGTGAAGCACCAGCGTTCGCTGCTCGTCGCCGGGGGCATCATCGCGTTCTTTGTGGTGATCGCGGTACTTTCCGCGCTCACCCCGCCGGCGGCGTGGGGCGCGCCCAGCCAGAGCATCGGGCATCCGCTGGCGTTGGTGGTTGATCCGGCGCACACGAACACGGTCGCCGTTGGCACCGAGCAGGGCAAGGTCTTTACGACGACCGACGGCCAAAGCTGGCTGGATCAATCCGCCGGCCTGCCGGCGAATGCCGCCGTGAGCGCGCTGGCCTATGCCGCTGATGGCACGCGCTTCCTGGCCGGCACCAGCGCCGGCGTCTATGCCTTCAGCACCAGCAACCAAAAGTGGACGGCCAGCACCAGCGGCCTGCCGGCGGGCGACGGGGTGGATGCCCTGGCCTTCGCCTCGGCGGATGGTAAAACCGTGTTGGCCGGCACCGAACACAACGCCGTCTATCGGTCCACCGACGGCGGCAAAACGTGGAGCGCCAGCGCCAGCGGCCTAGCTCCCAACGCAGACATCTACGGCCTGACGGTCTTGCCGGACAACAAAACGGTGTACGCGGCGCTCATCGGCGCGGGTGTCTACCGTTCCGGCGACGGCGGCGCGACCTGGGCGGCTAGCGCCGCCGGCTTACCCCAAAACGTCGATGCCTTCAGCGTGGTGCCAGTGCAGAATCTGCAAACCCACGTGCAGTCGCTCCTCGCCGGCACCAGCCAGGGCGTCTTTCGCAGCGATGACAGCGGCGCGCACTGGGCGGCCAGCAGCACGGGCATCGGCACGACGCGTGCGATCAGTCTGGCGGCGGATAGCCGGCAGGCGAGTTTCGCCGTGGCCGGCACCGACAGGGGAGTTTACGAGACGCTGGATGACGGCGCGCACTGGCAGACTATCGCTAAGGGGCTGCCCGCCGGCCAGCCGATCGGCGTCGTCGCCATCGCCGCGCCCAGCAGCACGACGCAGCGCTACTATGCCGCCGCCGACCACATCTACACCTATCCTGGCTATGCCACGCCGTTTACCGCCTGGCTCATCCGGGGCTTGATTCTGGCGGCGCTGCTCGGCACATTTATCTGGCTGGGGACGCGCCAACGGCGCATCGTACGGAGCATGACACCGGCAAACGTGCCGTTCGCCAACACACCCGCGCCCCCGTTGCGTTCACGCGGTGCCGCCACCGCCCGCCCCAGCGCCACGAGCCACATCCGGGGCGGTCCGCCGCCCAGGGCGACCGGGCATATCCGGGGCGGACCCCCACCCCCCACGACAGCGCCGGATGAAGCGACGGAGGAGGAGAGCTAGATGGCAGGCGACAAGGGCGAGGGAGATGAGAGGGACATCGGGCAAGAAGACGGGGGGCGACGGCGGGCGACGGCGGGCGGTTGAAACCGCGCCTAAGCGCCTGACGGCGACGAAGTCCGCCGACGCGGACTGGAGCTAGTCCACGCAGGTGGACTTTGTGGCGGCACGCCCT
>DAIDGU010000005.1 GCA_027459785.1 Ktedonobacteria bacterium | reverse complement strand
ACCGCCCGCCGTCCCCGCGCATCATCAACCGCCCGCCCGCCATCCCCCCCGATGTTTTACAATCACCGTCTGGTTATCTCCGGGTGTGCGCCTTTTCGCGCTCCACGGTTGCCGTGGGGGGCAGTACGGCGCATTGCTAGTCGCTTGGCCGTTCGTCTGCGCCACATCAGATGTAAGGTGGTTGCCGGCGCTGGTAACGGCGACCGCTATCCCCATACATATGCCCGCTGCAATCTGATCCGCTGGTTCGTCTTCTTCCTGGATTTTCGCGGTCTTTGTGTTCCCGTCCCGCTGTTCCCGTCTCTTCGTCCGGCTCATGCGCAGCTTTTGGAACGTGTCATGCAGTGAACTATCCATACCCATTTAGTGTTCGATCAACGAAAGGAAACAGGCGCTCGCATGGCCAAAACCGCATCAGATGTGTTAGTGGAACGTCTCATCGATTGGGGCGTGGATACGATCTTCGGCTTCCCCGGCGACGGCATCAATGGTTTCTTCGAGGCATTGCGCACCCACAAAGACAAGCTGCACTTCATCCAGGTGCGCCACGAAGAGGCGGCGGCCTTCGCCGCGTGTAGCTACGCCAAGTTCACCGGCAAGCTCGGCGTGTGTGTCGCCACCAGCGGCCCCGGTGCGATCCACCTGCTCAACGGCTTGTACGATGCCAAGATGGATGGCGCACCCGTGCTGGCGATCACCGGCCAGCAGTATAGTGACCTGCTCGGCACCAGCTATCAGCAAGAAGTCAACCTAACGGCGCTTTTCGCGGATGTGGCGGCGTTCAATCAGATGGTCGCAAACGTCGGCGACGTGTATAACCTCGTCAACATCGCCTGCCGCACGGCGCTGGCCAAGCATACCGTGTCGCACATCTCGTTCCCCATCGACTATCAAGTGGAAAAGACCAAGGTCAAGTTCGACACTCATTCTGGCGGTCCGGCCAAAACCGCCGGCCACGTCTCGGCCTTCGATCCCGGCTTTTACCTGCAAGACGGTCATGGCATGTTCGGCGAACCCAGCGGCGCGGCGGCGAACGGGTCCAGCGTCGCGCCCAGCCGGGCGGCATTACAAGCGGCGGCGGATATCCTCAACGCAGGGCGGCGTGTGGCCATCCTCGCCGGTCACGGCGCGATTCACGCCAGCAACGAACTGACGCAGCTTGCCGATACGCTGGCTGGCCCGATCATCAAGCCCTTGCTGGGTAAAGGCACGGTGCCGGACGACAGCCCCTTCACCACCGGCGGCCTGGGCTTGCTCGGCACACGCCCCAGCGAGGATGCCATCGAAGAGTGCGATACGCTGTTGATGATCGGCACGTCGTACCCTTACGCGAACTATCTGCCGAAGCCCGGCAAGGCGCGCGGCGTGCAGATCGACTTTGACCAAACCAAGATCGGCCTGCGCTATCCCGTCGAAGTCGGCCTGGTGGGCGATTCTAAGACGGTGATCCAGGCGCTCTTGCCCCTGTTGCAGCGCAAGACGGATCGCGGTTTCCTGCAACACGCGCAGCAGGGCATGAAGCAGTGGAACGCGCTGCTGGAGGCTGAAGGCACCTCGACGATGATGCCCATGCGCCCACAAGTGGTCGCCCACACGCTGGAAGAGCTGGCGGCGAACGACGCCATCATCACCGGCGACAGCGGCACGAACACGACCTGGATCGCGCGCAACTTCCGCCTGAAGCGCAACCAGATGTTCTCCTGTTCTGGCAACCTGGCCACGATGGCCCCCGGCCTGCCTTATGCCATTGGCGCGCAGGTGGCGTACCCCAACCGCCAGGTGATCGCGTTCGTCGGCGACGGCGGCTTCACGATGTTGATGGGCGAGATGCTCACCGCCGTCAAGCACAACCTGCCGATCAAGGTGATCATCATCAAGAACAACGTCTTGGGCCAGATCAAGTGGGAGCAGATCGTCTTCCTGGGCAATCCCGAATTCGGCGTGGAACTGCAAACGGCGGACTTCGCCGCATGGGCGCGGGCGGCGGGCGCGGATGGCTTCTCCTGCGACGATCCCAAGCAGATGCGCGACGTGATGCGCCAATTCCTGGCCTCACCCAAACCGGCGGTGCTCCAGGCGCTTGTCGATCCTAACGAGCCACCGATGCCCGCGAAGATCAAGCCGGAACAGGCGACGCACTTCGCCGAGGCGCTGGCGAAAGGCCAGCCGGAAGGTGGGCGCATCGCGCTGACGCTTTTCCGCGACAAGGTGGACGACATCATCAACGATCAGGATAAGGGCATCCTGGGCAAAGCTGCTGGTGCTGTCGGCAAAATCCTCCCCTCGTCTTAAGGTGAGGGACAAGAGCGAACACGAAAGCCACGAAAGATCCACGAAGAACACGAAAAAAGGTTGTCATGCTTTCGTGCATTTCGTGAATCTTCGTGACATTCGTGTTCAATCGTCCCTTTTTTAGAGAAAGGCTGGTGATGCCATGCCGACGCGCACGGCGTTTCCCATCGAACGGATCGATGTCTCGGCGTATACCATCCCGACGGATTATCCCGAAGCGGATGGCACGATTGCCTGGGATGCGACGACGCTGGTGCTGGTGGAGGCGACGGCGGGGGGCAAGCGCGGCCTGGGCTATTCATATGCCGACACGGCGACGGCGCGGCTCATCCACGAACTGCTGCTGGGCATCGTGCGCGGGCGCAACGCGATGGACGTGCCTGGCATCTGGGCCGATCTGGTGCATGCCATCCGCAATCTGGGCCGCCCCGGCATCGCCTCGATGGCGATCAGTGCCGTGGATAATGCCCTCTGGGATCTCAAAGCGCGGCTGCTGGATGTGCCGCTGGTGACGTTGCTGGGCGGCGTGCGCTATCGCGTGCCGGTGTATGGCAGCGGCGGCTTCACGTCCTATCCCATCGACCGCTTGCAGAAGCAACTGGCCGGCTGGGTGGAACAGGGTATTCCGCGCGTGAAGATGAAGATCGGCACGCACCCCGCCGATGACCTGCACCGCGTGAAGGCGGCGCGCAAGGCCATCGGTCCCCACGCGCAACTTTTCGTCGATGCCAACGGCGCATATAGTCGCAAGCAGGCGCTCGCCTTCGCCGACATGTTCAAGGATCTCGGTGTGGTGTGGTTCGAGGAACCGGTGTCGTCCGACGACCTGGCCGGGCTGCACCTGATCCGCGACCGCGCGCCAGCGGGGATGGAGATCGCGGCGGGCGAGTATGGCTATGACCTGTGGTATTTCCGGCGGATGTTGGAAGCGGAGGCGGTGGACGTGTTGCAGGCAGACGCGACGCGCTGTGCCGGCATCACCGGCTTCCTGCGCGCTGCCGCGCTGACGGAGGCGCGCTCCATGGCGCTCTCGGCGCACTGCGCGCCCGCGCTGCACCTGCACCCCTGCTGCGCCGTTCCCCTCCTGCGGCCCATCGAATATTTCCACGATCACGTGCGCATCGAACACATGCTCTTCGACGGCGCGCAGTCGCCCATCGACGGTGCGCTCCACCCTGACCTCGCCCGCCCCGGCATGGGCCTGGAGTTCAAGCGCGCTGACGCCGAAAAATATGCCGTATGAGCAGGGGAGGGACGAGAACACGAAAGCCACGAACCAGCACGAAATGATAGAAAAAATTCGTGTTTTTCGTGGATTTTTCGTGGCCTTCGTGTTCGATCATCCTTTTGGGAGATAGATAGCTTTATGGCTTTGCAGACGATTCCGGTGCCGCGTGTGGTGCGGCGCGAGGGCGTGGTAGTCGCCCAACACATCCGCGAGGGGCGCTTTCAGCGCAGCCTGGCGATCATCGCGGCGCTTTCGAGCTTGCTCGGCGGGCTGGATGTGACCTATGAGCATTATCGTGGTAGCTACAGCCAGCGCGTGATGTATAGCCCAATCGTCATCACGCCGCTGCTGGCGCTGGTCGGCGTGTGGGCGGCCTTCAACCGGCGCGTGGCGCGCACGCTGCTGCCGCTGGCTTCCATCGCGCTACTGGTGGATGGCGTGGTCGGCTTCGTGTTCCACCTGCGCGGGATCGCGCGCAAGCCGGGCGGCTGGCGGCTCCCGCTCTTCAACTTGATCATGGGGCCACCGATCTTCGCCCCATTGCTCTTGAGTATCGGCGGCTTCCTAGGGATCATTGCGGCGCTCCTGCGCCGTGAAGACGACCCCGCTGAAGACCGCCCCACGCCGTCGCCCCTGTTGCTGGACCGCAAAGGGATCGTCCATCGCGCGCTCGTCGGCACAGCCGCGCCGTCCTGGCTGCCGCGCGGTATCGCGCGCGAGGGGATCATCCTGGACCGCGATGTGCGCGAGGGACGCTTCCAGAAGCTGCTGGCCGGCGCGATGGGCGTCTCGGCGATCCTCAACGGCGCGGAGGTGTGGTACTCGCATTACAAAAACCGCTTCTCTTTCCGGGTGCAGTGGACGCCGATCATCCTGACGCCGTTCTTGATCGTCGCTGGCTTCGGCGCGCTTTTCAGCAAGCGCATCGCGCGCACGCTGCTGCCGATCACCTCGCTGCTGGCGATCATCAATGGCACGGTCGGTTTCTTCTTTCACGCGCGGGGCATCGCGCGCCGCCCCGGCAATCCCCGGCAGATCGTGTATAACGTCGCCTATGGGCCGCCGATCTTCGCGCCGCTGCTTTTCGCCGCGACGGGGTTCATGGGCCTTTTAGCAGCCCTGTTGCGGAGGACCAGCAAGTGAAAGTACGTGCAACACGCGACCACGCGGGCCATGATCGCCGCGTGCGCGACCCGCGCACGGGCCAGCCGCTTGCGCCGAAAGCGCAGCCCGGCTACTATCCTGGCTTCTCCACCATTCGCCGCCAGAAGTTCTGGGATGCCGCCACGCGCGCGGTGGTCCTCAAGCGCGTCAACCAAGTGCCGCCGATCCGCTTCTTCAATCCCGATGAGGTGCGGCTGATGGAGGCGCTGGCCGGGCGCATCATCCCGCAGGACGACCGCGACGCGGCGCATCAGATCCCCATCGTGCCGCATATCGATCACCGCCTGGCAGAAGGCATCATCGACGGCTACCGCTTCGAGGATATGCCGCCGGACGGTGAGGCATATCACCTGGGGTTGCAGGGCGTGGAAGCTGTCGCGCAGCATATGTATCAGCGCGGCTTCGTCGATCTCGACCCTGGTGAGCAAGAGCGCGTGCTGGTGACGCTGCACGACGCACAGCCGCCCGCCGGCGACGCCATCTGGCGGCGCGTGGCTGCCCAGCGCTTCTGGATGTTGCTGGTGCAAGATTGCATCGAAGGCTATTACGCCCACCCCTATGCCTGGGACGAGATCGGTTTCGGTGGCCCGGCTTATCCGCTGGGCTATATGCGCCTGGAAGGCGGCAAGCCGGAGCCGTGGGAGAAGGACGAGCGCCGCTACGAATGGGCTGCGCCGGCATGGGCGATTAGCGATCAATTTCATCCACTCGGTGGCGGGCAAGCGACGCAACCCGCCGGCCAGGAAGGCACCCACTAAACGAGATCGAACACGAAGACCACGAAAGACCACGAAGGTCACGAAAGTGTTTCGTAAAGCTTTCTGCAAATTTTCGTGTTTTTCGTGCTTCTTCGTGGCTTTCGTGTTCGATCATCTTGTCTAGTTCCGAATTCAATTTTTCTGGTTGAGGTTTGAAACGATGCAGACACCATTGCTGGGCGAGTTCCAAGCGCCCTCAGATGCTAAACACTGGTACAGCCCGCTCATGCGGCTGGATATCCCCATGCAACGCTATGCCCACGGCGACGCGGTGGATTACGTCATCGTCGGGATCGGCTCCGCCGGCGGGGTGCTGCTGCAACGGCTGGCGAAGGCCGGCTTCCGCGTGGTGGGCATCGAGGCCGGCCCGTTCTGGGACACCGAACGCGACTGGGTCAGCGATGAGGCCGGTTCGCACAAGCTCTACTGGAACGATCTGCGTATCACCGGCGGCAAAGATCCGATCACGCTGGGCGCGAACAACAGCGGCAGGGGCGTCGGCGGCGGCTCGGTCCACTGGGCCGGCTTCACCCCGCGCTTCCACCCGTCAGACTTCCGTGTCTTCTCGCAAGACGGCATGGGCGCGGACTGGCCGATCACCTACGAGGATCTCAAACCGTATTACGAGTTGATGGAGAATGAGATCCCCGTCGCCGGACCGGCATACTATCCGTGGGGCGATCCGCACGGCTACTCATATGGCGCGCATCCGCTGGGCGGCGTGGGTGACGTGCTGGTGGAAGGCTGCAATAAGCTGGGCATCCGCGTGGTGGCAGGTGGCCCCATCGCCATCACCTCCGGCTCGCACGGCAAGCGGCCCCACTGCATCTATCGTGGCTTCTGCATCCAGGGCTGCAAGGTGGGGGCGAAGCAGAGTACGCTGGTCAGCCACGTGCCGGACGCGCTGCGCCACGGCGCAGAGATCCGCGACAACAGCATGGTGGCGCGCATCAATCTGGGCAAAGATGGCCGCGTGACCGGTGTGACGTATTTCGACGCCGAGGGCCACGAGCACGAGCAAAAGGCGAAAAATGTTATCGTCTGCGGCTATGCCATCGAGACGCCGCGCCTGCTGCTGAACTCCGCCTGCCCCGGCTTCGAGCAGGGACTGGCGAATTCCAGCGGCACGGTCGGCAAGTACCTGATGGTGCAGATCGGCAATGTGGTCATCGGGCGCTTCGACAGCCTGGTGCGCATGTATAAAGCGCCGCCGGCTCACGCGCTGACCGAGGAGTTTTACGAGACGGACCCGCGTAACGACTTCGTGCGCGGCTTCGCCATCCAGACGGTCGGCCCGCTGCCCATCGCCTTCGCCAAGCAGATGATGGTGGCCAAGGGCGCGTGGGGCTGGGGCTTGCGCCGCGTGATGATGGATTACAACCATTATGCCGCGCTGGGCGTGCTGGGCGAGATCTTGCCCTGGGAAGATAACCGCGTGGCGTTGGCCGAAGACAAAGATCAGTTCGGTCTGCCCGTCGCCAAGATCACCTTCAGCATGAAGGAAAACGACAAGAAGATCGCCGCCGCCGGTGTCAAAAAGACGAAGGAGATTCTTCACGCCGCCGGGGCGACCGAGGTTGACGAAGAAGCGCGCTACGCGCACCTCATCGGCGGGGCGCGCATGGGCAACGATCCGCGCACGTCGGTGGTCGATAGCTTCGGGCGCACACATGATATCCCCAACCTCTTCCTCTGCGACGGCAGCATCTTCCCGACGCAGGGTTCGGCCAATCCAGGGCTGACGATCCAGGCGGTGGCGGCACGAACCGCCGATTTCCTGGTGAGCGAACGCGAATTCGCCAGCCAGCATCATCCTCGGACGACCTCCGCCGTCCCGCGCATCCGCTACGATCTCTCGCCGGGCGACACCGCCGGCCACGGCATGCCGCGCCTGAAATCGCGCACACCCCGCACGGAGGTCGGCATCGGCGGCCTAGCACCGGATAGCGACTATTGAGCAGGACGAATCGAACACGAAGGCCACGAAAAAAGTCACGAAGGCCACGAAGGCGGATCGCGTGGGAACAAGGTGATCGCCGGGGCGGCGAGGGATTGCATTGAAAACACCTTATCCCTTGCAAGCTCGCTTGTCCCCACGAAAAGAATAATTCAGGTCAGTTGCCCCCATGCCTGGCCGTCCCAGAGCCAGGTTTGGCTGGCGGGGGCGGTTGAACCAGCGGTGGGGGTGGGTGTGGCGAGGACGGGTAGCGTCGCCTTGGTCGTGCCAACGGTCGCATAGACCACGAGGCGCTGGGTGGCGGCGTCATAGGCCGCGCTGCCCGTCGGCGCACCCGTGGCGGCGACCTGTTGCCACGCGCTGCCGTTCCACGCCCAGGTGTCGGTGCGCGCCGCCTGCGTGGTGGCATCGGTGCCACCGAAGAGCAGCGTTTGCTGGGTAGCCGCGTCGTATTGCCAGACGCCATTGAGGCGGGCGGGCGGCATGGCGGCGGGATGCAACTGCATCCAACTCACGCCGTTCCACGCCCAGAGATCATTATCCAGCGTCGCGCCGTAGCCACCGTAGAGCAGGATTTGCTGGCGGGCGGCGTCGTAGGTCAGCGCCATGCCGGTCCGCGCGGACGGTGCCACGGCGGGGTCCAGGTGCGCCCAGGTACTGCCGTTCCAGGCCCAGGTTGCCTGGGAATCCCTGATCATTTGACTGGTAGGTACGCTGCCGCCGAAGAGGATAATCTGGCCGGTAGCTGCATCATCGGCCATGCTGGCACCGATCACGTTGGGCGAGGTCGCCGGGTGCTGCTGAGTCCAAGTGCTGCCGTTCCAGGTCCACGTTTCGCTGATCGGCACATCGTTGGCCGCCACGGAAGCGACCAGCAGCACGACCTGTTGCTGCGCAGCATCGTAGGCCATCGTGCCAAGCCAGGCCGGCGGCACTGATGCCGGCATCGACTGCGTCCATCCCTGGCCGGCGAAAAGCCAGGTGTCGTTGAGAGTCTGCGCGGTGGCCAGCGCCGATCCGCCGAAAAGGACGAGTTGCTGGCGGGCGGCATCGTAGGCGAGCGCCGCGCCCGACCGTGGCGGCGCGACCTGCGCGGCATGCGCCGCTGGCGTCTCTGTCATCGGCGCGCTCGTCGTCGTCCCCGTGACGCCGTAGGTGGTGCTGGCGGATGCCGTGGTGACGCCACACGCCGTTAGGGATATGACCAGACCCAGCCAACCGGCGCATAAGATGATACCTCTTGGGCGACAGTGCTTCGGTTGCATGAGGGAGCTACCAGCATCGAACATCATGTATTTCACTTTCATCGCGCCAGGGTATGTTGGCGCTCTCTAGCCGCATGCCTCGTTCCTGCTTGATCATAGCGCTTGTTGCTCAAGAACGCCAAACGCGGCGCGCAAAAATAGCCGCATGCCTGGCATTGTATGGGCGCGCTTCATCGCGCCCCGCGTCCCCCTCTACCCGGCGGACAGGAATGTCCGCCCCACGATCCCCTGGAGGACAGACATTCTTGTCTGTCACTATGATCTCCTGGAGGACAGGAATGTCCGCCACACGGGGAATGTTCGTCTTACGCGGTGGAATTGTCCGGCACGTTGTTGCCCAGCCAGGCTAGGATGTGATCGGCCACGTCTTGCCAGCCGGCGGCCAGCATCAGATCGTGCGGCATGCCGGGGAAGATCGTCGCGGTGGTGGCATAGGCGCGGGCGGTCTGTTGCACCTCGCGCGGCGGGAAGATACGGTCGGCGCTGCCGCCCAACACCAGCACAGGCCCGGCTTGGCGGGCGCGGACCCGCTTGGGACGCGGCAGATTGAGCGCCAGCATGTCTAAGAAAGCGAGATACGATTCGTCCTGGATGTGCGCGAAATATGCCTGTACCTGCGCGTCGGGCATGTCGGCGCCGAAGAAGGCGTCGCGGGTCAGCGCGGGCGTGCCGACGATGGGATAGAGGCGCAGCGTGAGGTTCGCCCGCAGGAACGGGCCGGGGTGGCGGCGCAGGATGCGCAGGGTCGTCCCCCAGACGCCAGCGGGCGGCACCGGGGCCAGCATCACGTGCGCCCGCACCGGTTGGCGTTCCAGATATTTTTGCGCTACCAGCGTCCCCATCGAATGGCTGATGAGGATCGGCGGCTGATCGATCTGCGCCGCCACCTGCGCCACGTCCGCCGCATACTGTGCGATGCGCTTGCCCCTTGTGTGCTTCGCGCCCTCACTGGCACCGTGCGCGCGAAAACTCAGCGCAAACACGGGATAGCCCTGCGCGACGAAATACGGCACGAAATGCGACATCCAGCACCAGGCACCGTGCCAGGCACCATGCACAAACAGCACTGGCGGGCGCGCGGTGGGTGTGGTGGGCTGCTGCGCGATCACTTCTAGTTGCATCGACTGGCCTCCTGGCAAACGCTCAGCGCAAACAGCTTCTCCCTTGCCAATTCGGGCGAACTGCGCCAGAATAGCAACGTGGGTAGCATGACGCCAACGTATCAGAGCGCCAGTGTACCACAAAGCGGCCTGGGTAGGAAAGGGGTGTACGATGCCGATGTTGTATGATTTCACCCGTGCTTTTCAAGACGGCGCGACATGCACCGCTGGGAAACACACGTTTACGATGCAGACGATGCGTATCGGCGATCTGACGGTGCAGACGGGTCGGATCGTCGCATGCGATCCCTTCGTGGAAAGCGAGGCTTCGCCACTTGTCGCCGCTATACCGCCGGGGGAATATCCGGTCTTCCTCAGCCGAGCCACGATTGAGCCGAACCATCAGCGCAACGCCTGCGCCATGCTCAAGATCACAGATGCGTTGCCGGTGCGTTGGGAGATGGCGATGCGTCCAGAGCAAAACCTGGCTAACCTTTACTTCGTCGATGCTGGCGTGGGTTGTTTCATGGATGTTGCCGCTGCCCAAGTTTTGGATGCACGATTGAGGGCCGACGAAATGTATCACGAGAATTTGATAGACGCGCTTAACGCCAATCAATACGTTTATGCAAACTTTGCGCTCACGCCTGAAATTGACGCTAATTGCATCATGTTTAGTTCCGGCTGGGGCGACGGCATCTATGCCTCGTTCTGGGGCTACGACGCGGATGATCACATCGCGTGCCTGGTGACCGATTTCCAGGTCATTGACGCGCGGGTGAATGATCGACCAGCGAGTGATGGAGATGACGGATAAATGGGGTGTACGTCAGCAGGCGGAGATCACACAGAAATAATATGAGCGCCTGACACGCTTGGCTGGCGGGTTAACCTGCCGGGCGGTACTGCGACTTTGCTAAAGCCCTGATGAATGAATAATGGGTGGTTCCCACCGGCTGCCGCGCGTGCTACAATAGGCGACGGCGGCAGGTGCCAGCGACGAGGATGCTTTCAAGAAAGGGCGATGAGCGATGACCAACCCCCAGGCGCACGTGAGTCTGCGACCAATCTGTTCCTTTGCGGACCACGCGGGCGGCGCGCTGGCAGTGGCCTGGGCGGCCAACGGCACGACACTGGCGACAGCGGATGAGCGTGGCGTACACTTGTGGGATGCGCCCAAAGGGGTGAAACTCAATGATCTTTTCGGGCCGACAGAGGCCGTGAGCGCGCTCTCCTGGTCGCCGGATGGCAGCCGCATCGCTGCCGCTGCCGGGTCAACCATATGGTCGTGGGGGTCGGGGGGGGTCGCACGCATCGCATCACCTTTCGGCGCGGTCGTCGCCCTGGATTGGTCGCCGGATGGGCGCTACATAGCCTGGGCCGGGCGCGGCATGGATGATCCCACCATCCACGTGTGGGATCTCAGTGCGAACATGGAGATCGTGCGGCTGGGCGGCGGTGACGCGCCCCTGACGGCCATCGCCTGGTCGCCGGATGGGCGCATGATCGCCGCGACAGCGGACGACGGCATGGTGCGCGGCTGGACACCACAATCCACCGAACCGCTGGTGCGGCTGCGCGGCCACCAGGATGCCGCTTGGTCGCTCTCGTGGTCGCCGGATGGGCGTATGTTGGCGACGGGCGGGCTGGATGGCAAGGTGTCCATCTGGGACATCGCCGCGCGCAGCGAGTTGCGTGAACTGCATGGCCACACCAGTTGGGTCTATGCCGTGGCCTGGTCGCCCGATGGCCGGCTGGTCGCATCCGGCAGTGGCGATCCCGACGCCCAAGATCGCTCGCTGCGGCTATGGGATCCCCTGCGCGGCGCGGAAGTCGGCCAGTACGATCCGGCGCACGGCGGCATCATCCACGCCGTCGCCTGGGCGCCAGATAGCGTACATCTGGCGACGGCGTCGCTGGACGAACGTGTCACCGTCTGGGAGATCGCCGGCTAATCCCAAAGCGCCTATTTTTCCTATGGGCTAGCCCAGACTATGATTCTCTTGCCGTGTATGATAGACTAGGCATGTCTCAACACAGGACGGGTTCCATGCGCGCTACCAACCAACTGCTATAAAGGGAACCGCCATCGTCGCATAGGCACAGTAGAAGAGGAAAAACATATGTCGCTGTTCGCGATCCTGGGCGTCACCCTGGCGATCATCGCCGGCTTGATCAATCTTGGTACCGGCCTGCTACGCCGCAAGCATGCAATGATGATGCTCATGCGCATTGGCATCAGCATCGTCAGCTTCCTGGCAGCGGCAGGGATCATTCTGTTCAAAAGCGACAACCTGGCGTTGGCAAATTATGGTGTCACCGGCACCAGCAAATATATCTACCTGTTCATGGCGCTGGCGATCTTCGTGGGCCTCACGCTGATGTTGCCCGCGACGATCGAACGCAACAACTTGCCGCCGGAAGACCGCTTCACACCGACGCCCCGCCCCGCGAGTGCCGCCGGCAATGTGGCCGCCGCCGATGGCGGCGTGCGCGTCATCAAAGAGGGCGACGAGTGGGTGAACTGAGATTCGGAGGTTAGCCCGATGATCCCCAGTGAGTTATTGACCATCATCGGGCGACGCCGCTTCATCGCCGAGGTCCGCACCGAGACGGCACAGCAGGCACTCGGCACGGTGGAGGCGCTGGCGCGCGGCGGCATCGCCGTCTTCGAGATCTCCGTCGCCATTCCAGGGTCGAGCGAGATTTTGCACCATTTCGCCAGCCAGACGGAGATCATGGTGGGCGCGGGCGGCGTGACGGAGCCACACGAAGCGGAGGCCGCAGCACAGGCGGGCGCGCGCTTCATCGTCTCGCCGATCATGTCGCCGGAACTTCTGCAAGCCTGCCATGATCAGATGATCACGTGCATCCTGGGGGCGCTGACGCCGACAGAGATCGTCGCGGCGCAACGGGCGGGCGCGGGTATGGTGAAGGTCTTTCCCGCGAATGCGCTGGGGGGCAGCCACTACCTCCGTGCGCTCTACCGCCAGTTCACCAACCTGAATCTGTTGGCCGCGGGCGGCATCACGCTGGAAACCTTGCCGGAATACCTGGCGCTGCCGGTGCGCGCCATCGCGCTAGGGAGTACGCTGATGCCCCGCGCGCTGGTAGAAGGCGGCGACTGGGTGAGCATCGCCAGTATCGCCCGCCGCTACGTGGAAGCGGCGCTGGCGTGGGAGGCGGCAAACACGGGCGCACCAATGCACCACGTGGCCGTCGGGCGTCCGATGATGGGTGATACAACCATGATGCCGCGACCACTGCAAGCGACGATCCCCACGCCGCCCAGCTATGCACCGCCGCCACTTCCACCGCCGCCGCTTCCGCCGCCACCGTACCCCGCCGCACAGCCATATCCGCCGACGCTGCCCATCCCGCCACAATCAATGCCGCCGGCCTACGCCGCCAGCAAGGGTGCGGGAGCCTTCGATCCCGCCGCGCTTACGCCGTTGCCGCCTAACCCCCTTGCACCCTCACAGCCGGGCGTGCCACCCGCCGTCACAGAGAAGCCGCCGGAGTTCAAGCCGTGGGACTCGAAACCTGCCCCTGGCACCGGCGGCGACGACTGGATTCGCTGATTAGAATTTGCCGTCTTTCACCAGCCGCTCGATCTGCGCGCGCAGATTCTGGACCTGCTGCTGGTCTTGCTGCTTGAGTTGCTCGAAGATCTGGCGCACTTGCTGGTCGCTCTGGCTATCCTGAATGTATTTATCATAGGCTGCCAGCCCTTCCAGCTTGTTCTGTAACACCGTCAGCAAGTCATAACTGACGTTATTGATGGTCATCATCGCGCTACGTTTTCCTTTCCTGTCGGGTGATCTTGTCATCGGCGTGCAGTTCGCCACACGCCACACGACCATCTTTCCGCAACCACAGGTCCAAAGGATCGGGGAAGCACAGTTTGCACAAGATGTTTAACTTTGCGACGACATTGCCCTCCAGTTCGTAGGGACAGGGCAAGCACAGGGCATTGCCCCTACACGTGGTCGCCCTGGTCCTTGGGCGGGTCGCCCTGGTTGTGCGTGAAGATTGCCAGCTAGCGAAACAGATCGCGGGTGGGGTCCATGACGAGTTCCGCCGCGCGACCGGCGGCGGCCTCCCATGCTGCGCCGCGCACGATGGCGACCGGGCAGTGGTTCAGCTTGCCGTGGACGAGTTCGGCGGCGGCGGCCAGTTCGTCGGCGATGGCCAGCATGGTGACGTGCAGTTCGCGGCCTTCAGTGTCATTTTGGCCGCGATAGTCGGCGAAGGGCGACATGCCGGCGACGCCGATGGCGATGTTGGTGATGCCGTTGCGCCAGGGCCGCCCGAAGCTGTCGGAGATGATGACCGGCACGGCGAAACCGCTGGCGGTGCCGACCGCATCGCTCAGACGTTGCGCCGAGGCGTCGGGGTCTTCCGGTAGCAAGCATACGACATCTGCGCCGGGGACGTTCGAGGCGTCAACACCCGCGTTAGCGCAGATGAAGCCGTGGCGGGTCTCGCAGATCAGGATGCCGCGATCCATGCGCACGATGCGCCGGCTCTCGCGCAGCACCACCTCGACCTGGCGCGCGTCTTTATCCCAGCGGGCGGCGAATTCCTGGGCGAGGGGACTGGGCGTGATGGTAGCGAGATCGACCAGTCGGCCTTCAGCCTTCGAGACGACCTTCTGCGTCACCACCAGGATGTCGCCGGGGGCCAGCGGCACGGGGGCAGCGGCGGCGCGGATCAGCGCGGCCAGGTCGTCGCCGGGATGTACTTCGGGGATGCCGTTCAGTCCGATGATCTGTACAGCAACAGGCATGCTCACAGGTAATTCTCCTCCGCCGGGTGCGGCGTCGCGGTGGGTGGGGTGGGCGCGACTTGCGGCACCTGCGGCAGCCAGCGCCCGATGTCGCGGCAGAGCGCGGCGAAGGCGAGCGGATGCCAGGCGGCGAGCGCGGCGATATCCGCCGGGGTGTCCAGATCGAAGGCCAGCGCGTGGGCGGCATGCGCCACGGTGCGCAGGCCGTGGGCCTCGCCCGCCACCAGATGCCGCGTCAGGCTCTGGTCGCCAAAGTGAAATGGGGCTACGCCCACCGGGGACATCAGCAGCGCCGTCGTTCCCAGATTGTGCCGGTCGCCGACGATGATCAGATCGCCCGCATGGGTGGTTGCGGCTGGCGGCACGGCCAGTTGTGCGACCAGCGCGCGCACATCTTGCGCCGTGATGAGCGGCAAGTCGGCATGCAGCGCCAGCAGCGCGTCGTAGTGCTGTTCGCGCGCCCAGGTGGTCGCTTCCCCCAGGGCAGCGTTCAAGCCATCGCTCGCCTGGGGCAGCGGCAGCAAACCGAATTGCTGCGCCTGGCGCAACAGCTCCGGGTCGGGCGAAACGGCCAGCGCCAGATCGACCACGCCGGCATCCAACACAGCGCGTGCGGTGCGTTCGAGCAGCGCCAGGATCAGCGCCCGCCGCACGCGGTCCGGCAAGAGATCGCGCAGGCGGCTTTTGCCATCCGCCAGGCCACGCAAGGGAATCGCCGCCAAGGTTCGCATGCCACCACTTCCGCTTTCATATTTTGTTGTTTGCTGCCAGGACAGACAGGAATGTCTGTCCTCCGCGTGATAATCTGTCTGCCTGTTGATGATCTGTCTGCCGGATAATCGTCCGGTCTCTGCTCCATATAACGTTCCAACAAGTCGAATTGTTCGTGATGCGCAACGAGCAATCACGATAAAGGTTATTCTGCTACGGCGGCGGCGATGGTCTCCGCCAGGGCGCGGCTGTCGTCCGGCGAGCGCATGATCGTGGCGGCGACGAGGGGGCGCATGCCCAGATCGGCGATCTGCGGAGCCAGAGCGGCGTCGGCGATATCCAACACGAAGATGTCGATGAGGCCGGCATACAGTTGCGCCACGCCCAGCGCCGAAACCTCGTGGCCCAGCCCGCGCAGCATCATATCCGCCGGCCCTTTCAGCGCCTGCCCGCCGATAATCGGGCTGACGGCGACCCGGCAGCAACGCGCCCCACCGTCGGTGCCACGATGCTCAATGGCCTGGCGCATGCCCTTTAAGGCCAGGATGGGGCCGATGCTGACGATAGGATTCGAGGGACAGAAGACGACGACATCCGCCTGGCGCAAGGCTGCCAACGCCTGGAGCTGCGGTTGGGCCGTGGCGCTGCCGACAAAGCGCACCGCGCGAACGGGATCTGCGTGGTGGCGGCGCACGAAGTAGTCCTGAAACGCGCGCCAGCCGCCCGGCGTCAGAATCTCGGTGGCGACGGGCGCGTCCGTCATCGGCAACAGGTGAATGTGTTCCGGGATGCCCAGGTTGTGCGCCATGCGCGCGGTGAAGGCGCTGAGCGTGCGCCCCTGGCGCAGCCATTCGGTGCGCAGGATGTGCGTCGCCAGGTCGCGGTCGCCCAGCCAGAACCAGGCATCCGCGCCCAGCCTGCGCAGTTGATCGAGCGTGTTGGTTGTGTCGCCGGTGATGCCCCAGCCCGTCTCCGGGTTAGCGATGCCGGCCAGGGTATACACGACGGTATCGATATCCGGCGCGATGCGCAGCCCATGCTGCACGAAATCGTCGCCGGTATTGATGATGATGCGCAGATCGTCAATGCGCTCCGGTGTGATCGCCGCCAGTCCCCGCGCCAGCTTCGCGCCGCCGACACCACCCGCCAATGCCGCCCACATGCCAGCCACCCCTCGTTTGTTTTCCGTGCCTGTCAGGACGATACCCAAAGAACACCTTTATTATAACGTGTGCGGGGCCGGCAAGGATAGGGCGGATGGCACTTTGCTCGCGTGGCATCGCCCACAGCGGGAACGTGGAGCGCCCTGGCGACCGTAAGAGGGCCAGGACGACCACATGGAGGGGCAAGGCCTGGTGCTTGCCCCATCCTGGCGCGGTAGGCGGTTAGCGCACGCCAGCCAATTCTGGTTCCGGTTCGGGCAGCGCATTGATCTGTGTGATGAGATCCGCCGTTGGCTCGTCAGCGGCGATATGCTCCGCCCGGCGGGCGGCGCGCTGCGCGGCGATGTGCGTCAGGGCGATCCACGCCGCAAAGAACGGGATCATGTTGAAATAATTCATCGGGCTGCGCCACGACATGAAGAGTGGCATCAGGCCGAAGAGCAGGCCGTCTGCGGTGATGGTGGGACGACGCCACTGGTAGACGAAGAAGGCCAAGAAGGTCAGCACGACCAGGCCCAGCCAGAAGTGCGACGCGCCAAACGGGATGTTCCCGCTGAGCGCCAGCGAGATCGGCCCGTAGCCCAGCGGGAAATTGGGGTCGGTCATCGGGATCAGCACGCTATGCAGCCAGGCACCGGGAGCCTGGATGATGAACGGCAGGTTGGGAACGAAGAAAGCGATCGCCGCGATGCCGCTGCGTTTCGCCGCTTCTTGCCAGCCATAGCGCCGCCAGACTTCGAGCAGATAGAAGGGTGCCAGGAACCAGGCAAGCTGTTTAACGGCGCAGGCGAAGCCGAACAGCAAGGCGGAGGTGACGCGCTTATCCAGCCACATCCAAGCCGCCAGCACAAACACCAGGCAATCGACATCGAATTCGACGAAAAGACCGCGATCCATCAACGCCGGGCTGGCAATAAGCAACAGACCCACGGGCAGGCGATCCTCCTTGGGCGCGCGCGCCAGCACCAGGCCGATCATCACCGCGAACATCATGATATTGAGCCAGAGGATCGAGGGCAGGCCAGCCCACACAAAGGGCAACGCCAGCCAGATGATCCCCGCCGGATAGTTGTGGACGATGCCGGTGTCATAGTCATTACCGCGCAAAGCGGGATACATGGCTTCCAGAATCTGGGTATCTTGCATCGTATTGAAGTAGGGGTAATGGCGGGGGTTGCTGCCAAAAGTTTTGCTGCCGAGCAGGGGCGTCGCCGTCGCGTTCGGCCAGCGGAGGGCCGCCGTCCAGAAGGCGCTATCTGCCGTGAAAGGGTTCTGTCCATGCAAAACGAGATCAGCATCCATATGGATATACGCGATGGCATCCGTATGATAATTGCCATCGAAGAGATCGCTGATGTGCCAGGTCATCGCAATCCAGGCATTGCAGACCAGCAGCAGCGTCAGCATGCCGCGCCAGCCGCGCCAGTGTAACCAGCGGGGGAGGCGCTGCCAAAAATCGGCATACCAAACCGGCTGCGCTGGGCGCGATGCCACCCAAAAGCAGCCAAAAGCCAGCAACATACACGCGACACTGGCACTTCCTTGCCAAAACAGTAGTGCGCCTTGTGAGGGTTCCCCGGCGCGCGTCGCCTCAAATAACAGCGCGGTGCCAGCAATCAGGGTCATCCAGCGCCAGGAAGGGCAAAGCAGCGTCGCTGCCTGGTCGCGTAGCCATGAAGCCATTGTGCGTAGCGTCTGAGTCTGCAAGATCATAGTGCCGTGCTCCTCAAGCAATTTACCGTTTCAGGGGCATGTGACGAACGATAGTGCGCACCTAACCGTGGCGCGCGGCCATAACAACGTGGCTCCGATGTCGCACATGCCTGTCTTGTGTGATTGACAGTTCACTCTGAGAACTAGAAACGAGAGGGAGTCAACAATGGTTACGCGGCAGCTAAATAGGGATAGTCGCTGGGGATGGTCACTTTACACCATTTTTACAGGAGTGGATGGCTGGGCCACCAAAAAACCGCCGCCTACCCGGATAAGGTAAGCAGCGGTCGCGCGATCATGTCGTGCGGTAGCCTTCCGGCGGGGAAGCCGGCAACGGCGCTTAGACCTGGTAATGGGCCTTGTGGTAATACACCATGCCCTTGCTGGCGATCTTCACGGGGAAGAGTTCTTTCAGCATGATGCGCTCGCCGCACTTCGCGCAGACGCGCTCGGTGAGATGGTTGCGGTCATCCTTCTGTGCCAGGGAGGCTTTCGCGGTTTTCGAGAGTTCACCTTTTTTAGCCATGTGTGGTGTTCCTTTTCGTAGGTAGTATATGTTGTGTACAAAGCTGGACTGATGTTCCCATCAGGGAGCCGTTGGCGGTGCGGGGGGAAACCGTTGGCGGTACAGCGTTTCGAGACGCTCGGTGCGCTGTTCGAGCAGGTGTTCGCGTTTATATAAGCCGGTCAAGCCATCAAAGATTTGCTCCATGAAGGCACCATGTTCGTTGAGGGTCTTTTGCACGTCAAGCAAAAGCGCCCGCAGCCCATCGATCTGACCTTGCAGCCGTTGTTCAACGCCATTGATACGCGCATCCAGCCGTTGTTCAACGCCCTTGATGCGCGCATCTAACCGTTGTTCGACACCATCGATACGTGTACCCAACTTTTGTTCGACAGCATCGATACGCGCATCCAACCGTTGTTCGACAGCATCGATACGCGCATTCAACTTTTGTTCGACCCGATCAATCCGCGCGTTCAGGCGCTGCTCCATCGCCTGCATCTCTTGTACGATTGCAACTAATGAAGCATTGGTAGTTTGCTCGAAACGTGAGATGCGACGATCAATCGCGTTCTCGATGAGCTTGCCGAGTTTCTCGAAGTCGTCGTCGCTGAGCGCCATGGCGGCTTCCCCTTTCCGCAACAGTTGCCCTCATTATACCACATCAGGGTTGCCTTGGCTAGCCACGCGCCGCAATTTTCCGCGTGTTCGGCAGGGCGAATGCACGCCCCAACTGTGGTACAATTCTAGGGAATGAAATTGCACAGGTGCGCCGAGGCGAGCTGGCCTCGTCAGGCGGCGCTGGAGGAAAGAACTCATGGCGAACCAGATCACAGCGGACATGATCATTCATGACGTTGTCAGCACATATCCTGAGACGGTGAAGGTGTTTCAGGGGCATGGATTGCCGTGTACGGCGTGCGAGGTCGGCGCGCGCGAAAGCGTGGCGGGCGGCGCGCGCACCCATAGCCTGGCGGTTGAGCCGCTGCTCGCGGACCTGAACCGCGCGGCGAACGGCGAGCCGGTGGTGGGACTGAAGCCGGAGCGCAAGATGCCCACCGGCAAGGGCATTCCCCTGCAAATGGCCGGCCAGACGGGCGGCAAGATCCGCAACGTGGTCGCGGTGATGAGCGGCAAGGGCGGCGTGGGCAAGTCGTTGGTGACGGGCCTGCTGGCCATCGCACTGCAACGCCAGGGCATGAAGGTGGGCATCCTGGACGGTGACATCACCGGTCCCAGCATCACGCGCATGTTCGGCATCAGCGCCGTGCCGACGAAGGGCGCGACGGGCATGGAGCCACCACGCAGCCAGTTGGGCATCAAGATTATCTCGACCAACATGTTCCTCTCGAACACGACTGATCCCGTCATCATGCGCGGGCCGATGATCGGCACGGCCATCAAGCAATATTGGGGCGATACGGATTGGGGCCAGTTGGATTACTTGTTAATCGACCTGCCGCCGGGAACGTCGGATGCCCCGCTGACGGTGATGCAATCCCTGCCGGTGGATGGCGTGGTGATCGTGTCGTCGCCGCAATTGCTGGCGATTGATATCGTCAAAAAGTGCATTAAGATGGTGCAACGGCTCAAAGGCAAGATCATCGGCATCGTCGAGAACATGGCCTATTTGCCGCAACCGGACGGCGCGCACATGGAGATCTTCGGCCCCAGCCAGGGCGCGGAGTTGGTGGTGACGACCGGCGCGCCACTGCTGGCCCAGTTGCCCATCGACCCCCAGATCGCCAAGCTCTGCGATGACGGAAAGATCGAAGACTATCAGAGCGCGGAGTTCACGACGCTGGCCGCTAACTTCATCAAAGCGGTGAAACTGGCCCGCTAACATTCAGGTAGGGGACTATCGGCAGGAAAGAGTTGCATAAAGCGCGCGACTAGGCGATACTAGGGGCCGTGAAGGGAGACGGCACGCGATTTATGCAATTCTATAAACTCATTCGCGCGATCTCGCCCACTCTGGCTCCGCTCACGATCACCGAAGTGGAGCTGAGTCGGCCCCTGCACCCTCTTCAGGTGGACCCGGCGCGTTATCAGCGGGCGCTGGTTGTCGTGCGGCTGCACGACATCCCTCTGGGTATCGTCGAGGTGCCACTATGGCACGGCCAAGCGCCAGCGGACGAGTACGTTGCGACGATCTGGCAGCGGCTAGGAGCGGCGATCAACGCGCACCTGGCTGCGGACGGCCTGGCCGAACGAAGTGCGCTGACGCCAGCGGGCATCGCAGGGGATGCGCCCTGCCAGCGCGCCCGTGCGCAGTTCCTGGCGACCGCGCCGCCCGTCTCCGTCGTCGTCGCCACCCACGACCGTCCCGCCTTGCTGGCGCAGTGCCTGGACTCCTTGCTGGCACTGGAATATCCTCACTTCGAGATCCTCGTTGTCGATAACGCGCCCTCTTCGTCGGCCACGCACGATCTGGTGCGGGAGCGTTATGGGCTAGCGCCGCACCTCCGCTATCTGCGCGAAGACCGCCTGGGCGTAGCCCACGCCGAAAATTGCGGGCTGCACGCCGCGCAGACCGACTATATCGCTATCACGGATGATGATGTGGTGGTGGATCGCTGGTGGCTGCTGGAATTGATGCGCGGCTTCGCGCGCGGCACGCAGGTAGCGTCGGTCACGGGCCAGGTGCTTCCGCGTGAATTAGAGACGCCGCCGCAATTTTGGTTCGAGGAGTTTGCTAGCTTCACCAAGGACTTCACGCCGCAAATCTATGACCTGGGGCCACATCGGCGCGCCTGGCCGACGTATCCCTTCGCGGCGGGCAAGTATGGCACCGGCGCGAATTGTGCCTTCCGTAAGGAGTTGCTGCAACGGATTGGTGGCTTCGATCCGGCGCTGAGCAGTGGGCAGGATATGGCGGTGTTTTGCCAGGTGATCTTGCTGGGTCAGCAAGTTGTTTATGCGCCCGCCGCGCTGCTGTATCACCGCCATCGCCGCGACTTCGACGAACTGAAAACCCAGATCTATGGGTACGGTCTGGGCTATACGGCCTATCTGCTTAAGATGTTGCTCGACTATCCGCGCTTTGCGCCGTTGTGGCTGCGCGCCGTGCTCAACGGGGGGCTGGCCGCGCGCCCCACGCAACGCCCGCAGATCCTCGCGGATGAGACGATGGCGGCGCTGCGCGAACTGCAACACCTGCGCCGGCAGGGGCTACGTGCGGGACCACGCACGTACCTGCGCGCCCGCCGGCAGGTTCGCCGTGAGCGCGGATAATCCTCTTTGACCACCTGGGGGACAGCCATTTTTGTTGGCCATACGGCGGACAGGAATGTCCGCCCCACGACCACCTGGAGGACAGACATTCCTGTCTGTCACCACGGCGGACAGGAATGGCCGCCCCACGCTGATTGCTGTCCGCCCCATCATCACGTGCCTGCCCTATGAGGATGCCGGCGGGATCAACAAGCCGAGGCGATTAGCACTGATCTCGGTGAACCACAGGTTTTTATCCGGACCGACGATGATCTGGCTGGGACGACTGGCATCGTGAGCAAGGGGATAGGCGGTGAAGGTGCCGGTCGGCGTGATGCTGCCGATGATGTTCGCCGCAAACTCGGTGAACCAGAGGTTGCCATCCGGCCCGGCAACGATGCCGCGCCCTGCCGCCTGCCCGGCGGTGAGTGGATATTCGGTGAGGCCGGTGCCGTCCGGCGCGATGCGCCCGACTGCGCCTTCCTGCGTGAACCAGAGGTTGCCATCCGGTCCGGTGGTGATGCCGAACGGCGCGCTATGCGGCAGCTTGAGCGCAAATTCTTGGATCACGCCGGCGGGTGTGCAGCGCCCAATGCTGTTCGTGCCAGGATCGGTGAACCAGAGGTTGCCATCCGGCCCGACGGTGATCTCCTGTGGGATGCTCAGTGGGTTGGGGAGCGCATAGGCGGTGATCGCTCCGCTCGGCGTGATCTTGGCGATGGTCGCGTTGCCGCCTTCCGCGAACCAAAGATTACCATCCGGCCCCTTGACGATGCCAAATGGGCGCGCGCCGGGGATCGGCTGGTTATTGGCATCCGTGATCGTATATTCGGTGAACTTGCCTTGCGGTGTCACAAAACCGACCTTGCCCTGATTCCATTCGGTGAACCAGATGTTGCCATCGGGGCCGGCGGTGATGCCATAGGACGCCGTATTCAACAGCGGAAAGGCATATTCCGTGAAGGTCGTGGTTTTGGGCGTGAAGAAACCGATCTTCGCTTTATTCAACTCCGTAAACCAGAGATTGCCGGCGGCGTCGAGCGCGATGGCCTCCGGGCTGCCCCCAGCGGTCGGCAGCGTGAATTCGCTGATCGTGCCGGGGATCGTGGAGGGCGGGACATTCGTGGGCGCGACGGTCACAGACGATGACGTGGCGGCACAGCCCGCGACGAATAACGCCAGGATGACGCCGAGCCACCCCATATAGCGTGCCGAGGGACACCGACGGCGGTGCGCGCCAACGGGCTTCAGCGATGCATGCATAAGCGTGAGATGATCCTTTCAGGAAACATGCCGTGCGGGAAGGAGAAGCACAGGTTGCAGTATGCCATAGGACGCGCCGATTGTACATCCTGTTGCCCCAATTGGCTGAACTTTGAGCCTGACGCACGTTCAGTTCAAGGGCAAGGCGACGATGGTGGCGCTATAGCCGGCAAGTTGTTCCTGAAAGATGAGGTGATCCTGGCCGGCATTGATCAGCCATTGGGTCGAGGAGGTTGGCAGATCGTTGATGGGCGTGCTGGCGTCGAAGGACCAGGCGGTGGCTGGTGCGCCGAAGGGCAAGCCCACGCCGGCGTGTTCATTTACCAGATTGATGCAGACAGTGTGAGGTACGCCGTTGCCGTTGACATCCTTGGCGGTCGCGGCGCGCATGTTGCCCAGCAGCATATGCAGGGTGCGCCGGTCAGGCGAGATGGCAGCGATAGCGACCACGCCGGAGGGTAAGCGCGTGTTCAGCACCACTTGGGAGCCAAGGGGAAACGCCTGCGCCAGCATCGTGTACAGCCAATAGGTGCGAAAGGGTGCGCCGGATTTCATGTCGATCAAACCCAGTTGCGCATCGCCGACCAAGGGGAATTCGTTCACTTGCGCCACGCCGCTCGCCACAGATTGCGCGAAGACATCCGCCACGAAGGCATAGCCGATGAGGGATGTGCCACGCGGGTCAATAGGCAACCGCGAATAGGCGTTAAACCCTAATTCATCGATCCAAAGAGGAATGCTCTTGTGAATCTGCTGCATCATTCGTTGCACAGCATTGATATACTGCCCGTAGCTCTGCGAAAGATTTTGTAGAACCGCTTGATCCGGCTCTTTGATGTTTCCGGTGGGATAAAAGTGGAACGAGACGAAGCTAACGGGCTGGGTCACATTCAAAAGAAAGTTGCTGAGATACCAGGTAAACGCATGCGCGTTGTAGCCGGATAGCGCCGGCCCCCCCACGGCGACGGTGGGATCGACCGCGCGCATCGCCGCGACGACCTCGCTGAACATCAGCGCGTAGTCCTGCGGCGACATCCACAGCGCATTGCGATTGGCCACTGGCACGGGGATCTCGCTGCCAGAACTCGGTTCGTTCCAGATCTCCCAGGTATGCACCCACTCGCTGTGGCCGGAGGCATGGTATCTGCCGCTGTCGTCGGTGAAGCCGCCTTTGTTATACCAACCGACCAGGCGAGCCATATATTGCGCGAAGAGCGGGAAGTTTTGGCGCGGCAGGTGGCCGCTGGCATCGAACATCCAGGGCGGCGAGGAGCGCACGTTCAGGAAGAAACTGGTGCCTTGGGCGCGCAGGTGGCCGATGGCGGCATCGGGATAGCTGAAGTTCCAATCGCCGCGCGTCTCTTCTGGCAGCGAAATGACATGGCCGCGAAAGCCGAAGTGCAGCCGCATCAGCGGCGGATTCCACTGTTGCAGATACGCCAGGTTGGTGACGGCATTCCCTCCACCGGTCGCCGGATCTAATTCAGTCGGATCGTCCACGTTCGTACTGACGCGCAAGTTCAGCGGCGTGGCATTGGCGCGCAAGGGGACGGTGACGCTGTCTTGCGACGTGGGACACACGACCGCGGCCAAAATCCCCGGCGTGGTGATAAAGCGTTGGATGTTGAAGACCAGCAACACGAAGAGCGTGAACCGGATCGACTGCCGGCGGAGGGTCCGCTGGCGCTGCTGTTCCGGGGAAAAGCGTGGCACCGCCTGCGGCGCGGTCACGGCAAAGGCGGACGTAGTTGGCTTCCTCGGACTCCGGGCGACAGGGCGCGGTGCGGTATTCGTAGCAGTGCCTCCGTGAATGCATCAAGCAACATCGTGTGTTTTTACTATACCATGAGCGGGCGGAAACACCAGAGGGCGACGCCGTCGGTGTGGAAAAATCACACCGCTGCCGCCCCGTTGGAAATGTAACATTCGCGGGCGCGACGCGACGAATAGCTGGTGCGGCTCACGGCGACACCGAAGGACTATAATTTTAATGAAAGCGCGCAGGTGAAGCGGGAGGGCGCAAGCGAACAGAGATGCAGGATAGTGCTGCATGAACGCGGTGAGCCTACCGCACAGAGGTGAGTTATGGCAGGATATGCAGAGACATTGGACACGCGCCCGCAGGTGGTGATCATCGGCGGCGGTTTCGGCGGGTTAGAGGCGGCGCGCGGTTTGCGGCACGCGCCCGTGCAGGTCACGCTCATCGACCGCAGCAACCATCACCTGTTTCAGCCGCTGCTCTATCAAGTGGCGACGGCGGGCCTTTCGCCGGCGGAGATCAGCGCGCCGATCCGCGCCGTGCTACGCGACCAGGCGAATGCCGAGGTCTTCATGGCCGAGGTGACGGGCGTGGATGTGGCCGGGCGGCGCGTGCTGCTGGGCGATGAGGCCATGCCATATGACTATCTGGTGGTGGCGACGGGGGCGCGGCATAGCTATTTTGGTCATGATGACTGGGAGCCATTTGCCCCTGGCCTGAAGACCATCGCCGACGCGACTCACATCCGCCGCAAGGTGCTGCTGGCCTTCGAGGCGGCGGAACGCACGGATGATGCCGCCGAGCGGGCGGCGCTGCTGACCTTCGTCATCGTCGGCGGCGGGCCGACGGGCGTGGAGTTGGCGGGAGCCATCGCCGAACTGGCGCACATGGCGCTGGCACGCGACTTCCGGCGCATCGACCCGACGGCGGCGCGCATCGTGCTGGTGGAGGCGATGCCGCGCCTGCTGGGCGCTTTCCCGGAGGATCTCGCCGCCCGCGCACAGGCCCACCTGGAACACCTGGGCGTGAGCGTGCTGACGCATACCGCCGTGGCAAGGGTCGATGCGGATGGCATCATGGCGGCGGGGGAACGCTTGCCAGCGCGCACGGTCATCTGGGCTGCCGGCGTACAGGCCTCCCCGGCGGGTGCCTGGCTGGGCGCGGCCACCGACCGCCAGGGGCGTGTCATCGTCCAGCCGGACCTGACCTTGCCCGACCATCCGGAAATCTTTGTCATCGGCGACACAGCGCATCTGGAAGAGTGCAGCGCACCGCTGCCGGGTGTGGCGCAGGTGGCGATCCAGGAAGGGCGCTATGTCGCGCGCACGCTTCAGCAGCGCCTCCGCCGGCAGCCAGAGCAAGCAGCATTTCACTACCGCGACAAAGGCAACATGGCCACGGTAGGGCGTGCCTTTGCCATCGTCGCCATGCCACGTTTTCGCTTCACCGGCTTCTTCGCGTGGCTCACCTGGCTGGTGGTGCATCTTTACTTCTTGATCGACTTCCGCAACCGCTTGGTGGTGCTGTTTCAATGGGCCTGGGCCTATGGCACCTTTCAGCGCAGCGCCCGCCTGATCGTGGAAGAGGCCAGCCAGCAGGTAAACTCGCGCACCCTCGCTCCGCTCCAGCCCCCCTCATAATCTTCTTAGCCTTCCGTAGCTTCATGAACCTGTCGTAATCTTCGTGAACCTTTCGTGGCTTTCGTGTTCGATCTCATCGCCCCTCTCCATCCGCAGATGGGGAGGGGTTGGGGGTGGGGCCGCCGGGGCTAGTTGTCGTCGCTCACGGCGGCGGCGAGCGCGCTATCAGTGGCGGCGGTCTCGTGCGGCGCGGCGGCGGTCGCGTCAAGCGGGATCGGTGCCAGCAGGGGCAGTGTCAGGGGCGCGCGCGGAGCTTGACTGAAGTCGAAGTCGCTCATCAGGTTGCCCAATTGCGCCGCATTCTCGCGCACATCCGGGCGCGGATCGGGCCGGCCATCCGTCTGCGGATCGATGCGCGCGCCGCCCAGGAAGTCGTCTTCGATGAACTTGAGATAGGCATCGAAGGTCAGCGTCTGGTGGTCGATGTAGCCCTGCTTGGCATAGGGGCTGATCACCAGACCCGGCACGCGCAGCCCATAGCCGTTCTGGTCCACTGTCGGCGGGTTGACGTGGTCGTAAAAGCCGCCCCAATCATCCCACGATAGGAAGATCGCCGTGCTGTTCCATTCGGGACTCTGCATGACGGCATTGATCACGTTGGTGACATAGGCTTGGCCGGTACTCACCAGCGCCGGCGGATGCTCGCTCACCGTGCCGTTGGGGACGACCCACGAGACGGCTGGCAGGGTGCCGCTTTTTGCCGCCGCGAAGAAGTTCGAGACATCCTGGATGTTGCCCAGTTGATTATCTTGCTGCACATCCGTGAAGCGCGGCAAAGGATTCCAGATGCCGGGAACATTCACGTTTTGTTTCGTGCTGGCGCAGATCTCCGCGTCGTCGGCGCAGTCGGGTTGCGTGCCGTTCGAGAGGTAATAGCCCCAACTGATGTTGTTCTTATGCATGAGCCAGGTGAGATCCGTCCAGGCATAGATCTGCTTATTCACGCGTAGGCCGCCGGACGGGCCATTGGGGGCGTCCTGGCAACTCATCGGATCAGCGGAGGGGCAGGTGGCCGACCACGCCGATACCATGAAAAGGTGCGACGGCAGGCTCCACGAGCGGTTCGGCTCGAACATGTGATCCTGCAAAACGAAGTGCTGTGCATAGGACCAATAATTCGGGATGTCTTGTTGGGTCTTGTAGCCCATGACATCGGTAGTTCCTGTACCGGTGGTGCAGGAAGGATCGTTCGGATGGTTAATGCAGCCGTTTTTCTTGCCGGCCTCCGCCGTCTGGATGAAGCCATCCATTTTGCCACCGTCGATGTCGTTGACGGCGCTGGATTCCTGATGTGGGCCACCGTGGTTGAGGTCCGTCGGATCGTGGTAGGGCTTCACGCACTGGTTGGTGTGCGGGTCGTTCACACAGACCGTCGGAACGCCGTTCTGCATCGGAATGCCATCCGCGCCAGGATAGGTGCCGAAGTAGCTATCGAAGGAGCGGTTTTCCTGCATGATCACGATGACATGCTGAATCTTGTGGATGTTGGGGTCGATGGTATATGGTGGGGCCGTGCTGAAGCCGGTGGTGGCACTCGTGCTCGAATTGCCACACGCGGCCAGCAGCGCGAACAGCGCCACCGCACCGGAGGCCACACCACCGCGCACGCTACGCCAGGTTTGGGGAAAGCGCATCGTTGAGTATCTCCCTTGCGCCGGAATGCTACGTGCCTAACACGCGACACATGGTATTTTGGTTTCAGATGCCGCCCGAACTTTTTGCCGCTGAGTCGGGACCGCCATTTTTCCCGCGCGCTACCATCGGCCCTCTTGTGTCATGTACAATAGAGAGAGCAACGAGCCATCTCAGGCGAAAGAGCAATGAACCATCTCAAGCGAGGGGACGGCAGTGGATAAGACGGTAGCGATCATCGGCGCGGGCGTGGGTGGCATGGCGGCGGGGATTCGCCTGGCCGCGCAGGGCTGGCAGGTGCAGATCTTCGAGCGCAATGCCCAGGTGGGCGGCAAACTGAATCTGGTGGAGCAGGACGGTTGGCGCTTCGACACGGGGCCGTCGCTGCTGACGATGCCCGATGTCGCCCGCGATCTGTTCGCCGCCGCCGGGGCATCGCTGGATGACGTGCTGGATCTGGTGCCGCTCGACCCGATCTGTCGCTATGTCTATCCCGATGGCATCATCTTCGACGCGGTCGCCGACACCGAGCAGATGCAGGCGGCGATCTCGGAATTCAGTGAGCGCGATGCCGACAACTTCCCCAAGTTTTTAGATTATGGTCGGCGCGTATTTGACATTACCGCTGAACCGTTTCTGTTCAGCGAACTGGGCGACTTCGGCACAGTGGGGGGCGCGCTGCTGCGCCGGCTGAACCGCCCGCTGGACCTGGCGCGCGTCATGGCACCGATCTCGCTGCACACGCTCGTCAGCCGCTATTTCCGCGATCCGCACATGCGCCAAATCTTCGACCGTTACGCCACGTATAATGGCTCGTCGCCGTATCGCGCGCCGGCGGTCTACGCGATCATCCCCTATGTCGAATACAGCTATGGTGCCTGGTATCCTCGGGGGGGCATGTATCGGCTGGCCGAGGCGCTGGCGGGCTTGCTGGATAAAGTCGGCGCGCAGGTGCATACCGATACCCCCGTCCGCGCCATCACGTGCAGCGACAAGGGCGCGACGGGCGTGGAACTGGTCAGCGGCGAGATCGTGCCGGCGGACGTGGTGATCTCGAACGTGGATATCGCCACGACCTACCGTTATTTGATTCCGCCGGACTTTCGCCCGCGCGCGGTGGTCGAGCGCCTGGCGCGGCTGGAGCCGTCGCTCTCCGGCTTCGTGCTGTTGCTGGGAACCGATTGCCGCTACGCGCATCTTTTGCACCACAATATCTATTTTTCCGATAACTATCAGCAAGAGTTCTATGATATCTTCACGCGCCTGGTGGCCCCGCGCGACCCGACGATCTACGTCTGCGCCACCAGCAGAACGGACCCGACGCAAGCGCCCAGCGGCGGCGAAAACCTGTTCGTGCTGGTCAACGCGCCCTACCTGACGCCGGAGTTCAGTTGGGCCGCCGAACGGGACGGCTACCGCGATCTGGTGCTAGACAAGCTGGAACGCATGGGCCTGGCGGGGCTGCGCGAACATATCGTTTACGAGCAGGTCATCACGCCGGAGGATCTGGCGACACGCTATGGCGCGCAGCACGGTGCCATCTACGGCTTCTCGTCCAACTCGCTCTTCGCGCCCTTCACGCGGCCCCAGAACCGCGCCCGCGACCTGCCCGGCCTCTACTTCGTCGGCGGCAGCGTGCATCCCGGCGGTGGCTTGCCGCTGGTGATGCTTTCCGGCAAGATCGTCGCGGAGTTGGTCGCCAGGGATACAATGGCGGTGTGATATCGGAATGGGGGGGGTGCGTGGCATAGTACAATGGTCGCAAACGCTTTCCCGGAGTGGAGAGCAGACAGCGAAAGGACGATCATCAAAAGAAGTGGCGTGGATACCCCTTGCTTTTAGCAATGGGGAGGAAGTGCCACGCGCCCGTAGGCGCACCGTCCTTTCTCGTTGCTTGACATCCTGCAACGGATGTGCCATTCTGCTTTTATGAACACAAACCTCACCCGCACCATCTGCATTAAGCTGGATGCATCCGCGCATGACGCCGTGTTGACCGCCACCATGCAGACGTGTAACGCGGCGGCATCGTGGATTGCGCGCGTGTGCTGGGATGAGGCCATCACCAACACCAACACCGCTCATCATCGGGTGTATGGTGCGACCCGCGAGCGGTTTGGCCTGGCGGCGCAACTGGCCATCAACGCCCGTGCCAAAGCCGTGGAGGCCGTCAAATCGGTCAAAGCGAAGAAACGGGAGACCTGCCCCCAATTTGGGGCGCGGGGCAGCGTGCGCTACGATGCCCGCTGCTTCAGCTTCACGCCCCTGGATCACGTCTCCCTCTTGACCGTGGCTGGCCGCGTCACCTGTCGCATGCTCTTGGGGCCGCGCCAGCACGCTATGTTGACCGATCCCGCCTGGGCAAGTGGCGGGGCGGATCTCGTCTGGCGTCATCACCGCTACTATCTGCACGTCACCCAAAGCCGCCAGGCACCGGATGTCACGGCGACACCGGACGTGATCGGGGTGGACCTGGGCATCGTCAACGTGGCCGTGGATAGCGACGGGCAGGTGTTTACTGGTGAACAGGTGCGCAAAGTCAGGGCGCACTACAAAACACAACGGGAAGGCTTGCAGAAGGTCGGCACGAAGTCGGCCAAACGCAAGGCCAAACGCCTCTCCGGCAGGGAAGCGCGCTTTCAATCCGATGTCAACCACTGCATCAGCAAAGCCTTGGTCGCCAAGGCAACCAGCGCACGCAAGGCACTGGCGCTCGAAGACCTGACGGGGATTCGAGACCGGATCACGGTTCGGCGTGTGCACCGCTACGAACGGCATTCCTGGGCCTTCTATCAACTGCGTACCTACATCCAGTACAAAGCGGACAATGCGGGGGTGCGGGTCACCTTGGTGAATCCGGCCTACACGTCGGTGACGTGTCCGGAATGTGGCCACTGTGCCAAGGCCAATCGACGTTCGCAAGCGGAGTTCCTGTGCCAAGCATGCGGCTATACCGCCAATGCTGATTTTGTCGGTGCCAGGAATATCCAAACGGTTGCTGTCAATCAACCGATGGTCGCGGGTGCGGGTACCCCCTGCCCTCAGTGACAAGCCCCTGCCTTTCAGGCATGGGGTGTATTGACGAATCCGAGCACCTATGTGGCCGCGGCATTGGGCGTGGCCCTGTTTATTGTGGGGTTTTGGGGCAGCCGGCGCTATCGGCACGATAGCTATCGTGAGAAATTCTTTTTTTGGGTGATCTGTTTGGGCGCGGCGTATATTGATGTCAGCCTGTTCGCGTTACGCGCCTCGCCGCTGCTGACGAACATCGGCGGCACCATCCCCGCCTATGTCGCCTGGGGCTACACGGCAATGATCGTGGTGATATGCGGCGCGAAGACCTTCCTCCCCAAAAGCTGGCAGCGATCATAGCCAGACCAAGGCGTGGGCGGTTGCAGCCGCCCACCGTCCCCCTTACCCATGAATGCGCCGGCACTTACGGCGCGCTCACCCGCCTGCATACCAGTCGGCACGCGACAGGGGTAGGCCGCTGAGGCCGTGGCCGGCCTTCACCAGCAGCGTTTGATAAAGATTGTGGCGGCGCGTCATGAAGCCGTGGAGCGAGGCGGACATATACAGCCGCCAAATGCGATACGTCACGTCGTCGGTCAGGCGGCGCGCTGCGTGCGCGTGGGCTTCCAGATTGCGCACCCAATGATGCAGCGTCAAGGCGTAATGCTCGCGCAAGCTCTCCACGTCGCGCACCTCGAAGTGGCGCTCCTCGGCGGCGTGCAGCGTGACGTTGAGCGGCACCAGTTCGCCATCGGGGAAGACGTAGCGGAAGATGAAGTTTTCGCCTTTCGCGGACGGCTCATCCGCACTGCTGGCGATGCCGTGGTTCAGGAAGACCCCGCCCGGCTTCAGCAGCCGGTATGCCTGGCGGAAATAGTCCGGCAAGCGCGCGGCTCCGACATGCTCGAACATCCCCACGCTCACCAGCTTGTCATAGGCTGCCGGCGTGTCCACCTCGCGGTAATCACGGATCTCGACCGTGCAGCGATCCTGCAAGCCGGCGGCGCGGATGCGCTGCTGGGCCAGTTCGGCCTGTTGCTGGCTGAGCGTGATGCCGTGCGCCGTCACGCCGTAGTGCTGCGCGGCAAACATGACCAGGCCACCCCAGCCGCAACCGATATCCAGTAGGCGCTCGCCCGGCTGCAAGCGCAGCTTGCGGCAGATATAGTCCAGTTTCTGTGCCTGGGCGGTGTCGAGGTCGTCGTCCGGCGTCTGGAAATACGCGCAGGAATAGACCATGCGGCGATCCAGGAAAAGCGCGTAGAAGGCATTCGAGCGATCATAGTGGTAGGCGATAGCTTGACGGTCGCGGGCGCGGCTATGGCGTGTGCCGTGCAGGTGCGCCGCCACGTGGGCGTGGTCATGGCGTGGCAAACTCAGCAAGCGGCTGCCGATGCGCACTTGTTCCGCCGGTCCCCACGTCTGCGCCATCACATAATCTGCCACGGGAAAGATCGCCGTGATGTCGCCTTCGATGTCGAAATCGTCAAAGATATACGCTTCGGCCAGGTGCATCTCGCTGGGCGGCAGGAACATCGCCCGTAGCGCGCCGGGGTGGCGCAGCACCAAGGTGAAGACTGTCGGCTGACCCGGTGCCGGCGGCCAAAGCGTGCCATCCCACAAGCGCACCGCGAAAGCGCGCGGCTGATACGCCCCCAAGATCTCATCAAGCAATTCCAGACTCGTCTGCACGGCGTGTTCCGTCGCCCGCACCATCGTCGTCGCCATCCCGCTCGCTACTCCCTTCTGCTCGCACCTCGCCCTCAACCGGCGATCCAGCATTGATCCCACATTTCCCTTGCCAGATTACATGCTTGCACCGTGTTGACTAGCACAACATCAGGAAACCTGATCGCGTTGGCGCAGCAGATGTTCCGCCAGGGCGAGGTCGTCGGGGGTCGTCACCTTCAGATTCGTCCCCTGCCCCGCGACCACGCGCACGGCATGGCCCGCCCGCTCAAAGGACGCGGCAGTGTCGGTGCCGTCGAAGCCGTCTGCCTGCGCTTGGTCATAGGCCGCCAGCAGCAGATCGGCGTGGAATGCCTGGGGTGTCTGCGCCCGCCAGAGCGAGCCGGTTGGTAGATCGGCGGCGATCTGGTCGCCGACAGAGCGCACAATGCGTTCGCCCGCCAGCACCGGCGCGGCCAGCAGCGCGCCACCGGTGGCCCGCGCCACCGCGAGCAGCCGGCGCACATCCTCCGCCCCCAGCAGGGGTCGCGCGCCATCGTGAATCAGCACCAGCGCAATCTGCCCAGCACTGATCGCCGCGCGCAAATGATTGAGCGCCTGATATTCTGAGCCGTGGCGGGTGGTGCCACCAGCGATGACGCTGAGCGGTTTCGTCACCGTCAGGTGTGCCGCGACGAAATCGGCGCACTGCGCCACCTCCTGGGGGTGCGCCACCAGCAGCAAGGCGGCGATCTCCGGCATGGCGTGCAGTGTCGTGACGGAATAGAGGAATAATGGTTGGCCGGCCAACGGCAAAAACACTTTATTCTGTGCGGCCCCCATGCGCGTTCCCTGGCCGGCGCACAGCACGACGGCTACGACGCGCCCGGTGGTCGCGCTTGTCGCTGCGTTCATGGGCGATCTTCCTTCTTAGTTGCCGGCGCGCTCTTCCTGTTCCAGAAACAGCCGGCCCAGCAGCGACATTGTGACGACGTATTCATCGCCGGCGAAGGCGAGATCAACGTAGCCATGCTCTTCCATCTCACGGAAATCATTGATGGTCAGCAGCCAATGCGGCAGCATGCGCACGATGTCGCTTTCGGGCAGCGGCCCCCATTGGTGTAACCGCCGTAGCACGTCCAGATAGGCTGGCGTGGGATCGTCAATCGCGCGCATCCGCTCCGCTCCCTTGCGTCACGCGCCGCTGGGTGCGCCGCCCGTCGATGACCGTGACTGCGCCGGCCAGCACCGCCGCCACGCTCGCCGGCAGCAGCCGATGTTCCGCCGCCAGGATACGATCAGCGAGCGAAGCTACGGTGTCATCGTCGCGCACCGGCACGACGGCCTGGTCGATGATCGGCCCGGCATCCGTCGCTTCGGTGACGAAATGCGTGGTACAGCCGGCGAACTTCACGCCCGCCGCCAGCGCCGCCGCTTGCGGCCCCGGTGCCATGCTGCCCGCGAAGGCCGGCAGCAGCGAGGGATGGATGTTGATGATGCGCCAGCGATAGGCCGCGATAACGCCCGGATCGAAGAGGCGCGCATAGCCGGCCAGCACCACCAGTTCCACGCCGGCCTCTTGTAACGCCGCCACGATGGCTGCGCCCTCCGCCTGCCGCGAGGCATAGCTTTTCGGCGCGACCACCCGCGTCGGAATGCCCGTCGTCGCTGCAATCGCCAGCGCGGGAACATCCGGTTTGCTGGAAATGACCAGCGCGATCTGCGCCGGCAGGTCGCCGCACGCACAGGCGCTGATCAGCGCGGCCAGGTTGGAGCCGCGCCCGGAGACGAGGACGCCGATGCGGGGAAGCGCCTTCATCCTGGCAAACCCTCCACCCGCACAACCTCGCCGGCGGGCCGGTCTACCACGGCACCGATCCGCCGCGCGCCTGGCTCCGTCGCCTGCAAGGCGGCGAGTATAGCATCCGCTTGCTCTTCGCGCACGGTCAGCACATAACCGATGCCCAGGTTAAAGACGCGCAGCATCTCATCCCACGGCACTCTGCCATGCCCCTGAATCAGCCGGAAGATCGGCAGAATCTCCCAGCGGCGCGCATCCAGGTCCACGCCCAATCCTGCCGGCACGACGCGAGGGATATTTTCGATCAAGCCGCCGCCGGTGATATGCGCCATGCCGGTCACAACGTCGCCCAGCGCCGGATCGTCCAGCACGCGACGGACGGGCGCAGCATACGAGGGGTGCGGCAGCAGCAGCGCGTCGCCGATGCTCAGGCCCAGTTCCGGCACCGGCACGGCCCAATCGCGCTCGGCGAAGACTTTGCGCGCGAGGGAATAGCCGTTGGTATGCAACCCGACGGCTGGCAGGCCGATGACGACATCGCCGGCGCGCATCGCCTGGCCGGAGACGATGCGGTCGCGCGCTACGATGCCGATGATGGTGCCGGCGAGATCATATTCGCCCGGCGGGTAAAAGCCCGGTAGCTGCGCCGTTTCGCCGCCGATGAGCGCACAGCCTGCCGCGCGGCAGCCAGCGGCGACGCCCGTCACGACCTCGGCGATGGTCTCCGGCGGCAAATCACCCAGCCCCAAGTAATCCAGAAAGAAGAGGGGTCGCGCGCCGCAGGTGAGGATGTCATCGACGCAGTGCGCGACGAGGTCCGCGCCGACGGTGCCGTGCCGCCCAAGCGCGAACGCGACCTTGAGCTTGGTGCCGACGCCATCGACCGACGCCACCAGCACCGGATCAGGCACGCCCAAGGCACCGACGGCGAACATGCCGCCGAACGCGCCAGCATCCGCCAGCACTTCGGGGCGGCGCGTGGAACGCACGGCAACGCCGATCAGGTGTTTGGCGCGATTCAGCGCGTCAATATCGACGCCAGCGGCGGCATATGCGCCGCCAGGAGCGGCAGGAGTGTTATCTTGCATGATGATAGTGTCTCACATCGCGTCCAGCGCCGCCAGCAGGTCGCCGCGCACCTGGCGCAACGTCACGCGCAGCGGCACAAGGGTGGCGGCGGCATCCAGGCGGGTGACGGTCGCGGCCAGGTCGCCCAGCGGATCGATGCTGATGAGCGTGTCGCCATATTCGATGACGAGGCCGACCAGCGCGGCACGGCGAGTCTCCGCGCCCAGCGCCTCCGCCGCCGCCAGCGCGGCAGCCCCGAAGGCCGCTAGCGCCTCGGCGTCCGGCAGGGGCAGATCGGTCTGGGCGACGACCAGCCCCTCGCGCCCGGTGATGACGACGGCCTTCACGCCGTCCAGCGCCGTCAGCCGATTCAAGATGGAAGGGAGTGTCACAGGTGGTTCCTTTGTCCAAGATGAGCATAACGCGACCTGGGTGTAGTATACCACCTGGGTACTTGTGCTTCTTGATAAGCGCCAGGCTGCGACCCGTGTGCGATGAACAACGGCACGGATTATGCACGGAGCGTGGGTAGCGAAAAAGCGTACAGACGAAAGGAGCCTTACCATGGAACCACAAAATCCAGTCCCCACGCCGGCGGGGAACGCTGCCAGCCAGCCCACACCGCCGGTTGAACGCTATCAAATCACGCGCGACCGTATGATCGCCGAGCAGCAGATCACCCAGGCGCTGACAGCTTTCGCGCATACCCTGCCGGACGGCCTGCGCTATCTGCAAAACGCCGTCGACGCCATGAGCGGCGTGCTCGACAACCTGGAACGTGCTACCGGCCAGTTCAGCGATCCCCTCGCCGCCGGTCCTGCCCCCGGACGCTGGGATACGAACGTCGCCGAAGAAGAGCGCGTGGCAGGCGTGGAGGAAAATAAGGAGATCCACGACTTCGACCAAAGCTAACCCGCCGATTCTCGCTTTTGGGGCTTGCCGATTGGGTGGAAGGATGGCACAATAGGGGAAACTGCGCGCGGTGACGGCTGGCAACGGTGCCGGCTGATCTATGCCGCGCCAGCGGAGGGGGATCCATGAGTCAAGCACTCGAATCGACTGTCACCCCAACCCCGGCGACACCATCCACAACCAATCGGCGCTATGTCGGGTATGTCTTTTGGTTGCTCTGGTTGGCGAATTTCATCAACTATGCCGACCGTTACGCTTTTTTGGCGGTCGGGCCGGCCATCATCAAGGATTTCAATCTCTCCTACACCGTGTATGGCTTGCTCACCACGGCGTTTCTGTTCGTCTACACCTTCGGCATCTTGCCGATGGGCTTGCTGGCTGATCGTATCAAACGCAAATTCGTCGTCGCCGGTGGCATCACTTTTTGGAGCCTGGCGACCGCCGTCACGTATGTCGCCCCGACCTTCGGGACGTTGTTTGCGACGCGCGCCGCGCTGGGCCTCGGCGAGGCCAGCTATTTCCCCGCCAGCACCTCGATGTTGGCGTCATGCTATCCTAGCAACCGGCGCGCGAACGTGATGAGCCGCTGGAACACCGGTTTGCTCGCCGGGCTGGCGGTCGGCTTTGTCGGTGCGGGCATTTTGTTCAGCGCGTTTCACGATCAGTGGCGTCCGATCTTCCTGGTGTTCGGCATCCCCGGCTTGATCCTGGCTGGCTTGATCTATCTGGTGAAAGAGCCGCCGCGCCAGGCGGATGATGAAACGGCCAGCCCCGAAACGGCCCTCGCGCGTGAAGGCATCGCGGGCATCTGGCGCAACATCCGCGAACTCTGGCAGATTCCCACCTTGCGTGTGACCGTGGCGATTCAGGCGCTGAGTTTCTTCGTCTTCGGTTCGACATTGGTTTTCATCGTGCCGCTCTTTACAAACGAGTTTCCGGGCTTGGCGGTGTCACCGACGACGCTGGTGGGCGTGGGAACGGTCATCGGCGGCATCGCCGGCTTGCTGGGCGGCGGCGCGGTGGCGGATGCGCTGCTCAAGCGTTATCCCGGCGCACGCATCCTGGTCAGCGGCTGGGGACTGCTGTTGTCGGTGCCGTTCTTCGTCCTCTCGATCCTCTTCGTGATCTTCAACTTCGGCTTGTCGCAGAACGTGCGTGTCTTCGGCATCTTCTTGCCGCTGTTCATCATCACCGTGGCGTTGCTGGAAGTGAATAGCGGGCCGTTGACGGCGGTGTCGCAGGATGTGGTGACGCCGATCAAGCGTGCGGCCTCGGTGGGCCTGACGCTCTTGCTCTCGCACTTCCTGGGCGATCTGTTCGCGCCAACCATCGCCGGTGGTTTGAGCGATCTGCTGCAAAATCACATGCTGCTGGGCTTCGCCATCGATCACAACAATGCCCCCGGCTACGCTTTCTTGATCACCGGCGTGCCGGTGTTGCTGGCGGCGGGTATCGTCGGCATCTGGGGCGCGCGCTTCGTGAAAGCGGACGCGGCGAAGGCGCGGCTGGGGTGAAACTATAGCCGTCCGCCGTACTGCCCCGTTCGCTCAGCTTACGGCATGACGCGGCGGGCGGGGCGCGCGGTGGCGCGGCTGAGGTAGCTCTTGGCGAAGGCGGCGCACATCGTGCGGAAAACGGCCAGGCTTTCGAGGTTGACCCACTCGTTCGCGCCATGCCATTCCGCGCACTCCGGCTGGAACATCAGCACCGGCACGTGGTCGTCGGCGAAATAATGCGCGTCGGAGGCCCCCGCCTCGCGCACCAGATCCAGCGGGCGCTGGCGCACGCACTGGGCGACGGCTTGCAACTGGCGCACGCTCGCCGCCGCTTCGTCCAGCTTATAGGCCGGCGCGCGATTGAGGACGGTCGCCGTCACGCCCAGTGGCTGCACGCGCCGCTGGAGGTCGCGCAGGAGGGCGTCTACGTTCGCTACGGCGGCTTGTGGGTAACGGATGTCGAGGGTGGCCGCGGCCTTGCAGGGGACCGAATTCGGTGCGAGGCCGCCATGCAGTTCGCTCAGGGTGATCGAGACGCGCCAGTCTTCCTCGCCCTGGGGAATCGGATACGCGCGCATCAGCTTCTGATAGGCTTTATAGACGCGCTCAATGGCGTTGTCGCCCAGCCAGGGCCGCGAACCGTGCGCCGCCCGCCCGTCGGCATCCAGCCGCACGCGCAGCATGCCCTTTTGCTCCGTCACCAGATGCATATTCGCGCCGCCATCTGGCAGTACGACCACTTCCGGGCGCCAGTCGATGCTGTGCAGCACGTGGCCGATGCCGTCTTGCCCGCCGATCTCCTCGTCCGTCGTCAGCAAGAGGCCCATGCCCGTGATCGTGTCTTGCTCCATCACGTCCAGCATGGCCGCAATCGGCCCTTTCATATCCGCCGTGCCACGCCCTTTCAGGCGCAGACTGTCTTCTTGTGTCGTCTTGAAGGCGCTTTGGTGCACGGCTTCAACGACATCCAGGTGGCCGAAAAAGAGGACGCGCGGCGGTCCATCGCCCGCGCTGAATAGGATCGAAGGCTTGTTGTTCGAGAGAAACGATTTGACATGCAAGCGTGGTTTGTGCTTATACACGTGGGCGCGCGTCCACTCGACGCAGCCATGCAGCGCCTGGGGATTATGCTCGACCGTCGGGAAACCGACCAGGTGGTCCGTGGTCGTGGCCAAGCGTTCAACAAGCCGTCTATCCATACTAGCACCTGCGCACGAAAAAAGGTGATCCACTATCCCCGCTGCCGAGGATAGGAGGCGCGGGCCTGTCGCCCGACAAGAAATGTTGTGCGTGAGCGCCTCATCGCGCCCATTCAAAGATGAAATGTGAAGGCACGATATCCGTACAGGATAAGGTGTGATGCGACGTATGTAGGATGGTATTTATTTAGTGTACCATCGGCAACATGGGGAACAATCTTCAATAGCCTGATCGTCCCGTGAACTTGTCGCTTTGTTATGAGGGGGACTGATCCTCCTCCGGCGCATCCGTAGGCCGGTACTGGGGATCGTGTTCTTGCCGCCGGCGGTTTTCCTCATGTTTGCGCTGATAGGCGGCGAACAGATCATCTGCGCTGAAACCCTGATCAAGGGCCAGTTGCAGGAAGAAATGCAAGATATCGGCCATTTCGTCGAGGCGGCGGTCCCGATTTTGCTCGAGATCCTGGGGATTTTTCCAGGGCTTCCAGTTCAACTCGTCGTCAAGCTCACAGACCTCGTGCAGCAAGGCGCGCGTCCAGGTGGTGCAACGTTCCTGTGGCGGCAGCGCGTAAAAGCCCGCCGGACGGCGCTGGCGATACATCGCCGCGAGAGCCGCTTGCAGGGCCAAGAGCGTATCCAGGCGGTCGGACATCAGGTGTGTTACCTCACAGAAAAATAGGTCGTCCCGGCGAGCGGGGGGACGGCGGGCGGTTGAAACCGCGCCTAAGCGCCTGGCGGCGACGAAGTCCGCCGTCGCGGACTAGCTCCAGTCCACGTAGGTGGACTTCGTGGCGGCACGCCCTTAGGCGCGGTTTCAACCGCCCGCCGTTCCCCGCGCCGCCCGCCCATCACCTCGCCCGCCGTCCCCCACCCGCCGCCGGCATGCATGCGCCCATCAGGATGATAGCTGGCTGAACGAGAAGTTGAGGAAGTTGACGGTGTCAACGCCCGGCGTCGTTTCCGGCGCGAAGACGGCCAACCCGACATAGGGTGTCGCCCCCACGGGGGTCGTCGGGATGTTGCTAACCGTGGCGAGCCGGTGCGAATCATCGTAGATGGCGATGGCGCTGCCGTTATCACTCAACGACATGAAATACCCCCCCTTTTTACCTTCGGGGATCGGCTGGCAGTCGTTGTCGATGATGCGCGCGGCGGTGCCGCTGGAAAGATCTACCAGCGCCCACACCGTCTGGCTGGCCGGTTGCAGATCGCAGCCGGTATTATTGCAGAGGAAGTAGCCGACCTGCGGATAGCCGAGGCTGTTGGGCCGCGCCGCCAGTCCGGCGCACGCATGGTTCGCTTGGCTGACGAAGACGTTGATGCTGGCCTGGAAGGTATTGGGGAAGTGCAAGTTCCCACTGGCGTCTTTGACACCCAGGAACTTTACGCCGACGATATGGTGATCCGGCGGTGGGGTGGGCGTGGCGACGCGCAAGAGCGCATTCTGGCCAAAGTTGCAATCCGCCTCACCTTGCGTCAAATTGAAAAGCTGCCAGTCGCCGCTTTCCGTCGGCGTAGTGCCGTCGTTATCGCAGCCCGGCAGTGGGTCTTGCGCGGCGAAGGGATAGAGCGGCTGGGCCGTTCCCGGCAGCCCTGTCAGGCGTGGTGGCGGCGTGGCCGCGCCGATGCCTCCGGTCGTCGTCGTGTTCGTCGGGCGCACCGTGACGTTATGTAGCAACAGCGCCAGCAGCACCACGATCACCATCACCGCGATCCCGCCCAGCACCCACGCCTGCGCGCGGTTGCCCTGCGGTCCTGGTCCCGGTGGCGGCGCGGCGCGGATGGCCGCGTAGCCCGGCGGCATCGGAAACGGCGGTAGTGCTGCCGGCGGACCAGGCGGCGATCCACCGAGGGGTGGTCGATACGCTGGTGGCACCGGCGTTCCCAATGGGGCCACTGGCGGTGGTCCGGCGGGCGGCGGCATGGGCGGCGGATACGCAACCTGGCCCGACGGAGCCACGGGCGGCGGTCCGACAGGCGGCATCTGCGAGGATGCCGGTGCCAGCGGCGCGGCTGGGGTGGGCGGAGGCACGGCGCGGCTATTCGGCGGCACGGGCGGCGGGCCGCTGGGCGCGGGCTGCGACGGCGGCTGCCCTTGCGGTGGATTCGGCGTCACGATGGCACCTTCCTCTTATAAAGACGAGTAAAAGATTGCTGCTTGGTTCCATGACATGCTCACTTTGCGGTTGGTAGTATGATAGCCGACAATTGAGGCGAATTCAAGAGCGATTACTAACTACAGCAATTGCGATGGTTATGGTTCTGTTCAGTCAGGTAGTAGCCGAAGTCTATTTTTATCGCGCGCCTATTGGAGATAGTGGCAACTATTGTGATTCAAATGAACCAACATGCGTAAATGCGAAAGGAATCATCCGAACTGGATCGTCCATGTGCCGGTAGCCCGCTAGGGCGTCTTTTTCGAGCGAGGGCGCTTCAGCCCCTCGCGGCACTTGCTCGTCTTGCTCGCGTGCGCGATGCCGCTAGCACGTTCCCGTCGTCGCGTTCACCGACAGCACCACGTTCTGCGTCAGCGAACCGTTCAGCATCTGGCAGGTCTTGCCATTCGGCAGCGTGATGACGACCTCTGCCGAGGTATTCACGCCGGACTGTGGCTGCACGTGGAGGATATACTTGCCGTTCGCCTGCACCACATTCGGCACCACCCACGACCGTTGCGGGTTCATCGTGTAATCGGAAGTCCAATCAATCATGCCTGTGTTGTAGTCGATTTGCCAGCGATAGTAAAGGTAATTGCCAATCTCATCCAGGTTCGGCACATCCGATTGGATCGGATAGCCGTTGCCGTTCGAACGAGCATTGGGGTTCGTATAAATACGCCAGAATTCCTGGTATTGTTGGCCGAATGAGGCATCATACACGGTTTTATAGACAGCATTTTGAATCTGCGTCGTTGTCATCAGGCTGCCGTCCGAGTTCTTGATTGAGATCGGTGGAATGTTGAAGGTATAGAGTGCCTGGAAATTATGGGTCGCGTTCCCACTGTTGTCCAGTTGAATGTTATCGACCAGCTTGATCTTGACATACGGCTCCAGTTTCCAACCGGCGATATCCGCACGGTTCAGCGCGAGGATATCATCGACGCCCCCTTCGTACAGTTCGCTGGAGACCTGATAGTGTTGCAAGAAGCCTTCGGCATCGACCTCAGGGGGATAGAGCGTGGCGGGATCGTAGCCGCCATCTAAGGCACTCGGACCATTGCCAACCTGGTTGCGCGTAGGGTCGGTGAAGTAAATCTGGATATCTTTGTTATGCAGATCTTGCACGATGTCGCCCACGAACTTCAGCAGTTCCGTTTTGGGCAGAACTTTGATCTTGGCCTGCAAGGCCTGGGTCACAAGCCCCGTAAAGCGCTTGGTGGTATCAGACACCTGCGTTGAACAAGGCCGCGCACTGATTTTGCGTCCTTCGGGCGTTTCCTGATAATAGTGAATCAAATATTCTAGATCGCCGCCGCTCACCTCTTGATTGTATGGACATCCGATCTTAATCGGCCCGGTGATATCGAGAAACTGACTAATGATGTTAGATTGGATCATGATCACACCCGCCATCGGGATCGGTTTTTGCTCGAAGCCGGTGATGACCCCTTTACTATTGACAATCGGCAACCGATCCCCGCCCGCATAACACTGTGCGATGCCGCCGTCACCGGTAAAATAATTGGGGCAGACAGTGCAAAAAACGCCATTAACGCCTGCCCGTTGGTTAGGATCTTTAAATTGACACAACTCTTCGTTATGCAGATACCAGAGAGCATATCGGGCTGACTGCGTAAATTCTGGCGAGAGGCCGGAGTTGCGCATCGCCCACCCCAGTTCAGGTTGACCAGTTTTGGGGTTCACCGCCGGGAACCATCCTTCATTTGGCAACCCCAAATCAGATACATAAAAACCCTGGCCACTAGGACCACTGGAAACCAGCGGTTCGAGATAGTTATACACATCTTGCAGGGCGATGTGGCTGACGCGACCACCGTTGACGCCGATGACGGCGAACTGGCCTTGGAAGCCGCCGACGGGGCGAATCTCGGCGTTGTCCAGCGTCATCAGCAGGTAGCCGACCGGGCCGTGGGTGATGCCAAGCATCGTCGCCGCCGTCGAATCCGGCAGGTTCAGGAACTGCGTGATGATGTTGAGCGCGTTGGGCAAGTATTGCGCGTCTTGCAATAACGGTAAAATCTCACCCTGTTGTTTGGCGGAGAGCGCGGCCACCAGGATGTTTGGCGGCGTATTATGGATCAGGCTGATCATCGTGGCGAGTTGCGGCTGGATCTGCTGGATGCTGCTGGCGATCTGGGCGAGATCGTCGGCCCCCAGGAGGGGCGTGTTATCCGTGGTGCTGGAAGTGGCGATGGGCGAGGCAGTCAGCACCTTCGAGACGCTCACCAGCGTCGGCACCAGCGACAGCAACATCTGCATGCCCACGATGCCCACATCGCTCAGCGCCAGGCCGCTCTGCAACTTCGGCGCGACCTGGGGTACGCTACCTGCCAGCGACAGGATGAAGTCGGGATGCGCGATGCGGTCATGCAACGATTGCATGTCATAGAGCGCATGCTCAACATCGCTGCGTGCGGCGGCTGAACGCTGGGCATCGGTCATCTGCGGCGCGCCTTTGGCCAGACCAAGATCATAGCTCAGGTGGTTCAACGAGGACAAAGCATCCGTCGCCAGCCCCTTGACGGCCAGGTAATCCGCCAGGCCGGTCAGGCCCGTCCCCAGGCTTGTCAGCAAGACGACACCCAGCAGGCACAGCACCACCAGCACGCGCATCGCCCGTTGCGTCGGCTGCGCGTTCTTGGCGAACTTGTGTTGCGCCCAGTTGATGAACTGCGGGATCGCAGCTTGCTCTTTGCCCTTACGATTCAGATGGCCGTTGACCTTGGCTTGATTTTTACTCCCGTGCGCCTTACTGCTGGCTGCGCCGGGGCGCGGCAACTCCACTTCCAGGGCGACAGAGGCCATCGTATACGGATCGGGTTCGCCGCCCCAAGCGTCGCGGCTGCGCACGCCATAGTCGTCCGCGCCATACTCGTCGCCGCGATAGTTCATGATGTCATCGACGGCAAGGTCGGTCGAAGTCCACTGCACCCAGTCGCGTCGCCAGGGATCGCGCTTGGGGGCGGACGCTTCAAATTCTTCGTCCCAGGCGTCATCGCGTCTGGCGCGTTCATCCGCTGCCCAGGCATCCGTGCCGCGCGGGCCATTGCTGCGCCCGCCGTCGGCATTGCCCCGCCGGTCATCAGAGCTACGTCCATCGTCGGTATAGCCGCGCCGGTCGTCATAGCTGGGCGTGTCGTCAGTATAGCCACGCTGGTCATCATAGCGGCGTCCGCCGTCACCTGCGCGTCCGCTGTCGTTGGAATTGCGTCCATCGCTGCCACTGGCTATACGGCGGCGTGGCGGCGTATCGTAACTGCGCTCCGGCGCGTGCCGCGCCGCGAAGCGGTCATCCCAACCGACATCACTTTCAACACCAGCATCTGCCTGGGCGGGGCTATCATCGGCGGAACGGTCGCGGCGCGCACCCAGGCGTGGCAGGCCGTGGAATTGGCCGCCGCGTTTGCCAGGCGTTGGCCGGCCCGGCGGCACAGATGCAGCGCGGTCGCTGGCAGGGGGGGGATCATCCGGTTGCCGTGCTGCGCGGCTCGCGGGTAAGCCCATCAGTGGTTTGAATTGGCCCTTGCGCTGTTCGTCTTGCTTTCCCACGGCTCCCGCTCTCCCCCAGCTGCTGATGATTGCTCTTGGTCTGTCGCGCTCTAGTCTAGCACAGCCGTCGCCGTTGAACAAGCCGTACCAGTCAAGGGGGGGACCATTGTCTTATCAATTCTTATCGACGGCATGGAGGGATTGTGGCTAAAATGTTGGGCGCGCAAGGATGCAAGGTGCCGTGGAAAAAGCGCGACATGCGTCGCGCCCATTCCCTGCTAATAACGCTGCTCGATGCCCGGTCCCGGTAGCAGCGCCTCGCGCTCGCGCTTCGTCGGGCGCTTGCGCTCGACCTTCGGCTTGCGCGTCGGCAAGAAGCATTCCATCGCGCGCAGAACGTTTTGATACACGCGCTGCTGCTCGACGATAATGGTATCCGGCCCCAAGCCCCACCACTCGCGCGGCGTAAAGTAGGCCGAGACCTCCGCCTCGCTGCCGCCCGCCGTGCCGAACCACTGGATCAGGTGCAGGTTGTCGGATTGTAGCAGCCATAGGGCGAGATCGACCAACTCTGCTTTGCCGGTCAGTTGGGCGACGGCGTAGCAGTGCATCATCAATTGGAAGATCGCTTGTTGCGCTTTGTTGCCCAGGAAAAACTCCATCCCACCGGACCCCGCCCAGGTCGTCGGGAAGATCGGCAACGGCAGGTGGTAAGCGCGGTCGCGGAACTGGGCCACCGCCTCCGAAGGCAGCGCGAAGCGCACCCCACGCCGCGCGCACTCGCGGGGCAACGCCTCCAAGAACTGGAAGATGCCCGAATCGGCCCAATGGTGTTCGCCGAACGTCTCGTAGTCCCACGCCAGGAAGGTGAAATCGCCCTCGTTGTCACGAATCCACTGGGCGTAGGTATCGGCGAAGAGGGGATAACTGGACCACGAGCGATTCGAGAAGCGATAGCCCACGTCGTCGCTCAGCTTCAGGTGGCGCGTGAAAAGGCGCAGCGCCCCATCGTAATGGTAGAGATGCGCAGGCGAGCGCCACCCCATCACCCATTCACGCCCGTCCAACAGCGCGCCCGTGAAACCGGCTTTTTCCAGTCCGTCATAGACCGCTGCCGACATACACATCTCCGTCGTGTCGGTGATGGTTGGCTCCTTGCCGAAGATGCGCAGCAGTTCCTCACGCATCCACCGCATACGCAGCACGAACGTTGGCATATCCAGCATGAAGACGAAGTTGTGGTACGGCTCGACGCCGATCAGTTCCACATTCTCTTCCGCCACCAGTTCTTTGAACATCGCCAGCAGCGTCGGATCCCACCTTTCCGCTTGGCGGAGGAATGAGATTGAAAAGCCAATCGCCAGCTTGAAATCAGCGCCGCGTACCAGCTTTAAAAAGCGTTCGGTAGCGGGATAGTAGCACTTCGCGGCGACCTGGCGGAAGTAGCGCTCGTTCATCGCCTCGTCGAAGGTGCAATGGATGATATCGGCGATGCTCGCGCCGTGCGGGATCGGCTGCGCGGGCAACTTGAGCCGGCGCGGCTGATGCACGACGGTGTAGACGATGGCCTGGGTTGTCATGGCGATCGTTTCCTTATCACAAAAACTATGGGCGCGTCCTTGCCCAGGAGGGTTGTGCTGGCATATTTGCCAGGGAGATACGGAACACGAAATGACACGAATACTCCGCGAGATCACGCGAAATACTGCTGAATGGCACGCGGGACGACACCCGCTGCTAACGTATCAATCGCAGGCTGGTTCTGGTGACAAACGCACCTTCCCCACAACCTCGCGTCATTTCGTGGCCTTTTCGTGTCCTCCGTGTCCCCGTCCCATCTACAGGATCAGGCTTTGTTTGCGGCCCAGGTATTCCAGCTTGCCGATGAGGTTAGCGATGACCTCATCCCAGAGGAATTCGCAGGCGGTGCGGTGGCCGGCGCGGCGGATCTTCTGGCGATCCTGCGGATGGCGGGCCAAATGTGTCAGGTAGCCGACGATCTCGTCGGGATCATCGGTTTCCAGCGCGACAGCGTTTTCGAAGCTGACGACGTAATCTTCGCCGGTCGAACCAGTGAAGGCGATGCCGCCCGCCGCCATGACTTCCAGCCCCACCAGGCCAAACGGCTCATGACCGGAGTTGGCCAGCACGGCGTCCGCGCCGGCATAGCACAGGCGCACGAACTCTTCCGGCACGAAGAAGCGCAGATTATAGATGTCCGCGTCGCCAGCATCGCGGATGAGTTGCAGGCATTCGGCCACCGTCGGGCGGCGCGCTTCGACATCGCGCACGTTCAGCCCCAGGTGGCGCGCGCGACTGAGTACCTCGCCGCCATGCGGCTCCAAGCCCCCGCGAATCAGCATCCGCATCGGCTGGCCGGTATATTTCAGCCGGGCCGCCGCCTCCATCGCCATCACCCACCGCTTGTCGGGATCGAAGCGCCCGATCTTGAATAGCATCTGGCGGTCTGGTTGGCCCGCCGTCACGCTGGCGCGCAGTTCCTCCACCCCTTGCGGATCGACCGGATCGAGATAGCGGCGCGGGATGCCGTTCGGGATCACCAGCGGGTTGATGTTCCATTCCCACATGCGGTGCTTCATGTAACGGCTGACCGTCGTGATGGCGCTGACGTAATTCAAGCGGCCCCAGTTGATGCGATGCATCGACATCAGGCTGTTGTTGTTCCACATCAGCAGCGCGCGGTCGCGCAGCCCGTGCCAGTGCAACTCGTCGGAGATGCGACAGATGACCTCCGCCGTGTGCCAGTCTTCGCCCAGAATGACGACGATCTTACCCTGCGCCACCGCTGGTTCAACGATCTGCGTGCGCACGTGGTGCGGCACCGTCTCGTTATAATCGTAGAGCTTATGCTCCTCGCCGTCATAAACGCCGTTCGGATAATAGCGTGAGATCCATTGCGACCAGCGCTTCAAGATCAAGCGACCCTCCACGCGCCGCTCTTCGGCTGGCTCATTGGGATCGCCGATGAAGATCAGGTGCGTTTCGTAGCCCAACTGGGCCAACGATTCGGTCAATTCGGTGACGCGCGTCCCCAGCCCACCGGCAAGCGAATAGCGCGTATCTGGTCCCTCGAAACACAACGAAACGAAAATCGTATTGTCAGGCGTGATGCCGTGGCCGCGTGCCGCGTCCGTCATCGTGCAGACCCCCTCCCACTTTCCACAACTGTATCCCTTGCTGGTTAGTCACCCAGCGCACGACAGTGCGCGAAATCGTGCCGACATGCCGCCGCTGAACCTCGCGCGCAAAAGCGTGCCGCGCCGAAATCCACCGGTGCTGACGGTGATCATCCTTATGATACCGAACCTTGATAGGGCCAATAGTCATGCGCCTACGGCATTTTCTCGTCCGCGTTAGCCGCGCAGGTAGGCCAGCAAGCCGAATGCCAGGCCGGCAAGTCCCAGCACCAACGCGACGATAGCCAGGATGAGCGCGAGGCGCTGGTTCTTTTGCAGGCGTGCTTGCTGCTCGTCCAGGCGCGGCAGGCGCGTTTCCGTATCGCGCACGCGCTGCTCGATGCTGCTGGTGGTGCGGCTATAGTCGCGCAGTTCGCGCCCCGTCGCGGTCACTTGCTCTTGCACGCGCGTCTGCGTGCCTTGCAGCGCCGCCACGGCGCTCTGCAATGTGCTCATGTTCTGTTGCAGCGTCGTCACGTTTTGCTGCAATTGCGGCGCGATCTGCTGCCACTGCGCCGTCTCTGGCGCGGGCAGGAGCGGCGTGCCGGGGGGCGCGCCCACCGGATGCGTCGGGGTAGGTGAAGGACGGGCTGCCGCTGCCACCGCCTGCTCGATCATCGCCTGCAACTGCGCCGTCGTCAGTTGTCCCAAGTTCCCTACACCATAACCGGGAGCGCCACCATAATCCATGCCGGGCAGCGGGCGGTATGGGGGTGGTGCGGCGTAATCTGGCACCGTGTACCAGGTGCCAGCGCGCGGCAGCTGTGGGTCCGTCATGCCGACCCGTGGCACACCGGGGTCCACCAGGCCGGAACGCGCCGGATCGAAGCCGGTACGCTGCAACTCTTGCTGGAACTCGCGCTCCATGCTGGCGATGTTGTTGCGCACGGCCTGCGCGAAGGCGGCGTCGCCCATCATGTCTTTGTCCAGGGCTAGCATCGTGCGCAGGCGGGCGGGCGTCAGCGCCAGCCCCTCGATGTCGCGCTGGCGATTCTGCCATTGGCGACCACTGCGCAAGAGCGTAAACGCCTTCACCGGCCAGTGCGCCTGCACTTCGGCGATGAAGTTCACCGCTTCCGCCAGGCCGAAGGAGAAGGGATCGATATAGATGAAATCGCTCTGTTCCGCCTGAATGTATGCCTCGTTGAGCTTATCGCTGATGAAGAAACTTTGAATGACTTTGCCATTGAGATCTGGGCGCATCAAGAATTGCGCGAGTTGATACGCGGGCCGCTCGTCATCAACGATCAGCGCGCGATAGCCGACGCGAATGGCCACCACTGGTCCTCTCTTTCACTGCAACAGGCATACAGGCATGCACTTTCAGTATATCACGCCCTGCCGTCGCCCTGCACGTCCCCGCCCGTTTCTCCTGTTTGTGTACGGGGTGTGCTGCCTCCTGGTTATCCATTCAATCATTCTGCGAGCGGGGATGGAAAGTGGGAACGCCGTTGGGAGGCTGAGCAGATCGCAGCGCCCACACAAAAAAGCGGGCGACGCAGGGGATGCATCGTCCGCCGGAGCAAAAAGCCCAATCTACGCCACTTCGGATGGCTGGCTGTGCGCCCATTGGTCGCGTTGCTCCTCAGTGTGCTGGCCCAGCACCAGGGCGGTGCGGATCAGGCCGAGGTGCGAGAATGCCTGGGGATAATTGCCCAGCAGCGCGCCACTGTTGGAATCGATCATCTCGCTCAGCAGGCCGGTGGGGCTGGCATGCTCCAGGATGCGCCGGAATAGCTCATTCGCCGCGCCACGGCGACCTTGCAGCGCCAGATTTTCCGCCAGCCAATAGGAGCACATGATGAAGGTGCCTTCCTCGCCGCCCACGCCGTCATCGAAGGCGCGATAGCGATACACGAAGCCCCGCTCGTCCGTCAGGTCGCGGGCGATGGCGTTCGTCGTGGCGATGACACGCGGGTCGCGCGGCGGCAAGAAGCCGACGAGCGGGATCATCAGGGTGGCGGCGTCGAGACCATCGCAGTCATACGCGATCTTGAAGGTTCCCGTCACCGGATCGACCCCGTTGGCGCACACGTCGGCGTGAATCGTTTCGCGCACCTGCCGCCAGCGCGGCAGATCCACCGACCAATCGAAGCGTTCAGCCAGCGCGACACCGCGATCGACCGCCGCCCAACACAGCACTTTGGAATAGACGAAGTGGTGCGCGCCAGAGCGCATCTCCCAGATGCCGGCATCCGGGTCCATCCAGTGATCACACACATAGGTAACGGTGGCGTCGATAAGTGTCCACAGCCAGCGGTCCGGCGGGGGGGCGTCGGGGTGCAAGTACACGCGCGCCACGCAGTCCAGCCACTCGCCGTAGATGTCCATCTGCAATTGCTCAACCGCGCCGTTGCCGATGCGCACCGGACCAGAAGAACAATAGCCTTCCAGCGGCAATATCTCCAATTCCGGCAGGTCGCGGTCGCCACGAATACTATACATCACGCGCAGTTCACGGTCCGAGCGGCGTTCGCGGTGTTCCACCCAGCGGATGAACTCGCGCGCCTCGTCCAGATGGCTCAGCGAGGCCAGCGCACCCGCCGCCAGCGAGCCATCGCGGATCCAGGTATAGCGATAGTCCCAGTTGCGCGTGCCGCCGATGCGCTCCGGCAGGGAAGTCGTTGGCGCGGCCACCATCGCGCCCGTCTCAGCAAAGGTGAGCAGTTTCAGCGTGATGGCGCTGCGCACCACGGCCTCGCGGTACGGTCCTTCATAGGCCGTCGCGGTATTCCAGTTCTGCCAAAAACGGCGCGTCGCCTCATACTCCGGCGTCCAGTCGCGGCGGAAGGCGCGGCGCAGTTTGCTGGCCAGAAAGGGATGCTCCGCCCAGCCCAGCACCAGCGTCAACCGTTCGCCCGCGCGCAGGGTATGCAGGCTGGCGACGGGGCCGTTGATGATATGTTCCAGGAGCAGCGCTTCGGGGGTGGTGTCCGCGAAGCTGAGGAGCACCGCGCCGTAGCCGCCAGTGACGATGACACCCTCGTCGTTGGTCGTCACGCGCGGATCGGTGCGGCCATAGTCCGGCGCGACTTTGAAGCGCACGGCGAAGCGACAATCGCCTTCCAGCGCCTCGATGCGCCGCACGATGCACGGGTCGGGAATGTGGCCGTCAAATGACACGCTCTCGTGCATGGGCATAAAGTCCACCACACGCAACCGGCCCGTCGCCAGGCCGATCTCCGTCTCTAGAATGGCCGTATCCGGTTGGTAATGCTGCACGAGCGGGCGCGGAGTTTCCCCCGTTGTCGGTTCCGTCAGCGCCAGAAAGCCACCACGCGGCGCACCGATGATGCGCGAGAGGGCGGCGTGTGAATCAAAATCCGGCAGGCAACACCAATCGATCGAAGCGTCGTTGGCCACCAGCGCGGCGGTGCGACAATCGCCGATGAGACTATAATTGCCGAGCGGCAAATAGCCGCGTGCCGCAGATTGCGGCGAGATGAGTGAGATGTGTTCGACCATGGCACCTTCTTGGTCGGAATGGTATAGTTTATGCGGAACAAACCGAGATGCAGGCGTGCGTCGCGCACCCTTGTCATGCCGGTGATGACAGTAAAACGTGTGTGACGCGCCCCCCGTAACGCCCTGGTATGGGCAATCTACGCATATCCACCGCCAGTTTCTCAAATGCAGCTAGAAAGAGAGCGTCCCTGGTGCAAAACGGAGATCATGGACCAACCGGCTTGACACATGCCGCGACTAGCACACGTCTGATTGTCGCCGCGAATCGTGGCCCGGCCCAATTTTATCAGCGCGCCGATGGCAAATTCGTCGCCCGCCAGGCCAGCGGCGGCCTTGCCACCGCCTTTGTCTCGCTCGCCGCCGGCAGTGATCTTTCCTGGATCGCTGTGGCTGGCACGGAGGTCGAGCGCCGTGCCTTCGAGGAAAAGCCCCATCGCGTTGTACGCATCGGTCCGGCACGAGTGGATACACGTTATGTGGCTGTTCCCGACCGTATCTATAAATTATACTACGACGATATCAGCAATAGTACTCTGTGGTTCGCCCAACATTACCTCTTCCATCCCGACCTCTCGCCCGATTTCGGGCTGGCCGAGCGCCAGGCATGGCACGAGGGATACGTCACCGTGAACCGCATGGTGGCCGACGCGATTGTCGCGGAAATCCAGGGATTAACGCCCGCCGAACAGGCCCAGGCCGTCGTGATGATCCAGGACTATCAGCTCTACCTCGTCCCCGGCATGCTGCGCGAAGCGCTGCCAGGCGTCACGCAGTCCCACTTCGTGCATATCCCCTGGCCGGCCCTGCGCTACTGGCAGATGCTGCCCCAAGAGATTTACGGGCAGATTATCGCAAGCATGCTTGCGAATAATGTCGTCGGCTTGCAAACGATGCAGGATGTCAAGAACTTTTTGGCGTGCGTGGCCGAGGTGCAGCCCCAGGCGACGATCACGAGCGCGGACGATGCGAATTACATCACCTGGCACGGCCATCGGCTGCTGGTGAAGGCGTATCCCATCGGCATCAATGCTGATCATATCCGCACGCTGGCCCACAGCCGCGCGGCGAAAAGCGGCTTCGCGGGCATCGCGCGCTACTTCGCCGACCGCCAGACCATCCTGCGCGTTGATCGCCTGGAACCGACGAAAAATATCATTCGGGGACTGGAAGCGTTCGAGACGCTGCTGGAGCAGCACGCGGAACTGCGCGGCAAGGTGCGCTTCGTGATGATGCTGGTGCCGAGCCGCGAGGGCGTGCGACGCTACCGCGACTACGCGCGCCGGGTCAACAAGCTCGTGCAGAAGATCAACGCGAAGTATGGAACGCCGGACGATCCCGCCGTGGTGCATGTGGCGGGCAACGACCAGGCCCGCGCGCTGGCCGCGATGCGCGTCTGCGATGTGCTGCTGGTGAATTCGGTCATCGACGGCATGCACCTGGGCGCGAAAGAAGCCGCCGTGGTGAATGAGAAGCAAGGCGTGTTGGTCATCTCGCGCACGGCTGGGGTATATCAGCAATTGGGCGATGGCGCGGCGCTGGGCGTGTCGCCGCTGGACGTGCAAGCGACGGCGGACGCGCTCTATCACGCGCTGACGCTGCCCCAGGCGGAGCGCGCGGCGCTGGCTGAGGAAGCCTGCCATCGCGTGGAGGACCATGACGTTTTCGCCTGGCTGGAAGATCAACTCGTGGACGCCCGCCATATGGCCAAATGGCCTGCCCGCCACCGCCCCGCTGCGCCCACACCGGCCCCCGTCGTTGCTGGCAGCCAACCGGATGCGCCGGCGCACGTGACCTCCGCCAGCGGGTAGGTGACGACGGGCGACGAGCGCCCCCGCTACTGCTCGCTCACGTGCTACTGCGCGTGCTGCGTCACCCACGCCGCGATGTCGTCGTCCATCTGCTTGCGATCCGGCTGGAACTCGCTGTCGTGCTCATATTCGGGATACGTTCGGTAGGTTTTATCCGGGCTGGGAATGCGGTCGTAGGCGCGGCGTGTATCTTTGGGGGTGACGGAAAGATCGCGTTCTGCTTGTAACACCAGCGTGGGGATCGTGATCTTGCCGGCGAGCGCCAGCGTGCGCCCGCGCATCTGCGTGATCTGCCAATAAAAGCCCTTGGTGCGCGCGAAGACCCAATAGGTATCGTTCAGCAAGAAAGCCGAGGCTTCGGGATTGCTCGTCATGGCTGCGGTCGTCTGGGGATCTTGCAGGGCGACGACCTCCTGCGAGCCGCGCATGCCGCCCAGCAGGATTGACAACACCTGGCGCAGCGGCACTTTCGCCGTGTCGCCGATCCACGGGTTGAGCAATACCATCCCCGCCAACTTCGCCTGGTGGGCCGCCGTATAATGGACCGCGAAGACGCCCCCCATGCTGTGGCCCAGCACGACGATCTTGCCGCCAGGCTGATCCTGCGCGATCTTGTCCACCATATGATCGATGTCGTCCAGGTACGTTTGCCAGCGCACGACATGACCGCGCGCCCCCGCCGAGCGCCCGAAGCCCTGGTGATCCATCGCGTACACGTTGACGCCGCGCGTGGCGATCTCGTTCGCCATATCCACGAACCAGCCGCTGTGCGCGCCCAGCCCGTGCAGGATCAGCAGCGTCGCGGGCGCGTTGGCGTGCCAATAGCGATAAAAGATGTCGGGCCGCCCCGCGTGGGTCAGCCGCGCCGCGCCGGCCTCGCCGCCTTCTGGCGCCTGCATCACGCCCCAGTCGCCGGGTGCATCGGTGCGATACAATGATGTCATAGTCTTCCTCCAGCCGCGATGATGGATGAGTCAATCTGCTGTATTGTAGCATGTCTGGGGGAACGGCGGGCGGAGGTCGGTGGGCGGGGGAACGAGCGGGCGGAGGTCGGTGGGCGGGGGAACGAGCGGGCGGTTGAAACCGCGCCTAAGAGCCTTCGGCTACGAAGTCCGCCGTCGCGGACTGGAGCTAGTCCACGTAGGTGGACTTCGTGGCGGCACGCCCCTAGGCGCGGTTTCAACCGCCCGCTATCGCAGAAAGGATCGATGTCCTATGCTCACGCCGCCTGCTATCAATCTCGCGCCACCCGCGCAGGATCGCCTGGGAGTATTGTCGTCCACGCTGCCGGTGGTGCTGGCCGCGCCGCAGGTGGTGCTGCACGGCGACCGTGTGGCGACGGTGGCGGAGGTGTGGGCGGCAGAACCGTGGCCGCACGAGGGGTGGGATCGACGCATCCACTTCTTCGACGGCACCGAGCGCACGCTGAATTGGATGGCCTTGCTGGATGCGCTGAACTTCTGCTTTTGGGGCGAATCGCCCAGGCCGCGCGCCTTGGAACGCGGCACGGTTCCCGCCGCACCGCCCGACCCCGATAGCATTCCGCGCTGGCGCGTGCAATGGCGCGGCACGTGGTACAACGGCTATAACGCGCTGGCCGTGGCGCTGCGCCGCGCGGTGGAAGCCGGCATGCCGCTCTGGGACGCCGGCTATCTGGCGCGGCTGGACGAAGCGACGCTGGCCGCGATCCTGCAACCTGATCCCGATGCTAATGGCACCGCCGTGCCGATCCCGCTCTTCGCGGAGCGCCTGGCGAACGCGCGCGAGGTTGGGCGGGTGTTGCTGGCGCAGTACGACGGCCAGTTCGCCAACGTCATCACCGCCGCGCAAGGCGACGCCGTGGCGCTGGCGCTCCACATCGCGGCGCACTTCCCTTCGTTCGACGACGTGGCCACGTGGCGCGGTCCCGCCGGCAGCGATCCGCCGCAGACCGTCGCGTTGCTCAAGCGCGCGCAAATCCTGGTGGCCGACATCGCCAGCGCCTTCGCGGGCCAGGGCTGGGGCGCGTTCACGAACCTGGCCGAGCTGACGGCCTTCGCCGATTACAAGGTGCCACAACTGTTGCGCCGCCTGGGCATCCTGGATTACGCGCCGGACCTCGCCGCGCGCATCGACCGGCTGGAACTCATCCCACCGGGGTCGCCGGACGAGATCGCCATTCGTGCCGCGACGGTCTGGGGTGTGGAGTGGCTGCGCCGCGCGTTGGCCGCGCGTGGCATGGCCGTCGCCCCCGCCGCCATCGACTATCGCCTGTGGCTGGCCGGCCAACAGACGCACGCCCAGGATCGCCCCTACCACCGCACGCGCACGATGTATTATTGATCTGCTTGCTATCACTTGCATCGCTTGCTGTCACTCAGGCGCGTGCGCGTCATCCGCCCCCAGTCGCGCCGTCACCTCCGCCGGCTGTTCGGTAGCATTCTCTGGGGCTTCGGCGTCCGTGGCAACGGCGAGCGCGTCATCGGCTTCACCACGAGCGATGGCGATGGTGCGCGTCACCACCGCCGTGCGCAGCGCCGCCACTGCGTCAGCATCGTCCAGGTTCGCCGGCAACGTGAAGAAAGCGCGGCCATGCTCGCGGCTGTGGCTGTGGACCCAGCGCGCGATGATGTTGATCTGATCGACCTCTGCCTTGCCCACTTTGGTGGGTGGCGGCCCAAGCCAGATGGCGCGGCGCATCAGATCCTCGAAGTCGGCGGCGATGGCGGCGGGATCGCACGCCACACAGCGTTGTTCCACCAGGCGACCGTGACGTACCAGATACATCTCGGCGTGCGCCGGCTGGGCGGAGGGGTAGAGCAGCAGCAGGTTGTTCGCCTCAATCGCGCCGGTGATGAGCTTCTGGCCCAGCAACACGCTGTCGGCATGGCGGATCACATCGCGCAAAGCGGCAGCGCGCTCGAAGTCATCGCGGGCCGCCGCCTCCCACATCTTATTGCGCAGCGCATCCATCATATCGCCCCGACTGCGCGCCAGGAAGTCCACCACCTCGTCGATCATAGCCCGATATGCCTCCCGCGACGCCACCCCCTTGCAGGGCGCGGCACAGCGCCCCATGTGGTAGCGCAGGCAGGGATCGCTGGGCTTGGCGGCGGGCGGCAGGGCGCGGGTGCAGGTGCGGATGGGAAACAGCTTTTGGATGACCTCAATCGTGGCATCTACCGCGCGGCGCGAGCTGAAGGGGCCGAAATAACGCCCGCCGTCGGCGCGCACCTCGCGCGTGGCAAAGACGCGCGGAAAGTCTGCTTTCACATCGATCTTGATGAAGGGATACTGCTCATAGTTGCGCAGTTGCACGTTATAGCGCGGCTGCAACTCCTTGATCAGCCGCGATTCCACCAGCAGCGCCTCCAGTTCGGAGCCGAGCACGCGCGTTTCGATGGCCTGCACGTTCTGCAAGAGGCCGTCCATCTTGCGCGTGTAACCAAGGGGATGATTATAGTACGATGCCAGCCGGTCACGCAGGCACTTGGCCTTGCCGACATAGATCACCTTGCCCAGTTCGTCGCGCATCAGATACACGCCCGGCTGGGTCGGGAAGTCGCGTCGCCAGGCGGGATTCAGGTACATGCTGCCGGTGGGCCGCGCCTCGCCCACCATGCCCCGCGCGGGGGGCGCTTTGCCAGCGAATTCCGCCAGCGCCGCGCGCAGATCCGCCAGCGTGCGGCACCCCTCAGCCTTGGCCCGCGCCAGCAACAGGCGCAGGATGTCCGCTGTGGTTTGCGCATCGCCCAGCGCGCGATGGCGCTCGTGTGCCTGCACGCCCAGCCGGCTCGCCAGCACGTCCAGCTTCACGCGCCGCACCCCCGGCAAAAAGCGCCGCGCCAGCACGATCGTGTCGATGCCCTCCGTGGGGAAAAAGAGGTTGCCGCCCAGCCGTTGCGCCTCATAGCCCAGAAAGTTCAGGTCGAAGCTGACGTTGTGGCCCACCACAGGTCGCCTGCCCAAGAAGTCCACCAGATCGGGTAGCACCTTTTCCGCTTTGGGCGCGCGCACCACCATTTCCGACGCGATGCCGGTGAAACGCGCGATGAAATCAGGGATTTTACGGCCCGGATTGACCAATTCGGCGAAGGTGCCGCGCGTGGCATCGCCCTGCACGATCAGCGCGCCGATCTCGATGATCCGGTTGCGGCTGGGCGAAAGGCCGGTGGTCTCGACATCCAGCACGGCGAACTCGACGGCGTCCAGCGCCAGATCGTCCGCGCTCCACTCGCGCAGCGCCCATGTGCCGTCCGGGCCAGCCTGAAAGATGTCCATGCCGCCCAGCAGCCGCGCCAGCAAGCCGTGCCAGGGCGAACGCTCCGTCAGGTCGCCAGCCACGCCGAAGACCGCCGGCACGAGCTGCGCTGCGCCCAACGGCGCACCCGCCGCCACCAGCGCGGCATGCGCCCGGCGCAGCAGCGCGCCCTGCCCGCCCGCGTCGCCTTCCAGCGCGGGGAGCGCCTCATCCCGATCATCAGCGGCCATACGGCAATACCATCCTCTACCTGGGGTGGGGTGATGAAGATAGGATAGCACATCTGGTCGAAAAGCGACAGAGGTTATTTGGGCTAGTGCCGTATGGCCTGCCACACTCGCCGGCCCTGGCCCGCCCGCGCTTGGGGCCGCGCGCTATGTTGAAAGGGTAGGTTTGCGGGAGGATCGGGGTATGGTCGCGTTGTATGCTCATTTGCTGCTCTACCTGGCGGCGCGGTTGCAGGCACCGTTGCGGCTGCTGGCTGAACTGCTGCTCGTCGGCGCGCTCACGCTCGCTGCCGGTGGGGTCTGGCAGCGACGAGGCCGAGGCCGGCAAGCCGCGATCCTGCGCTGGCCGGAGCGACGCAGCGATGCGGCGACAACGCGCCGCGCCGCGTAACCTCACGCGAAAGTGATGACGAGTTCACCGGCGTGACCGCTGGCGGACACACGTGGGATGACGTTACTGGCATTTACGGCGGCACAGGCGTCCAGGTCCGCCCCCAGCCCGATCGCGCTGACGGCGCGGCCAGCGTCCGACCGGCGCAGCACGTCCAGCGGCGGGCCGGCGGTGTGCGCCAGATCGCGCGCGATCAGCGCGCCCTCGGTGAGGGCCAGGTGAGGGATGTCCGGCGCGGTGCGCGCCGCGATCAAGCCGACGATGATGCCGGCGGTATAGAGATCGTCCAGTGCCACACGGTCCCCGCGCCCGGCACAGACGAGCAGGAACGCGCGCTCCGGTGGCTGGCGGAGCGCCAGCTCGGCGACGGCAGCAGCGTTGCGCAACGCCGCCGCATAGATCGCGCCCGCCTGGCCCGCCTGGGCCGCGCGCAACGCCCGCGTGCCGTTCGTCGTGGCGAAGGCGAATTGCCGACCGGCGAGATCGGCGTGCAGCAGATCCGTAGGGGAATTGCCGAAGTCGAAACCGGCAGGTGCCTGGCCCCCGACCTCGCCGGCCAACAGCGTGCCAGGCTGCGCCTGGGCCAGCGCCCGCGCGGCGGCGACATCCGCCGTCACCAGCACGCGCGCGACCTGGCGCTCGCCACAGACGACGAGCGTGGTCGTTGCGCGCACCACGTCGATGACGGCACAGGCCGCGCCGGGATGCTCGCGCAAAGCGGCGGGTAATTCAGTTGGAGTGTAAACGACATCAATCCACATCAGCAACAACGCAGTACCACGCGTGGCTGAGCCGTGGCGGCACGCGGCAGGGGCAAGCCTCGCTCTCTAAAATGGGGGACGATGACTACGAGGAACACACTACAGCTACATCGCGCTACGAGAACGACCCGAAACACCATCGACCAACGATCGCTTCCACCATGCAGGGCGCAGAGGGGGAAATAGCTCACAACCTGAGCGGTGTGCGGTGCCATTAAACCAGCACCGGGCATTCCAGGGGGCAAACTGGAACACCAGAACGAAGTGGGGCAGCCAGCGCGCCGAGGGTCGGCGGTGGCCATGTTCCTGCTATTGGTGGCGCCTCTGCCGAATCGCAAAGGCATGATCGTCAAGGCGGTGTCTATCATTCGAGACGGATGCCCTTTGGTTTGGTAACACAGATGTGAAGTAGAAGACGTTGCAAGTACTAATGGGGGATACGCTGCAAAAGATCGGCCAGAATGCGTGCAGTCGCGCCCCAGATGCGGTGGGGTCCATACTGATAGAAATAGACCAGATGTGACCGGCCTCCGCGCGTCCACTCTTCTGTGTGGTGGATGGCGGGATCGGCCAGCGCGGCCAGCGGCGCGTCGATAACCAGCGCCACCTCGGCGGGATTGATCGCCGGGGCGATCTCAGCCAGCGTCCCTGCCACCAGGCCCACCTGTGGCACGATCAGGTAATTGCTGACGACGGTGAAGACAGCGGGCAACTCGCCCAGCGGTGTCACGCGCGCGGGAGCAAGGCCGATCTCTTCCTGTGCCTCGCGCAGCGCCGTCGCCCAGAGCGACCCGTCGCCAGCATCCTGCCTGCCGCCGGGGAAGGAGATCTCGCCGCTGTGGCGGCGGAGGGCGCGCGAGCGTTCGGTGAAGATCACGTGGGGGGTGCCATCCGCACCAGCATGCAGGGGCAGCAGCACTGCGGAGGGGCGCGCGGCCAGTGCCGCCGGATCGGTCGGCGGTGGGGGGGCGCTGAGGGCCACGCGCAGATGCGCCACCAGCGCATTCAGATCATGCAAAAGCGCGGCGTGGTCCGCCATCGTGTTGTTCCTCTCGCTTGTCGGCATAGTACCCCGACACCTTGTATAGTACCATCATTTGGACGAATATTACGCGATTGAGGGGGGAAATGGGAAATTTGGCTTGCCAAATCATGACATGTTTGCTATAATGAGTCCACGAAGTGGGGGCACGCGCAACCACGCACTCGACTGATCGCCACTGCGTTCAGGATGACGGGTGAGCCGTGTGTTTGCGCGCCACAACGCACCGACAACGTAGAGGACTGCTGCACGGTCGGCGCATGACCAACGCTGTTTCATGCGCCCTAGGGACTCCCTGTGCGCGCTCCGCGCAACCCACTCTGCCTCGCGCTCGTAGCCTGGCTCGCGCGAGATTTTCGACTGCAACGAGGGGGCTAGCTGGCACAGCGGGCCATGCCGTCACCACAAGGGCATGGCGAGCGGCAGCGTTTAACGCGCCGCAAAACAACCTGAGCGGGCGGGTAATGAAAACAATGGATGACAATCGTATGACAGACCACGACGACGCCGAAGATTCTTTCGAGAACAGCATGGCGGCGTACCTGGACGAAGCCGAGCACGCGATGAAAACCGTCAAGCGCGGCGATGTCGTCGAGGGGACCGTGGTGTCGATCGACCGCGATGAGATTTTAGTCGATATTGGTCTGAAATCTGAAGCGGTGTTGCCACTCAAAGAACTTTCTTCCAGCGGGTATGGCTCCCTGGACGAGATCCATCGCAATGATACGCTGCTGGTGTATGTGTTGCAGCCGGAAACGCCGGAGGGGCATGCCATCGTCTCGATCCGCAAGGCGCGGCAAGAGCGCCAGTGGCGCGTCGCGCATGAGATGTTCGAGCGCGGCGATATCATCGACGCCGAGGTCATCGAGAGCAACAAGGGCGGCTTGATCGTCAACCTCGACGGCGTGCGCGGTTTCGTGCCGATCTCGCAGATCATGAACCTCAAGCGCGAGGATAGCGCCGAGAACGCCGAGACACTCAGCAAGCTGCAAGCGATGGTCGGCAAGACCCTCAAACTCAAGATCATCGAGATCAATCGCAACCGCAACCGGCTGATCCTCTCGGAGCGCCTGGCGATGCAGGAATGGCGGGCGCGGCGGCGCGACGAATTGCTCGCCGAACTGCAAGTCGGCGAGGTCCGGCATGGCATCGTCAGTAACCTGGCGCATTTCGGCGCGTTCATCGATCTCGGCGGCGCGGACGGCCTGGTGCATATCAGCCAGCTCGCCTGGAGCCGCGTGAACCACCCCAGCGAGGTGCTGCATGTCGGCCAGGAGGTCGAGGTGCAGGTGCTGAGCATCGACAAGGACCGCAAGAAGATCGCCCTGTCGATCAAACGCGCCGAGGTCGATCCGTGGTCCACGGTCGAGCAGCGCTATTACGTCGGCCAGCTTGTGACGGGGACCATCACGAAGATCGCGCCGTTCGGTGCCTTCGCGCGCATCGAAAACGGCATCGAAGGCTTGATCCACGTGACGGAGATCTATCCGCCGACGAACGACGCGAAAACGTCGCTGCGCGAGGGCCAGGAGGTGCAGGTGCGCGTGTTGCGTATCGAAAGCGACCGCCGCCGCCTGGGCCTGAGCATGCGCGCCGTGGCCGAACCCACCGCCGCTGTCGGCATGTCGGACGACCTGTTGGAGCAAGCGTACCAGCAGATGCCTCCGGAGACGCCCACGCCTGCCGCCCCAACGCCGGAGGCCGCGCCCGTCGTCGCCAGCAACGGCAACGCGAGCGCACGCCAGGCAGAGGACGCGCCCACGACCGCCTTCGGAGCCGCCTTCGCCCAAGCCCGCCGCATGGTGGAATCCAGCCCCAACGGGCGCGCAGCGGACGGCGAGACATCGGGCGACAACGACGCCTAACCCGCGCTAAGCTTATCACCCCCCGTGCCGGATGCAGCCAGCATCCGGCATTATGGCGTTGGCAACCACAATGGATTGCCCCTTCTGACCATGAATAGGCTTTTTGTGAGGGCGGCTGCAATAATCGCCGCCAGGCAGCTAGCATCACATGCCGGTTTCTTTGCCAGAAGAAGGCCCGTAGCGCGCACGATATGCAATTCCCGTTGCGGGTGATCCATATAGGTGACGGAGGACAGCCATTCTGGCAATAACGAAGGACAACCATTCTCCATAACCACGGAGGACAGACATTCCTGTCTGTCCGGCCCCGATAACCACCGTCTTTACCCAAAAGGGATATTAGGCGTGGTTGATGGAGTTTTACAAGTAAGCGCGGACACGTTTGCCCGCAGCCCGGAGGGGTTCCCTTTCCGAGCCGGGGGGTTCAGCCCCCGGCGACCGCACGGCAACGATGCTCCTGCCCCCGGCGGGCGGGCGGCGGCTGGGATGCCGCCCCCGGCGGGCGGCGGATGTGATACTATCTGCCCGATTTGGTAAAACCCCATCAACCATCCCCCGTCCCAATCGCTATTGCAACCGCCCGCGTCTCCGATGCACTGATACCAATTTCGGGTATAGACGGTGGTCAGCGGGGCCGGACAGACAGGAATGGCTGTCCTCCGGTGTTATGGGAATGGCTGTCTTCCGGGAGATCGTAATGACCGGCAGGAATGTCTGTCCTCCGTTAACCAATATTGATTATCCGCAAAGCGTATGACAACCGTCCGCTCGATGGTCGTGCGCACAAAAAAACCACCGGCTGAGCTTTACTCAACCGGCGGTCGTGGCGCGCTGATGTCTAATTCAGGATCAGTTCGCCTTCGATAGCGATCTTGATGTCGTCGCTGACCAAAAAGCCGCCAGCTTCGAGGGCGACGTTCCAGTTCAGGCCGAAATCCTTGCGGTTGATGGTCGTGGTGGCCGAAAAGCCGGCGATGGTCTTACCATAGGGATTCTTGCCCTGGCCGTTGATCTCCGTCTTGAGTTCTACGGACTTCGTGACGCCATGAATCGTCAGATCACCGACCACCGTCAGGTGCGTTTGGTCTTCGCTGACAACCTTCGTGCTTTTGTAGGTGATCGTCGGATACGTCGCCACGTCGAGGAAGTCCGGCGATTTCAGGTGGCCGTCACGCTTCTCGTCGCGCGTGTCGATGGTGCTGGCGTCGATAGTGACATCGACCGATGCCTTGCTGTAATCGGCGGGATCGGTGACGACGGTCCCTTTCACGCCGCTGAAGCGGCCTTTGACCGTCGCAACCATCATATGTTTGACTGAGAATTCAACCAGCGAATGCGCGGGATCGAGTTCCCATGTGGTCTGGCCGGTTTGCGTCTGTGGGGTAGCCAAGGTAGTGCCTCCATTTGTAATGCAACGATGTTGGGAGCGATGTCCGCATACAGCGGGCCAACGGTACCACTCTGCCGGTCGTACATCGCCTTCATGTATATGTTTAGCACTAAACCAGTGAGAAATGCAAGAGGTAGCGCAATTGTTCAGAAAATGAAGGATGATCGTCCTTCCGGGTGGCGCGAATCGTCCCGACCAGATGTGCATGCTAGGGATCAGCGAGCATGCTTGCACGCTCAGGGCGGTATGCTGAATCAATCCGGCGCTCAGGCATCGGGGCGGGAACTTTGCATGCGCGCATAATAAAAGGCGGCAACCTGCCTCGCCCTTGGTCATTGTACGGGCGCGATGTATCGCGCTCTCCGCCCGCTTCAGCGCACCTCTGGTTGGCTGGCGCGCAATGCGAAGGTCAGTGGCAACTGAGGATACGCTGGCGGCAGCCGCCAATAGCCCTGCTCGTCTTGCACAAGGAAGGGCAACGCTTGCCAGATGATATGCGGATACTCCTGAAAGAACTCCACCTGCAAGCCGGCATCCAGCAAAGCGTTGAGGATATCAGCCAGACTGTGCTGCCAGAAATATTCGGTCTGCGTCACCACCGCGTGGGGGTCGGCATAGTTGCCCCCCTGTGGTTCGATAACCTCCGGCGTGTCCTCATGGAAATAGGGATACTTGACGCGCAGTTCCTGGGGATCATTGTCATCGAAGATCCTCATGGTGGGATGCGCTTCGATGATATAAAAGATCCCGCCTGGCTTGAGGAAGTGCGCGATGATAGCTCCCCATTGTTGCAGATCGGGCAGCCAGCCTAAGACACCATACGAGGTGAAAACGACATCGAACGCCCCTTCGAGTACCTGGGGCAGATCATAGAGGTTCGTCTGGATGAAGGTCGCGGGAATCTGCATGTCGGTGGCTAACTGCTGAGCGTACTGGATAGCCTTGGCGGAAAAGTCGATCCCCGTCACCGTCGCGCCAGCGAGCGCCCAGCGTAACGTATCCTTGCCGAAGTGGCATTGCAGGTGCAGCAAAGATTTGCCGCTCACATCGCCGACTCCGGAAAGGATGAGAGGAGATAGGGGATCAGGCGAGGATTTGAAGCCGGCGACATCGTAAAGGCCCGACTGGAAATTGATGTCCGCGTACTCGTCCCATAACCGTTGATTGCCCTGAATGTACTGATCCATACAGGCATCCTCTCTGTTGTAGAGAAAGGGATGAACAGGTATTGGGGTGCCGATGGTGGGACTCGAACCCACACGCCCTTTCAGGCAAAGGTTTTTGAGACTTAATCAGCTACCTCGCTAGACGTTGCATAGGCCAGAAAGGTGGGCGCAGAGCGAGTTCATCCATCGACTATTGTACCACAACATACAGGAGTTTGCTCCGCGTTGCAGTACAATTGCAGTACAATATGTATTGCCACATGGTTGATATAATAAGAGAATGTATCTATCTAGATGCCCGATGAGGTGCATGTGAGGTGATTTTCCTCCTTGCCTCAACGATTCCTAGCAGCGGGAAATTCCCAACGCCGTAAAAAGAAGCGCATGAAGTCCTTGCGCAACGGACTGGAAGTTATCGTGACGCGTTTCGCGTCGTCTTCCGGTCCGTTCCTCAAGACTCGTTGTCGTGAAGTGTGCCCCTAAGCCTCGTTTCCGTTGTTGAAGTAGTGCTGTTCTATGTCCGCGATCAGGCCGGGATGCACAGGCCGCCATCCCAGAAGTTCTTGGGTTCGCGCGCTCGACCTCGGAAGGTCACGTGCCGCCACGGCACCAAGAAAAGCGCCGAAGTGGGTGCCTGCCTCGTCAGGAGCAATGCTGACCACCGGCAGGTTCAGATGGCGACCAATGACGCTGGCAATGTCGCGGAAGGCCACCCCCTCGTCGCCGACTCCATCAAGCTGCGACCGCGCCGGGGCGGCTTCCAGCGCCAGGCGGTACAGGTGCGCCGCATCGAGGCGATGGACCGCTGTCCAGCGGTTGGACCCGTCGCCGATGTAGGCAGAGATTCCCTTCTCACGGGCGATGGAGATCAGTCTCGGCACGAAGCCGTGGTGGTCGCCCTCGCCATGCACGGACAGGGAGAGCGAGACGACTAATGATCGCACTCCTGCCAGGCTGAGCGCTGCGTTCGCCGAGACTTCCCCGCGTAAGTGAGCGGTGATGATGAACGGCTTGCCGGTGCTTTCCAGCGCCGCCCCCATTGTCTCGACCGCACGCAGATCGGCGCTCAGCGCGGCGGCAAAGTCCGAAAAACCATGATTAAACGCCAGGTGAATGACGCCGTCGGCAGCCGCAGCGCCGCGGTGAAGGCTGTCGAGGTCGTCAAGAGAGCCACGTTGCACCTCGGCCCCAGCTTTCTTCAGAATCTCGGCACCGGTGTCTGAACGGGTCAGACCGACGACCGTATGACCGGCATTGGTGAGTTCGCGGACGACGGCGGACCCGATGAAGCCTGGTGCTCCTGTGACGAAAACACGCATGGTGATGTTCTCCTACGCTGTTGGGTTGTTGCGCAACTTGCGCAATAAGAGCGTAAACTATAGAGTGGACTCTAAGGCAAGTCCTTGTGAGGAGAACAGGAAATGATGATTCACGAGTTAGCCGAACAGACGGGGTTATCCGTCTATACCATTCGGTTTTATGAACAGGAAGGCTTGTTGGACAGTCGGCATGTCCGCAGAGAGGCAAATAACTATCGCACGTATACCGACGAGGCGCTTGAACGACTGAAACTCATCAAGAAGTTTCAGGGCATAGGATGCTCGCTTGCCGAAATGAAGGATATCTTGCAAGACCAGGATACTCATACGCGGACCAATCTCGAAGTGATCGACTGGATTCGCCACAAGATCGGGGAGATTGAACGGAAAAAGGATGAATATGATCAGATGCTAGGAACACTGCATCGGATGTTGGAGTACCGGATGGCTTTGATGGATGACTCACAAGCGGCCCCATCTGAGTGAACGGTTCACCATGCCAACCTTGGCGATTGAGGAAGGTGAACAGCAAGGCTCTTTTTTCCAGTGTGGCAAAACCCATCTTACATCAAGATGATGCTCACCATCGTATTGCTATCATACACATATTGCCGTGAGAGGGTGTCATCTGCTATCAATTGGCGTCAAAAGCGCCCCTAGAACTTCCTTCGATACTCTAGGGGCGCTTGGCATTTCTCTAGATAGGGCCACAGGTGCCGATGGTGGGACTCGAACCCACACATCCTTTCGGATAGAGGTTTTTGAGACCTCCGCGTCTGCCATTTCGCCACATCGGCTGGTATGGGTAGTATAGCGCATGAAGGTGGGCGGCGTCAAGGGGCCATCGGATCATTGTCCGGCAGCAGGCGCGGCAGGTCGCGCCGGAGCAGCTTGCCGGCGGCGTTGCGCGGCAGCGTGGCGACGAGATAGATCGCGCCTGGCACTTTGTAGCGCGCCAGGCGATCCGCGAGGAACGCGCGCAACTCAGCGGGCGCAGCCGCCGCGCCGGCGTGCAACACGACGAAGGCGACCGGCACCTGGCCCCACGCGGCATCCGGCGCGCCACAGACGCCGGCTTCCTGCACGGCGGGGTGCGCCAGCAAGGCGGCCTCGATCTCCGCCGGATAGACGTTTTCGCCGCCGGAGATGATCAGATCGGAGCGCCGATCCAGCACATAGAGATAACCCTCGGCATCCAGATAGCCGATGTCGCCGGTGGCGAACCAGCCATCGGGCGTGTAGGCGCGGGCGGTGGCGTCGGGCCGTTCGGCATAACCGGGCGTGAGCGTCGGGCCGCGTAGCTGGATCTCGCCGGCTTCGTCCGGGCCAGCTATGCCGTCATCGCCCATGATGCGCAGTTGCACTGCCGCCAGCGGCTTGCCGGCGGAACCGATCTTGCGCAGCGCGTCGGCGGGGGCGAGGGTGACGGCTTGCGCACACGTCTCGGTCATGCCATACGTCTGCACCACGGGGATGGCGCGCGCGGCACACGTTTCTAGCAGCGGCACGGGCGCGGGTCCGCCGCCCAGCAGCAGGCAGCGGAAAGCCGGTGGATAGCGACCCTCCCCCAGATCGGTCAGCATGCGCCCGACCATCGCGGCGACGACGGAAATGATCGTCACGCCGTCCTCCTGGATCGAGCGGTTGATCGCGGCGGCGTCGAAGCGCGGATGCACGACCACACCGATGCCGTAGATCACGCTGCGGAACAGGATCGACAGGCCGCTGACGTGAAAGAACGGCATGCAGGCCAGCCAGCGATCCGCCGGATCGTGGCCCAGGTTCAGCGCGGAGCCGACCGCGCCCCACCACTGCATGCCATACGTGATGATCGCGCCCTTCGGCTGGCCCGTCGTGCCGGAGGTAAAGATGATTGCCTGGGGCGCATCGAGGTCGATCTCGGTGCGTAATGCCCCTGCCTGAGCGGCAAATTCGATGTTAGGACTCGACACGAAGGCCGCGAAGGATGTGAAGAGCACGAAGGGATCGGAAAAGGCCATTGCCAAAACGATTTCATCGGTAGCTAATGGATAAGGTGCAGCCGATCTTTTATGTCCTTTCAATCCCTCATGATTTTCGTGTCCTTCTGTTCCTTCGTGCCCTTCGTGTCGCGTCCTGATCTCCCTAGCGAGTTCAGTATAGTGGGTATCCGCCAGCAGCCAGGTGGCGCGCACATCAGCCAGTTGCCAGGCCAGCTCTGCCGGGGTCAGGCGCGTGTTCAGGGGAACGAGGATCGCGCCCAGGCGCGTGAGCGCATGCACCAGCGCGGCGAAGGGCAAGCCGTTCTGCGCCAGCAGCGCCACGCGGTCGCCCGCCCGCACACCTTGCGCCGCCAGCCGGTGCGCCAATTCCGTCGCCTGGCGATCCAGTTCGGCGAAGCTCCAATCGGTTCCGTCGCAGCGCAGCGCCAGCTTAGCGGGGTAGTTCTCCGCCGCCCGCGCCAGCCAATCCGGCAAGGTCGTCAGCATTCCGGCACCTCCAGCCGATAGCGATCCAGGGCGGCGCGGTCCAGCGTCACCAGTTGAAAGGGCGTGTTCGCGCCATGAATCCAGCCGTTTTCAACGGGCAAAGTCTCGTTGATCAGGTCATCTTCCAAAAGTGGTAAGGTTGCCAGCCCACAGGCCAACACAAGGGGACGCATGCCAGGCAACGCAAAAATGGGATGTTGCACGATTGCCAGCGTCGCGGCGACGCCAACTCCCGCTTCCAGGGTGGTGGTTATAACGATACTTTTCTTGCGGAGCATAGCTTGGGCGACGGCAGGATGAATTCCATTGATGCCGCCCAACAATTGCGGCTTCAGCACCAGCACATCGGCGGCGTCTGCATCCCAGATGCGTTGCAAGCTCGCCGGATCAGTGAGCGCTTCATCAACGGCAATGGGTATCCCTGTCTGCTGCCGTAACGTCCGCATATCTGCCAGATGCGTGCGCGCGAGCGGTTGTTCCACGAATTGAATATCCACTTCGCGTACCTGGCGCAGTATGGTTTCCGCTTGATCCAGCGTCCAGGCTTCATTGGCGTCCAGGCGCAACTGGCTATCAGGGCCGATAGCGGCGCGCACTGCCCAAATGCGTCCGCTCTCCAGGGAAGGATCACCGAGCATACCGACTTTGAGCTTGATACATTGAAAACCGGCGGTAACGGCACGCCGGGCATCGGCCACCGCCTGCTCCACCACCGGCGCGCTGACGGTCGCATTCACGCGCACAGGCGGATAGAGGCGCTCATCATGTCGATGACCGTTTGTGATGCCCTCACGTACGAAAGCATCGAAATGGGCTCGTTCGAGGGCGAAGTCAAGGGGTGGCGGCAAGGGCGATAGGGTGGCACGCCAATCAGGCGCAAAGAAGGAGCGGCCACGAATCTGCGCTGCCGCCTCGCGTGCCGCCGCCACCAGCGTCGCCACATCTGGCGCATCAAACTCCGTCACCGCCGCCATCTCGCCCAGCCCGACGATCCCGCCATCTGTCACCAACTCCACGATGGCCCCTTCCCGCGCCGCCAGCGTGCCATGCGCCGTAGCAAAGGGCTGGCGAAACGGAATGTGGTAGGGATGGACGCGGATGTCGGCGATGATCATTGTTTCACTCCCAGTGGCAAAGACGGGAACACGAAAGCCACGAAAAGTTTCACGAAAGCCACGAAAATTTTTGAAATGCAGCCTCCCTGTAGCCGGTTTCACCTTTACAGGATCGCTGTCAAGCTTCCCTACGAACAACTTTTCTTTTTTTTCGTGTTCTTCGTGGTCTTTTCGTGGCTTTCGTGTTCGCTCGAAACCCTCTCGAAACTTTATGGCAGGCGGGGGAACTTCTTGAAGTTGGGCTTGCGCTTCTCCACGAAGGCGTTGCGGCCCTCCTGGCCCTCCTCCGTCATGTAATAGAGCATCGTGGCGTCACCGGCAAGCTGCTGGATGCCCGCCAGGCCGTCGGTGTCGGCGTTGAAGGCGGCTTTGAGGAAGCGCAGCGCGATGGGCGATTTTTCCAGAACCTCGCGGCACCATTGCACCGTCTCGGCTTCCAGTTGTTCCAGCGGCACGACCGTGTTGATCAGGCCCATATCCAGCGCTTCCTGGGCGTCGTACTGGCGGCAGAGATACCAGATCTCGCGGGCCTTCTTGTGGCCGACGACGCGCGCCATATACGTCGCGCCCCAGCCGGCGTCGAAGCTGCCCACGCGCGGCCCCGTCTGGCCGAAACGCGCGTTATCCGCCGCGATGGTGAGGTCGCACAGCAGGTGCAGCACATGGCCGCCGCCGATGGCATAGCCCGCGACCATCGCGATCACCGGTTTCGGCAGATATTTGATGACCCGTTGCAGGTCCAGCGCGTTCAGGCGCGGCACGCCGTCCTTGCCCACGTAGCCGCCGTGGCCGCGCACCTTCTGATCGCCGCCGGAGCAGAATGCCTTGGTCCCCGCGCCGGTGAAGATGATCACGCCGATGTTAGGATCTTCGCCGGCATCCTCGAAGGCGTCGATCAACTCGAAAAGCGTCTGCGGGCGGAAGGCGTTGCGCACTTCAGGCCGGTTGATCGTGATCTTGGCGATCCCTTCCTCCGCCTTCTCATAAATGATGTCTTGATAGTCTTTGCCGTCTACTTTGGCCCATGTGGGGATCGCCGGCAGTGTCTCCTCTGCCGGCTGCTCCGGCTGGTTGTCACTCGACTTGCCTTGCGCTTTTTTCTGAGCGGTCATGCTTGCACCTCTTGACAGAATTGGATGACGAGTTGCTCGAAAACTTGAGGTTGTTCCAGGTGAACGGTATGTCCCGCGTCGGGGACGATATGTAACGTGCTGGTAGGGATGGCCTGCGCCATCTCACGCGCGATGGCGACGTATTTCGCGTCCTGCGCGCCGGCGATGAGCAGGGTTGGCGTGGTGAGCGACGGCAAGCGAGCATGCAGGGCCGGCTGTGATCCCGTTCCCATGCCCCGCAAGCTGTTCGCCAGGCCGCGCGCGTGGTTGCGCAAGCGTTGCGCCCGCACTGCTGATTGTACCGCATCCGGCAGGGCGCGCTGCGACGCGAACAAAGGCAGATTCTCCCAGTAAGCGACGAAGGCCGGCACGCCCTCGCGCTCGATGCGCTCAGCCAGCGCTTCATCGCTGGCGCGGCGGGCCGCGCGCTCGGCCTCGTCCGCGATGCCCGGCGATGCGCTTTCCAGGATCAGCCCACGAAAATAGCCGGTGAGCGCGGTATACAGCGCGATGCGCCCGCCCATCGAATAGCCCAGCAGGATCGCGCTTCCCGCCGGCACGCCCAGCTGATCCAGCGCCGCCAGGATGTCGTCGCGGCAGTGTTCGATACTGTAACGCTCGGCCTCATACGGTGCTTCCGAACGCCCATGCCCCAGCATATCCAGCGCGATGACACGCCAACCAGCCGCATTAAAGGCAGGTTTGTGCGGCAGCCAATTGCGGGCGCTGCCGGTGAAACCATGCACCAGCACCAGCGTCCGCTGCCCGGCCCGCTGGTCGCCGAACAATTCCGCCCCTAACCGTACATCATTGACCTGTACACCCACGAATGTCATCTTATGCCTCGCCGCCTTCCGGCGGGATGACGCCACGCTCGCTCAGTGCGGCATGCACGCGCTGCCACAGGGCGCGGTGCTGGGCCACGTTGCGGACACGGTCGCTGCGCACCTCGACCACGTGCAGCCCACCCCTGGTGATGCCCTGCGTCACGGCCTCGCGGAACTGCGCCCAGTCCGTTGCCCGCGTGAAGCGCCCGCCATACATCGCCACCGCTGGCGCGAAATCCAGGCCGGTCGGCGTGCCGAAAAGCTGCTCGAAATGATCGGGGTGGTCGGCTTGTGGCAGGAACGAGAAGATCCCGCCGCCGTCATTGTTGACCAGCACGATAGTCAGGTTAAGCTTGTGCAGCTTCGCCGCCAACAGACCGTTCATGTCATGATAGAACGAGAGGTCGCCGATGACCAGCACGACGGGGTGATCCGGCTGGGCCGCGCTGACGCCCAGCGCCGTCGAGATGATGCCGTCTATGCCGTTCGCCCCGCGATTGCCCATGATCCCCACGCCCGTCGCGCCCCAGAAGAACGTGTCGCAATCCCGCACCGGCATGCTATTGCCTACAAAGAGCGTCGCTGGCTCCGGCAAGATTTCCGCCAGTTCGGTGAAAACGCGCCCCTCGAAGGGGTCGCTGAACTCCGCGATGCCGGCGCGCAGGGCGTCTATCGTCGCGCGATTCGCCGCGCGCCAGCGCGCCAGCCAGGCGTTCGGCTCCCGGCGCGGCGGCGCTTCTTCCATGATTGCCCGCGCCACCGCGGTCAAAGCAACACACGCCTGTACCGGGCTGCCGCGCACGATCTCGCTCGCCAATTGCGTCGGCTCGTCCCACGTGTTCGCGTCGCCGACGACGATCAGCGGGCATCCCGCGTATTGTTGCAGATATTGCAGCACCGGCTTGGCCGTCGGCATCGCCCCGAAGCGCACGATCATCTCCGGCGCGGCGGCACGGACAAACGCGGGATCGCGCAAAAACGCATCATAGCTCGTGATGATCTGCTCATCCGCGAACCCCCGCAGCCACGACAAGGGATCGGCCAGGATGGGGTAGCCCAACAACTCGGCCAGCGTCAGCACTTCCGCCGGCAGCCCTCCATGCTGATGTGGTCCCACGATGATCACACCCTGCCGTGTCGCAACCAACTGTTCTGCCAACCGCTCGATAACCAATGGATTGATGAGGCTGACAAACGCATCGGCGACTGCGACCTGCGGATAAGTATTTCTTTCATTGCTATTTTCGTGGCTTGCGTCGTTTTCGTGGCCTTCGTGTTCTAACTTTGGCACCAGTGGTTCACGGAAGGGCATATTCAACTGCACCGGGCCGGCGGGAGCGGCGCGGGCGGTCGCGGCGGCGCGCGCGGCCTGCGCGCGGATGTAGCGCAGCGCGGCGGGCGTGCCTTCGGGCAGGGCGATCTCGGCGAACCACTTAGCGTGCGTGCCATACAGGCGCAATTGATCGATGGTCTGGGGCGCGCCGTTGTCGCGCAGTTCCGGCGGACGGTCGGCGGTCAGCACGATCAGCGGGATATGCGACAGGTTGGCTTCGACCACAGCGGGGAAAAAGTTCGCTGCTGCCGTGCCAGAAGAGCATACCAACACCACCGGCTGCCGCGTGCGCTTCGCCAGGCCCAGCGCAAAAAAACCTGCCGACCGCTCATCCACGTGCAGCCACAGTTTAAAGTCTGCCTGGCGCATGGCGAACGAGAGCGCGAGCGGCGTGGAGCGCGAGCCGGGGCAGATCACGATATGCTGCACCCTCGCGCGCCACAGTTCATCCACAAACGCGCCGACATACGCATAGAGCGGATCATTCGCTTGTGCCAATCCTGCCACCCCCTTTCGCCTTTGGATTCGCCTTTGGAATTTTCGTATGCGCGGAAACGCGGGCGGTTGCAATCGCGCCGGGGACGGGCGGGCGGTTGAAACCGCGCCTAGGGGCTACGCCACGAAGTCCACCTACGTGGACTAGCTCCAGTCCGCGACGGCGGACTTCGTCGCCGCCAGGCGCTTAGGCGCGGTTTCAACCGCCCGC
>DAIDGU010000004.1 GCA_027459785.1 Ktedonobacteria bacterium | reverse complement strand
GGGGGGACGGGGGGGACGGGGGACGCGGGCGGTTGCAACCGCCCGCCATTTTCATACCGGATGCACATAATGAGGAAGCGATAGTTATGGATATCATATTGGCTTACGCGCGCCCGACGCAGGTGGCGACAACGGTCGCGCTGGCGACCAACGTGCGCCGCCCGCCGGTGACGTTTGCGGGGCGCGTGCGCGATCCGCTGCTATTGCGGCAATTGTTGCTGGTGCAACATCAGGTCGCCGCCGCCGCGAACGACGCCGCGTGGCGCACGACGCTCGATCCCGTCGTCACGGTGCAGCCCGACCAACTCGTCATCGAATCGTATAGCAGCGATGGCGCGGTCTATGCGCGCCTCAGCGCGGCGCTGAGCGCCTTCACGGATATCGGTGAAATGCAGGCGGGTAGCACGAACATTGATTTCACGTGGGATCTCGCGCCGGCATTGCAGGCGCTGCGCAGCTCGCATCCTACCAGGCTCACCATCGGGTCGGCGGCAGATGCGGAAACCTTCGAGCGGACGGAGCGCGTGGCGCAACTGCCCGCCGCGTGGGTGAAGGGGCTATTGCAGGTGCAGGGCGCGCTGACGGCACATCCCTTCACGTTCCCCGTGCGTCCGGTCGATCTCGCGTCGGTCATCACCTATCTGGCCGAACACACGCCCAAAGGATCGCCGCAAGGTATCCGCTATGAATTCGTTCCCAACGCGCCGATCCAGATCGTGCTGGAACCGTGGGAGGCGCACTTTCCGCTACGCGGCACGCAGTACACCGGCTTCGCGCGCACGGTGCGGCTGTGGGGGCGCCAGCGGCTGGCGCTGCTGCGCGGCGTGCTGCCCTATGCGGACCACGTGACGGTCGCCATCCTGGGCCGTGGGCTGCCACACGTGTATATCTGCCAGTGCGGGCCGTACCAATTCACGCTGGCGGTGTCGGGTTGGACGGCGGACGACTGGACGATGGGCAGCGGCTTCGATCTGTTGGCGGCCTTCACCGGTGCGACCGCCGAGCGCACCCAGCACGTCTATCAATTCCTGGCGAACCGGCAAACGGCACGGCGCGAGGAGATCGCGTTGGGAACCGGCATCCCTGGCACCGAGGTGGAGCAGGCGCTTTTCCAACTCAGCCGCGCCGGCAAGGTGCTGTATGATCCGCTCAATGGGCAGTACCGGGCGCGCGACCTCTTCGCCGAGCCGTTGGACCTGGCCACGCTCTTCGTCGCCGATCCGCGCCTGGCTGCCGCGCAATCGTTGCTGGAAGGCGGACAGGTGCAGATTCAGCGCGTGAGCGCGGATGGCACGAACGCGCGGCCTGTGACGCGCATCAGCGCGACCGTGCATGACGACAGCGACTATACCGTGATGGTGCAACTGGACGAGAACGGGCGCTTGCGCTTTGGCCGCTGCCAGTGCGCCTTCTTCCGCATGAACACGCTCACGCGCGGGCCGTGTCCACACATCCTGGCCGCGCGCCTGGCTTTCGACACGCCCACGGCGGCTGCCACGGGACCGGATGCGCTATCAATCACGGCGACCGCCACGACGGATGAGTCGATCCCTTTTTGATCGCCCGCTGTGAAGCATGACCATTTGATTCAGCACCCCTTGCCGAATGGCGGCAAGTCTGGTATACTGTACAGCGACACAGAGCCGTGGTCCGGTTAGCCACTATACTGCGATGGTACGTCGCGGTGGAACATTCCGGGCATTTCCCCTTCGCTGGGCGCGCCATATCCACAAAGCGGATGCGGCGCTCCCCTCTCCAACGCTCGCGAGTAACCGGGCCGCGGCGCTCTGTCACCACCAGAAAGATGACCTCTATGCGTAATTTCTTGCGCCGCATCTTCGGGCGTTCTGCTAAAACGACGACCACCCCACCCGATTTCGTGCCGACTCACGCGCCCGATACGTTTCCTCATCATGACGCAGCGGCCCTCACGGTTCCGCCAATAGCTGCCCTGCCCTTGCAGACGCCGAATCAGGTGGCAGCGGTCGCCCAGGCCGTTTTGCCGGGGCATCCCACACCCTCCCAGCCGCTGCCTCAGCCGTCCACGGCAGGTGTCGCGGTCGCCACTCCCCCCACGCCGGCTGCGGTCGTTGAATTGCCGCAACGCACGCCAGCAGAGATCGGCCAGCGCCAGCGGCGCGACCGCCGGGCCTTCGGCGAAGATCTGTGGGGCATCGCCAGCGCGCAACGCGAGGCCGGCATCAACGCCGAAAAGCTGCAACGCCTGGGGCTGCCGCTGCTCGCTAGCGAGCAGGATCTCGCCGATCTGCTGGGGATTGCGCTGAGTCGCTTGCGGTGGTTCACTTTCGACAAGGCGGCGGAAACAACCTGGCACTACGTGCGCTATACCATCCCCAAGCGCAGCGGCGGCACACGGGTCATCCTCGCGCCCAAGGCGGAGTTGAAGGCGCTGCAACGCAAGGCGCTGGCGGCCATCATCGGCCAGGCACCGGTGGCGCTGGCGGCGCATGGCTTCGTGCCGGGCAAGTCCACCGTGACGAACGCGCAGGCGCATGTCGGCAAGGCAGCGATCCTCAAGCTGGACCTGCAAGACTTCTTCCCCAGCATCACCTTCGCCCGCGTGCGCGGCATGCTGATCGCGCTGGGCTATCCCTTCGCGGTGGCGGCGGCGCTGGCGCTGCTCTGCACGGAGTATGACCGCGAGGAGTTCACTTACGAGGGCAAACGGTATTTCATCAGCGTCGGCCCGCGCCATCTGGTGCAAGGCGCACCCACCAGCCCTGCGCTGGCGAATCTCGTCGCCTGGCGGCTGGATCGGCGCCTGGCTGGATTGGCGAAAGCGCGCGGCTGCTCGTATACACGCTATGCCGACGATTTGGTGTTTTCCGGCGACGACCCCGATGTGGTGCGTGGTCTGCGCATCGTGGCGGAACGTATCATCCGCGACGAGCATTTCACCGTGAACCGCGCCAAGACGAAGATCGCGCGCCAGTCCGCCCGCCAGGTGGTCACGGGTCTGGTGGTGAACCAGCAGGTCGGCACGCCGCGCACCTTGCGCCGCCAACTGCGCGCCATCCTGCACCATGCCGAACACGACGGCCTGGCCGCGCAGAACCACGAAGGGCGCAGAGACTACGCCGCTTACCTGCAAGGGCAGATCGCTTATGTCAATGCGGGCAATCCTGCCCAGGCGGTGAAGCTGCGTGAGGGGCTGGCGCGGGTGCGCCGCCAGGAAAAATAACGCGCAAGGGCAGAAGACGGAGCGCGGCGAACCATCTGATTTAAGGTTATGAGGCGGATATTCCAGTCCACTGCGTTGGCTGACCAAAATGTCTGTCCTCCAGTTTTTTTGCGTCAAATCCCTTGACGAAATCTGTAAGATATGCTATATAATAAATGTCAGCGGCGCCTGAGGCGATGACCTCTCAGCGCGAGCTGGACGAACTTTCAGACCATAGGCGATAAGCCACATCACCCGTGTTCAGGAGGTTTGACACCATGAACGTCCGTTGGGATCCTTTCCGCGAAACGATGTCTTTGAGTGATGCCGTCAACCGTTTGATGCAAGATGCGGTCATGCGGCCAGGTTTTGGATTCGCTGGCAGCGCCATTGCGCCGATGAACGTGGTCGAACGTAACGGGCAGTATGTTGTGCAGGTGGCACTGCCGGGCGTGAAGCCAGAAAATGTGGATGTCACGACCCATCAGGCTACGCTCACGCTGAAAGCGCGCCGCGAGGATCTGCTGCCGGCGGTGGATAACAAAGAAGCCCAGGGCCATCTGTTAGTGGAGTTCGGGGCCGGCGAGTTCGAGCGCAAGGTGACGCTGCCCAAGGACATCGATGCGGATCACATTGAAGCCAGCTTCGAGCGGGGCATCCTGACGATTGTCATCCCCATCGCTCAACATGCCCAGCCAAAGCGCATTGCTGTCAAAGAGGGCAACCGCACCATCGATGACGGCACGCAACTGCTCAAGGAATTGACCGGGGCAGGCAACGGCACCCATTGATACGCCGTGGGCTTCACCGTTCAGGGGGCAGGTCGTGATTGCGGCGACCTGCCCTTGATTATTTGTTGCTGAGGTGCCTTATGGCGCAACGCCGTCCCCCACCATCACGAGCAGCGGACGCGAAGTTTCCCAAGTACTCAATCTCTACAGTAGCCGAGATGACTGGCGTCCATCCACAACAACTGCGGCGTTATGAACAAGCGCAGATGGTGACGCCCCAGCGCACGACCGGCAACACTCGCCGCTACTCCGATGCTGATGTGGACCTGATCGCGCGCATCCAAACGCTGGCTGATACCGGCATCAATCAATCTGGCATCGAGCAGATGCTGGCGCTGCAAGATGCGCTGCAAGCTGCCGAAACGCGGGCGGTCACGGCGGAAACCCAATTGCACCAGTTACAACAATTATTTTTGCGATTTCTTTCTAGCTTACATGCGCAATAGGTATTGTACGGCCAATCTCCCTCACCTCTTTGCGTCTGCCCCATTTCGTGGCCTTCGTGGCTTTTTCGTGGCTTTCATGTTCGCTTGTCCCCTCACCGGCCCCGCAGCTTCTCCGTCAGCACTTGATAGAAGTGGTTGCGCGGGCGGCGGCGTAGGAAGCGCGTGACATGGGGGCTGGTGGTGATGGTGACGGTGGCATCGCCGTCGAAGGGCCAGATGAGCTGACCATCGGCGGCCAGCACAGCGGCGCTGGAATTGCCCGTCAGCTCCAGTTCCACGCGTGCGGCGGGGTCCAGCACGAGCGGCGGGTCCACGGCCAGGTGCGGCGCGATGGGCGTCACCACCATGCCATGCACGGACGGGTAGAGGATGGGACCGTTGGCGGCGAGGTTATAGGCCGTGGAGCCGGTCGCGGTGGCGACGATCATGCCGTCGGCGGTGACAGAAGCGTAAAACGCCTCATCGACACGGATGGTGAAGCGGATGACGCGCGGTTCCGGTCCCCGCGCGACCACGATATCATTGAGCGCCAGAAACGTCTGCTGCTGACCGTTGGCATGTAAGCTGCCGGTGAGCATCGTGCGCTCGTCCACCCAGTAATCATTGCGCAGATAAAACGGCAACTCACGCAGCACCTCATCCGGTTCCAATTCGGCCAGGAAGCCGACATGCCCGAAGTTGACGCCGAGGATCGGCGTGGCGTCGCCGGCGCACTGGCGCGCGACGGAAAGGATCGTCCCATCGCCGCCCAGCACGATGATCATATCGCTGGGGGCGCTGTGCGCGGCGATCTCGTGATCGCGTTCCACCGCTTGCTTCCAGATGGCGATGCCCTGCCGTGCCAGCGTGCCTTCCAGGGTGGTCGCCAGTTCCACCGCTGCCGGAGGATGCTCGCGGTAGACGATGCCGATCCGTTGCATGCCAGGGGTCCGCCTTTCTCGTGCCAGATGTCTTCATTATCTTACGGGCGAAAACGGGCGGATGTCAAACCACGCAGTCGGGATCGCTTCCGTGCGCTGCGCAGCCCCAACCGCGCGCCTCGGTTGGATGTCCCTGTGGTGATGGATAGCACTCGTATCTCCAACGTCACCGCGTCGGCCTGTGCCAGCGCGCCTCCACCTCCCCTCTTTTTGGGTGTTCAGCGTGATCCATTCGCGGCTTGTATCTTCGCTCACGCTCCAAGGGCTCTCCCATCGCTCCCCGCATCGCCGGTGTTCCCCTCGCCATCCGCATATGGGGAGGGGCTGGGGGTGGGGCCACTTGGGGTGGGACTGTCCCCCAAATGGGGTAGCGGGCGCTTGCAACGTTGCGGTTCCTTGAACGGCGCGTTATACTTGATAGAGACTTTACACGCGCTCTTGGCGCTCATGTACCCTCAGCCAGCGCATCCCGATCCGAACGATTCTTGATGAATCAAAGAAGTCCTGACAGAGGATCAGGTATCCGCCTGACGCACCACCTCTTAACGGTGGCGTACACTGAGACATGGATAGGACTACCCTTTATCTCTGGCACACCTGATGCGCGCCCTGTAGGTTAGCGCGCACAATCGTCCGATTTCGGCCATCTCTTGAGGGAGGCAACCTTTGAGTTCGTCAGCAAAACGTGGGGTCGTAGACCAGGTGACTACCGCCGTCAAGAGTAGCCAGATCTGGCGTTCGATCTTCCGGCACGGGTACCCCGACACGCCGCTGAACCAGTCACTCATCATGATGGGCAACGTGTTTTTGCACTTGCACCCCGTCAAGGTGAGCCGGCAGGCGATGCGCGTCACGTATACGTGGTGCCTGGGCGGCATCTCGTTCTTCCTCTTCCTGGTGCTGACCATCACCGGCGTCTTCCTGATGTTTTACTATGTGCCAGCGGAATCGCAGGCGTATGGCAACATCCAGACGATTCAGAGCGCCATCGCCTTCGGTGCCATCACCCGTAATATGCACCGCTGGGCCGCGCACTTGATGGTCATCTCCGTCTCGCTCCATATGATTCGCGTCTTCTATCACGGTGCATATAAGCCGCCGCGCGAGTTCAACTGGGTGGTCGGCGTCGTGCTTTTCTTGCTGACCCTGCTGCTGAGCTTCACCGGCTATCTGTTGCCGTGGGACCAGATCGGTGTGCTGGCGATTCAGGTCGGCTCGAACATGGCGAACTACGCGCCGGTCATCGGCGACGCCGTTCACCGCGTGCTGATCGGCGGCATCGACCAATATCCGACGGGCAACACGCTGATCCGTTTCTACACGCTGCACGTGCTTTTCTTGCCGCTGGTGGCCGCCGTGATGATGGCTGTCCACTTCTGGCGCATCCGCAAGGACGGTGGTGAGGCGGGACCGCCACCGCCGGCGCGCAGCGACGTGGAGATGCACGAGGCGACGACGACCGCGCGCGAACTGGTGACGCGCTAACTGAGGGCGACGGGCAGGGAGAAACGCTTGCAACTGTCCGCGCCACGAACCTGATGAGAGGAAGGCCCAGCAATGGCGACGACAACCACCCCGTCTTCCGCCCAGAAGCGCTATCGCACGCTCGCGGTCGTCAAGCAAGAAGCCATCACGCGCGTCGAGAAGCAGTTGGAAGACTCCGTTTTCGTGTGGCCTCACCTGCTGATCCGCGAGTTCCTGGCGGCGGTGCTGATGAGCGTGATGCTCACGGTGGTGAGCCTGGCGATCAATGCGCCGCTGGAAGTGCGCTTCAATATCAACTTCCCGCCGCCGGCAGTGGCGAAAGCGCCCTGGTACTTCCTGGGCTTGCAAGAACTGCTGCACTACTTCCCGCCGACTCTCGCCGGCGTACTCCTGCCAACTTTCGTGTTGGCCGGTCTGGCGGCGTTACCTTACATCGACAACAATCCGAGCCGCGCCTTTAACGACCGCAAGTTGTCGATTACGCTGTTCACGATGTTCGTCGTGTTCTTCGTTGTCATCACGGTCGTCGGTTCGTTCTTCCGTGGCAGTGGTTGGCAATGGTTCTGGCCCTGGCAAGGCGAGTTCTTCAACCTGTAAAAGGCGGCAAGGAAAATGGCTACAACAGACAAAGAAACCACTCGTACCCCGCAAGAGTATGAGGTGATGTCCGGCGGCGGTGCCGAGAGCGCGGAGATCGCGCGCCAGGGGCTGAGCCGGCGGCAGTTGCTGCGCGGCGTCGTCGGCCTGACGGCAGGCTTGATCGGCGTCGAGTCGGTCGGCGCGGGGATCGTGATGATCTACCCAACGCTGGTCGGCAAGTTCGGCAGCAAGATCACGCTGCAAGCGAAAGATAAGTATCCGGCGGCGTTGCCAGCGGATTTCGATATCGAGAACGGCAAGGGCGTCTTCTACGAGTCCACCGCGCTCTCGTATATCGTCCACCTCTCGAAAGACACGCCGTGGCTCCTGCAAGGGCAGGATCTGCAAAACATCCTGGATTCGGAGTGGATCGTCAAAGATCCGACCGATGGGACGTATTGGGCGGCGATCTATCAGCGATGTGTGCATTTGGGCTGCAAGTTTAACTTCCGCACCGACTGCCGCAGCTTCAAATGTCCCTGCCACGGTTCGCATTACAACGACGATGGTGAGTGGCTCAGCGGCCCCGCGCCGCGCAGCAACGACCGCTTCTTGATTGACATCAGCGGCAAAAATATCGTGGTGGATACCGGCAAGCTGAACCAACACGTGCAGCACCCCAGCCCCACGACGCTGTTGCTGAAAGAGTTGCCCATCCAGGTGCCGTGCAACACCTAAGCGGTTAGGCACGTTGCCGAACAGACACGGACAGACAGGAATGTCTGTCCTCCGGGGAGTGTGACGGGCAGGAAGAATGCCTGTCCTCCGGGGAGTGTGACAGACAGGAAGAATGTCTGTCCTCCGGTTATTCGTTTGCTTTTCCTGGCGCACGCTGCGCCATCTTCGCTAGATCTGGAGAAACGTTAGGTTATGGGAACCTCGGCGAATTCCGTAGGTCGCTGGGCGCTCTTAGCCGCCCTCGCCATCACGGTCGTGATGATCGTCTATTACGCTCTGGGCGGAGATGGCCGGCTCGCCTTCGGCATGGCAGTCGTCAGCCTGGCAACCGCCGGCTTCGTCTACCTGTTTTACTCACGCCTGAATACCATTCAGCGCACCGGCACGATGGCCCTGGTGTTCATGATCCTGGTCGCGGTCTTGCTGCCGTTCTTCTTCCTGGCTTCGGCCAAGGTTTCCGCTGATCGCACACAGGCGCAGTACAATAACCAGTTGAACTATGCCGCTGGACTGTATACGACGTACTGTTCACAGTGCCATGGCCTACTGGGGCAGGGCTTAGCGGCTCCCCAATTGAATAACAGCCTGTCCTATCATCCAAATGGCAACCCACCATTGTCGCAGTTGACCGCAGTAGACATCAATCGTATTATCACCGCCGGCATCGTCAATTCAGCCGATCCATCGCTGAAAAATTATCTGATGCCACAGTGGGGGCAGGCATATGGTGGCCCCTTGAATACCGATGATGTCGCCGCGCTGACAGCCCTGGTCGTTTCGGGCGATCCCACCCTTCAGACGAAGGAAAGTGTGCCAAACAACACCAATGGTTTCGCCTTCATCCCGAACTACCTCACCACATCGGCGTTGCAGACGGCCTATCAGCAGCAATTGACGGATCTGGAGCATCCGCCGAGTGCCTCGATTGATCTCACCAATCAGACAGCGGTGACGATCGATGCGATCACGACGGCAACGGGTGGCTTTCAGTTCTACTACATCGATCCAGCGGGTAAGCAGTACTCGACGATCACAATCAAAGCGGGTACCAAGGTCACGTGGGTGAACCAGAGCAGTGCCATCCACTCGGTGACGAGTGGCACCTATCCCACGGACGCCGGTCTGTTCCCATCGGATACGCAGCTTACGCCGAGCGGTGCGACATCCCAGTATTCCGTCACCTTCACCAAGAGCGGCAAGTACCCGTTCTTCTGCCTGTATCACTCGAACATGTTCGGTGAAATCGATGTCGCGTAAGCGACCAACTTGGGCGGGGTAACACCTGCATCCGGCTCACGTGGCTCTCATGCGGGAGCGGCGTGAGCCATCCGTCAGAGAACCCAGACAGCGTTTGCGAAGGGATGATCGAACATGCAAAACGGCCTAACCCGCGTTGGCGGAAACGATATGTCGTGGGCGCGGGCCATCATCCTCGCCACCGGCTTCTTTTTCATCAGCGTGATCTATCTGGGGCAAATCCCCTCCTTCTTCGGCTTGGCGTATACTCAGGCCCAGTTGCACACGGCCTCGCAGGCGACGCTGACGCTGGGCTTGCTGGCGCTGGGCATCGCGCTCATCGCGCTCACGGCCTCGTTTATCTACGATCCGAAGCCAGTCTCGCGCCTCTTTCCGCCGCTCTTCGGCCTGGTGGGCCTGGGCTTGGCGGGCGTTGGCATCCTGGGCATGCTTTTCACGTTGGTGACGGGCCACCATTTTTTCCCCGACCAAACGATCAGTGTGGCACCGGGCGGCGGCACGCTCACGACGAACTGGCCTGATCCTTCGCATGGCTGGTTTTTGAACCCCGCCTGGTTTCAGCCGCAGAGCGTGGACATCAGCGCGGTCAGCTTCGTCGCCTTCATCACCGGCATGGGCATCCTGACCTATGCGGCACTCTGGTTTCCGTTCAGTCGCGGCAAACTGACCCCCGCCGTGACGGCGATCATCACGCGCCTGTGCATCGGCATCGCGGGGGCGCTGGTGCTGGCCTACCTGACGATCTACACTTTTTCGGCCAGGGCTACAACGGGTTCCGTCGCCGGCGGGTTCTTCGAGAACATCATCCTCGTGGGCGCACTGGGCCTGGTGCTTTTCGCGCTGCAAGTGTGGTTGCTGCAAGTGATGACCGCGCCAGGCAATCGCCAGCGCTTCATGCCGTCGCTGTACCTGCATGCCGTGCAACTTATCCCCAGTGTCGCCCTGCCGCTGTTGGTGATCTTCGTGGTACTCTATCCGGTCGTGAACTGGATGAACAGCGTCAACCTGGCGAATGGTTACTGGGTGGAGTGCGCGGTGAAAACCTCCATCCCCGATAGCTGCACCTTCACGCCGTACATCGGCTATATCATTGAGGGCGTCGTGGCGGGCATGCTTTTCACCTTCATGATCGCCGCTGGTTATCTGTGGAACCGCAAACCGGCGTTCGTGAAGCTCGGCACGACCTTCGCCTTCGTCTTCGCCGCGCTGGCCGTGATCGGCACCCACGACGCCAATCCGGCGCAGTTGCCGGTGGCGCTGGTGTTGGGCATCGGCATCGCCATCCTCGGCACGATCTGGACGATCGCCACGCAGCGCGAGTTTGTGCCAGCGGCGGCGCGCAATGTGACGCTCGGCTGCACCGGCCAGTGGCTGGTAATGGGGACGCTGCTCTTCATCTACCTGGCGGGCTTCGGCCTCTTCTCGTACCCGCAGTTTTTCGATACCGAACAAAACCTGATCATTGTGCAGGGACCGTTGGCGCTGCACGACGCCTATTGGGTGATGCTGATCGCGGGCGCGCTGGCGGCGATGCAGTTCGCTTTCCTGATGCGACGCGACGCGCTGGGCAATATCCGCAAGCTGGCGCTCTGGCTGGTGCTCATCGGCGCGGGCATGGAGATCGCCGCCTCGGTCCACTTCAATCCAGGCGCGGGCATTGACCTCAGCAGCGGCGGCAATCCCGTCAACTTCGCCTATTACTTCGGCATTCTGATCGAGGTGTTAGGCATCCTCGTCGGCTTTTATGGCGCGCTCACCACCAAGGGCTTCGGCTTGGCGGTGACATCGGCCATCACAACCTTTGCCGGTGCGGCGTTGGCGATCCTTTTCGCCGTGCTGCCCACGCCCCATTACGATGTGATGGTCGCGTTCACGGTGGCGGCGGGCCTCGGCACGATCCTTTATGCCATCTACGGCAAGGACGCACCGGACCCCTTGCTGGCGCGCTTCACCAATCGCGCCACGCCGCGCGCCCTGGCTCCTTCCGCGACCACGGAACCGGGGCTACCGGAGTAATCAGAGGCTTTTATGCAATCGCCTTGGATCGCAGCAGTGAGATCCAAGGCGATTGCGTGTGGGCGCGTTTTGGCCCATGTCACGCCGCTCGCTGGACGTTCCACCGCCGCTGTGTTACCATTCAGGGGTGAGTATAAACCTCGTCCCCGCGCTATCCCTACCATATTGAGGAAAGACATGGCTGATTCTGAACAAGTTCCGGCAGCGCCGCCGACCCTGGCCGAACGAACGGTCGCGCTTGCCCGCGACGTGCTTGGCGACGATGTGCTGGAAGTCGTGGCGTTTCGTGACGAGACGACGATCATCGTGCCGCCCGCGCGCATCGCGGCGCTATGCCAGGCGCTACGCGACGCGCCGGAGCTGCGCTACGACTTCCTGGCTGATGTCACGGCGGTGGATTGGCCGGATCGCGTGCCGCGCTTCGACGTGGTCTATCACCTGCTGTCGATCCCCACGCGCGCGGTCGTGCGCCTGAAGGTGCGCGTGGGCGACGAAGGCGAGGAACAGCCGCACGTGCCATCCGTTGAGGCTATTTGGCCGGCGGCGAACTGGTTCGAGCGCGAGATCTACGATCTGTTCGGCCTCGTCTTCGATGGGCATCCCGATCTGCGGCGCATCATGATGCCGGATGATTGGACCACCCATCCCTTGCGCAAAGATTATCCCCTCACCGGCTTCGTTTTGCCCGATCCACACTGGGGTGGGCAGGTGCCATTCGGCGAACCCCTGCCGCCAGGGACGGGCCAGCAGACCTTACGCACGCCGGGCGGTGCGCCGGGCGATATCGACCCTGAGAAGTAGAAGGAAAGAGGCTGCGCCGTCATGCCGCACGACACGACCGACCTGCTGGACCGGCTGGAAGCCGCCGTCCGTGAATTGACCTGGACCATGATCGATCTGGATGAGGACGAGTTGCATGAGTCCGCCGCCGCTGAAGAGTGGTCGCCCATCGAGATTCTCGCGCACATCAAAGCGTGCGATGACATCGTGACGGGGCGCATCGCCACGCTGCTGACGCACCCGCACCCGACGCTGGCGAACTTCGATGAGCGCGCCTGGGCGATCATTGCCGGTTACGCCGAAGCGCCGGTCGATCAGACGCTGATGGCGCTGCAACGCCACCGGGGCGAGATGGTGTGGCAACTGCGCCGCCTGCCGACGGAGGCGTGGGACCGCACGGCCCAGCATGAGACACGCGGCACCCTCTCGCTCTACGAACTGGTACGCACGTTTGTGGAACATGAGGAAGAGCATGTCGCGCAACTCGATGCCATGTTCGAGGACGACGATGACGACGACGATGAAGAAGAGTAACAACCATGCAACTCGATGAGCAGCGCATCCTGGAAACTGAATCAAGCGTGCAGCTAGATGCCACCAGGCGCGAAGACACCATGACCATCAACATGGGGCCGCAGCACCCCTCGACCCACGGCGTGCTGCGGTTGATTCTGACGCTGGAAGGCGAGACGGTGGTCAAGGCGATCCCTGAAATCGGCTATCTGCACACCGGCATCGAAAAGACGGCGGAGGCGAAATCCTACTTCCAGGCGCTGGTGCTAACCGACCGGATGGACTACCTGGCCCCGCTCTCGAACAATCTGGGTTATGCGCTGGCCGTCGAAAAGCTGCTGGGCATTACAGACGGCATTCCGCCCAAGGCACAGTTCGCCCGCGTGGCGCTCGTCGAATTGCAGCGCATCGCCAGCCATCTCGTCTGGCTCGGCACCCACGCGCTGGACCTCGGCGCGCAGTCCGTCTTCCTGTATGCCTTCCGCGAACGCGAGCTGATCCTCGACATCTTCGAGTTATGCTCCGGCGTGCGCCTGATGACCAGCTACATTATGCCGGGCGGCTTGCAGGCGGATCTGCCGGACGGGTTTGCGGCCAAGGTGCGCGACTTCATCCGCATCTTCCCCGCGCGGCTGCGCGAGTATCACGATCTGCTGACCAACAACCGGCTGTGGATCAGCCGCACCAAGGGCATCGGGCCGCTGACCGCCGAGCAAGCCATCGCCTTCGGCGCGTCGGGACCGGTGTTGCGCGGCAGCGGCGTGGCGTGGGACGTGCGCAAGATGTTCCCCTATTCCAGCTACGAGCAGTTCGATTTCGAGATCCCCGTCGGCACCAACGGCGACACCTATGATCGCTATCTCGTGCGCATGTTGGAGATGGACCAGAGCCTCAAGATCGTGCAGCAGAGCCTGGACGGCATGCCGGAGGGCCGCTGGCAGATCAACGATCCCAAGGTCGTGCCGCCGCCCAAGTGGCAGGTGGCGACGAACATGGAGTCGCTGATCCACCACTTCAAGCTGTTCACTGAAGGCTATCGCCCGCCGGTGGGCGAGGTCTATCAGCGCATCGAGTCGCCCAAGGGTGAGATCGGCTTTTACCTCGTCAGCGATGGCAGCGCCAAGCCCTATCGCATGCACGTGCGCGGCCCCTCCTTCGCCAACTTGCAAGCCTTGCCCTTGATGATCGAGGGCCAGTTGCTATCCGATGTCGTGGCCTCGATCGGCTCCATCGACATCGTGCTGGGCGAAGTCGATCGGTAACGTATGCAGGCAATAGGCGAGAACACGCAAGCCACGAAGAAGCACGACATACACGCAAAGCTTGTTGAAAATTGCGTGGGTTTCGTAGATATTTCGTGACCTTCGTGTTCGACCTCGTCTCATTTTGAGGAGTTTTGGCTATGATTTCAGAAGCGGCCAGGGAGCGCATGCGCGCGACGGTGGCGCAATATCCCGTGGCGCGGTCGGCGCTGTTGCCGGTGCTGCGCATCGCCCAAGAGGAAGAGGGCTACATCACGCCGGAGGGGCTGCGCACCACGGCGGAGGTGGTGGGGCTGAAGGAGGACGAGGTGGAGATGGTCGCCTCGTTTTACGCGATGTTCTTTCAGGCACCCGTCGGCAAAAAGGTGATCAAGGTCTGCACCAGCATCAGTTGCTACCTGCGTGGCTGCGACAGGCTGCTGGCGCAGCTCGAAGACGGTTTGGGGGTGGCGCGTGGCGCGACAACGCCGGATGGAGCGTTCACGTTGTTAGGGGTGGAATGCATCGCCTCGTGCGGCACCGCACCTGCCTTGCAGGTGAACGATGTCTTCGAGGAGAATGTGACGCCGGAGCGCGCCGCCGAACTGCTGGCCGAGTGGCGGCAAGCATAAACCGTGACCGCCGCGCAAGCTTTCCCTACCCCTGGTGACGAGGCCATAGATCAGCGTGCTGCGCACCTCGTGTATTGCTCGCTTGTCTTTGCGCCAGCGGCCAGCCTCCTGCCAGCTATAATACCTCTTTGGGGTGCAGGACGGTGGTCAGCGGGGCCGGCCAGACAGGAATGGCTGTCTTTCAGGTGTTCTCGCAAAGTGATGATGGGCGAGGCGCATAATGCTCTGCCTCATCATAATTGTTAAAGAACAAACATCGATTCTCAATCAAATACCTTGCTTACGAGCAGTGTGAAGCCGGGCAGGACGGTATAGCCGTCGAGCATATCGCTGGCATGCAGCGTAAGCATCGGCTGATTAGGCTGCCACACGTCCACTTGCTGCGTTTTGAACCACACGATCCAGACGAGTTGCGTGCCAGCAGCAAGCCATTTTTGCGCTTTGGTCGCCATCTCCGGCTTATATTGATCGGGTGAGGCCACTTCCACGGCAAGATCAGGAGCAAAAGGTAGATAACCTTCGATATTCACCTGCCGGCTGGCAACGACAAAAGCGACATCAGGGGCCAAGACTGAATCCGGATTGCGGGCGATAATAAAGCCTGTTTCCGCCCCTAGCACAGCGCCTAGGTGGTGAGCATCGACATAGTTGCCAATAACCCGCGCGATGCGACCGCTGAGCAGCCCATGTATTCCACCAGTTGGTGACAGCCGGATCAGTCTCCCTTCAACCAATTCGTAGCCTTTGGCATGGGTACTATCACGTAGCAACTCAGCGGCGGTCATGATGCGCTGGGGATCGAGCAGATCTGATCCCCAGGGCGCGAGGGTTTCCAGGGAGACGGGAGAAACATCGGCCATCACGGTCACGCTTTCAGTGCGTCAAGCAGTTGCACCAGGATCGGCTGAATAACATCGGGCTTGGCGCTGCCTTTGGTCTGGCGCATCACCTGGCCGATGAGGAACTGCACGGACGCTGTTTTGCCCTTGCGATAGTCCTCAACAGCCTTGGGATTGGCGGCGATGACCTCTTGGGCCACCTTTTGCAGCGCGCCCGTGTCGCTGACCTGCGCGATGCCCTCGCGCGCGATGATCGCCGCCGGCTGCTCCGCCGTGGCGAAGGCGCGTTCCAGGATGTCTTTCGCCTGCTTGCCGGAGATCGTGCCGGCATCCATCGCGTTGATCAAGCCGGCCAGGCCGACGGGCGTGATCGGGCAAGCCGCGATATCTTGATCCGCTGCTTTCAGCAGGCGTGTCAGGTCGCCGGTGATCCAATTCGCCGCGCTCTTGGCTTGCGCGGTCGTGTCGCCCTGGGTGATCGCTTTGACCGTCGCCTCGAAGTAATCGGCTTCAGCGCGTTCGTCGGTCAGCACGGTAGCATCATAGGCCGACAGACCGTATTCGCGCTCGAAGCGCGCACGCTTGGCGTCTGGCAGCTCCGGCATCTTGGCGCGGATCGCCTCGATCCAGTCGCGCTGCAAGATCACCGGTGGCAGGTCCGGTTCGGGGAAGTAGCGATAATCGTTGGCTTCCTCTTTGGTGCGCTGGCTGACGGTGATGCCCTTGGCCTCGACCCAGCCGCGCGTCTCTTGTACAATGCGCCCGCCGTCGCGCAACACCTGCATCTGCCGCTCGGCCTCATATTCCAGCGCCCGTTGCACCGCACGGAACGAGTTCATGTTCTTGATCTCCGTCTTGGTGCCAAATGCCTTTTGCCCCCTGGGGCGCACAGAGATGTTCGCGTCGCAGCGCAGGCTACCTTCTTCCATCCGCCCGGACGATACGCCCAGGTACACCAGGATCGACCGCAGTTTCTGCATATACAGCCGCGCCTCTTCGGGCGAGCGCATATCCGGCTCGCTCACGATCTCCAGCAGCGGGATGCCCGCGCGGTTGAGGTCTATCAGCGAGTATGATTCGCCACTGGGATCAGTGCGATGCAGCAAGCGCCCCGTATCTTCTTCCAGGTGGGCGCGTGTGATGCCGACGCGCTTCGTCTGCCCGTCAAGCTGAATCTCCACCCAGCCATCGCGGCAGAAGGGCAGGTCGTATTGCGAGATCTGATAGCCTTTGGGCAGATCGGGATAGAAGTAGTTTTTGCGGTCGAACTTCGAGAGTTCGGGGATCGTGCAGTGCAGCGCCAGGCCGGTCATAATCGTATACTCGACCGCCTGCTGATTGATGACGGGCAACACGCCCGGCATCGCCATACAGACGGGGCAGACGTGCGTATTCGGCGCGTCATCCGCATAGTGCGCGTCGCAGGGGCAAAACATCTTGCTGTGGGTCAGCAGTTGCGTATGCACCTCCAACCCGATGACGATCTCATAGTCGGTGCCGATGGCGGCGGGCGTAGTCGCGGTCATGAGGGTGATCCTTTGCTGATGATAATCGATCTTCCTGGGTAGTGTACCACATAGTTAATGCTGGTTGCCACTAACCAGGGGAACGCTGCGCGAAAACATGTTGCTTGTGTGTCTGGTATCGGACTTGCCGTGCTGTTGCCCTTGGGCGCTGCGCCGTGCAGCCGGCCCGCTTTCAATTGGGCGATACCCGAAGGAGGGTTCCACCGTGAATCTCGTTGAGATGTATAGCAAGATCCCGCAGGACCAGCGCAACAGCATCGGCCAGCAACTTTTGCATGAACTGGGCGGCGGCAACCGCAACATCGACACCAACAACATTTCCCCACAACAGCTTGCCAATCTGCATCAGGAGGCGGCGCAAAAAGATCCCGGCATCCTGGCGCGCATTCGCAAGCACCCGTTGATGGCGGGCGTCATCGGCGCGGTCGGTGCCTATGAAGTCGATAAGCACTTCGGCCAGGCCCACTAATTGCAGTGCGGGCGCACGACTAGCGATTGCTGTGCGCCCACCAGTTTCAGCAAGCCGGTAGGGGTTTGTGCGCCCGTAATTCTGGTAGAGCGGATCGGCGAATGAGGATTGCGTCATGATCTGCTAAACGACTGCGCTTGGCACACTGCTCTGCTCGGCGAGGGTAAATGCCTCGGCCATCGCTTCCCCCATGTTACCCAGTCCGATAGAACCAATGGTTTCGCTCATGAAACAACTATTCTTCCTCGGTCACGTTCCCCCCCACGTTGCTCGTAACAGCTCGTTGACCTGGGCGAACGGTACCAGGGACGTTAACCTCTTTTCGGGCGATGGCTGAAGATGTGCCAATCATTATTCCCTGTGTGTTGGGAGATCGGGGGTGCGCATGCGATACTCAGCATGGTGAACAATCGACGTGGCGCAACAACCCTCCACGCCGTTATGATCACTAACGTCACTGGATTCCAATTTGACTTGGCGCACAGAAATCGAGGCTGAACATGGGCATTTTTGGCCAGTTCATTCAATGGGGCGCACACTTGCCGCCAACGGGATTGTATCTTTTCATCTTCGCCTGGCTGTTTCTCGAAAGCACAGGTTTTCCCATCTCTGATGAACCCTTGCTGTTGCTGGCGGGCTATCTGACGACGACTGGCCACATCGCGCTGGCGTTAGTGATCGTCATCGCCCTGGCGGGCAAGGTGGCGGCGTCATGTCTGGCTTTCTGGGTCGGGCATTATATCGACTTCGAGAAACTAGCGCGGCCTGCGACACCTCCCTCCGGCGCGCGGCGCTGGCTCTGGTATCTGCGCCCGACGGCGGCGTGGGTGACGGCCACCGAGGAGCGGGTGCGGCGGCAGGGCGTGTGGGGCGTCTTCCTGGGTCGCCTGATTCCGGTTGTGCGCAGCTTCATCAGCTATCCTGCCGGGGCGTTGCGCATGCCCTTCCCGGCCTTCTTCTGGGCCACCACCGCCGGATCGCTTGTCTGGATCACCACCTGGACGGTGTTGGGCGTGGTGCTGGGCAAATCGTATACGACGGCGCTCGCCCGCTGGGGAGCGATCACGCCGTACATCCTGGTCGCGTTGCTGGCGCTGCTGGTCGTCGCCTGGCTCTGGAACCACCGCCGCGCCGAAGCGGCGGCCCTCCGGCTGCAAGCGCAACGCCTGGCCGAGTCCCGTCGCCATCCCCAACCTCACGCCCATCCCCGCCAGCCGGCGAAGCCGCGCCCTGCGCGCGCCACCCCCTCGCAGCCCGTGCCAACGCCCAAAAGTGGCGGCAAACGGTAGTGAGCGAGCGTGGCGCGAGGGGGACGGCGGGCGGGGATGGCGGTCAGGACGGCGGGCGGGGGATGGCGGTCAGGACGGCGGGCGGG
>DAIDGU010000003.1 GCA_027459785.1 Ktedonobacteria bacterium | reverse complement strand
CGCCAAGCCTTGTCCAAACAGCACGTGCATGTCCAAAGGCAGCGTGAAGATTATGCCAGGAAGGTGGCATACGCGCTCGTCATGTCTAGCGACCTGATTGCTTTTGAAGATTTGCAGGTGCGGAATATGGTCAAGAACCATCATCTGGCTAAGAGTATCAGCGACGCCGGATGGTCGCTCTTCCTGGGATGGGTGCGCTACTATGCTGGTCTGGCAGGGATTGAGTGTATCGCCGTTCCTCCTGCCTATACCAGTCAAAATTGCTCCGGCTGTGGGCAGGTAGTCCAGAAGAGCTTGAGCGTGCGAACGCATTGCTGCCCACACTGTGGACTCATTCTCGACCGTGATCAGAATGCGGCGCTGAACATCTTGCAAGAAGCTCTCCGTATCCTGGGGCACAGGAAAACGGGCAGTAGCAATACTGCGTAACGCTTGGGGACAGAGGTGCCTCTGGCAGTTAGGCGTAAGCTTGGCTGGTAAGCACACTGGCTGAACCAAGAATCCGCTGCGGCTTTAGCCCATGCGGAGTGTCAATCCAGCGAAAGAGGTAGTTCAGATCGAGAAAAGTACTGTACTTCTTTGTACATTTTGGCATTGACCTTGCCCATTTCCCCGACAATTCACTTGCAAGGAGAATAAACATGACGAACCAAGACCCGTATTCCCAAAACCAGGGAGATCAAGATCCTTTGACCCAACAGCAGGGGAACCAAGACCCATACAGCCAACAACAGAATCCTCAGTATGGGCAGAGTTCCAGTGATCAGCAAGGACAGCAGGCTGGTCAAAATGCAAACGGGCAAGGGTCATCTTATGGCCAAGATCCCTCTAGCCAGCAGCAGGGGAATCAAGGGAGCCAGGCTAATCAAGATCCCTCTAGCCAGCAGCAGGCAGGCCAGTTCGGACAGAACGCCTCCCAGCAACCCGCTTCCCCCAGCAACCAAGATCCCGCAACCCAACAGCAAAGCCAGCAGATGGGGCAGCAGCAAAGTACCCAGGCGAATCAATCTGGCAACCAACAGGGAAACGCATCTGATCCATTGAGTGGCGCACGGCAACAGGCTGAACAGCAGATCGATCAAACTATTGATCAGTTTGCCGGGAAGGTACCTGGGGGAGATCAGTTTGCTCAACAAGCTAAGGATGCGGCGCAAAAAGGGTTAGACCAGATGGAACAGCAAGCTGAAAACCACATGAAGGATGGCGGACTGGGAGGCTTGCTCGGTCAGTAAAGTTAGCTACCTCAACAGACCGGTGCAGAAGCTAGTGGAATCAGAGATTCGGCTAGCTTCTTTTGCTGATATGGCTGAATGGCTAGTGGTGCGTCCGTGAAACTTTATCACAGGGGGGTGATGGTGAGATCGGCGAGATCCAGCCATTGCGGGGCGGCGGCGAGGAGGCCGGCGCGGAACACGCCGCGCGGCGTGACCACGGCATATTGATTATCGAGCCAGGCGACGAAACCCAGCGGGCCAGGCGGCGGCTGGGGCAACCGGGCGACCACAGCGCCGTCGATGGCGAATGTTGCGGCGTCGCGCTCCCAATCGAGTTGATAGGCATGCCAGGCGGTGACATCTGTGGCGAGGGTCGCTTCGTGCGCGCCGCTGAAGCGTTGCACCCAGCGTGCCGCCGACGATTCATGGCCGCTCACGCGCGCCCAGGCGACCGCACCCGCCGTGGGGAAGCTGGCCGCCAGTGCGCCCCAGCGTCGCGCATGCACCACCTGCGCCTGCCAGCCAAAGCCGGGCATGCCGGGGACCAGGGCCAACCGCCCTGGCGGCGAGCCATAAAAGAACCAGACCGCCTCCGGCAGCCGTAAGGTGCGCCGCGCCACCATGAAAGGCGCGTTCCAGAAGCCGAAGCCCATCGTCCCGCGCAGATAGGGCGGATCGCCGCCAGCATCCGCGCCGGGCTGCGCCGCCGGATGCGAGGCGCGGGCGCGCAGGCGTAGCCGCAACGGCGGTCGCCAGGTGAACTGCCGTGCATGTGTAGCATCATGCACTTCAGCATCGGTGTACCGCTCGGAGGTGGGGGCGATGCTGAGATGGAACGCGGCGGCGGTGCCTGTGACCATGCCGCCATTGATGCAATTTAGGGCGAAGCGGTGGTCGAGAGCTTCTCGCATATTAAATGGCACTTTCATCGGAGAGCTACGGGGCATCGGTGAAGGACATCGGCAGCAGCGCGGCCTGCTGCGCGACAGCGTGCGCATCTATGCTACCATCCTGGCTGATTCGCGTCACCAGCGCGCCGGGCGTGCGCTCGAAGACGACGGCTTCCACCACGACGCCGGGGATGAGCGGCGCGATGAGGGCGGGAGCGAAGCTTTCGGGCTGCCAGCGCCAACCAGCGGGCGCGATCTTGATGCGCTCGGCGATGACATAGCATGGGATGGCGGCGGCCTGCGCCGCCAGCGCCAAGGGATGCGTGCCGACCTTATTGACGGCGTCGCCCTCGGCCAGCAGGGCATCCGCGCCGACGACCACGCAGTCAGCTTCAGCGATTGCCAGTGCCAGCGCGGCGTCCGCCATCAGGCGTACCGTGCCGTCCCAGCTCTGCGCCGTCAGCGCCGCCGCGATCTCCCACGCCGCCGTCGCGCCCTCGCCGCCGGGCCGCGCTTCCAGGCACGTGATCGCGCTGATGTGCGCGGCGTTCGCCAGCAAGACGTGCGTCACCGTGGCGGAGCGGCTGAGCGTGACCACGCGCGCCGCCGGTGGCAGTCGCACACCGATGTGCGTGGCGATGCGGTCGGGGGCCGTCTGCGCCTCGGCTAAAAGCGCCGTGATCGCGGCCTGCGCTGCCGCCAGCCCCGTTTCAGCAGCGCCCGCGCGTGCTGCCTGCCAGATGTAGCTGGCCACGTGCGCCAGGGGTGCCATGCTGGGCCGCGCCGCCGCGACATCCTGGCACGTCGTCCGCAGCAGTTCCCGCGCCGTCGCCGGTGGCAGCGCGCCCGTCATGCCCGCCGCGCAGATGCGCGCCAGCAGCCGTGCGGCCTCCTGCGCGATGGCGCTGGCCCCGCGCGCGTGGTCGTCACGGATCGCGGCCAACCCATCTGCGACCTCCGCGCGCACCGCGTCGTCATCTGCCATGCATCGCCTCCCCGGAAGTGGGTAGATGCTTTCATCCTCGGCGGATGGCGCGGGGGCCGCGCCCCTAGTCGCGCTCCGCCTCGAACTCTTGCCAGGCTTGTTCGATGCCCACCGTGCGGGCGCGGCGCAAGAGGGTCGCCTGCAAATCGAGCAGGTGCGCGGCATAGAGATCGCGTCCGGTGCCGCGCTGGAGCAGGGCATCGGCCTTATCGTGCAGGATGGCGATGGCGGCGTCCGTCAATAGGGCGCGGCGGCGGGCGCGCAAGATCTCGTGAGCGCGCTCCCAGGAGCCTGCCCCCAGGAAGGCTTCCACTGCTTCAGCCACATCGACGGGGCGCGCTTCACGGGGAATGATGGCGGATTCATCCGGCGCGGGGACGCGGTCTAGCGGCGGCAGGGGGGTGGTGGGCAGGTCGGCCCGCCCGGTGGCCTCGGCCAATGCCGCCTCGAACTCTTGCCATGCCTGGTCGATCCCCACCACGCGGGCGCGGCGCAACAAGCGCCGTTGCAGGCCCAGATACACGACGCCGCGCAGGGCGCGCGGATCATCGTCGCGGCGGGCGCTCACCAGCAGTTCATCCAGCAGGCGGTCGCTGGTGTCGGTCAGCAACAAGCTCTGGTCGCGCTCCAAGATCTGGCGCACATCGGTCCAGTTGTCGGTAGAAAGCAGATTGCGCAGGGCGCGGGCGACCGTGGCGATCTCGGAATCCGGATCGGGCGGCGGCCTATCCTGGATCATCTCGGTTTCGAACTGGCGGCGCGTGCGGTCGAAGTTGGCCCATGCGGCCTCCAGCCCCAACGTGCGTAACTCGCGCAGCAAGGTGCGGTGCAGTTCCAGATAGCGCAAGCCCTCCTGGGCATGGGGCGTGTCGTCTTGTTCGGCCACCTGGATGAGCGCGCTCAGGAATTGATCGGCGATCTCATTGCTCAGCCGTTCGCGCTCGCTGACGAGGATGGCGTAAGTATCATTCCAGTTCTCCGTCGCCAGCAACCGCTTGAGCGCGTCGATGATCGCCTGCGTCTCGGCGTCATAGGTAGGCATGTCGTTGGCCGCATCAAGCCCTTCCAGCCGCAGCGCGCGAAACTCGCGCCAGGCCGGTTCCACGCCGATGGCGCGGGCGCGCTCCAAGAGCAAGCGATGGGCATCCAGATAGGCCGCCATGCCCTGCGCGTTCGGATGGTCCTGCGTGCGCACCTGCTGGATGAATTCGCGCAGCACGGTGATGGCCTCGTCCGTCAGCAGCAACTGTTGCTCTTGTTTCAGGGCGTCATGAGTGGCGTCCCAGTTCTCGGCGCTCAAAAACGCTTGCAAGGCGCGATCCACGCGCATGCGGCGCAAGCCGTCGGCTCCCGGCACGTCGGCGCGCTGATGGCTAGGGCGCGTCGCCCCCTTGGGGCGCACGACATCCGCCATGACATCATATTTCTGATCGGGCGCTTGTTTATTGCGCCGCTTATGGAAATGAAAAAACCACATAATGGGCGACGCGGACAACGGCCATCCGTCCCTACGCCGTTTCCTCCCTTTGCTGGTCGCAGTTGCCACACACACGCGCTGTCACAAGGTGTTGATTGTCTCCATTGTACCAGACGGAGGGGCATTTCGTCTAGGTACTATTCCGCAGCCGGCTGGCAAATGTGGTGCGGTACCGCCCAGATATCTTGCCGAACAGGCGCATGATTTGCTATGCTGCATGCGAAGTGACATCATTTTTTCAGGGGGCGTCGCATGACCTATCCATCCTCGCGCCCACAACCCCGTCGCCCGAATCGCCAACTGCGCGAGGCGGTGGCGATCCTGGTGATTTTGCTGATCGCCGGCGTGGCGGTCGGCGGTGGCTATCTGCTGGCTACCGGCGGCGGGCCGCTGCAACGCATTTTCGCGCTGGGCCAGCCCACACCCGTGCCGACGCTGGCCCCTGTAGTGGCGCTCACGCAGATCCAGCAACTCGATCCCGGCGCGCAGGTTAGCGTCGCCAACCCGCTGCCCGACGAAGTCGATCTCATCACGGCGAACGATATCGCCACCGATCCCCCGCTCACCTCACATCAAGCGACACAGATCTTATCGCTTTTCATGCGGGGCTATGCCCAACAACCCTTTTGGCGCTGGACCGATGAATATCCCGCCGCGCATACGATGACGGTCTATGAGGCGCACACCACCGAACTCTGGGTCATCGCGCTGGATAATCATAGTTGCGCGGCCACCTGGACGATCTATGCCATCCCGCCGGCGCAGATCATCGAACGAGGGGTCACTGGCGGCGATTATACCACTGGCACGCCCGCGCATCCCGGCACCGGTCCGCTGCCGGACGGCCTGGCCGCCTGCGGCTAGGCCCACCCGTCCGCGTGTTTCAGTATGTTTCCCTAGCTCGGCGGGAAAGTATGGTGTCAAAGTTGCAGAGAAGGCACCCCGTACCCCGTGTGGGTCACTTCTCAGCGCAACAACATTCACCACTTCATCGAGAAAGGGAACGACACATGGCTGCTGCTGCACCACTTTCCACTACCGCTTGGGTCGCGCATAACCTGGGCGTCGCGGCTGAACTGGGCGGTTCACTCTTTGGCAAATTCGCGTTGAATCCCTCAGTTAGCAAGATCGGTTCGGAGACTGATCGGGGCAAGGTCTTGAGTTCCGCCTGGAATGGCTATAACATCGTCAACGCCATCTCCCTCGGCACGGTCGCCGTCACGTGGTTCACGGGGCGCTCGCGCTATAACCTCAGCGGCAAAGAAGTCAGCCGCACGGCCCGCACACTGGTGCTGGCGAAAGACTGGCTGGTCGGATCGGCGGTCGCGGTCGGCATCGCCAACGGCGTCGGCGGCATCCTGTTCGCCAAGCAGGCACCCGGTGGTGCTACGCCCGTCGCCAGCGGCACGGAACCGGCCTCCGACACGCCGAAAACCACCGCGACCATTCAGCGCACGCTGGACGTGCTGGGCAACGTGAATATCGTGTTGCTCGCGGGCATCAGCGCCGTCACGACGATCCTGGCGATGGAGTCGGGCAAGTCGTCGCGCTGGAGCTTCATCACCCGCTTCCTGCCCTGAAGTCTGCATCTCCATCTCCATATGTTGAATGCTCTCTTGTCTCAGCGACAGGAGAGCATTTTGGGCGTAACAGGGATTAGCGCGTGCCGTCGTTCTGCGGCGGCGCAGGGGGATAGCCCGGCGGGGGATTGTAGGCGGGCGGCTGCTGGCTGCCATATGGCGTGGGCGGGTAGCCCGGCTGCTGGTACTCACCCTGGGGGGCCGGCGGATAACCCGGCTGCTGCGGTGGCACGCCGTAAGGCGGCATCGCGCCATATTGGCCGTAGGGGTTCACCTGTGGCGCGGCGGTGTTGCGGCCCGCGATGGCACCGGCAGCAGCACCGATGCCGGTGGAGACGCCCAGGTAAAAGAGACCGGCGATGCAACCGATAAACGCGGCCCCACCTTCAGCTAAGGATCTGACATTGACCGGCGTGCCGCCACTGCCGCCATTGCCGGCGGTCGCCGTGACGGTGGCCGCGACGCTGTTGATGGCGCTCTGCCCTGCCGGCGAGTTGACGGCCAGGATGACAGCGATGATCGAGCCGACGAGCAGCATTGTACCGGCCAACAGGCCCGCGATCGCGCCCGCGCCGCCCGTCTTGCCCGCATATGCGGGGTTGCGCGCCACCAGCACGCCGACGACGATGCCCACCGCGATGACGACTAGCAACGTCAGTCCCGGCACCGGAATATGGGCGAAGGCCAAACCGATCAGTACCACCGCACCGACCGCGCCAGTGATCAATCCTATGGAAACACGACTCATAATTAACGCTATGTCTCCTTGTTTGTGACGAGCAGCGAACCGCTCGCTGTTGATACGGCAGAGCGAGCGCCCTGACGCTTCTATGATACGCACAAGCGCAACGCGCTGTACATAATCGGGGAAGCGTAGCCGGCGAAATGTGGCGCTTTCCCGCTCCTGCATCCTATCGGCATAACAAACTTCTCCGTAACCTGTGGCGCATCGACCGTTTCATGCGCTATGATCTAGAGAGAAAGATGTACTTTGCCGCGGCCAGGAATGTCCGCCCCACGTCTAGACTCCCCTCTCCATCTCCGATGGGGAGGGGCTGGGGGTGGGGCGACCCGCGAATGAGCATGAACCCTGTGTCGCTCCCAGGTGGGCGACGGAGAAGATAGAAGAGTATGCGACGCAAAACCCGGCAGATGCACGTTGGCAACGTGGGTATCGGCAGCGATTACCCCATCGCCGTGCAATCCATGACAACGACCTATACGCGCGATGTGGCGGCGACCGTCGCGCAGATCAAGCGGCTGGAAGACGTGGGCTGCGAACTGGTGCGCGTGGCCGTGCCGGAAGTGACCGATGCCCAGGCGCTCAGCGCCATCAAGCAACAGATCCGCACGCCGCTGATCGCCGATATTCACTACGATCCGAAGCTGGCGCTGCTGGCCATCGAGCAAGGCGTGGACAAGATCCGCATCAATCCCGGCAACCTGAAAGGCCAGCGCGAGGCGTTCACCGAGATCGTTAAAGCGTGCCAGGCCAAGGGCATCGCCATGCGCATCGGCGTCAACTCCGGCTCCATCGACGCGCTGGACCAGCGCGGAGCCGAGATGCGCAAGGTGCAGGTGCGCTTGCTGGAAGACGGCACGCTGGAACGGATCGATCCCGCTGAGGAGCGCCGCCGCGAGCGCGACGAGCTGGTGGAACGCATGGTGGCGAAGGCGCTGGAATATTGCCAGTGGGCCGACGACCTGGGCTACCAGAACTATGATGTGTCGCTGAAATCCTCGAACGTGCTGACCGCCGTGCAAGCCTATCGCCTGTTCGCAGGCCGGAGCGACGTGCCGCTGCACCTGGGCATCACCGAGGCCGGCACGCATGTCACCGGCGCGGTCAAGTCCGCCGTCGGTTTCGCGCTGCTGCTGGCAGACGGCATCGGCGACACGATCCGCGTCTCGCTGACCGCCGAGCCGGAAGAAGAGATCCCCGTCGCCTATGAGATCCTGCGTTCGCTGGAATTGCGCTCACGTGGGGTCACGTTCGTTTCGTGTCCCAGTTGCGGGCGCGTGGAGATCGACGTGTTGCGCGTGGCGAACGAGGTGGAAAAGCGGCTGGCAAAGGTGCAGACGCCGATCCAGGTGGCCGTGATGGGCTGCGTGGTCAACGGCCCCGGCGAATCGCGCGATGCCGACGTGGGCCTGGCCGGCGGGCGCGGCAAAGGCGTCATCTTCCGCAAGGGCGAGGTCGTGCGCACCGTCCCCGAAAGCGAATTTCTGGACGCCGTACTGAAAGAGGTCGCCAGCCTCCTGCCCGAAGCCGAGGCCAAGATCGTCTATCCCGGCGCGAGCGAGCTGGGGCCGGTCAGCGCGGGTCGCACGCGCAAAGAGGGCTACAAGGCGAAGCCGCTGCCGATGGCCAACGCCGCGCCGGAGCCAGCCGGCGAGTGACGGCGGTCGAACAACCATCCTACAATCACGGGATAATAAGACAGGGCTAATCCCCCGCCGGGGGCGATGTTGATGATCGCCCCCGGCGGGTGGCAGTGATGAGTGCGAAGGCTATCATGCGGCGAGGACTACCCGATTATTTCGCCAATCTCCATCAACCACACCAGCCGGCGATATTGGTTATAACCGATTTGCGTGCCTGAAGGCAGGTATCGTCGTGTAGCGTATAGGCGCGGTTTCCACCGCCGGCACATTCTCCTACCCCAGTAAATATCTGTTACCGCCCGTGGCACTACTACGTCAAAAATAGTAAGTGATACAGAGTATGTGCGATGCAGGAGGAGCGCGATGCCCAATGCGGTCGATCTAGGGCGCTATTCCGATCCAGGCTTGCTGATCATGGCGAGCCTGGCGAATGGCCCCAAACACGGGTACGCGATGATGGAAGACATCCAGGCGTTCAGCGGGACGCTACTGGAACCAGGGACGCTCTATGGCGCGATCGCGCGGCTGGAGCAGCGCGGGTGGATCGCGCCGCTGCCGGCGGAGGAGCGCCGCCGGCCCTATCGGCTGACGGGTGCGGGGCTGGCCGCGCTGCGCGAGCAACTCGCCACCATCGAGCGCATCGCCGCGACGGGCCGCGCGCGGCTGGCGACGGAATAGGGAGGTGTGTTGATGCGCATAACCTGGCTGCTGCGGCTCTATCCGCCCGTGTGGCGCGAACGCTATGGCGACGAGATGCTGGCCGTGCTGGAACAACACCACAGCACGCCGCGAACCTGGCTGAATCTTGGCCTGGGCGCGTTGGATGCCCATTTGCATCATGATCTGCTGACCGGAAAGGTGCTCCCGATGTTACAACGCTTGCGCGCCAGCGCCATCACGACCTTTTGCGCCTTCGTCATCTTCGAGATCGCCTGCCTCTTTTTGGGCCGCACCACCGATCCGCAGCCACCTTTTGCCGCCGTGGCACAGGTCCACACCGAATTAGCGGTCGCATATCGCATCATCAACGATGTGTTCATCATCGTCGCGCTGGTGGTGCTGGTGGGTGGGCTGCCCGTCCTCCTGAGCGCGTTCCGGCGCACTGTGCTGATCGAGCAGCGCAATGTATTCAGCCTTTTCGCTTTGCGTTGGCGTTATGTGCTGGGGCTGTACCTAGGGTCCGTGGCGCTCGTAGTCGGCTATCTGCTCTTCTCGATCCTGATGAATGCCCTCAACCACCAGCCCCTGCCCTCCGGCTCTGGTGGGCAATTCGCCCTCCTCCTCCCCGCCGTGCTGCTGCTGGCGTTGTTACCTTTCGTCGTCGCGCTGGTGACGGCGCTGATCGCGGTCGCCGTGGCGCGCAGCGACATCAGCCTGGGGGTGTTGCGCTTCGCGCGCGTCTGCATGGTTATCGCCGTGCTGGCGATGGTGGTGGGCCTGGCGGCAACCTGCTTCTGGACGGTGCGGCTCTGGCTTGATGACCAGGCGTTCTTCAATAGTGGCGCGGGGCTAGCTGGCGGCTGGCCGATGCTGATCATCATCCCAATGATGTTGCTGGCCGTGCTGCTAGCCGGCGGCGCGTGCTGGCGCAGCCTGGCCCCATGGGCCAGCGGGGCTGGTGCAGGGGAGCCAGTGAGCGCCGGTTAAGACTACTGCTGGGGTGTGGTGGGATTTTTGGTCGCCACCGCACCTGACATCATGCGCCGACCACGCTCCATGTGCCGTTGAGATAGCGCAGCACTTGCAGGGTTTGTGGTCCGTTGTTATCGCCTTGCACACCCACTGCGAGCGTGCTGCCGTCGGGCTGCTCCGCGACGCTGATCACGCTGGCGACGGGGGCAGGGAACAGTGTGACCACCCATTGGCCGCTTTGATTATGCAAGAGACCCTGCACCACTTGCTGTTGCGCGACAGTTCCATAGCTGGTAAGCCAGGTGCCGCCGAAGAATGGACCTTCGCCGCTGATATCGATCGGCACCGTTTTCCATGCCTGCCCGTTATAATGCAGCAGAACAGGTGAACCGCCACTGGAAAGCGGGCGATTGTCGGCGAAGGTCGGCGCGCGTGGCGTTGCTAACCCGGTGGCGAGGCCCGCCGTGCCGATCACCCAGACATCGTTGGATGCATTGACGCCTAGGCCGATCATCGTGGCGAAAGGTGCCGAAGCGAGTTGCAGGGCGGTGGTCCAATGGCCGTTCACGTCATGCCAGACGACGTTCGCGTTGTGATACGTCCCAATGGCCCAGCCATCACTATCCGAAAACATCTGCTCCTGAACGATGTTCGGCACGTTCGTGGGAATGCTGGATGCCGGCTGCGCCCACGTGCGGGCTGTCGATGAAGGTACCGTCAGGGCAGCGACTTTCGCGGCTGAGGGCGTGAAATCAACCTTAGTCCACGTTCCGTTGGCATAGTGGAAGAAGACCGATTGGCCGTTGGTATATTCACCTTCAGCCCAGCCGTCATTCGCCGAGAACATCTGCACCTGGCGCAACCCCACATTCTGAATCGGGAGCGTGAAGCGCACCCACTGTCCGTTGGTGTAATGGACCAGGAGCGGGATGAGATTCTGGTTGCTATCCGTCGTGGAACCCACCGCCCAGCCATCATTGGCCGCGTCCAGCGAGATCGCGTCGAGGCTATCGGTGGAGGCGGTACCGCTATAGACAATCTGCCATTGATGGCCGTCGAAATGGGCGATGCCGGCGCTCGATCCGTCGCCGACGGCCCACATATCGTTCGCCGCCACGATAGTTGCGGCATAATAGAGGATATCCGTCACCTGGGGTATGGAGGTGGGCGCGGGGGGCAAGGTCGGCACTTGCGTCGGATGTGCGCCGCTACCAGGCGTGGGAGTGCTGGTGTGGGGTCGCACGGCGAAGATCGTCGCGGCCAGCGCCACCAGCAGCACCGCTGCCACGGAAGCGAAGAGCGGAGTGCGCCGACGCGGGGGCGGCGGTTCGTGGCGGGCGGGGGCCGTCGCTGGTGTCGCGGTGAGATCGATGGTGTTGTCGTGTTGCTCAAAATCCATGATGGTAGCTCCTGTGACGGGTGGGGATGCAGAAGGGAGCTGTGCCTGAATCGCGGCCCAGGTGGCCGCCGCCGCGCTGCTCGCTGGCACGCGGGCATCGGCCCGGTGCGCCAGGTCGGCCACGCGCTGCCACTGGGCCAGTTCGCCCTGACAGTCCGCGCAGTGGGCCACGTGCGTCGCCACGGCAAGGTGCGCTGCGTCGGGGAGCGTGCCGGCGACATATCCAGGCAGTGCATCGTGACACTGCGCGCACGAAAGGTTGGTGTTCACGAGTTGACCTCCTCGATATGTTGCAGCGCCGGATCGTTGACCAGCGCGGCGCGTGCGGCATGCAGACGGCTCTTGACCGTCCCCAGTGGCACACCCAGGATCTCCGCCGCCTCTTCGCTAGTGAAGCCCTGGACGAAGACCAGCAGCACCACCGCACGGTGTTTCTCGGAAAGGCGCGCCAGCGCGTCGTGCAGCGCCAGCCGCGTGAGCGTGCGCTCCTCGTGGCCGACGGGCGCGGCGTGTTCCTCGCCCTCACCGAGATCAGCCAGCGACAGCATATTCACGTTCGCCCGCTGCGCCGCCGAACGCTGGGAACGCCCGGCGGAGCGCTGCGCGATGCGAAAGAGCCAGGCCACAACGCGCGCTTCGCCGCGATAGGTGGCCGCCGCACGCCAGACGGCGAGGAAAGTGTCTTGCACCACCTCTTCCACCAGCGCGGCGTCGCCATGCAACTGCTGCCACAAATAGCGGTACAAGCGCGGGCGATAGCGAGCATAGAGTTCGCCCAACTCGGCCTGATCGCCGTGCGCGATGCGCGCGAGGCACACCTCATCTTCTGTATCCATAACAACCTCATTCAGCCAGGAGAACATGACCGGTCGTGATCTCTTGTCCATTCTATAAGAAGCCGCACTCTGCGCAAAAGGATCAGACGCGCAAAAATCTCGTGCAGTTGGCGCGTGGCTTGCATGATCCCCCGCATCGCATTTGCTATGATCAGTCATATTGGGCAGCGGAGATAAAGATGGCGACCCTTACGACGGCCAATTCCTCGACCCAAAACACCTCTCTCAGCCAGCGCCAGATCCTGGTGATCTTCGCGGGCTTGTTGCTGGGGATGTTGCTGGCCTCGCTCGATCAGACGATTGTTTCGACGGCGCTGCCCACCATTGTCGGCGATCTAGGCGGCCTGAACGAACTGTCGTGGGTCGTGACGGCGTATCTGCTGGCCTCCACCAGTTCCACGCCGCTATGGGGCAAGCTGGGCGATCTTTATGGTCGCAAGCATCTGTTCCAGGTTGCCATCGTGATCTTCCTGGTCGGGTCGGCGCTGTCGGGCATCAGCCGCGATATGCTGATGCTGATCGGCTTTCGCGCGCTGCAAGGGCTGGGCGGTGGCGGGCTGATCGTCACGGCGCAAGCGATCATCGCGGATGTCGTCTCGGCGCGCGAACGTGGGCGCTATCAGGGGATCTTCGGCGCGGTCTTCGGCGTCAGCAGCGTCGTCGGCCCGTTGATCGGCGGCTTTTTCGTCGATCACCTCTCGTGGCGCTGGGTCTTTTATGTCAACATCCCCATCGGCATCGTGGCACTGATCGTCACCAGCATCGTTTTGCCGGCAGCGCAACAGCGCCGCCAGGTGACGATTGACTATCACGGCACGGTGCTGATCGCGGGCGGGGCAACGAGCCTGGTGCTGCTGACGACGCTGGGCGGCACGATCTATCCGTGGAACTCGCTGGTGATCGTCCTGCTGGGCGTGCTGGCGGTGGTGCTGCTGGTCGAATTCGTCTTCACCGAGCAACGCGCGGCCAATCCCGTGCTGCCGCTGCCACTCTTCAGGAACAAAGTCTTCGTCGTGGCCAGCGCGGTCAGCTTCATCGTCGGCTTCGCTATGTTCGGGTCGATCACGTTTCTCCCGTTGTATCTGCAAGTAGTCAAGGGGGTCGATCCCACCATCTCCGGCTTGCGGCTGTTGCCACTGATGGTCGGCCTGCTGGCGACCTCGACCGGCAGCGGGCAATTGATCAGCCGGTGGGGCCGGTACCGGATGTTCCCGATCATCGGCACGCCGATCATGGTCATCGGCCTCTTTTTGCTCTCACGCATGAATGAGCATACCGGCTTGCTCGCCTCATCGGCCTCGATGTTCGTCCTGGGCATCGGCCTGGGCCTGGTGATGCAGGTGTTGATCATTGCGGTGCAAAACGCGGTGGACTACCGCGACCTGGGCGCGGCGACATCGGGCGCGACCTTTTTTCGCTCCATCGGCAGTTCCTTCGGCGTCGCCATCTTCGGCGCGATCTTCGCCAACGAGCTGGGGTATAACCTACAACACGCGCTACCCGCCGGCCATCTGCCACCCGGCTTCAATCCCGCCAGCGCCGAGGCCAGCCCGCAGTTGATTCACCTGTTGCCGCCGGCGATCCGCACGGCATTCCTCCATGCCTATGCCATCTCGCTGCAACCGGTCTTTTTGGTCGCGGCGCTGATCGGCATCCTGGCCGTCGCGCTCACCTGGCTCCTGCCGGACGTTCCCCTGCGCCTGGCGGCGCAAGCGACGGATATGGGCAAGGGGTATGCGATGCCGGCGGCGCACACCTCGGCGGACGAGATCGCGCTGGCGCTGAGCGTGTTGCTGGGACGCACGGGCCATGACCGCTTCTTCGCGCAACTGGCGGCACGCGCGGGCGTGGCGCTGGCACCCTCCACGAGCTGGCTGCTGCTGCAACTGGCGCATCGCGCCCCCGTCACCGACGATCAGTTGGGGCGCGACGTGCAATTGCCCTCCGCCGCGCTCACCAACCCGTTGACGCAGTTGCGCCAGGCCGACTTCATCACCACCCTCCCTGGCACGAACGGGACGCCGCGCCGCATCATCCTCACCGATGCGGGCCAACAGGCCAGCGACCGCCTCATCGACGCCGGTCATGCCTGGTTCACCGACCTGCTCAGCGAATGGACGCCGGAGCAGAACACCGAGTTCGCCACGATGCTGAACCAGTTGGTGCGCCATCTGGTGCGCGACACCTCCAGCGGCAAGGCGCTCACCGCGCCACAACTCGCCGCGCCCGCTCCTACGTAGCCCCGGTGTGGTATAATTATCTAGCGCATACCTTAGATCGTTCGCTTTAGATCGTTCGCTCTGAATCCTATCGCTGGAGGACACGTTGGATAGCACCCTGGTCGCTAAATTGCACAGCATTGAGCGCCGCTACGATGAACTGAATCACTTGCTGGCGCAGCCCGCTACTCTGGCGGACTCATCGCTGCTGGAACGCTATGGGCGCGAGCAGGCCAGCCTCAGCGATATCGTGCGCATCTACCGCGAGTGGCAACAGGTGGACGCCGGCCAGCGCGACGCCGAGGCGCTGCTGGGCGAGGCCGACGAGGGCATGCGCGCCCTGGCGCGCGAAGAATTGGAGCAGTTGCGCGCCCGCGAGGCCGCATTAGAGCAAGCGATCCGTATCGCCCTCCTGCCGAAAGACACGATGGATGACCATGATGCCATCGTCACCATCCAGGCCGGCGCGGGCGGAGACGAAGCGGGCCTCTTCGCCGCCGAGTTGCAGCGCATGTACATCCGCTATGCCGACCGGCACCGCTGGTCCGTGGAAGTGCTGGACGAGACCGAGAGCGGCATCGGCGGCGTCAGGGACGTGGTGATGCAGATCCACGGCAAGGGCGCGTATGCGCGGCTGAAGTACGAGGGTGGCACCCATCGCGTGCAGCGCGTCCCCACCACCGAGGCCAACGGGCGCATCCACACCTCCACGGTGAAAGTGATCGTCCTGCCCGAAGCCGAGGATGTGGAGGTCCATATCGAGGAGAAAGACATCCGCATCGATGTCTATCGCTCCAAGGGCCACGGCGGCCAGGGCGTGAACACCACCGACTCCGCCGTGCGCATCACGCACCTGCCGACGGGCATCGTCGTCACCTGCCAGGACGAACGCTCCAAGATCCAGAATACGGCGCGGGCGATGGGCGTGTTGCGCGCCCGACTGTGGGATCTGGAGCAGCAGAAGCGCAGCCAGGCCGAGGGGGCGGCGCGGCGCTCGCAGGTGCAATCCGGCGACCGCAGCGAAAAGATTCGCACGTATAACTTTCCGCAGGATCGCGTGACCGACCATCGCATCAACGTGTCGGTCCATAACTTGCCGCGCATCCTGGATGGCGAGATCGATGGCTTCATCGACGCGCTGATCACCTCCGACCAGGCCGAGAAGCTAGCCGCGCTCTATGACGTGGATGCCAAGAAAACACCCGTCAGCCAAAGCCTTTAGCAGAGCGCGCAAAATCCCCCTTGCTTCTAGCTATGGGGATGAAAGCGCGGTCGCACGATGCGACACCGTACCGCGTGCTTGGCAACGGATACCGCTCTGTGATAAAATACACACATGAGTACACGAATATGGGTCAACACGCATATGGAAACGCACGCTGCGCACGTTACGGCTGATCGCCGCCTTGACAGGTGAGCGCATCGTACAAGTACTTGATCGGCTGGCCGATCAGGAATTGCGGCGTGTGCAACAGGAAACGCCAACGGATAAACAGCAGGAACCGGAGCAGCGACCGACGCCGACCACACCGGCACGGTGCACGGCGCGCTGGCCGCCGGCCAACGCGCGGCGGCAGCCCTCCTGGGCTGCCGGCCCCACCCCCCGGCCCCCTCCCCATCGCTGATGGAGAGGGGGTGACAACCATCAAACGTAAGCGGCGAGTTCAAGGCGATCAGCCATAATCTACGCGCTCACCGTACACTGTCTGCTCTCCCCTCTCCATCCGCAG
>DAIDGU010000002.1 GCA_027459785.1 Ktedonobacteria bacterium | reverse complement strand
CGGGACCGGCACCGCTTCGGTACCCAGTAACGGTGTCATGGATGGCTCCTGGCGGACGAGGACGAGTCGTCCACTCTGGACCATCCTACCCTATTTCAGCCCGCGTTTCCAGGTTTGGAAACGCCCTCATTCCTGTCTGTCACGGCTGAGGGTGCGGCACCACCGGGCGCAGATGCAACACACGTTCGCGGTGGCGCTCCTCGTTCAGCAACCGTTCGCGGGCGCGCAGCAGATCGCGCTGGGTGACGAGGCCGACGAGGTGGGTGGGATCGGCGCGATCTACCACCGGCAGCCGCCAGATGCTCTGTGTGATCATCCGCACGGCGACCATGCGCAATGTCTCGTCGGGATAAGCGACGATGATTTCCGGGTGCAACACGTCGGCGACGGTGCGGGCGTCATCCGTCGCGGCAGTGGCGAGATCGGCGCGCGTGATCACGCCAACCAGGTGCGCCTCTGCGTCAAGCACAGGGAAAAGGCGTTGCGCCCAGGCAGCAGGATGGGCCTCGATCTGCGCCCGCAACGCGCCCAGCGGCAGATCCGGCGTCACGCTCGTCACGGTCGTCTGCATCATCTCGCCCACCAGCAACGCTTCCAGCGGATCGACGGCATATTCGCGCGTGACATGCAGCCCGCGCCGTGCGATCTTTTCCGTGAGGATCGACCGCTTGAGCAGCAGGACGGAGACGGCCTGGGCCAGGATGCACGCGACCAGCAGCGACAAGAGCAAGTTCATCGCGCTGGTCAGCTCGAAGGCGAAGATCACCGCCGTCAAGGGTGAGCGCATCACGCCGGCCAGCGCGGCAGCCATGCCGATGAGCGCCCACGCACTGACTGAATGGCCAGGGAAGAGCGCGCCCTCGATGCCGCCCAGCGCCCCGCCGATCAGCAGGAGCGGCGCGAGGATGCCACCGGAGGTGCCGGACCCCAGCGCGATGCACCAGATCAGCGTTTTCATGATGATCACGCCGATGAGGATCTGCAACGGCAGGTTGCCAGCCAGTTCCGCGCCGATGGTGTCGTAGCCCACGCCCAGCGCGCGGGGAAAGAAGACGCCGCCGATGCCGACGACGATGCCCCCCAACGCCGGCCACCACATCCAGTGAATCGGCAGCTTGCGAAAAGCGTCCTCCGCGCCATAGACGCCCAGCGTCAGCAGCCAGGCCAGCACGCCGGCCAGGATGCCCGCCAGCGCGGCGAAGAGCAGCCCAATCGGCGGCAAGCTGAGGTGCGCGCCAACGGGGAACATCGGCTGCGGGCTGATCAGGAAACGCCGCAGCAGCGTCGCCACCGCGCTCGCCAGCGCGACGGGAATCAGGCTGCGTGGCTTCCACTCGAAGAGCAGCAATTCGACGGCCAGCAAGACCGCCGCGACGGGCGTGTTGAAGGTCGCCGCCATGCCTGCCGCCGCGCCCGCCACCAACAGCGTCTTACGTTCCGCCGCCGTCAGGTGAAAGAACTGGCCGACCAGCGAGCCGAACGCGCCGCCCGTCAGGATGATCGGCCCTTCCGCGCCGAAGGGACCGCCGGTGCCGATGGAGATCGCCGACGAGATCGGCTTGAGGATCGCCAGTTTCGGCTCGATCTTGCTGCCGCCGACCAGGATCGTCTCCATCGCCTCTGGGATACCGTGGCCGCGGATGCGCTCCGAGCCGAAGCGCGCCATCACGCCGATCACCAGGCCACCGATGACAGGGATCGGCACGGCCCACCAGCCCAACGTGTTCGCGGCGGGCGAAACCAGCAGCGTAGAAAAGCGGTGATAATAGACCGCATTCGTGATCAGGCCGATCAGCGCCATCAGCGCGACCGCGATGAGCGCGCACAGCACGCCGACCACCAGCGCCAGGCCCGTGATGAAGAGCAACCGCCGATCCGTCGTGAAATCGCCGAGTTCCGGCGCATGCTGGCGGGCGCCGGACGCGCGTGGCGGCACGACACCCGGCGCCCCCGCGTCAGATGGTACATTGGCGGCGCGCTCTACAACAGACATCGCCTGATCCTCCCCAAATATATGTCACTCTATGTCACCCGCTAATTATATCACAGAATGATATAGTTATGCCACGGCTCGTTTGCGTCGTATTTTTCCGGCAAGTTGGCGGGAAGCTGCCGCGCCATGTGCTATACTTGAACCCGCATCAGTGCGATCTCGCCGGCCTGGGCCGGAGTTGGTGTGACCCGCTCTCCCCCCTCTGGGCTGTGGATAGCGGGTGCTTGTGTTGCGCGGGGGAAAGCCATGCTGCGCTTTTATGTGGCGGCGGCCCAGACGGCCTTTCGCCGGCAACTGATCTATCGCTGGGCCAACATCGCGGGGCTGCTGGCGAACGTCTTTTTCGGCGCGATCTTCAGCGCGGTGCTGACTGCGCTCTTTCAGGCGCGGCCCCACGTGGCGGGCTACGATCTGCGCGACGCGCTGCGCTATGTGTGGCTGTTGCAGGCGATGATCATGGTCGTGCTGACCTTCGGCTGGAAGGATCTGCTGCTGACGATCCGTTCGGGCGAAGTGGTGACGGATCTCTGCAAGCCCTGCGATTTCTTCGGCTATTGGTTCAGCAAAGAGGTGGGGCGGTCGTGTTATTACATCGTGTTGCGCGGCGTACCGACCTACCTGCTGGGCATGCTGCTCTTCGGGATCGGCCTGCCTGCCGGTGGCGCGGCGTGGCTGGGTTTCGCCGTGGCGCTGAGCGGCGCGGCGGCGCTGGGCATCACCTTCCGCTTCCTCACGAACATCCTGGGCTTCTGGCTGGTGGAAGCACGCGCCTTCGTGCTGATGGGCGAGATCGTGGCGCAGTTCTGCGCCGGCTCCTATATCCCGCTACCCTTCATGCCGCCCGCGCTCTATCAGGTCATCGTGTGGTTGCCCTTCGCGGACATGCTGAACCTGCCGGCGCAGATCCTGCTGGGTAAGGTCACAGGGGGTGATCTGCTCCTGGAACTGGCGCGGCAACTCGCCTGGGTGGCCGTTTTCGTGCTGCTGGCGCGCTGGCTGGCGGCGCAAGCGACGCGGCGCGTCGTCGCCCAGGGCGGCTAAGCCGTTTAGGCGCATTCACCCCAAAGAATATTCCCGCTCCCCCTCGGAGGACAGACAGGAATGTCTGTCACCCCCCTCGGTGATAGCGTGATGACCCGCAAAGGATAAAGTCAGGAATATCCGGCTTGCGCAGTCATCCACTCATCCATTAGGAAGGATCGGCGTGGCGCAGCGTGGGGAAAAGGATCACCTCGCGGATGTGATCGCGGTCGGTGAGAGCCATCACCAGGCGGTCGATGCCGATGCCCACGCCGCCCGCGGGCGGCATACCCACTTCCAGCGCCTCGATGTAATCTTCGTCCAACACCTGCGCTTCGTCATCGCCCTGGGCGCGCTGGCGCAGTTGATCTTCGAAGCGGGCGCGCTGGTCCTGCGGATCGTTCAGTTCACTGAACGCCGTCGCCAACTGCATCCCCGCCAGGTGGACCTGAAAGCGTTCCACCACGCCCGGCACGCCCGGCTTTTGCTTCGCCAGCGGCGAAAGGTCCAGTGGGTAGTCATAAAGGATGATCGGCTGCAACAGCGTGGGATCGGCGCTGCGAAACATGGCATCCTTCAGCTCGTCGATCAGCCGGCCCCAGCCGCGATGTGGATCGAATGGGATGCCGTGTTCGCGCATGACCGCGCTCAGGCTCTCCTTATCAGGGTACTGGTCGTAGTCGATGCCGGTATACTCCGCGATGGCGTCGTGCAGCGTCAAGCGCCGCCAGGGCGGGGCGAGGTCGATCTGCTGGCCCTGCCAGGTGAATGTCGTGCCGTCCAGCACCGCCTGCGCCGCCGCCACAGTCATCTCCTCCGTGCGCTGCATCATCGTCGTGTAATCGGCATACGCCTCGTAAAATTCCAGCATCGTGAATTCGGGATTGTGGAACTTGTCCACGCCCTCGTTGCGGAAATTGCGCGCGACCTCATAGACGCGCTCGATGCCGCCCACCAGCAACCGCTTCAGGTACAGTTCCGGCGCGATGCGCAGATACATGTCCTGGTCCAGCGCGTTGTGGTGCGTCACGAAAGGCTTGGCCGTCGCGCCGCCAAAGAGCGGCTGCAAGATCGGCGACTCCACTTCCAGGTAGCCGTGGTCGTCCAGATAGCGCCGTAGCGCGCTGATGGTCCGCGCGCGCGCCACGAAGACCGGCAGCTCCGCGTCGCGGTTGGCGATGAGATCGAGATACCGCTTGCGCGAGCGCAACTCCACGTCTTGCAAGCCGGCATGCTTTTCCGGCAGCCCCCGCAGCGACTTCGCCAGCAATTGATAGCCCTGCGCGTGCAAACTGCGCTCGCCGGTGCGCGTGACAAAGAGGAAGCCCGTCGCCGCGATGATATCGCCGCGATCCAGCTTGCGCACCTCGGCAAACGCCTCGCCGAAGTCATCGGGCCGGAAGTAGAGCTGGATGCGCCCCGTGCCATCCTCGATATTCATGAAGATGACTTTCTTATCGCGGCTCAGCACGATGCGTCCGGTGAGCGTGATGCTCGTTTTAGCAGCCGCCAGCCCGTCGAACTGCGCCAGCGCCTCCGCAATCGTATGCGTGCGCGGCGTGTCCAGGCGCGGCGGATAGGGATTCGTCCCCGCCTCGCGCAATTCCGCCAGCTTCTGTTCACGAACCTCACGCTCGTCCATCGCTCATACTCCTCGGCCTCACTGGTGCTAAAGATGCTCGTATGCCAATCGCACACCATCCGTAGTATGCCACATCAGCATACCCGATGGCGAGGGTGGCACCATCGCAGGGCGACCACATATTAGGTATGCCCCGACAGACCGGATGGTGAGGGGGCGAGGCGGGCGCGATTGATCGCGCTCGTACAACGAGCATGAGGGATCATGGGGCGGTCAGGTCGGTCCGTCACCTTGTGTCCACACCACCGTCATCATCCGCAAGGGGTATGCGTCGCAGGGCCGACCGTGTGCGTCAGCCACACCTGCGCGCACAGCGCCAGGGCCGCGTGGTGAACCTCGGCGGCGGTGGCGAGATCGGTGAAGGGGGCATAGAGCGTGGGACCGCTGCCGCTCATGCGCACGCAAGGCGCGCCCGCGCGCAGCAACAGATCGCGCGTGGCGGCGACGGCGGGATAGTCGCACAGCACGCCGGCTTCCAGCGCGTTGCGTAACGCAGCATCAGATAGCGTGGGCGGCGTGCCGGCGGCGATGTGGACGGCCAGGTCGTCCGTCGCCACGCTATCTGTGTAACCGGCGGGCGTGAGCGCGCGAAAGACGGCGGGCGTGGGAATGCTCACCGGCGGCTTGGCCACCACCAGCCAGAGGGGAATGAGGTCCGGCAGGGGCGCGACGACCTCGCCGCGCCCGCCGATACGCGCCGTGCCACCCAGGATGAAGAACGGCACGTCCGATCCCAAGCGCCCCGCCAGGTCCAGCAATGTCGCCGTTCCCAGGCGCAGATCCCACCAGCGATCCAGCGCCCGCAGGACCGCCGCGCCGTCACTGCTGCCACCGCCCAGCCCGCCTTGCAGCGGGATCGCTTTGTGGAGTTCGATGTGCACGCCGCGCGGGACGCCCGCGTGTTCCACGATGAGCCGCGCTGCCCGCAGCGCCAGGTTATCGCCGCCGTTCAGCTCCGCCAGATCGCAGACGAGCGTGAGCGCCCCCGCTGGCGCGGGATGCAGCAGGAGCGTGTCGTGCAGGCCGATGGTCTGCATCACCGACGCCAATTCGTGGTAGCCGTCGGCGCGCTTACCCAGCACATCCAGCGTCAAGTTGATCTTCGCGGGGGCGCGCACCAGTAGGGGGCGCGCGGGATCGTGACTCATCGCATTGCCTCTTTTGCAGATCTTGCTGTACTATACCACTACGCGCGCAAAAGGTAGGCTTCATGACACTATTTTATTCAGTCGATGGCACGTTGCTGAACATGCTGACGGTGCTCGTCGGCGGCCTCATTGGCACGCTGGTCGGCGACCGCCTGCCGGAACGTTTCACCCGCATCCTTTTTATTGGTTTGGGCCTCTTTACGGTGGTCACAGGCTTGCAAAACATCCTTGACGATACGACCGGCAACACGCTCGTCGTCCTCTTCGGCCTGCTCATCGGAGGGCTGCTCGGCGAGGGCATCCAGATCGAGCGACGGCTCGAACAATTCGGCGCGTGGGCGCAGCAGCGGTTGCAGGCACGGCAGCCGGATGGCACGCCAGCGACGGTGGGCGCGGGGCTGGTCACGGCCAGCCTGCTCTTTTGCGTCGGCCCACTGACCATCTTGGGGTCCATCGCCAACGGGCTGACTGGCGACACGCACGATCTCGTCATCAAGTCGATCTTAGATGGCTTCGCGGGCCTGGCACTGGCGGCGACGCTCGGCTGGGGCGTGCTGCTTTCCATCGGCACGATCCTGGTGGTGCAGGGCGGGCTGAGCCTGGGCGCGGGAGCCATCGCGCCGCTGCTGGCAGCGAACCCCCACATCCTGCCCGATCTGGTGGCGACGGGCGGCTTCTTGCTCATCGGCGTCGGCTTGCGCTTGCTGAAGATCGCCGATCTCAAGCCTGGTAATTTCCTGCCAGGGCTGGTCATCACGCCACTGCTGGTCGCGCTGGTGGCATTCTTACATGTCGGCATTACGCCCTAGCAGAACTGGGCGTCGGGAACACGGAAGGCACGGAACTTGCCACGCAGAGTCACGGTAAAAGACGAGACGCACCGCGCGAAGGATAAGAAGGACAGGCAGATGATGAAGCAGAAATGGCATAAAGGGCTGCTGGCGCTGATCGGGCTGGCGGCGCTGCTGATGACGGGGTGTGGTGCCGGCGGCGTCATCGGGCCGACGACCACCGTCGCGGGCGGGCCGGCGCATCCGTTGCCGCACTTCGACCACATCGTCGTCGTGATCGAGGAAAATCACAGCTATGGCGACATCATCGGCTCCACGGATGCGCCGTATATCAACTCGCTGGCCCAGCAGGGGGCGAACTTCACGGCGGCGTTCAGCGTGGCGCACCCCAGCGAACCAAACTACCTGGCGCTATTCGCCGGATCGACCTTCGGCCTGAGCAGCGATGACTGCCCGCAGTCGTATGGCGCTGTGAATCTGGCGAGCGAGTTGCTGGCGAACCACCAGAGCTTCACCGGCTATTCGGAGAGCTTGCCCAGCGCGGGCTTTACCGGCTGCACCTCCGGCGGCAATATCTTTTCCGCCGATTACGCCCGCAAGCATAATCCGTGGTCGGACTTCACCAATGTGCCGGCCAGCGTGAATCAACCGTTCAGCAGCTTCCCCAGCGACTACACGCAGTTGCCGACGGTAGCCTATGTCATCCCCAACCAGAATAACGACATGCATTCCGGTTCGGTCGCGGCGGCGGATAGCTGGCTGCAACAGAATCTCGGCAGCTATGCCACCTGGGCGGCAACGCATAACAGCCTGCTCATCCTCGCCTGGGACGAAGATGACGGTTCGGCCTCCAACCAGGTGCCACTGATCTTTACCGGCGCGCACCTCCACGGCGGGCGCTATGCCGAGACCGTCAACCATTATGATCTATTGCGCACGATTGAGGCGCTCACGGGTGTCGCTTACACGGGCCACGCCGCGCAGGGGAAAACTATCGCCGATGTGTGGTCGAAATAGCAGCCTACAAAAAAACCGCCATCCAAAGGCGGTGGCGGTTGGGTGGGCAATAGCCGGCTCGAACGGCTGACCTCCACGATGTCAACGTGGCGCTCTGACCAACTGAGCTAATTGCCCCTACGTACATAACGAAGTATATGCTATGGTCGCATGAATGTCAACCTACACAGGACTTTCGGGGCATACTAGACGGGCGGCCAGGCGGATATGGTATACTCTATTTCATCATTACCCACGACTGAGCAGGATGACTTTTCTGCGCAAGTAGGCGCATTTCATATGCTAGGAGCATCCCTGGCACAGGAACGGAAAGAGGTGGCACATGAATCCTCAACTACCCGAAGACAGCCCAGATGCCCTGCCACCGCAGGCAAACAGCGTACCACCAGTCCCGCCAGCGCGCAGTGGCGGCACCATGCCCAACACCAATTGGGGGCGCCGCACGGGGGGACTGGGGCGCACATCGCCGCCCGACCCACCGGATCTGAAACGCTATTCGACCACGCCACGCTATGACATGACGACCATCGCCGATCTCATCGGAGTGCGCGCCGTCACGCTATGGAATTGGGAACAAAATCTGGGCATTATCGTACATGATGCCGCCGCTGAAGCCGCGACGGGGCTGCGCTATTCGGAGCGCGACTTGATCGTGCTGAGTTGGCTGCGCGATCAGATCGTCGCTGGTGTGGATCCCATAGCCGCCGCGCACCGCCTGCGCGAAGCAATCGTCGCTGCCGGCGGGACGCCGCCGCCATTGCCCAGCACACCGCGCACCCCCTCGCGCCCGCTCGGCACGGCGGCGCTCCGTCAGGGCGATCCGTCGCTGAATCCACCTAGCGTGCCATATACGCGGCCTATCGATCCGTCGCTGAATCCACCGAGTCGCCCCATACCTGCGGGCATGACCGGTCAGCCGCTTTCACGGAACCTTGATCCATCGCTGAATCCACCCAGCCGACCGATCGGGCGCGGCTCGGAGCCGATCTCGCGCCTGGGCGCATCGCGCTATATACCGGATGCTACGCAGCCACAGTCGCAACCGCTCCCCGGTGGCCAGGCGATCAGCCAGACCTGGGTCGGCGCGATGCCTTCGCGCGACCTGCGCACGCTGGTGCAGCCGCTGCTGCAATCCTTTTCGCTGCTCGACGCCAGCGCCGCCGCGCGCATCCTGGATGATGCTTTCATGAGCCGCTCGGTGGAAACGGCGTGCCTCACGCTTGTCGCGCCCACGCTGGCGCGCATTCAAGAGGTGTGGACGCGCAAAGACGACTTGTTGCCGGAAGGTGTCTTCGGGATGAACGTGCTTAAGGCCCGCCTCTTCCGCCTGTTCGATGTACTCCCGGAAAATGCGAATGCGCCGCTTACCTTCGTCGCCTCCGGCCCCGATGAGGTCCATGAACTGAACGCGCTGATGCTCGCGCTCTTCTGGCGGCGCATGGGTCTGCGCGTCGTCTACTTCGGTCTGGGCGCGACAACGGGTATGGGTATCGTCGCCAGCGCCCGCAAGCAGCGCCCGCGCGTCATCGGCCTCACCGTCACGACAGCGGCCCGCGCCAGCCTGATCGGGAAAATGCACAACGAGATCGCCAAGTTCGATGCGCCCCGCCCGAATTTCTGCCTAGTCGGTGATGTGTTGGAACGCGACGGAGCCTTGCGCAAAAAGATGGGGGGCATTTACCTGGGGATGGACGCGGGCGTGGCCACCCAGTCCGTGCGCCAATTGCTGCGCGCCACTGATGGGCGCAGCTAAGCCAGTTGGGTGATACACCTTGGACAACCGACGGTTGTTGGCATGATCGTGGCAAGGCGAGCGGGCGGTTGAAACCGCGCCGGAGGACGCGGGTGGTTGTTGGCGTGATCGTGGCAAGGCGAGCGGGCGGTTGTTGGCGTGATCGTGACAAGGCGAGCGGGCGGTTGTTCGCGTGATCGTGACAAGGCGAGCGGGCGGTTGTTCGCGTGATCGTGACAAGGCGAGCGGGCGGTTGAAAC
>DAIDGU010000001.1 GCA_027459785.1 Ktedonobacteria bacterium | reverse complement strand
CGGGACCGGCACCGCTTCGGTACCCAGTAACGGTGTCATGGATGGCTCCTGGCGGACGAGGACGAGTCGTCCACTCTGGACCATCCTACCCTATTTCAGCCCGCGTTTCCAGGTTTGGAAACGCCCTCATTCCTGTCTGTCCCACGCTGCAACGATCACCCTCTGATCACCCTTCTCCATCTCCGATGGGGAGGGGCCGGGGGCAGGGTTCCCGTGGAGCGACGGGATGGGTCCGCGCCGGCTAGCTGCCGGAGGGCAGCGTGCCGAGAGTCACTTTGACTTGGACGTTGCTCCCGTTGCGGTTGACATACACCGTCACCTGATCGCCGGGGGCTTTGGTGGCGAGATAGGCACCCAGGGTAGCAGAGCTATCGATCGGCGTGCTGTCAACCTGATAGATGATATCGTTGACCTGCAAACCGGCGGCCTGGGCAGGGCCATTCGACGCGAGTTGTTCGATGATCGCGCCGTGGTTGATGGGCAGGCCGTATTGTTGGGCGACGGTCGGCGTCACATCGGCGATGCTCACGCCCAGGAAGGCGCGGCCCGTGTTCGTGACCTTGCCCGACTTGATGATCTGATTGGCGATATTTTTCGCCTGATTGGCTGGGATGGCGAAGCCGATGCCAGCGGCGGGCGTGTTGCCGAATTGGGGATCCAGCGCGCCCAGCGTGGGAATGCCTACGAGGTCGCCGGAAAGGTCGATCAGCGCGCCGCCGCTATTGCCCGGATTGATCGGGGCGCTGGTCTGGATCGCGTTCGGGATCGTGCTGGCCGGCCCGTTGGGACCTTCGCTGACCGAGCGATTGAGTGCGCTGATGATGCCGAGCGTGGCGCTCTGGCCGACGCCCAGCGGGTTGCCGACGGCGATGACGAACTGGCCCACCTGCGCCTTCGAGGAATCCGCGAAGGTGATCGTCGGCAGTGCCTTGGAAGCGTTGATCTTCAGGATGGCCAGGTCATCCGCCGGATCGGTGCCGGCCACCTGCGCGCTGTAATTGCCGGCAGAGGTCGTCACCTGGAAGGACGTGCCGTTCTGCACCACATGGTCGTTGGTCAGGATGTAACCATCGCTGGTAATGATCGAGCCGCTGCCCAGATCGGAGCCGGTGGGCGTCGTGACGGAAACCTCCACGACGGCGGGCTGTACCTTTTGGATGGCGCTGATGACCGATTGTTCGAGGGTCGCGGCACTGCTGCCCGTCGGCGCGCCGACAGAGGCCGTGGTGGAAACGGTTTCGTTTTTCGTATGTACGGCGGCGTTGGATGTGACGCTGGCGCAACCGGCCAGGCCCAGCGCCAACACGGCGCTGATGATCGCGATTTTCGTGCGCATTGTGGCAATCTCCATAGCTCTTCAGGAATGATATCGCGCGTTGATGCAAGCAATTTCGCTTCCATCACTGTTCTGTCTTCAGCATAATTTCAGCGAAGGTCATAGCGCAAGACAAAACCAGGGGTATGCGGCGAGGGCTTACAGTTTCTTTACCGCACAAACCCTCGCGTTCGCTGGGAAGTGTCTTTTGTCACCCCACCAATTCCGCGATCTGCGCCACCGTCACCTGGGTCAGCGCGGGAACGACGAGATCGGCGATCTCTAATTCGCGGTTGGGACGACCGTTGGTGACGGCGATGCAGCGCATGCCCGCCGCTCGCGCCGCCTGCACGCCGGCCACGGCGTCTTCGATGACCACGCAGTTGACGGGGGCCAGGCCCAGAGCCCGCGCCGCCGCCAGGAAGATATCCGGCGCGGGCTTGCCTTCTGGCGCTTCCTCGCCGGAAACGACGGCCTCCAGCACCGGCTGCAAGTGCAGCAGATCCATGATCAGGTGGATGTTTGCCAGCGGCGCGGACGACCCCAGGGCTTGTTGCCAGCCGGCGTCGTGCAGCGCATGCAGCAGTTCCAGCGCGCCAGGCAGCGCCCGTGCGTCCGCGCGCAAAAGATCGCGGTAAAGCGCCTCCTTGTGGTCGGCGAGGCGCTGCACCTCCTGGGGAGCGCGCACGTGCCAAAAGCGCGGGATGATATCAGCGTTGCGCATGCCGAAAGTGGCGCGGAAATCCGCCTCGGAGAAGCTCACGCCCGTTTCCTGCGCAAGCTGTCGCCACGCCTGGAAATGTTGGTCCCCGCTATCCAAGATGACGCCGTCAAGATCCCACACGACCCCACGGCCCAAAGCTGTTGGCATAGTCTTTCCCTCGTCTCGGTTGGTGACAGCGAACAGTCCTGTCCGCCCTACGATGTATGGGCGCGATGCAGCGCGCCTCCCGTCCCCCCATCGCGCCCCGCGTCCCCCCTCGCGTTTCCCCTCGGCCCCCATCAGCCGACCGCTTCCAGCGCGGCGTCCAAGGCATGGCGCATGCGCCACGCGAAATCATCCACCGCTTGCGGATCGGATCCGAAAGGTGGGAGCGCGTCGTCCACAGCCTGGCGTAGCGGACGGAGGGCGCGGGCCTGACCAGCAAAGCCACGGGTGGCAGGGGCATCCACAATGGTGAGCGCCGTCGCCCAATAGATGATGCCGCAACCGCGCGGATCGCCCGCATTATAGGTCGGTGCGCCGCTGGCGATAGCGGCATTGATGACTTCGCGCAATTGCTCCGGCGCAAGCAGTGTCGTCAACGCTGGCAGGGCCAGCGCGGCGGTCAGCCGCACGCACGCGACGGTGCAGGTCGGGTCGGCGATGGCATCCAGCGCAGTCGGTGTGCTGGTATCGAGGAGTACCCGCAAGGCGCGTACCCAGCCCCAATCTTCGGTGATCTCACCAGAAAGCGCGAAAAACGCTCGCGCCAGCGTTGTATCTATGAGATCGGCCTCGGCGATATAACCGCTCCGGCGCAAGCTGAGCGCGTCGGCATGCGGCTCACGCAGGGCGGCTTGCCAGGGTAAGAGACGGATGAGCATCAAATAATGCCTCAGATCACAAAAAAATGACTTGCCAGCCCCCCCGCGCGTTGTGTATACTAAGCACACATAGGCACGCTTTCGTAGCGCGACCAGTTCGGCCAGAAGGACGGAACGATTTGATGATGCAAACGCAAGAGATCGGGTTACCATCCGGCACCGTGCTGCGCGGGCGCTATCGTATAGAGTATACCCTCAGCAAAGGGGGCTTTGGCAAAGTCTACCTGGCGACCGACCTTCAAGATCACCGTCAGGTGGCCGTCAAAGAGGCCGATTACGCTGATCCGCAGACCGAAGAACAGTTCGCCGTCGAAGCGCGTGTCCTGATCTCGCACTCGCTGAAGGGCGTGGTGCGCGGCTACGACTCCTTCGCCGAAAAGGGCCGCTTTTATCTGGTGATGGCCTACATCGCCGGCGACAACGTGGAAGAGATGCAGATCGCCCACTTCAAGCAATTTCAGCGGCCCCTGCCCGAACACATGGCGCTGATGCTGATGGCGCTGATCTGCGCGGCGACACAGGAATTGCATGACCAAAAGGTGTTGCACCGCGACATCAAGCCGGCGAATATCAAGGTTGAGCAATCAGGCCAACCGATCTTACTGGATCTCGGCCTGGCCAAGCTCGATCCGGCGACGCATACCTTGCTGGCGGCGCAAGCCTACACCCCCGGCTATGCCCCGCCGGAGCAGTGCCAGGAGGGCGGCATTACCACCGAACGCACGGATGTGTATGCCCTGGGCGCGACGACGTATTATACGCTGACGGGCCGGCAGCCGTGGGACGCGATCAAGCGCCTGATCGAAGTGCAGCAGGGCCACAGCGACATGCCCGCCACGCGCGACCACTGCCCGTGGATCTCGCCGACGACGGATGCGGTGGTGATGCAGGCGCTGGCGCTCGAACCAGAGCGGCGCTTTTCCTCCGCGACGGCGATGCAGCGGGCGCTGGAAGATGCCTATCGTGCGCTGGGGCCGACGGCGCTCTGCGCAGCGTGCCATGCGCTCAACGGGGCCAACGCGGAGTATTGCGGCGACTGCGGCGCGGCCCTGAAGCAAGCCCCCCCGCAAACTGCCCAGGCCGTGCTGATGGCCGCCGTCGCGCCGGCGGACGTGCCGACGCAGATCATCGCGCCGCCCAAGCGCCATAACGCGACGCTGCCGATGCCCTCCCGCCCGGAGCCGATGCTGATGCCGCGCCCGATCCTGCCGCGCCGGCGCGTCGCCTTCCTGGCGCGCGTGGCGCTGTGGCTGAGCATCCTGGCGCTGCTCGTGCCGTTCCTGGGCCAGCTTTCCGCGCTCTTCGTCGTCATCCCGCTGGCGCTGACGGCGCGCGGCCATGTGGCGCGCTCCGGTGGCACGCTGCGCGGCGCGGGGCGCGCGAACATCGCACTGGGCCTGGCGCTGCTCAACATCATCGGCACAATTGTGCTCGTCTACCTGACGTTCACCGGCAAGGTACATCCTTTCGGCGGATAAAGAACGCTAAAGAATGCTGCTGAATAGACAACAGCGCGCCGTGCTATAATGATGGTATTGCGCGCGCCGCCCTGGCGTGCCGCCGATGCCACCACGGAGCGGAGTACACCCCATGACACTCGTCAACATGTTCTTTTTCGCGCACCAGCCGGAACGGTTGCGCCCCTATGCCTTACGCCCGAACACACCGCGCACGCCGGAAAGCATCCACCAGGATCTTTTCGATGAGGAACTGAACGCGACCGTCTTTCACAAGGTCGCCGACAAGTGCTACTATCCCGCCACCCGCCTGTTGTTGGAACTGGTGGAGGCGCGCAAGAACGACGAGAAGCCGTTCAAGATAGCTTTCGGCCTGTCAGGAACGTTCCTGGATCAAGCGCAACGCTTCACGCCGGACCTGCTCGACATCTTCAAGCGCCTGGGCGACACCGGTATGGTCGAGTTCACCGCCGAGACGTACTATCACTCGCTGTCGAGCCTGTGGGACGACCAGCGCGCCGAATTCAAGCGCCAGGTGCAGCTGCACGTGGAGGCGATCCAGCGGCATTTCGGCCAGCGTCCGACGGTCTTTCGCAATACCGAGTGCTTGTATAATAATGACATCGCCCGCACCGTGCAAGAAATGGGCTTCGCCGGCATCATGACCGAGGGCATCGACTGGATCTTAGACAAATGGCGCTCGCCAGACTTCCTGTACCAAAGCACCACAGGGCTGCCCGTGCTGTTGCGCAACTACCGCTATAGCGACGACATCGGCTACCGCTTCCCGAATCGCGCCTGGGAACATTATCCCCTTTCCGCCGAGACCTTCGCGGGCTGGATGGCCGGCGACACCGATGAGATCATCAACCTGATGATGGATTACGAGGCGCTGGGCGAACACATCTGGGCGGAAACGGGCATCTTTGACTTCGTGCGCCACCTGCCGGAGCAGATCCTGAAATTCCCGCAACTGGCCTTCACCACGCCCAGCGCGGCGATCAAGACGCTTCAGCCGCGCGGCGCGATCAACGTTGGCCCCTTCGCCACGATCTCCTGGGCCGACATGGAGCGCGACACCAGCGCGTGGCTGCGCAACGAGATGCAGCAGTTCTGCTTCGAGGAACTGCGCCACATGGAAGGGCAGATGCTGCAAACCGCCATACCAGAATATCTGCGCGCTTGGCGGCTGATGCAGACGAGCGACCATCTCTATTACCTCTGCGACAAGTCGCTGAGCGATGGTGACGTGCATACCTATTTCAGCGCGTATGGCAACCTCTTCGAGGGTTTCGTGCGCTTGCAGACGGCGATCACCGACCTCAAACATGCCGCGCTATATAACCAGGCACCCGCCGTGGCGGGCGAGGCCGTGCCAGCGGCGGCCAGCGACGCGCCCAGTGTCGGCGCGGTGGATAAACAGCGCACCCTTTCCCGCGCCCGCACCAAAGCCGAGGCCGAGGAGATCAACAGCGAGACGCCGACCAAGCCCAAACGCACGCGCAAGCCGAAAGAGCCGGCTGAAGACGAGGTCGCGGGCCAATCCTAAGCGGTGGAGGCAAGGGCCACGGCGGGGGACGCGGGCGGGGACGGCGGGCGGTGTGGATGTGTCAGGGGACGGGGAACGGCGGGCGGTTGAAACCGCGCCTAAGGGCGTGCCGCCACGAAGTCCGCCGTCGCGGGTTGGGATCCCAGTCCACGTCGGTGGACTTCGTCGCCGCTAGGCGCTTAGGCGCGATTTCAATCGCCCGCTGCCTTTCGTGGGTTATGCCGTGGTCAGTAAATAGTGCGAACATGCCGA